>JANXAL010000120.1 GCA_025062325.1 Roseiflexus sp.
CGGCGTTCACGTTCCCCCCCGCGTCGGTGAACGCGCCGCCGACGTACACCTGCCCGCCGCTCACCGCGAGGGCGGAGACCGAGCCGTTCACTCCGCCGCCGAGGGGGCGCCATTGCGCGCCGTCCCAGCGCGCGATGCGGCGGGGGTTGGGGACGCCCCCCGCGGGGGGGAACGGGCGCGGCGCCACCAGGGCGCGCGGGGCGGGGGCGAATGGGCGCCCCTCGGCGGCGGGCTGAACTCCACGGTCCTCGCCCTCGCGGTGAGCGGGAGCGATGTGTACGTCGGCGGCAAGTTCACCAACGCGGGGGGCGTCCCCAACACCAGCCGCATCGCGCGCTGGGACGGCGCGCAATGGCGCCCCCTCGGCGGCGGAGTGAACAGCACGGTCTACGCCCTCGCGGTGAGCGGGAGCAATGTGTACGTCGGCGGCAAGTTCACCAACGCGGGGGGCAATCACCGCGCTGATCGCATCGCCGCGCATCCGCTGCCGCGCATCTACCTGCCGCTCGTGGTGCGGTGAGGGGGCAGCGAATGCGGACGCCACCGGATCGGGACGGACGCCCACGGATTGCGGGACGTTCCGATCCGCGCCCATCCATCGCAGCCGTGGCGATCCGCGTCTCATACCGGCACGGTGCAATCGCCCACGGATGCGCACGGATTGATGACGTCCTCCCCCATCCGCGCCCATCTGTCGCAGCCGTGGCGATCCGCGTTCCATGACGACCGTCATCCGCGCCCACGTGCCGCCCTCGCGGGCGCCCGCATCGTGGCGGGGTGCATGGTGCGCGCTTGCTGCGCGGCGATCGGCGCGGCGCTGGCGCCGGATCGGGGAAGAGCGACCGTTGCATGCACGGCGCTGGCGTCCGCGCGATCTGCTGCGCGATTGCCGCTGCGCCGTCCCGCCCGACGCGCTGTCAAGTGCGATCCCGCACCGGCAGCTGCCGCACCACCCCCTTCTCAGTGGCGATGATCCGCCCCTCCCAGCGCGCCAGGTCGATGCCGGGCGGCTGCGCAAACCGGCGCACCACATCGAAGACCAGCACGTATCCGCCGTCCTTTTTCTGCTGCGCCGGACGCGCATCATCCGCGTCGTCGCCCTCGTCGTCCATCGCTGCAGCGTCATCATCGTGGTCATCATCCCGCGCTGGCGCGCCATTGCGCTCGTTGCCGTTCAGCGCGCTTTGCAGCGTCCAGAGGAAGAGCGCGTTCAGGCGCGCATCTTCTTCCGGCGCGCCCGCGCCGTGGAACCCTGAGCCGGTCGAAGGTCTGTCGCGCGCCTGCGCTTCCGCCGTTCCCGGCGCCTGCGCCAACGCTGCCCGCCCGACGACTTCCCACACGTTGTCGAGGAACTCCGCCAGCGCAATCTCCCGCCCGCCGGCGGTTTTGACGCGGCGGAAGCGGCTGAAGCGTTCGAGCGCCGGACCGATGCAGGCGAAGACCAGATCGGCGCCGCGCACCCCTTCGCCCTGCGGGCGCTGGCAACGGGGTGATGCATCGAACGTCCAGCACCCGACAGACAGGGATAGCGACGTCGTCTGATAGCCGGGCAGCAGAAGAAGGCGACGGCAGACGAGGATGCCTGGAAGAGAAACGGTGCGCGCAGAGGCGAAGCACACGAAGACTGGATCGAGTTGGTTCCGAGAACTGTTCCTTCTCGGAACCGAATCGGGCGCCAGCGCCCGTGCGCGACTGGTCAGCGATGCACCGCCATACGACGCGATCAGCGCCAGCGCCGATCTCCGCGCTGCGTCGCCCCTGGGAGTCCCGTGGAGGCAGCGGGGTCGCATCCGCGCGCACATGCGCCGCTGATGCCCGTGCCCGCGCCCGCGCGGGATCGAATCTATCGGGTCAATCCAGCGGTTCCACCCAGATCGTCTTCGGTCCAGAGGGGCAGGGTCGCAAACGCATCGCAGCCATGCTCGCTGGAGCGTGGCGCGCTGCCATGGCAGCGCGCCCACTGCGCCGATGATAGACTATGGAGCGCCCGCGTGCAACCAGGTGCAGAGAAGAAGGGAAGAATCGGGGGGGTCCGACTCCCGCGCCGCGTGAACCTGTTGCAGTGCGGCGCGAGGTTGATCAGATCGCCGTTCGATTTCTGGTATACTGAAGCCATGACGACCGCATCGACCAGACCGATTCCTGCCGCCGATGCGCCTGCCGAAGACCCGTTCCGCTACGGCTGGCGCTACGTGCCGCGCCCGACCCCTGACGACCCCCATCACTTCGACCAGGTTCCGCTCACGCTGGAGGATGTCCTGCACCCGGAAGTGGGAGATTTCATCGTGCACAGCGACCGTCACGAAACCGACCGGATGTACCTGACGGAGGTGCTCCGCGCGCGCCTGGAGGCATCCGGTGCAGCGATTGTGCTGACCGATGTGCGCATCGCCTGGGACACGCCTGACCTGCGCCCGCACGGACCGGATGTGATGGTTATTCCCGGCATCCGTGAACGGCAGAACTGGAGCGTGTTCGACGTGGCGGTCGAGGGGGCGCGTCCGGCGCTGATCATCGAAATCACGTCGCCGGAGACGCGCGAGAACGACCTGGAGCGCAAGGTGGAGCACTACGCGCGCGCAGGGGTGGCGCAGTACGTGATTGTGGACGATTTGAGTCGCGGCGGTTCGGCAGGCTCACCGCAGCGCGGGGAGCGCCGCCTGCGTCTGCTCGACTACCGTCTGGAGGCGGGAGTGTACCGGCTGCACCCGCCGGATGCAGCGGGGCGGGCGTATCTGGTCATCGCCAACCTGTGGCTGGACGTGGAAGGGGACCACGTCGTCTGCTTCGATGAGCGCGGCGTCGCGTTTGGCGATTATGCGACGATAGTGCGGCAGGCGACGGAGGCGGAAGAGCGAGCGCAGCGCGAGGCTCAGGCGCGCCGGGCTGCTGAAGAACAGGCGCGGCAGGAAGCGGAACGCGCGCAATGGGAAGCTCAGGCGCGCCGGGCTGCTGAAGAACAGGCGCGGCAGGAAGCGGAACGCGCGCAACGGGAAGCTCAGGCGCGCCAGGCTGCCGAAGAACAGGCGCGGCGCGAAGCCCAGGCGCGGGAAGCGGAGGCGCGTGCCCGTGCCGAAGCGGAAGCGCGATTGCGCGCCCTGGAGGAAGAACTGCGTCGGCTGCGCAACGGCGCGTAGCCAGTATTTGAGGCTATGCCGCTTTGCGACCGGTTTCGATGCGATGACAGGAGCCGTTTTGGCTATCGATATCCGAGGTCGAAAAGGGAGACAAGTTATCATCAACAGAGTTCAGGTGCGGCATCTTTGCGCCTTTGTGCGAGCGTATTCGAGAGGTATTGAGGCTAGGTGCGCTTGCCACGGGCGAGTATTGGCCAGACGGTTTCCACCCGGCCGTTGCGAACGCCGATCAGCTCGTCAGAGAGGTTTACGGCGGTGCAGACGTGGATCGGGAAAAATGCAAGCCGGTCGCCAATGGCGGGATCGACGCCCGCTCCGAGGCGCACCACGCCGCGATCCTCAGACATGCGCTCGAGATACGCCTCGCTGTCAACGGCGCGGGCGTAGCCGCGCAACCCTTCCACAGCCGGTGAAATGTCGCCGCTGAAGGTCTTTGAACCTCCATCTCCCGTTGCCAGATCAGACGCAGGACGGCTCACCACCGTGCAGAGGATCGACAGCGCCAGCGTCTCATATGGCGTCACGCCGCGCTCCGCCATCACATAGTCGCCGAAGACGTATGTTCCCGGTCGCACTTCGGTCACGCCCGGCACCCTGGCGGCTGCACGCGCTGTCGGAGTCGATCCGATGCTGACGCTCCTGATCGGAATACCGGAGGCGCGCAACGCCTCGGCCACTGCGACCATCTCCTCTCCCTCGCGTTGCCCGGACTGCTCCGGAGCGTAGTCGCTTGCACCGAGGTAGAAGACGCTCCGGTAGGCGAAAATCCCGTCCAGGTCGAGGTTCGGCAATAACAGGATGTCTCTGCACAACTGCAACGCGCAATCAAGCGTCACCCCTGAGCGGCTCGGGCCCTGTTCAATTTCGACGCGCACCGCAATGCGTGACCCGGCGCTCGTCGCGGCATCGCTCAGTCCGCGCGCGCCGACCAGGCTGTCTACACCGACAATCAGGCGTATCGAGCGGGCTAACTCGGCGGCGCGGCGCCACTTCTGCGCGCCGATCACCAGATAGGCGACGAAGATGTCATCGCAGCCAGCAGCGGCAAAGACCTCGGCCTCGCTCAGTTTCGCCGCCGTGATGCCGCACGCTCCGGCGTCCAGTTGTACGCGCGCGATGTCAGGGGTCTTGTGGGTCTTGACGTGTGGACGCAACGCTGCTCCGGCAGCATTGATAGTCGCCTGCCATGTGCGAATGTTTGTCTTCAGACGGTCCAGATCCACCAGAAGACAGGGAGTGTCGAGGTCGGCGATTGTCATTCCGATTGTACTCACATCCACCTCACAACATCGGCCACTAGCTGAGATCGAGCAGGCAGTCATCATCGAGGCGAACCATGCGGATGGCGTCGCGCACCTCAAGCGGCAGTCCGCCAGCCCGCGCCTGCTGGCATATCTCTTCCAGCTCTTCGATGCGACTGGCGCCGACCAGCGCCGTGGAGACGGCCGGGTGGGCGAGGACATAGCGGTAGGCAAGCGCTGGGAATGTCAGTCGCGCCGTCGCTGCGATGTCTGCGAGGCGACCGACCGCGCGCCGCAATGCAGCCAGGGCGTCCGGCAGATATTCTGCGCGTTGAGTCGGGGCGCCCTTGAGCAGGACGGAGCGCACAATGACGCCTACACCGTCATCGCACAGGGCTGGCAGCACGCCTTGCTCCAGTCGTCGGTCGAGCGGGCTGTACGCGACCTGGAGCGCGTCGTAGCGTCCATCATCAAGCGCCGCGCGCCGCCTCCGCCCCGTAGGTCGTCGCGCCAATCGCCCGCACAAATCCAGCGTCGCGGAGTTTGACCAGGATCGCGGTCAGCTCGCCGCGCCTGATCGTCTCAGGGGCTGCGCTATGGATCTGAAGCAGGTCAATGCGATCAGTTCTGAGCGCGCGCAGGCTTGCAGCGAGCGACGCCTCGACCCAGGCGCGCAGCCAATCTCCGCGCAGATCATCGGGCGGGTTGGCGATTTTGGTGGCGCTCAGATACTCGGAGCGTCGCCCGGCGAGCGCGGCGCCAATGCGTCGCTCGCTTTCGCCATAGGCTGGCGCAGTATCGATCAGATTCACACCAAGGTCTAACGCGCGGTGGAGCAGCGCCGTCGCTGGCGCCGCCGACGGAAGCCAGTGCATTCGTCGCTGACGAGATCGCTGCGCAGCGCGCCGTCCGACCGGTCTTTGCTCAACTGGTCGTACCGCCTGAGGCGGATCCGGAGCAGGTGCGCGATGCAGTGCGGCGCGGCGGCTTTGTCGGTCTCAAGTGCTACCACACGATGGCGCGTGTCGAGGGTCCGACGTGGCGCGCGCCCATCGAGACCTATCTGCCTGAGCCGCTCGTCAGACTGGCGCACGAGGAGCGGCTGAGCATCTCACTCCACATCGTGCGCGACCGGGCCCTGGCTGACCCCTCAACCAGACAACCATTCGACGCTCCTGCGAGAAATACCCGGATATGCGCCTGCGGCTCGCCCACGCTGCGCGCGGCTTCAACCCACGGCATACGATTGAAGGCATCGCCAGCCTGCGTGGATTGCCGAATGTCTACTTCGATACCAGCGCCGTCACCGAAGCTTGCGCGTTTGAAGCCATCGTCGCAACGCTCGGACACGACCGCCTGCTTGTACGGCGCCGACTTCCCAACCAGCCACATGCGCGGTCGCTGCGTCGCAATTCGCGACTCGTTCCACTGGTTCTCCGCCGAAGACATGCGCCTTGAGGAGCGGCATACCGCGCTGCGGCTGGTGATGGTCGGGATCGAATCGCTCCGCAGCCTGAAGCTGGCAGCGTGGCGCCTCAAGCTCAGTGACCGCCAGATCGAAGACATATTCTGCACTAACGCCGCCCGACTGTACGGGTTCGCGTGACGCGCCAACCAATAGGCGCAGGGAGGCAAAACGTGATCATCGATGTGCACACCCACACGCCGCAGTACAAGGACCACATCCCGCCCGACGAGGTCGTGATCAACCACGCCTGGCGCCCTGATCGCCCGGTGCGGTCGAGTTTCACCTGGCACGACTTCCTCGAGCACCAGGCGCCAGCCGCTGTTTCGATCGTCTTCGCCGTCGCGTGGCGCCCTGGCATCGTTGTACCCAGGCTTAGCGGATGGGAGGTCGGCGACACGAGCTGGCAACGCGGCAACGTCAACGATGCAACCGCCACGTTTGTGGCGGCTTACCCGGATCGACTGATTGGTTTCATGGCGCTCCACCCGCATGACCCGAACTGTCTGGACGAGTTTGATCGCTGCCGGACTGAGCTCGGACTGCGCGGGGTGAAGCTCGGCGCGAACTACCAGAACTTCGACCCGCTCGAAGCGCGCGCGCTGGCGCTCTACGAGCGCGCCCAGCGGTATGGGCTGCCGATCCTGTTCCACCAGGGAACCTCACCGGTGCGCGAGGCGCCGATTCGCCTGGCGCACCCGTTGCTTATGGACGAGATTGCGATCCGTTACCCGGACCTCAAAATCATCATGGCTCATATGGGGCACCCATGGCAGACCGACACGTGCGCCGTGATCCGCAAGCATCCCAACATCTTCGCCGACCTCTCGGGCGACTTCTATCGTCCATTCTCGTTCTGGGAGCAGTTGATCAAGGCGACTGAATGGAACGTGCTGGACAAGATTCTGCTCGGGAGCGACTACCCGATCACCACGTGCAGGAGACAATTGACGGATTGCACCGGGTGAACGCGGTGGTCGAGTGCGCGCGGCTGCCGCGGGCGCCGGAGGAAGCGATCGAGGCGATCATCAACCGCAATGCGCTGGCTCTGCTCGGACTGCGCGCTGGCTAACAGATCGCTAACGAGAACCCGCAGCGCCAGCACAGAGCACGTTGAAAGGCGCACCCTTCATCCGCAGCGCACTGCCAGGCGCTGTATTGCTGCGCTCAGACCAGGCGCAACAACGCCCGGCGTTGCGTGGCGTGAGGTGCAACCGCATGTGCAACGGCACACTGCCAGCAGAGGGCGCAGAAAGTTAGCCTTTCTGCGCTGCGCGTGTGACGTGCGGCGCGCTGCCAGTCGCGCAGGCGTTTGCGCAGCGTCTGGTCGGGTTGATCGCGCAGCAGGGCCAGCATGGTCGCGACGCTAGCGGCTCCGCAGCGCTGCGCCAGGACGATACCAGGCGCCGGAAGGCCAGTGCCCGCCGCTGCGAGGCGCTGAAACAGGGCAGGTGCGTTGCCAAGCCGCGCCGCCATTGCGATAATCTGGTTGGGCGTGGCATCGGTCCTCCTGGTGACGATCAGCGGTGAGCGCCCTATCATCGCAGCAGACCGCTTCGCCTTCAAAAACCCTGACACGGCTGTTAGCGCCCGGAACACTCTACCCTTGAGAGGGTGAGAGAAGGGGGGCCAGGGGGATGAGGAGCAACAGGGCGTCGGGATGCAGCAACCATCCAGCGTACCCTGAAAACCCCACATCTGTGAGGCAGCGCCCCTCCTGCGCACGCAACGACCGATGGCAATCATCCGTTCCCGCCCTGCTCTCCATCTGACGCAGGCGCATCGGCAGGCGAGGTCTCAGCAGGTGTAGGAGCAGCAGGCGGTGGGGCGGCAGGCGGGGGAGCGGTGGACGCACTACCAGGGGGCGAGGCGGCGGATGTGTCAGCAGGCGGAGGGGCAGGCGGGGTCTCTGGGGGAGATTGGGGTTGAGCGGGCTGTTCCAGCGGATCGCGCCCCATCCAGAGGAAGGTGACATCGACCACGGCGCGGTCGCCTTTGATGCCGAAATCGTCCCACCAGATGCCGTCGGCGATGTCGATAGCGGTGGGGAAGCGCACCTTGCCATGCTGCGCGCGACCATTGTTGTGCCCCTCAAAGAAGGCGGCATGGTCCTGGGGCCATCCCTGGCGCAGATCACTAAAGTACCGTTTTTCCTGCGGGTCCCAGTAGTTATCGCGCGTATTCCACGGACCGACATCATACACTGGCGCGACGACGCTGCGCCCATTGTAGGTGATGCGCACCATATATTCGCTGCCGCCGCGACGGGAGAGGACGCAGACGCACGGCAACGCCACAAAACGATCGCGTTTGACGATCCGATGACCATTAGCAGTGCGCCTGCCTACCAGCCCCAGGCGGGTGGCGTGGACAGTGAACGTCGGCGCGATCGGAGGCGGCGCGTTCTCAAAGGCAGAGAATGAGAGTATGGAACGAGTCGGAGTCAGCCGAAGAGAGCGGAGCGCTGGCGTTTCATCCGTTGCCAGCAGACGAACGCGGTACTGTACAAAACGCGCTGGTTGGTCGAGGTGCGCCGTTGCGCCCGATGCCAGATCGACGACCCACGGCGTCCAGCGTATGCCATCGGCGCTGGCGCGCACGTCGAGCGCCATCTGCGCGCCGCGCGGGATGCGGCTTTCATACACGACCTGCAGCCCATCGAACACCTCTGGATAGGCGATCGGGTCGCTGACGAAACTGCCGTAGCGTCCGGCAGCGCCAAACGCCGCTGGCGCTGGCGGCGCATCGGGCGCGAGCGCAAAACTGCCTCCAGGCACAACAATCACGCCATCAGCAATGCCAGCCGGGTGCGGCGCAGCATAGGCGGGCAACGCCACAGAGAACGCGATCAGCAGCGCAAACGCGGCAACGCCCCTGACCAGGGGATCAACTACAGGGTGCATGAAGCCTCGTGGCTTTCACATGTATGGACCAGACGGGGGCGGATTATACCATATTTCCGCAAAAAGTAGTTCATGTATCCCGGCGCGCTACAGGCGGTGTGATAGCCGTGCGGCGCTATAGAAGATCATCGAGTCGACGATAGTGGAGTTACTGCCGCGTTCAGGGCTGTAATGGCGGCACAACCCGAACCCTTCGGATGGACTCACGCGAAAATAGTACATCTCCTCAGAGAATGGGTGTGTGCAAACTATACCACATCGTGCAGTCTCGATAACGCCTTGATTCATGGTACAATCCGGCTAGACAGGCTAGACAGGAGAACGCCATGTCACGCATCTGGCAGTTGCACGAGGCAAAAAACCGGTTGAGCGAGGTCGTCGAAGAGGCGCTCCGCAACGGACCTCAGATTATCACCAAACGCGGAACTGAGGTAGTGGTCGTTCTGTCGTATGCCGAATATCGGCGTATGCAACTCGCACACAAGAAACTTTCCGAATTTTTTCAAGAGTCGCCGCTTGCCGGAATTGATATCGATCTCCAGCGCGATCAGAGCGGTTTGCGTGACGACATACGCATATGAAGTATCTGCTCGATACCAACGTCATCTCCGAATTGATTTCGCGGCGACCGGATCCAAAAGTCATCGCCTGGATCGACGCTCTTGATCCCGACGCGGTATACCTGAGCGTCATCACTATCGGCGAAATTCAAAAAGGCGTCGAGAAACTCCCAGACACGAAGCGCAAACGGACGATACAGGAATGGCTGCACAATGATCTCCTGCTGCGATTCCATGGGCGGATCACCCCCATTACAACCAGCGTTGCCCTCACGTGGGGAACGCTGACTGCGACACTCGAGCGCAATGGACGGCTATTGCCCGCGATCGACTCGCTGGTTGCAGCAATCGCGCGCGATGGCGGATACGTCCTGGTCACGCGCAATTCCAGAGACTTTGCGGGCGCTGGCATACCGGTCATCAATCCCTGGGATGAAAGTTGAAAGTCTTGCCCTGGATGCGCGGGACGCCCACTCCAGGTGGGCATCCTGCCCGCTATCGATCTTGGGAACGAGGGTTGAACCACTGCTGGCGCGGATCGCCTAATCCTCCCAGAACGGCCGCGCCCATCGGCGGCGCACCAGTTCGGCGCGCAGGTCGAGCATAGCGGTGTAGGTCGGCAGGGCATAGAGCGTCGCGCCTGGCGGCAACCGCGAAAGCGCCACGTCCAGCGCCTCTGCTGGATCGTCCGCGACGGTCATGCGCTCCGGTTCAACCCCCGCATATTTCAGGCGCACTGCCATATCCGCCGCGCGCGTCCCGCCGACCGTCGCGTGCGCCACATGCCCCGCCAGGCGCTCGAATTCCGCATCCCACAGCCACGAAACGTCCGTGCCATCGGCGTAACGGTCGTTGATCAGAATGAGAAGATGGAGAAGGGTTGAAGGTTGAATGTTGCCCGTAGAGACGTTGCCCTGCAACGTCTCCGCCGCCGCCGTGTCG
This sequence comes from Roseiflexus sp., assembly GCA_025062325.1. Taxonomy (GTDB): domain Bacteria; phylum Chloroflexota; class Chloroflexia; order Chloroflexales; family Roseiflexaceae; genus Roseiflexus. The sequence goes on from JANXAL010000120.1 coordinate 10,249, forward strand.
CCTCGTAACGTCTTCGTTGAACGTTCGACGTTCAACGAATCGGTCAGCATACGGATGGTTTCGGTGGCGCCAACGGGGTTTTTGATCAGGGCGATCAGCAACGGGCGCCCGCCTGCATCGACCCGCTCGATGCGTCCGAAGGCGGCGTCGAAGCGCTCGAGCGTGGCGCGAATGCGCGATGCCGGAACGCCAAGCTCCCGGCAGGCCGCAATCGCAGCGAGCGCGTTGATAGCGTTGTACAGCCCGGGGAGCGGCAGATGCACCTCCATTGCGCTCCCTGGGAACGTCAGGTAGAGGGTTGTGGTTTCTGTGCCGTGAAGGTCCAACCGCTCCAGAGCATAGTCCGGCGTCGGGCGCATTGCGCCGCACGAGTCGCACCGGTAATGCCCGATATGGGCGTAGAACAAGGCAGTGTAACGGTAGGGGGCGCCACAGCGTCGGCAAAAGCGAGCATCGCCGATCTGCGCCGCTGCACCCGAGGCATGGCGCAGATCGTTGAGACCATAATAGCGCACCTTTGCTGACAACCCTTCGCCGAGCGCCGCCACTGCCGGATCGTCGGCGTTGAGCAGCACGGTCGTCGTGGCAGGAAGTCGTTCGAGCGCAGCCCGCCACCCCTGCGCTACGGTATCCACCTCGCCGTAGCGATCAAGCTGATCGCGGAACAGATTGTGCAGCACAACCAGACGTGGCGCAGTTTCTGCTGCTATGCCCGGAAAGGCGGCTTCATCGGTTTCAAACAGACCGATGTGCGCGTGTGTGCGTCCGCCCAGCGATGCGCCAGCCAGCGCCGTCGCCGTCACGCCGCTCATCAGATTGGCGCCAGCGCGATTGTGGAGCGGCGTTCGTCCGTCGTCCGCCAGTATCGCCGCGATCATGCGGGTGGTGGTAGTTTTGCCGTTGGTGCCGGAGACCAGCACAACCCCACGCGGCAGCGTCGCCGTCAATTTCTGCAACACCTGCGGATCGATCCGCTGGGCGACGACGCCGGGAAGCGTCGTACCGCCGCCACGCCGCAGCATGCGGCTGGCGATGCCAGCCGATTTCCCGGCGGCGACCGCCAGCAACAGTCGGAGATCAATCATGGGTGCGCAAACGGGCTACTTTCCGGTCAATCCGTGGCGCGCCGCCACGACTTCGGCAATGATACTGACTGCGATCTCCTCCGGAGAGTCCGACCCGATCTTCAGACCAATGGGCGCATGCAGACGCGCCAGTTGCTCTTCCGGCACCCCTTCGGCGCGCAGGCGCTCCAGGCGCCTGGCATGCGTCCGAGGGCTGCCCAATGCCCCGACGTAGCGCGCTGGCGAGGAAAGCGCCACCTTCAGCGCTGGATCGTCCAGCTTCGGGTCGTGGGTCAGCAGCACCACGAAACTGTTGCTGGTGAGGCGTCCGGGCAGCACTTCATCGGGCCAGGCGTGGATCAGTTCATCGGCATGCGCAAACCGCTCAGGAGTAGCGAACGCGCTACGCGCATCGATCACCACGGTGCGAAAACCGAGCGTCTTGGCGAATGTCACTAGCGGAATAGCAATATGCACCGCTCCGACAATAAACATCGTCGGAGGCGGCGGATAGGTTTCGATGAAGACCTGCACCTCGCCATCGGCGACGGTATAGGTGCGAATGCCGCTTTCAGCACGCAGCAGCATCGCCAGTGCATCACGTTCAACCGCTTCATTCAGCCCGGGATCGCCTAGCGTGCCCAGCAATGCTTCGCCGGGACGCGCCAGTAGCTTGGCGCCGATCGGACCTGCCCCATCAATGATCGTTGCCATAGCGACTGGCTGCTCGGCGTCAAGGCATGCCTTGAGGGTGGTATAAAGCATCGTCATCGTATTTTCCGTTCACATAAAGGGTTTCTCATACGACGATCGACTCAGACGTTGAACAAGTGAGATGCCGGAGCTGCTTCAGATACCGACGCGAGGATCCGTGCACGAATGGTCAGGCGGCGGCGTCCTCACGGCGATGCACTTGAAACAGCGACTGGCGAACATTATGAAATTGATCCGGTAAATCTGTGCCATCAGGCAGCGCACGATCTGAGCTGCAGGCTATTCGGTATATCTGCACTGCCAGGCTGCGCATTCTCTAAGCTGCGGGCTAAAGACCCCGCTCAGGACGCGGATGCCCCAGAGGAGCTTTCGTGACCTCAGCAAGGGCTTCAGTCCGCCGCGTCTGGGAATACTGGACTGTTTTCTTAATCTTCATCAACCGCTCACAGTGGCGGGAACACGCACCGAGCCGCTTATGTGTTTCGCGTCAGCCCTGCCCTAAGTATGATACAGCGCAAGGCGGCTGCCCGTGGATATCACCAATCGAGAGGCTCGACGAATACGTCGATCATGCCGCCGCACGCCAGCCCGACGTCCCAGGCTTCATCATCGGCGACGCCGAAGTGCAGCAACTGCGCTTTGCCGGTGCGTATCGCTTCCTGGCAGGCGTCGAAGACCGCTCCCTCGATGCAGCCGCCACTGACTGAACCAGCCATGGCGCCGCTCGATGAAACTGCCATTTTTGCACCAACTCCACGCGGCGCGGAACCGAGCGTCTTCACCACCGTGGCAATCGCCACCCGCTCGCCGCGCGCACGCCATTGCTCGATTGCGGGAAGAACGTCTCTCATAGACATACCTCACAAAAACGAATTAGCGCAGAGTTTCACTCAACGTTGTCGGTTCCAGACCAACGGCGCGGAGGCGGTCAATGACGCCGGGCAACATCCCTGCCGTCGCCGGGCGTCCATGCATCAGCAGAATACCTCCCGCTGCCCACGCCGGATCACGTGCTGCACGGTCAAGCCACGCCGGAATCGCTCGATCGTCGGCGCTCCAATAGTACGGAATAAACCCTTCCGCTGTGACTGCGGCAATCGCCTGCGCGGTATAGTCGCCATATGGAAAGCGAAAGCGCGGTCGCGTACTTTGACCAGTGATCTCCTGGACAATTCGTTCGGTCTCACGCAACTCATTCGCTATGCCATCGAGACCGATCCGTGAGAAGGAGGGATGCGTGAGTGAATGATTGGCGATCTCGTGCCCTTCGGCGACAATCGCGCGCGCAGCGTCAGGAAAGCGCTTGACCCAATTCCCCGTGACGAAGAACGTTCCTCTGACGTTGCGCTGTCGCAGCGCTTCAAGAATGGCATAGAGCGTCGCATCGTCAATTTCGATATCGAACGTCAGCGCCACCCTGCCGGACGCCGGGTTGCCGCGGCGCACCGGTTCGGTCAGCCCGAATGCCGGTTCTCCGTTGCGGAACAGCGGAATCGCCAGCGCCCGTTCAGGGCGCAACGGCGCAGCAGGGTCGATTGCGTTCAAAGCGGCGATCGCTGCAACATCACTGCCCAGGCGCGCTGCGACGCCATCCAGCGTCTCGCCAGCAGCAACGAGATGAACCGTATACCCGATGGGCGCGGGCAGCGGCGTGGGAGAGGGAGGCGGCAACGGCGTCGGCGTTGCGGTTGGTTCGCTGAATGGCAGACTGACCGGCAAAAACGCCAGACGCCCGGCGGTTGGCGCTTCCTCAATGCGCGCCGTTGGAGCTGCTCCCCGAAGCGCGTATGACTCATCAGATAACGATCGCCCTGGTGCACGGAACAGGTATTCGCCGAGGATCAGCGCAGCGCCGAGGGCAACCGCCGCAACGAAGGGCAGCGGCTGAGTCATCGAGCGCGGGCGCGCGGCGCGGCGCGGCAAGGGTCGGAACAGTACGCCGGTGTCGGGCGCAGCCCGCAGCACTGGCGCGCCCCACACGTCGCCGATCCGCGCCAGCGCCGCGCGCCCGGCTGTTACGGCGAGATCGACCGGCGCCCCCAGCGCCAGTTGATCGTAACAGAGCGCCGCAAACCGCGCCGCTTCGTCCGCCAGCAACGGCGCACTGAACGCAATTGTGGCGGGCAGGCGCTCATCGATCAGCAACGCAGCGCAGAGCACGGAGGCGATGTCAAGTAGCCGTCCGTCTCCCTCACTGCCGGTCAACGTCACCAGCCGCAGTTCTGCCACGTCTGCCAGCAGATCGATCAGGTCGCCAGCGTCGAGCATAGCGCCAAGGTCCAGTTCGAGCCGCCGTTCAGGCGTCAGAATGACACGCGCCGCTATATGCAGCACGTGCGGCGCCTCGTCCGCCAGCGCCCGACGCAGGGTTGCAGGATTGGCGTCCAGCGCCGTCCGCAGGTCGATCCGACCGGCGCGAATGCCAGGCGCCAGTGCGCGTTCGAGTGCGTCCAGGCAGTGCCCATTGCCAGGCGAGGCGACTGCCAGCACCCGCAGCGGCTCGCGCAAGGGCAGCGGCGGTGGCGGCTGGATGCGCCTCCCAGCCCGAACCAGCGTGTAATCAGCGCGCAGCGCAGGCGTCCAGACATTCGTGCTGCCCAGCGACACGTATTCCCAGGGAAGCGCTGCAAGCTCAGGTGCGTTGATCTGCAACCGCATCTGCAGGCGCGCGCCCTCTGCGGCGGCGGAACGCGCAGCATCGAGCAGAAGCGTGCGAACCGGCAGCGTGAACAGCGCCCGCCCCAGCGCCCGACCGACAGTCGGAACGTCCTCAATCCGCTGCATCCCCGCGTGGAGCGCCTGGCATCCCAGGTTGAGCAGCGGTTCCGCCAGATGCAACCCCGACACCACGGCGCGTCCGTTGACGCTCGCCTGCACCGGGCAATGACCGTTGTCATCGAAGGGACCGATGGCGATGTGGAAGACAACCACTGGCGTGGCTTCGATGGCCGACCGGCCCGCAACTGAGTGCATGGTTCCTCTCATCTGGGTGCTCACTTGCTGGTACAATTGTACCATGGCGCGAGGTAAGCGTTTTTGTGATATGAAATCCCTGTTCTCGATTTATGCTTCTAGTGCTGCTCACATCCTGCGGATCGGCAGCAACGCCGGACGCACGGATCGATGGCGCGCCCTCGCCGACTGCCAGCGCTCAAATGACGCCTGCTGTCACCGACGCAAAAGCCCGCCCGACATCACCGCCGTTGTCGACTTCGCCAACCGTCGAGACCGATCGGACGGCAACGATTGTTCAGCCGGACATCACGCCAACTGCGGCGCCGACTGCGGAACAGGCAAGTCCCGCTTCGCCTGCGCCAGACACCCAGGCGATCATCTGGGAGGGATTGTCCATTCCAATTCCGCCCCGGCATCTCTGGTCAGACAAGACGCCCGGATCGGACACGATCACCAATGCGCGCGTGCTGGCTCAGGGGCGTATCGTCTTCGATCGTACGGATGCGCCTCCGGGGAGCGTCGAATTGCCGGATGGCGTCGGCTTCACGATTGTTGCGTTCAGCGGTTCTCCGAATGAATGGCTGGCACTGGTGCAACAGCCGGCGCCTGCGCAGAATCCGGTCGATCTAGACTCAATCACAACGACTGAGGTTGCAGGCCAGCCTGCGATTGTCTACAATCATCTTGTCACGGGTGTTGGCGACCGCCGGACATACATCGTGAAGCTCAGCCTGGATCGATTGTTGATCATCGATGACACCGGATATCAAAGCGTCATCGATGGTCTCGCCATCGTCTCGCAGTAGCTGGAAGCTCACTCCGGTCGTATCGACAGTCGTTATGCTATCGTAGCGGAGTCCGGACAGCGCGCCTGAACCTTTTGCCAGACCGCTTTTCAAAACACTTTGCGTCAATCTTTTTGAGAGATGCTTCAGGAAGACAGGAGGCGCGGAACCAGGAACGCCAGAACGATTGCGCGCTTTATTGGAGCATCGAGCGCCGCTGCGGCAGCGGTACAGGCGCTGATTCTGCTCACGATTGGGGGAACGGTGGTGATGCGGGCGACGACCGAGCCAGGAGCGCCGCCTGCGCCGGACGTAACGCTGCGGCAGCCAATGGTTCACGCCGCGATTCCGCTGGTCATTGCACTGTTGGCGCTTGCCGGATTTGTGCGCGACCATATGCCGTCCACGGTGCTGGGCAGTGCGGCGCTTGTCATTGTCGGCATGATATTCCTGTTCGGCTTGGGAGCACGGATTGCCGGGTTTGGGCTGATTGCACTCCTGGCAGCAATGATGCTGTCGCACTATCAACCTGCAAAGCCCTGACGCTCGCTGTTTGCCGTCTCCCCGAGACCTTTGAGGTGGCGGCGCGACGCCTCCAGCGGACGAGACCCTTGCCGCTCGCAACGATCCTTATACAACGACATTTGTGGTGCAGACCTCAAGATTCAGAGACGTTTCCGCCCCCGACGCTGCACCCGGACGCGCCCGCGGCGTGCCCCTACCGTTTACCTCCCCACATGTGCAACGACCACCTGCAACCTGCCCACATTCAACCGTTGCTCTCCCGCAATCCGGCGACGTTGCGGCGCAACGCCGCTCCCGGTCATCCCTCGTGCCGCACGCCTCGCGCCCCGCGCCTTAGCCATCCACAGCAGGACGTTGCGGTACAATGTCGCTACCGGTCATCCTCGTGCCGCGCGCCCCGCGCCCCGCGCCTTAGCCATCCACAGCAGGACGTTGCGGTGCAACGCCGCTACCGGTCATCCCTCGCGCCTCTTGCTCCGCGCCTCTCACCTCTTGTCTCTTGCCTCTCGCCTCGTATCCCCACCATCGCCTCATACTCACGCTTCGTCCGGCGCGCAACCACGGGCCAGTCGAAGGTCTCGCGCACGATGCGAACGCTCTCTTCGCCCCAGGCCGCCCAGCGGTCGCGCTGATCTAGCGCCAACCGAATTTTTGCCGCCAGATCATCGGCGTCGCCGGGGCGCGCCAGATAGCCGTTGCGCCCGTCGAACACCTTGTCGGGGATGCCGCCTGCCGCCGATGCAACGATCGGACGGCGGTGGATCATAGCTTCTAGCGTCACGAGCGATGAGCCTTCGTAGAGTGTTGGGTGAACGAACAGATCGACCTCTTCGTAGAGATTGTGCAGTTCGGCGTCGTTGAGCTGTCCTACGAATGTAACGCGGTCGAGGATGCCAGCCTGTTGCGCCTGTCGTTCCAGGGCGCAGCGCTCCTTCCCCTCGCCGACCAGCAGCCAGCGCCAGTGTAGCGGCAGGCGCGCCCGCAGTCGGGTGAGCGCGTCAATCAGGACGTGGTACCCTTTGTTGCGCTCCAGCCGACCAACGCTGAGGAGCGTCAGATCCGTCTCATCAAGACAGAATCGCCGACGAAGCGCAGCGCGTGTAGCGTCGTTGACCGGCGCCAGACACTCATCGGCGTCGATGGCGCTGGGAATGACGACGACCTTCGCTGGATCGACTCCCAGATAGCGTGGCAGGTCGTCCTGCGTGCAGGCATCGGTAGCGATAGCCCGGTCGGCGCAGCGCGTCCCATAGGAGTAGAGCGCGCGGAAGGGCGCATACGCCAACCATTTGCGTCGGTCAGGGGTGCGGTACTCCTCCAGTCCATGCGGGTTGGCGACAAACGGCACGCGGCGCAGCAACGGATCACGGACGCGGATCCATCCGTAGCCAAATGCGCACAATCCCTGCGCATGCACCACGTCATACGCGCCACGCCGTGCTGCCGTCGCCGCCATACACCCCAATTGCCACGAATACCAGGGATAGTTGATCTGTCGTCCCAGGATGGAGTTGGGGCGCAATACCGGTGACGTGTAATCGTAACGCAGTGTGATCACGTACTCGATGCCGGGAAGAACATGAGCGTATGGATTGGCAGAGCGCATCGCATCACTATCCGGCGCGTCACGTCGCGGAGTCTGTATATAGAGCGTTACCCGAACGCCAAGCCGCGCCAGGTGCGTTGTCAGGTGGAATACATGGCGTTCGATGCCGCCGAAGCCGTGGAGCGGAAACACAACGCGCGCCAGCATTGCAACGCGCAGCGCATCGGGTGGAAATGAGTCGCTCATCGTATAGAAAATAGCCCGGCATTCCTGAACGCTGCGGGCTGAACCCTGGCTCAGTTCGTGAAAGCCCCTGCGGGGCTCCTACGTCTTGAGCAAGGGCCTGAGCCCGCAGCTCGAAGGACGCGCGGCTCGGTAGCACGAGTTTACGGATTCACTGAGTGCTCCGACTTACCCCTTGTCCACGCCAACCCACGCGCCGCCTGGTGCGACGCTCCGCTGCATTACGCCGATCATGCCATCCACCCATCCACGCACTGTTTGTTGACTCAGATGCGGTTCCGGCAAGACGCTGCGGCGCAGTGCACTAACGAGCGATGCAACCGACGCCAGGCGCCGCCGTAATGTTCCACCGGCATCTCTTCTGGCGACGGCGACGCTGCAGGCGGCGTCTGGCTACAGGTGGCGATTCGTCGTCTGCCGATCCGCTGCCTTCTCTCCCCAGTCCATTTGGATCGCGGAGTCAAAGATCGGGGACATTGCAGGCGCCCTGATGCCCGAATCAGGCGATGCAACGCAGCAGCACACCGGAACACCTGCCCCAGTCAGCCTCAACCGGATCGGCTCTACGTCCTGTCGAAAGGCGGCGCACCTGCGCGCGCTAGGCGCTCCAGCTCTTCCAGAGCAGCGAGAGCAGCGGCATAGACCGGCGGATCACGCTGCGCCAGTTCGCGCGCCTCAAACTCCTCGACATCGAGCCGCAGCAGGTAATCGCGCCGCGCCGATACAAACAGATCGAGGTCAAGATCCTCGGAGATAATCGTCTCCGCGCCGATGATCGCCGGGCGTGTCACATTACAGTACCATCCTTTGAGATCGCCGATTGCGCTGCGCAGTTCAAACACATTGTACCAGCGGTTGGCATAGAAGTGCTCAAAGAAGACATCCCCTGTCTCGAAAGTCACATACTCCAGGTCAAGGCGCGGGTGCTCCCATACGGCGCGCACCAGTGCATACTCTGGCGTCATCTGAACGACTTCCGCCTGGTAAATAACCGCATGGTTCTTTTCGGGCTTGAGCAGCCTGACGGTAACGACTTTCACAGGTAACTCCGCCGCAGCAACCGTCGGATCTGGCGGCGTACACCGGCGCTCAGCGCACGCGCAACGAGCGATGCAATGAACAACCCGATCAACTGCAGCAGCGACATTTGCGGACGCACCAGTTCACGTAGAAACGCCGGATCGCGCAGGCGGAGCGGTGACGAATCGCGCACCTCGATTTTGAGATCATCACCGCGCCACTCACGTTCAACCCAGAAGAGATTGGGCATGCTGCGCTGGAAGAAGTAGTAAGCAGGGTTGTAGGCATAGAGATAGTCGAACAACTCGCCGAACGGCTCATCCGGTTCGCGCGGATGGAGCACGAGCGTATCGCCTTCCCGGTTGACATACCAGCGATGGAACGACCAGTGGAACAGGCGCTCGGCAATCTCGGACGGACTCTGAATATATCCGGCTGCGCTCACCCGCCGGAGTTCGGCAGCGAACCGGATCGGGTCATCCATATGCTCCAGAATATGCGAGCAGATCGTATACGCAAACGCGCCATCCTTGAAGGGAAGATAATGCGCATCCGCCACCACAAGCGGACGATCCACAACGAGATCTCCGCCGCGCTCACGGTTATCGGCGCCAGGGTAGCGGTCGAGCAGCACATCAGCGCGCGGGTGCGGATTGTCGCCGCTCCCGATCTCGAGTACCAGGCCAGTTGCCGGGGGATTGCACTTCTGTCTCATCGTTGAGTATGGGTTAGGGGTTAAGGGTTAGGGGTTAAGAGTTATGTATTGTCTGCTCTGATCTCATCGCTCTCACCCCCAACCTCTAACCTCTAACCCCTCATCCTAACCCCTAATTCAAATCATCCCCGCTAAGGCTATCGCGCAGGATGTCGATATACTCAAGCGCCAGACCGGTGCCGATAGCGACGCAGTTCGCCGGTTGATCGGCGACATAGCAGGGAACGCCGGTCACATCGGTGAGCAGTTCGTTGATGCGGCGCAGCATTGAACCGCCACCGGTCATGATCATCCCCTTGTCGATAATGTCAGACGACAGTTCCGGCGGCGTTTCGGCAAGCACGCGACGCACTGCGTCGATCACCGCCTCCAGCGGCTCCTGCAGCGCATCGGTGATTTCGTTCGAGTTAACCTCGATAGTGCGCGGCAAACCGGCCACCTGATCGCGTCCGCGCACTTGCATCGACAGCGGGCGTTCGAGCGGCAGCGCAGAGCCGATTTCAATCTTGATGCTTTCAGCGGTGCGTTCACCGATCAGCATGTTATATTTGCGCTTGATATATGCAGCGATCGCTTCATCGAACTTGTTGCCGCCGACACGCACCGAGTGGCTGACCACGATGTCGTTCAGCGAAACGACTGCCACCTCAGTCGTGCCGCCGCCGATGTCGATAATCATATTCCCCGACGGCTGCGCAACCGGAATGTTGGCGCCAATCGCTGCTGCAAGCGGCTCACGGATCAGGTAGGCGCGGCGCGCTCCGGCAGCCTCAGCCGCCTGGCGCACGGCGCGCATCTCGACCGTCGTCACGCCAGCGGGGATGCAGACCATCACATCAGGCTTGCTGAAACTGAACGGTCCCATCACCTTACGGATGAAATAGCGGAGCATCGCTTCGGTGATGTCATAATCGGCAATCACACCATCGCGCAGCGGGCGGATCACCTCGATGCTTTCCGGTTCGCGCCCAAGCATAGCCAGAGCGTCTGCGCCCACTGCCTTGATGCGATTATCCTTTGTCGAGATCGCAACAACCGAAGGTTCGGAGAGGACGATTCCGCGACCTTTGACATACACCAGCACATTGGCGGTGCCCAGGTCGATGCCGATTTTCTTCGCCATACCTTCCTGCCCGGCAAATTGCGCCTTCTGCATGAAATATCGCAGGGTCAAGAGCAGCCTTCATGATACTGCACCTGCACCCTGCGACGGCAACGACAATACGATGGGAAGCTGGGATAAAGACGCAAAGCATCGCGCTCAAAAAACAACCATCTCTTTGCGTCTTCGCGCCTTTGCGTCAGCCTTTCCGAGAAAACCTCTCAGAGAGCGCTCTGGCTCGTCACTCGCGCTCACGCCGGACTTTCTTCAACTGCGCAACTTTCAACTGCACGAGCGCGCGGCGCAGCTCCGCCTCGGCGAGCGCCAGATCCTGCGCGCTCTTCCGTTCAGCAATCCGCTGCTCAGCGGCGCGTCGCGCCGCCTCGGCGCGCGCTTCATCAATCTCATCGGCGCGTTCGGCGGTATCCGCCAGAATGGTCACGCGGTGCGGCAGAACCTCCATAAAGCCGCCGGAAATTGCGAAGGGTGTGGTCACCCCATCCTTGACGATGTCGAGTTCGCCGATCTCGAGGATCGTCAAAAGCGGTGCGTGGCGCGGCAGAATACCAACGCGACCATCTTTCGTCGGCGCATTGATCATATCCACATCATCGGAGAGCACGACACGCTCTGCCGTTACGATCTCGAGATGAATGGGCATACCGGTCACCTCCGCGACGCCTCGTACGCCTGAATGACATCGTCGAGTCCGCCCTGGAGCAGGAAAAACTGCTCAGGAATATGATCGACCTCGCCAGCCAGCAACCGCGCGAAACTTCTCACCGTCTCCGAAATCGGCACATACTTGCCGGGGCGACCGGTGAACTGCTGCGCGACGGTAAAGGGTTGCGAGAAGAAGCGCTCAATCTTGCGCGCGCGCGCCACCGTCAGCTTATCCTCGTCGGACAGTTCCTCGACGCCCAGAATGGCGATGATGTCCTGCAGATCTTTGTAGCGCTGCAGCACCCGTTGCACCTCACGCGCCACGCGGTAGTGCTCCTCGCCGACGATGTTGGGATCGAGAATACGGCTAGTGGACGACAGCGGATCGACGGCAGGATAGATGCCTTTGGCAGCGATGCTGCGTTCGAGCGTAATTGTCGCGTCAAGGTGCGAGAACACCGTCGCCGGCGCCGGGTCGGTATAGTCGTCGGCGGGCACATAGATCGCCTGCATTGAGGTGATCGACCCCTTCTTGGTCGATGTAATACGCTCCTGCAATTCGCCCATTTCAGTGCCGAGCGTCGGTTGGTATCCCACCTGCGACGGCATGCGTCCTAGGAGCGCCGAGACTTCCGAACCCGCCTGAACAAAGCGGAAGATATTGTCGATGAAGAGCAGCACATCGCGCCCTTCATCACGGAAATACTCCGCCATTGTCATCGCGGTCAACGCCACTCGCAGGCGCGCCCCTGGCGGCTCGTTCATCTGACCGAAGACCATGACGGTTCGGTCGAAGACCCGGGTTTTTTCATCGATCCGGGCTTCCTTCATCTCGTGGATGAGGTCGTTCCCCTCACGCGAGCGTTCACCGACGCCGGCAAAGACCGAGTACCCCGACTGCTCCTTGGCGACATTGGCGATCAATTCCTGAATGATCACCGTCTTGCCGACGCCAGCGCCGCCGAAGATGCCCGTCTTGCCGCCGCGGGTGAAGGGCGCGATCAGGTCGATGACCTTGATGCCCGTCTCAAAGACCTGCGTCGTTGTTGACTGCTCTTCGAGCGCGGGGGGCGGACGATGGATCGGACGGTACTCCGTCGCCTGCACCGGACCTTCGCCATCGATTGGATCGCCAAGCACATCAAACACGCGCCCAAGCGTTCCTGGTCCGACAGGAACAGTGATCGGGCGACCGGTATCGATCACTTTGACGCCGCGACGTAAGCCATCAGTGCTGCTCATCGCCACGGCTTTGACCACGCCGCCGCCGAGCTGCTGCTGCACCTCCGCGACGAGGCGCTTGCCGTTTCCCAGCGGTATCTCCAGCGCATTATAGATCTCCGGCGTCTGATTCTCCGGAAACTTTGCGTTGATTACCACCCCAATAATATCAGTTATGACACCGGTTGCTCCGGCCATGAGAATCCTCCACGACTGGCGTCACGTCACATTTCTGCCAGGGCTGCCGCGCCCGATGCAATTTCGGCGACCTCTTTCGTGATGTTGGCCTGGCGCGTCTTGTTGTACGAGAGGGTCAAGTCGCGTTGTAGCTCTTTGGCGTTGTCAGTTGCGTTGCGCATCGCCACCATGCGCGCGCTATGCTCACTGGCAATCGCCTCAAGCACTGCTTGATAGAGTTGCACTTCGACAAAGCGCGGCAGCAATTCGCGCAATACTTCTTCCTGACTCGGCTCGTAGGTATAGTCGACCATGCGCTCCGCCGGCTCATGCGGCGGATCGATCGGCAACAATCGCTTGATCGTCGGGCGCTGTACCAGCGTATTGACGAACTGGCTGTACAGCACATACACTTCGTCGTAGCGCCCGCTCAAAAACCCATCAATGACGAGCTTTGAAATCCCAAGAATATCGGTCAGGCGCGGATAATCGCCAAGCTTGGTCACCTCGGCCACCAGATTTTGGCGCGTGCGGATCATAAAATCGCGCCCCTTTTTGCCGATCGCCAAGACTTCGACCGTATGCTTCTTTTCCTGCTCGTCCAGAATGAAGCGTGAGGCGCGCCGGAGCACATTGGCGACCAGGCTGCCAGCCAGGCCGCGATCAGGTGTCACGACGATCAGAGCGACCCCTTTGACCACCGGGCGCACTTCAAGCAGCGTGCCGCGCCGCGTCCCGACCGCGCGCCCGGTCAATTCTCCCATTACATCGAGCAGACGGTCGGCATACGGACGGGTTGCGAGCACATTTCGCTGCGCTCGGCGCATCTTCGACGCCGACACCATCTCCATTGCGCGCGTGATCTGCGCCAGGTTCTTCACCGAACGAATACGACGCCTGATTTCGCGTGTACTGGGCATACTTCCCTCAGATCAGGAGACGTTGCGGCGCCACATCTCCGCTGGCACACCTCTTGGATTCCCGCCTCGCCCGACCATCTCCGCCGGTGAACCTCGGACCTCTTGCCTCTCACCGTGCGCCTCTTGCCGCTCGCCTTGTTACTCTTCCGCAAAATTGGTCATCTGCTTAAATTCTTTGATCATATTCTCAATCGCAGAACGGATCTCCGGCGAAGGGAACTTGCGGTCGTGACGATTCTCGAAAATCATCTTTCCAACTTCAGGATGCGCCGTGCGCATATAGTTGAGCAACTCAGCCTTGAACCGCCCGATCTGGCTGATCGGCACATCGTCAAGGTAGCCATTAACGCCAGCGAACAGGATGACGACCTGCTCTTCGAGCGGCATAGGACGGAACTGCGGTTGCTTAAGCACTTCCTGCAGGCGCTGACCGCGTTCAATCTGGGCGCGCGTCGTCGGGTCGAGATCCGACGCGAACTGTGCGAACGCCGCAAGGTCGCGGAACTGCGCCATGTCGATCTTCAGGCGATCCGACACCGAGCGCATAGCGCGCGTTTGCGCCGCGCCGCCGACGCGCGACACCGAAATGCCGACGTTGAGCGCCGGGCGAATACCGGCGTTGAACAGGTCGGTCTCAAGATAAATCTGCCCGTCGGTAATCGAAATGACGTTGGTCGGAATATACGCCGACACGTCGTTCGCCTGCGTTTCGATGATGGGCAGAGCGGTCAGGCTTCCGCCGCCGTAATTCTCATTCAGGCGCGCGGCACGCTCAAGCAGGCGCGAATGGAGATAGAACACATCGCCGGGATACGCCTCCCGCCCGGGCGGACGGCGCAACAGCAGCGACACCTGGCGATAGGCGGTCGCGTGTTTCGAGAGGTCGTCGTAGACGATCAGCGCATCGCGCACTTCCCGGCCATCGATGATGACGCCGTTTTCCATCACCTCTTCACCCATCGCGCAACCGGCATACGGCGCGATATACTGCAACGCTGCCGGCTCCGACGCCGTCGCCGAGACAACGATGGTGTAGTCCATGGCGCCATACTTTTCGAAGATATTGATGATCTGCGCGACCTGGGCGCGTTTCTGCCCGATGGCCACGTAGATGCAGACCATTCCCTGCCCCTTCTGGTTGATGATCGTGTCGATCGCCAGCGCCGTCTTACCGGTCTGACGGTCGCCAATAATCAACTCACGCTGACCGCGCCCGATCGGGATCATCGAGTCGATAGCGATGATCCCCGTCTGCACTGGCGTATCGACTGACTTGCGCGTGATCACACCAGGAGCAATGCGCTCGATGGGGCGATACTTCGTTGTCTGGATCGGTCCTTTACCATCGATTGGTTGACCGAGGGCGTTGACCACGCGTCCGATCAGCGCCTGACCGACCGGCACTGAAATGACGCGCCCGGTTGAGTTAACCTGATCGCCTTCTTCAATTCCGAGGTAATCTCCAAGAATAATCGCCGAAACCGCGTCTTTTTCCAGGTTGAGCGCAATGCCATACACCGGCTCGCTACGACCGGGCTTCGGCGGAAATTCGAGCAACTCCGACGCCATCGCCTGCTCGAGGCCGCTGATCCGCGCCACGCCGTCACCTACCTGGATCACGGTGCCGACGTTCACCATCCTCGGCTGAAGATCAACGCCCTCACGAATGCTCTTCAGCAGACGCTGATACAATTCCTCAGTCGTTGCAACTGCCATTGTCCATTCCCCTTATGCGTGGCGCTCCGCTCTCACTGCGGATGCTACCCGGTCATCATATTGCGCTGAATGGCAGCTATACGCGTCCGCAGGCTGGTATCGAGGACCTGATCGCCGACGCGAATGATCAGCCCGCCGATCAGCGACGCATCGACATGGAAGCGCAGTTCCAGATCGGGACCATACCGCGCCTTCAGTTGCTCAGTGATGCGTTCACGTTGTTGCGGACTCAACTCGACAGCGCTGATCACCTCGCCCTTCAGCGGTTGCGCGCCACCGCGGCGGGTCATCTGCTCAAAGGCAGCCACCACCGTCGGCAAACGATCAAGGTTGCCGTCCCTGCCCAGCGCCAGGATCAGATTGCGCACCTCGCGCGGAGCGTCTTCCGGCAGCGCTGCCAGCACCCGTTCCGGCGTCATCTCGCCATTGACGCTGGCCGCCGCACGCAACGCCTGCAACGCTGCGCCAGTCAGCGAGTCGAACAATGCCCGCGCAATGACCTGAGCCTCAGATGCACTCACAACTGTTCCTCACCTCCGCGTTGAGCGAATCGCCCAGGATCGCGGTTTAATTATATTTGCCAAGTTCCGCCAGCGACTCTTCGATCAGGCGATCATGGTTCGATTTCAACTCCTCGCCGAGCACCCGTTCGGCCGTGAGGACGACCAGTTCCGCCATCCGATCCTTGAGTTCGCCAAGAATCCGCTGCCGCTCCTGTTCCGCCTGCGCGAGCGCATCGCTCTTGATCTTCTCCGCGTCGCGGTGCGCCTGCGCAATAATCTCCGCGGCCTGCGCCCGCGCCCGCTCCTGCGCCTGCGCTAGAATGCCAGCCGCCTCCTGGCGCGCCCTCGCCAGTTCGGCGTCATAGTCCCGCTTCGCATTCGCCAGTTGCTCCCGCACCCTTTCAGCGTCCTGCAATCCTTCCTGAATCCGATTCGTTCGCTGATTGAGCATGTTCAGGATCGGACGATACAGGAAGGTGGTCAGCAGCCAGACGACGAAGATGACATTGATCAGTTGTGCTATCAACAATCCCCAGTTGACGCCTAGTTTCTCCACAGCCGTTCCCCCCACCTCACGCGCAAGGTTGTTACACGATGCCGAAAGCGATCAGCAATGAGATCACCAGCGCAAAGATGAACAGCGCTTCGACCAACGCAAAGCCGAGGAACATATACGTGCGCAGGGTTCCTTCGGCTTCAGGGTTGCGGCCCATCGCCTGCAGCGCGCCGCTAAAGATCACGCCGATGCCAACGCCAGGCCCAACAGCGCCAATGCCAACGGCAAGCGCTGCGGCGATAAGTCGCAGACCTTCGTCTGTCATGATCGGTTTCCTCCTCAAAGAGTACAATGATGCGCTTGAGTCTCAGGCATATCGACATCCGTGCGTGCGCCTCAGGAAGCGCCGCAGCGGGTGTTGGCTAATGCGCCGCCGTCTCGCCGTGGCTGTGGCTTTCGTGCCCATGCCCGCCGTGCGCCTCGGTCGCCAGCGACATGAAGACGAGCGACAGCACCGAGAAGATCAGCGCCTGCATAAAGGCGACGAACAGCTCAAAAGCGTAGAACGGCGCTGGCAGCAGATACGGGAACAGGAACGCCATGACGACCAGAATCACCTCGCCAGCAAAGATGTTGCCAAAAAGTCGGAAGGCGAAGGCGATAATCCGCACGAACTCAGAGATCAACTCGAGAATGCCGACAATCGCCGCCATGAAGCCTTCGCGGAAGTTGAAAAACTTCGTGAGATAGCCAAGCCCGAGCGCCTGGAAGCCAAAGTACTGGATCAGGCCCACTGAGACAAGCGCCCATGCCAGCGTCATGTTAAGATCCGCCGAAGGTGCGCGCAAATAGGGGATCAGCGTCGTCCCCTTCTCGCACGACAGAGGCCATGACGCAAAGAAATCCGGCGCACCGGCCGGCTCTTCCGCTGTGGTCACATCGGCGACCGGCGCACCAATCGCCGCCTCCTTGAGCCCCGCCGTCGGCACGCAGACCCCGATGCTGCCGACCCCTGGAACGAGGCCGATGACGTTCGACACCAGAATAAAGAAGAACGCTGACGCGCAGAACGGAAAGAACTTCGCTACATTCCTGCGGTCGACGCTCTGGGCGAAGTTGTAGAAGGCTTCAACCATCGCTTCGAGCGTGTTCTGGAAACCGCGCGGAACCATCTGCATGTTGCGCGTCCCGGCAAGAATGGCCACAATAAGGATAATGAGAACGATACCAGTGGTGATCAGCGAGTTGGTGACGGGAAAGCCGCTTGCGCACGTTTCGAGCGTGGCGCGCACGCCGCCAAGGCAGACAACCGGCTCAGCCGCGACAGAAATGTGCAGTTTGGTCGAGCGAACGCCAAGAATATAGAGGACGATCCCGAACACAAGCAAAATGCCGGTGACCGTCAGAATACGGTTCCGCATACGCGCGCTCTCCCCTGTTCCCTACTTTGAGAACACTTTCACAATAGAATACCATATCAGGCATAAAAATTCAACCTGCGAAGCGAGGTTGAACGGGCGCCGTATCCGCAAGTACACAGACTGAAGCTCTACTGCGAGTATAGCACAGCTAAAAAGAACGTGCAAACGCGGCTAGCTGAGCAACTCCTGAATGTCACGAATGGCGCGCTTGGCATAGACCCAGACGGAGCCGATCTTTGCCGGCGTCCCGGATTTGTCGAACACAATAACGAGCATGAAGCGCTGCGCGATATCGAAGCAGTACAGATCGTAGTGGCTCCCCTCATGAACGTACAGCGCCGATGACTCGGTTTCGCGCAGTATCTGCGTGATCTGCCCCGCCGTCGAGAAACTGGTCGACAGCAACGGCAACAATACCATCGTTGGCAACCCGGTGGTCAAGCCCGTCTCAACCAGCACCATTCCAGCCCGGTCAGCCAGAATGATGCACTTTGATCCCACATCGCGATCAAGCGCTTCCATGCGCAGACGGATCGCACGCTGGTCTTCGGGAGTCAGCACCAGGGGACCATCGCGTCGCCGGGCGGGACGCTGTGTGCTCGTTTCCGCCGGACGCGCAGGCGCCGACTCCGGCTGGCGGGATGGCTCCGTCTTTGGGCGTGCGGAGCGCGCTGGCGGTTCGGGCATCGGCGCCGCCGCCGCAGGTTCCTTTAGGCGCGCCGATGAGACGGGAGGTTGCGGTGCGCTTTCGGAGGGCGGCTCCGTCGCCTTCGTCGCGGCGGCCACCGCTTCGTTCAACTCCCGGTAGAGCAGATTGCGCAAGTCATCGAGCGCCATATCGCCGCTGACAACATGCTGTACGCCGTAGCCTGCAACCTGGCGCGCGATCTGCGGATCGGGACGTCGGCTCCATAACACCAGGCGCGTCGGCGCACCGAAGTTTGGCAAAATTTCCGCCAGATCAATCCCGCTCATCCCTGGCAATTCTACATTTGCGATAATAACGCCGGGCGGATCATTACGCACTTCCCACAGCGCCTCGTTTACTGTTGCAAGCGTCTGCACCTCGACATCGTCTGCGAACCGGCCCTGCAGGGCGCGCAGTTCGTCGCTATCGCCTGGAACAACTACGAGTCGGTACGTCATGAGGCTTCACTTTCCCCCTATATTAAGTCTGACGGAACGGGAGCGCGAACGAGAAGGTGCTGCCTTCGCCTTCCCGGCTGACGACCCATACCGCCCCGCCCAGTGAGGCTATCAACTCGCGCACCAGCGCTAACCCTAGCCCGACGCCGCCACGTTCACGCGTTAGTGAATTGCCCACCTGATAGAACCGGTCGAAAATGCGGGTTTGCTCGCGAGCCGGAATGCCAATACCGGTATCCTGGACATCGACGACCACCCATGGCAGCGCACGCAGCTGCGGCGATGGTTTGATGATAGTGGCATCCTGCAGCGCTTCAAGATCGGCATATGGCCGTATGCTGACGGTAATCGTGATACGACCCTTTGCTGGCGTAAACTTGATTGCGTTGGACAGCAGGTGATTGAGCACCAGCAACACCTTCTCACGATCGGTCAGAAACGGCGGAAGCGCTTCGGGCAAGCGGGTGACAATCGTTTGCCCGGACAGTTCGGCAGCGCCGCGCAAGTTCTCGACCGCCTGCTGAACCACGCTGATGAGATCAAGCGGCGCGAGTTGCGGTTGCGCTTCGCCGGTATCAATATGCCGCAGGTTGACCATATCATCGACGATTTCCTTGATCCGCTGCGCGCTTTCCAGAACGCGCTGCAGATAGTCGCGCTGACTCCCGTCGACCTGGTCGCGCACCATCATCGTGTACCCAAGAACGATCGACAGGGGAGTGCGCAACTCGTGTGATGCGATGGCGATGAACTCGCTTTTGAGACGATCAAGCTCCTGGCGCCGCTGGTATGCTTCATCGAGTTGGCGGTAGAGAATTGCATTGCGCAATGCAGCGCCAGCATGATTGGCGAGCAACATCAACCCTTGCTGAACCCCCGGACGCAGCGTGGTCGGCTGTTCCTCGCACAGGACGACGACCCCGTTAATGCGCCCTTGCGCGCGCAGCGGCACCGCGAATGCCGCCCGTAATGCTCGGTCGTCGCATGTGCCGTACCGCCCGGTGTGTTCGGAGATCGCCTGGCACAGCACAAAGGCGCGTTCCGCCAGCGCGCGCCCCTCCTCGGTCAGGTGCGCATGTTTCGGTTGCGCTGCCGCCTGATGCAGTGTCTCGTGCTCGTCGCCAAGCAGCAGGAACCCAATCGGAAATCCACTGCGCTCAATCATGGCATTGAGCGCGATCTGCACCAATTCTGGCAACTCCAACGTGGCGCTGAGCGCTTCGCTCACCACGAGCAACTGTTCGAGGGTGCGCAATCGCAGGTTATCCTGCTGAATAGCGCGTTTGTGCAATGCCTGATCAACTGCCAAACGCAGTTGTTCGAGTTCGAACGGCTTGGCCAAAAAGTCGGCGACGCCGCGCCGCACCGATTGATGCAGATTTTCAAGCGACGCATACCCTGTCATGATGATAATAGCGATCTCAGGATCTTTCTCACGGGCAATCCGCGCCAGATCGAGACCGCTCATTGTCGGCATCTTGATGTCGGTCAGCAGCAGGTCGAAGCGTTGCCCGCTGTCGAAGGCGGCAATCGCCGCGTGCGGATCACTGGTCGCCATCACCTCATACCCGGCGCGTTGCAGCGTGCGCGCACACACGTCGCACATGTGTTGCTCATCATCGACGATTAATAATCGTGGCGGCGAGGCGCTGGTCGGCAACTTGGAAACTCCGGTATCGATTGCCTGACTCATTGGCTTGACGCTACATCTCTTATAAAGGTTCAGCAGCAATGAGAGCCGCGCGCACGGATGCTCCGTCCTCAAGAACAACATCAGCAACAGCAGTGCGCACACGGGAGGACAACCGTTGCGGCGCAGTCGAGACCGAGCGTATCTGCCCGATCTGTCCCAGATACGGTTGGTGCAGCAACCGCACGATCGCGCCCGGTCGCACCGCCGGACGCGGCGCCTCAAGCGTCACGCCGGTCGTGCGTGCTGGCAGCGGAATCACAACTCGCGGTCGTCGCGCTTCTCCCCATACCTGCATCGACCCTTCGACCAGCGCTTCCCTGCCTGCATACGAAGCAAGCAAGTCGAACAACGGGCGCGCCATCGGGCGATTGCCGAAGCCTTCGGTGACAATCACCACGAGAGCGGCGGCAAGGCGGGACGATGACGGCAAACGCCAGTCTGGCGGCCCGACGTCCCATGGCGCGTACCCTTCCGCGCCCAGAAACGCGCGCAACTCTGCCTCATCGATGCTGCCGACGATAATGCCGCGCACACCTTCCTGCACCGCTTTCTGCAACGCTGCGGCGCTGATGCCGCTGCCGCCGATGATGATTCCGTAAGCGAAGCGCGCATCGATCTTGTTCGGGGTGATCGGCTCCGCCGGATCGGTCACCATCAGTTGCAGCACTCCGTACTGACTCGCGCCGATGCCAAAGATGCCGTAGACTTGCGCCGCCGGGGTCTCGATCTGCACCCCTTCGTAGGGGATGATCTCCGTCACAACGCCGGGGATATTCGCACGCAGTTCGTAGCGCTGCGGATCAGGCACGAGCGTGATGTAACCGGTAATGTCATCAACATCCGCCAGCACGCCGCTGACTGGCGACAGATACTTCCTTCCGCCAAACCGACCGGTCTGGGCAAGAGGGGCGCCCTGCGCAACCGGTGAGCCGACGTCGTGAAGCAAAGCGCGCTTAACGCGCGACGGGGGGATCATCAATATGCGCGCTAGGTTCACGATCTGCGGCGCCGCCGGAACGAACGCATGGGCCACAGGTGTGTCGGGTTCGACCCGTTGCCCGACTCGAACCGTAACTTCGCCCGGATGCGGCAATCGACGCTCGACCCGTGCCAGTGCACCTGGAATCAGCGGCGAAGCGCCCGCAGGAACATAGAATGACATACCACCCTCGTGCGCTGGCTCAGCAAGCCCGATCAATTATAGCACATAGCACACAGAGAAGAGGCGTCGCAACGCAACAGCCCAACCACGGACAAGAGGCGCGAACGGTTGCCGGTCGAAGGCGAGCAGGCTCAAGGCGGGCAGTTTGGCATAGTGACAGGTCAAACGACTCTGCGAGCGCTGGGCGGGATGTTCACCCCTAGACCGACAGCGCATGCAGCAATTGCGTATTTGACTAGGCTATCCCCAATGATGACTGACGCAATAAGATCGTTGCTCCAGACCCCGTAGAACGCGAGCATCGTGAAGAGCATCGTGTCGAGCGGCGCCGACAGCGCGTTACTCGACAGCACACGAATGACCCAGACCCGGTGACGCAGCGCGTGATACACCTCAGTGTCGGTCAGTTCGGAAAGCAAAAGCGCAATCGCCGAAGCGAGAATGATCCGCGCTGATGCCAGCGATGCCGCAGCAGCGAGAATGTTGACGCCGACCGCCGCCAGAATAGTTGCATAGACGACAGCCTTGTTGTACTGCCGGTGAATCAGGTCGCGCAGAGTAAAAATAACGCCGAAAAAGAGCGTTCCGAGCGCAAATTGCAAGACCCCAACGGTCAGGATGGCGTCGGCGGTCAGGTTAGCTGCTAGAATAGCCAGGATGTAAAGAATAATGTAGAGCATGCGCCCTCCCGATGCACGTGATTGCCTCTTAGTATACTCCCCGGATGTCGGTTCTTATTGACAATATCTTGTCTCTCTTCTATACTCTGCTTAATCGTTTCACTATGCAGGCGACTATCAAGCAGGTGGCACAACGTGCCGGCGTCTCCATTGCTACCGTCTCGTACGTTCTCAACGGCACCGGGGCGGTGACTGATGAGACGCGGCAACGGGTGCTTGACGCCGTCGCGGAGCTCAACTATCAGCCCCGCTATGCCGCCCGCAGTCTGCGCGGGCGAAGTTACACGCTGGGAGTGACTCTTCCGTCGCATCCCGGACGCCTAGCGGAACCGGCGCTGGCAGAGGTGTTGTCCGGTCTGGCGGACGCTGCCGCATCGCGCGGATATTTCCTGCTCCTGGCGACTGCAGACGCGGATCAGGATGAGACGGAGTTGTGTCTGAGCCTGGCGCGCACCAAACGTGTCGACGGGCTGGTTCTGCTCGATCCGCTGGCAGACGATCCGCGAGCGCGGGCGCTCGCGGCTGCCGGTATTCCGCACGTGTGCGCCGGTCCGCCTCCGGCTGGCATCGACAGCCCCGCGGTTGTCATTGATGTGCGCGCCGCCGCAGTCGATGCCGTTCAGCACCTCCTCAGCCTGGGTCATCGCCGAATTGG
Source organism: Roseiflexus sp. (assembly GCA_025062325.1). GTDB lineage: Bacteria > Chloroflexota > Chloroflexia > Chloroflexales > Roseiflexaceae > Roseiflexus. The sequence goes on from JANXAL010000120.1 coordinate 33,371, forward strand.
TCTGATCCAGTTGCCCTCCGAGCTGGCCGTGAGCGAACCTATGGTCGAAGGGTACCGGCAGGCGCTGACCGCTGCGGGTCTGTCGTTCGACCCAACGCTGGTCGTTGAGTCGGGTCGAGCCGAAGAGGATGGCTATCAGGCAATGACCGAGCTGCTGGCGGCTTCAAGACCGCCGACGGCCGTCCTGGCAGGGAGTGACGAACTAGCATTCGGCGCTATGCACGCGCTCAACGATGCGCGCCTGATCGTCGGGCGCGATGTGGCGCTGGTCGGATTCGACGATCTGCCGCTTGCGGCGCATGTTAACCCGCCGCTGACGACGGTGCGCCAGCCGCGACGCGCCCAGGGTCAGCAACTGGCGGTTCTGCTCGATGACGCTATCCTGAAGCGCAACGCTGATCTGCGCACAGTAACGCTGCGAGCGCGCCTGATCGTTCGCCAGTCGAGCGGTCCGGCGCTACGTGCAGCCCGGGAAGCCCATTGACGCAAGAAGGAGCATCCACCGCTATGGCATCCATCAAATTCGATCATGTTTGGAAACGTTTCGGCGATTTCGCTGCGCTCAAAGACTTTACCCTCGATGTTGCCGACCAGGAATTCCTCGTGCTCGTCGGACCGTCGGGGTGCGGCAAGACCACAGCGCTGCGCTGCCTCGCCGGTCTGGAGGAGGTAACCTCCGGGACGATCATGATCGGCGATCGGGTTGTTAATGATATCCCTCCGAAAGATCGTGACATCGCCATGGTCTTCCAGAGTTACGCGCTCTACCCCCATATGAGCGTTTATGACAATATGGCGTTTGGCTTGAAACTGCGGAAAATACCGAAAGCCGAGATCGACCGGCGCGTCAAGGAGGCGGCAGAGATGCTGCAAATCGGGCATCTCTTGGATCGCAAGCCCAAGGCGCTCTCCGGCGGTCAGCGGCAGCGCGTAGCGCTTGGGCGCGCGATTGTGCGTCATCCTTCGGTCTTCCTGATGGACGAGCCGCTGTCGAACCTCGATGCGAAACTGCGGGTGCAGACGCGCGCAGAAATCTCGAAATTGCATCAGCGCCTGAAGACAACGTTTATCTATGTGACTCACGACCAGACCGAAGCAATGACGATGGGAACGCGCATCGCTGTGATGCGCGACGGCGTGTTGCAGCAACTCGATACGCCGCAGAATCTGTACGATCATCCGGCGAACATGTTCGTCGCCGGTTTCATCGGGTCGCCATCGATGAATTTCTTTGAAGCGACGCTGGTGCGCGGCGACGGGCAGGTGCTGGTCGATTTCGGTCCGTTCCAACTGCCGGTTCCTCCATCGCGCATCGACGCCATCGCCGATCATATCGGCATGCCCATCTTCTTCGGCATTCGCCCGGAGGATATTCACGACGCGCATTATGTGCCGCGCGGCGTCGATGAGTCTGCCCGCCTGATGACGACGGTCAACGTCGTCGAGCCGCTCGGCTCAGAGGTGTACGCTTATGTGGAGAATGGCGGCAAAGAGATGGTCGCGCGCCTCGACCCGCGCACCAAAGCGCGCACCGGCGAGGTGCTCGAGATTATTATTGACATGTCAAAGATGCATATCTTCGACCGCGATACCGAACGGGCGCTCATCTGAGTCCGACGCTCAAGAAATTCACATACGGCCAGATCTCTGCGCGCCAGCACATCCTCTGTCGGCTATCCGACAACGACCGGTCGAGAGACGGGCAAGCCACCCACCAGCGAAATCTGGTTCGCGCAGCATGGCCGTCTGTATGCCGGCAGGTGACTATTGCGTCTGATGAAGTAGAGAATGCGCGCCGTGCGCCAGCGGTGACGATGACCATTGCTGGCTCGACATTTGCAGGTACGGCGCGCATCGTCATCCACAAGAAGAGGACGCGCCAGCGCGCCGTCTCCCGCCGCACATCAGCCTGGCCACGGTGAAGACCTCTCCAAGCGGGGCGCAGCGCACTAGCCATAGCGGTTGATCGAAACGGAACCGCTTAGCAGTTCGGCGACCAGAATGCTTCCGGTTCCGTGCAACGCTGCTGATCGCGCGGCGTCTGCTCCGGTCCTGGATTACCTGCGGCTCCGACGAGGTTCGTCGGTCCGCCAAGCGTCTGGATCGGCGCTGCCGGAGGCGCTGCAGCGCCAGGTGCGCTGCGATTCGCCACGTCGAACGTCACAATCACCAGTTGATTGCTCTCGACCCCTTGTGCACTGACGCGGTAGCGCCCGGCGGCGAGCACGACCCCCAGATCGACATCGATGCTGAAGGCGCCGCTGCTATCCGCAGTCACTTCTGCCATGCCAAGCACCGCGCCATCTGGGAAGGTCATCCAGATTCCGACGCGCTCATCAGGCGCGTAGCCGGACCCCGTGACCCGCACAATATCAGTAGCCCGCGTGCGATCAACGAACGTGACCGAGGCGCGCGCCGCTCCCGTGGTTGTGAGGGCGCTGAATCCCGGCTGGTTGCCAACGTTCGACGTTACGACCGCCGGTACGGGGCCCGCCGGATTACTCGCTGGCGCTGGCTGGAAGCTTCCTGGCGTAACCTCGAAACTGGCGATCTGCAGTCGTCCGCTGGAGACCCCTTTGGCAGTAATGCTGTAGCGTCCCGTCGGCAAGCGCTCATCGAGGTCGATCACAACAAAGAAGTCGCCGTTGCCGTCCGCGATCTGCGTCGGGAGGCTACGCACTGCATTATTCGGCAGCGTCATCCACAGACCGACATACTCGCCTGGAGAGAAGAGCGCTCCGGTAATGGCGACGCCGCCGTTCTGGCGCGTCGATGACTGGGCTGGAAAAGCGACGCGCAGTTGCGCCCATCCGCTCGGCGTCGAGGATCGCGCCCGCAATTCAAACGGCGCAAAGACTTGATACCCGCTGAATGTGCCCAGCGCGGTGAACGTGTATTTGCCGGTCTGATGCGCATTGGTAAAAATGAAAGACGACTGGAAGTTGCCGATGTCGCTGGCGACCTGCTGCGGATAGTCGAGGACTGTACCATCCGGTTGGGTGATCCAGATCGAAACCACCTCATTAGGGAAAAAGTTGGCGCCGTGAATATTGACCAGGTCGTCATGGAACGCGAAGGCGTTGAAGGTGCCATTGTTCCACACCGCTAGACGCGCCGGGCTTGGCGCAGGCGGCGGACCAATGCGCGGCGTCACCACCAGATAGCCGACCGCCGTCTGTCGGCTGCCCTGCCCCACAGCAGTCAACCGGTAGCACCCATAGGGCCACTTGTTCGTCACCGGAAACTCGAAGTAGAGGTCGCCAGCCACATCAGTGCGATAGGGGGGCAGCGCGAAATGCGGCGGCAGATCGACCACGCCATCGAGCAACCGGGTGTCGTCAGGACTGAAGATGCGCCCATCGGGAAACTGAAAACTGATCGTCACGCCTTCCTGGTCGAGGAACCCATGCAGCTCGGAGCCGAAGATGCTGTTCTGAAACGTAGCAGGCGCCGATTGACCGGTGATCGAACATACTGCGGTTGTTGGACCGCGCACAATGTACACCGCTGCGGCGCTTGCGCGGTAAGCAAAGAAAACCGCAATCAATCCGACTACACTGGCGAGGATCGCACCGATTCGGACAATGGAACGCGACTTCATAGCAGATACTCCATCGGTTCAAATGCTGCGAATCTGCGGAATACCGTCTTCCCCACAACGGCGCTCTGTAGCCTTGGCGTCCAGTGCAAGGGCGCCCGGCGGTTCCTGGTTCCCGGTGCTAGGCGCTCAGTTCTCAGCCCTAGGTCTCGATTCGTGTTCCCCGATTCTGCCTACAAGCCTAAAGAAACCGACACGATACTACCTAGCCGCTTATATGACATCCAGATGACAGGTTCATCTCAAAATGGTTGTGATTGCCTGATACCACGCTGAAGGTACGACCGATCATCGCACTGCATGCCTGCACTTGCTCGTTCTTCTCAATTAGGAGACGCACCGACGGCGATGCGTTGTTTTCCTTCATTCCCCTGACATTTCGGGAACAGCGCGGATGCAAAGGCGCGTTTTTCGCGGCCTGACGCCCTGTTTCCCCCTCATCCCCCTACCCCCTTCTCCCACCTCTCAGGTGTAGGCTTTTGAGGATGCGAAGCGGATGTGCTGCGTCCTGTCACCCTTTTCCCCCTCATCCCCCCTGCCCCCTTCTTCCACAAGGGGAGAAGGGGGAGTTTGCGTATCCTGACGCTCAAAACGGGCGATGCAACGTAAGAGCTTGCCGAAGAATCTACACTTGTGAGCCTTCTCCCACCCCCCTTTTGCCCCCTGCGTGCGCGGAGGGTTGGGGGAGAAGGGAAGTTGGCGCATCCTGGCGTTCAAAACGGGTGATGCAGCATGAGGGCTGGCCGAAGCTTGGGAGGTCATATGGGCGCCCTGGCGCCTACTGTGTACGATGCGACGTATGGGACTGCCAGAAAAACTCCGCTTGCAAGGTGCGCTGATACGGGTGACCGTCACGACGGGGTTGCGCAGCCAGCGCCGGTGACGGTCACCCCGGGTAGACTAGCGGTCGGGCCAGTAGGAGACGAGCCGCCCCTGCGGGTCATACAATCCGCCCGGATCGGTCTCCCGGTCGTTCCAGATCGACGCGCCTCCCGTGTGCGTGAAGCCGCGCGTTTCACCCGGCGCCAGCGTGCCGCCAATGCCCTGGTGGATCTGACTCCCTTTGAAACTGCACATGATCCAGCCATCCAGATTGATCGGCTCGCTGCTGACGTTGCGCAGCGTCACCGTTTCGGCGCGCTTATCGATCCGGACAATCGCAACGGGTGCATTTGGCGCACTGGCAGCGTTGCGGTCTGTTCGACACCCGTTGTACGATGGCGGCAGCGCCTGACTCCCTCCAGTAGTTGGCGCAGCGGCAAGAGGCGGCGTCGCAGTGGCGGGCATGCGTTCACCATTGCACGCTTCCGGCGCCCACAGTCCCGCCTGCGCTTCGCGTGCGGCGCGTTGCGCCGCCTTGAACTGCTCCTGATAGGCATATGGCACGCTGAAGGTGTACTCGAAGCCGTATCCCTGAGCAATGATCTCATAATTGACCAGTCGTCCATCGGGCAGCCACACGAACCGCAACAACCGATTGTACCGATCACGGTCTCCTTGACTAGGATCGGATTCGAGGAATACTGTCTGACCGTTCACCAGTTCGGCGAGGAAGCGCGCCGCTTCGCGCCCAAAGCACTCCACCGGACGCGAGGGATGAGTCGTTTCAGGCGTATCGACGCCGATCAACCGAACGCGTCGCGTGCGTCCTTTGAGCGCGACGTCAAGCGTGTCGCCATCAACGACGGACTTGACGACTGCACGTTCAAGACCGCTCGTCGGCATGGATGGCGCCTGGCTGGTTACAGGCGTTGCGGTTGAAACAGGGGTTGCTATGGCAAGCGTAGAGGCGCGCTGATCTGCGGCCCCGCGCGCTGGTTGCGCGCCGGTTGCGTCCGGATTGAGAGGTGTATTGAGCGCCAGTGCTAGCACGCACGCGATCATGAGTCGGTAAACGCCGGGCGGCGCGCTTCTGCGCAGTGCTGTTCCCCGCACCCCCAGAAGGCGGCATAGTCGATTAAGCGTTTTCATGGTTTGAACTCCTTCGGATGATATGCCCTTTCTGGAGTTCAGATAAGAAGGAGAACGTTAACGGATTTCGTGGGTTTCTCGGAAAATTGATGCAAAAGCGCGAAGACGCAAAGTTGCACCTGAGCCGGACAACGTTCGACGCTGCCGCTTTCCCGTTCGATACTTCTCAATGACGAAACGCCGTGCTACAATGCGAACGCATACGGTCCGTCAGAATATGCACCGTGTGCAGTTTGTGTGTACTGTCTGTGCCACGTAGAAAGGTATGTAGCAATGCACTGCTTACGCCGCTTCGCCGTAGCCGGGATCGTGGCGCTCGCGCTGGCCGGATGCGGCATCTCGATTGGCACAACCCCAACTGCCACTCCTGAACCGCGCCCAACTGCCACACCACGCCCAACCTTCACCCCCCGCCCGACCGCCACACCGTTGCCGACTGCTGCGCCGACCACCGCACCCGCAACACCGTCGGGGTCAACGGGAGCGAGCGGCGGAGCTCTCACCCCAGTAACGATTGACCGGCTCGAAACATTCAAGCATCCGGCCGGTCTGTTTCGCATTGATGTGCCAGCGGGTTGGAGCCAGCAGGAAGACTCACACGAAACGACACTGGTATATGTGTGGACGGATGCCGCCGAAAACGCGCTGATCATTCTCAGCATCACGGAGACTCAGGAGGCGCTGACGCAAGACGATCTGACTGAGCGGGCGACGGAGTTCGTCAATATCTTCAAAGATGAGAAAGACTTCTCAATGGACCCGCCAGAAAAACTGCGCAGCGGCGGCGTGCAGATCGTCTGGGGCTACACCGCGCAGGCCAGCAATGGCGTCGAAGCTCCACTGCTGGCTAACACATTCGTCTACCGCGATGTGGATAAGGTGTCGTTCCTGACGTTTGGCATACCCAGGGAGCAATTTGATGACCTCAAGCCCTCGCTCGACGCTATCCTGCAATCGTACATCATTGATCCTGCGGTTCCGATCTCAGGCGATCCCTCAGTCCAGCGATTCGCATTCGATTTCGTAGACGACGATAGCAAGTGGGTCACAGAAGACTCGACGAGTCTCAAGGCGGTGATCGAAGAGGGGGTCTATCGGATTACCCTGATCGACACCGACTTGTACTATCTGACGGCGCCGGATGTCAGTGCGGCGAATGACATGGAAGTGAGCGCAGATGTGCTAATCCAGGGCAATTCTCGCGCTGGGGTCGCGGTGCGTTATGGCACAGGCACTCCGAGCAACACACGGAACTACTATACTTGCTGGATCGATGGCGGCAACCAATATGGATGCTTCGTCTCGGTCAATGATCGCTGGACGACGCTGCGCGAGCCAATCAGCAATTCTGCCATCAAGCCGGGGAAGGTCAATCGCGTATCGCTGAAGGCGCAGGGAAATCAGATCATCTTCAGCGTGAACGGCGTTGCGTTGCAAACGTTCACCGACACCCGCATTGATCGTGGTCAGGCGGCTCTCTACCTGGAGAATTTTAGCACGGAAGCGGGGGCTGAATTCGATAATGTGATCGTCACTCTCTTGAAGTAAGTCCCTGCGACGATTGCTCGTTTGCCTTCAAAAAGCGCGTGTTTGCCGCATCGCGCGCTTTCATTTATAATGTGCAGCCGGTAGATGCGCCTGTGAATGCAAAGGCTCTCAGGAGAATGCTATGAGCCAGCTGGGCGAGCGGCTGCGCGCAGCTCGCGAAAGCCAGGGCATCAGCCTCTCACAGGCTGCTGCTGAAACGCGCATCCTGCAGCGGTATCTTGTTGCGCTTGAGGACGGCGATTATCAGAATCTTCCCGGCGACGTTTACGCACGCGGTTTCATTCGCAACTACGCCGCGTTTCTTGGTTTACCGGCAGACGAGCTCATTGATCTGTATCGCCAGGAGCGCGGACGCACCGATCCGATCCGGATCGTCCCGGCAACATCCAATCCCCGCGTCTACGGATGCGTTGCCCCGAGTCTAGTCGGCGTTTTCTTTGTCGTGCTGGCGCTAGTCGGGGTAACGTACCTGGTGTTGAGCGCTACGAACCGGATCGGCGAGAATGCGCAATTCGCTGCTATGCCGACGGCGACCGCGCCTCCCGTTCCGAGCCCGCTGCCGACGGTTCCGCCCGAAGCGACCCCGGCGCCATTGCCTGTAACGCCAACCGTCGCTGTGGCAGGGAGAGAGGCGGAACCATCGCCAACCCCAACGCGCGAGCCGGAGGCGCCGATCGTGCTTGAGGTGCGGATTGATCCAGGAGATAATCCCGGATCATGGCTGGAAATCAAAACCGATGGCGAATCGGTCTTTCGGCGGGTGCTGGGACCGGGGCGTTCCGTGCGCTTCACTGCCCGCCGCTCGGTGTCGGTGCGCGCCGGTAACGCTGCAGTGGTGACCGTCGTGATCAATGATCAGGAGCGTCGCCTTGGCACACGCCCCGGCGAGGTGGTGACCTTTGAATGGCCGCCGTAAGCGGGAGGAGAGCCATGCCTGCGGAAAGCACCTTCGATATCGTCTCAGATTTCGATCGCCAGGAACTGGTCAATGCGATCGATCAGGCGCGGCGTGAGGTCGCAACTCGCTACGATCTGAAAGATACAAAAACAGAAATTGTTCTGAGCGAGAAGGAACTGGTCATCATAACCGACTCGGAAATGCATCTCGCCGCAGTGCGTGATATTATTCAAACCAAGGCATTGCGGCGCAATCTGTCGATTAAGATTTTCAAGTTTGGTCCAGTACAGGAGGCGAGCGGCGGTCGAGTGCGCCAGGTCGCTGCGCTGCAGCGCGGCATTCCTGAAGATGTAGCGAAAAAACTGGCAAGACTTATTCGTGATCATTTTCCAAAAGTGCAGCCGCGCATTCAGGGGGATGCGTTGCGTGTGGCCAGCAAAAGCCGGGATGAGTTGCAGGCGGTGATTCGTCTGGTACGAGAACATCAGGATGCGTTCGATATTCCGTTTCAGTTTACCAACTATCGCTGAAGCATGAAGTTTCATATTATTACGCTCGGTTGCCCTAAAAATCAGGTCGATAGCGAAGGCATGAGCAGCATTCTGGCAGCGCAGGGGCACACGCCAGTTGACAGCGCTGATGATGCTGATGTTGTGATCGTTAATACGTGCTCGTTTATTGCGGCAGCGCGCGAAGAAACGCTGGCGACGCTGCGTGACGCCGCTGCGCGCAAAATGCCTGGCCAACGTCTGATTGCCGCCGGTTGTATGGCGGAAAGCCATAGTGCACTCGTTGCAGCAACGCCAGGGGTTGATGCGATCCTGGGCACACGCGCGTGGACGCGGATCGGCGAGGTCGTCGGCGCATTGCGGTCTGATCCTGCGTCCCCCTCGCCCGACCCGGCGCTGACGCGCGAGGTTATTCCGCTTATCGGTGCGACGGCTCCCGCTCCCTCCCCGCACGACCTGAGCGTGCCGGGCGCGTATGCTGACTGGCGTACTGCGCCGATCCGCCGCCGCGCCAGCGGTCCCTCGGCGTATCTGAAGATTTCTGACGGGTGCAACCTGCGCTGTGCGTTCTGCACCATCCCGTCGTTCAAGGGCGATATGCGATCAAAAGCGATGGGAGCGATCCTGGGCGAGGCGCAGGAACTGGCAGCGGCGGGGGTCAAGGAGATTGTGCTGGTCGCGCAGCATCTGACCGATTACGGGCGCGATCTGGGGTTGAAGGACGGTCTGGCGATTCTGCTCGATGAACTCTGCGCCGTGCTGCCGGAGGACGTCTGGGTGCGCCTGATGTACGCCTATCCGCACGGCATCAGCGAACGCCTGATTGCAACGATGGCGCGCCATCCGCAGATCTGCCATTATCTGGATATGCCGCTGCAGCACGCTCACCCGGAAACGTTGCGCCGGATGCGGCGTCCGCCCGATACGGATCGCACCCGGCGGATCATCGAAGACCTGCGCGCGGCTATGCCCGATATCGCGCTTCGTTCGACATTTATCGTCGGTTTTCCGGGGGAGACGAACGCCGAGTTTCGGGCGTTGCTGGCATTCCTTGAGGAGGTGCAGTTTGACCGGGTCGGCGTTTTTCGCTACTCGCGCGAGCCGGGAACGCCCGCCGCGGCGCTGCCGGATCAGGTGGCGCCGAACATTATTGAGCGCCGCTGGCACGAGATTATGCGACTCCAGCAGCGCATTTCGCGCCAGCGCAACCGGCGCTGGGTCGGGCGCGTTATGCGCGTGCTGGTGGAAGGGCAGGGGCAGACCGACGACGGGCGACCGTTGAGCGTCGGACGTTCGTTCCGCGATGCGCCCGAAGTCGATGGGCAGGTGCTGTTCTGGGGCGCGGCAAAAACCGCCACCTTCGTCGATGTGCGCATAACGCAGGCGCTCGATTACGACCTCTGGGGCGATGTCGTTCGTGCGCCTGATGCGGATGTGAGGATTGAGAATTGCGAGCAGGGCATTGAGCAGAACATCGTGCGCTCATAACGCCCCGCTACACATCGCAATCCTCTTCTTCTCTTCAAGCGGCGATGCGCGCCTGGATAGTCTGCTGGATGCGCTGCAGTTCTCTGGGATTTCGCCGTGCAAGATAGTCGATCATGTAGTCGACGGCAGTCGTACTGTAATCATCGAGCAAGCCGTCGAGCACCTGCTGCACCACCATGGTGATGAAGTCTGACTCGCTGATTGCTGGCGTATACACATATGCCAACCCTTCACGATGGCGGCGCAGAACGCCCTTCTCAGCCAGGCGACTCATCGTCGTCATCACGGTGGTGTAGGCAATCTCGCGCTGCTGCGACAGTTTGCGATGGACTTTCTTGACCGTGCTGCGCTCATCCTGCCAGATGATCTGCATGATCTCCGTCTCGAGCGGTCCGAGCACCTTGACGAGTCCATCCTTGGTTGGGCTGAAGCGAAAGCGCATATTCAGCGGCATCGGCGCTACTCCTTTCGATGGCGTTAGTGGCGCTACGAGCGATACCGACGAGCGCCAATTGTGAACGATATCGGGTGCGCTCTACTCGTATGCAGTGTACTAGCGCCGCGCGCAAACCTCAAGAGTAACGGATTACCGACTGGTTACAATCACTGCAGGATGACACCTATGAAGTATGCAGACGAGCGAATGGCAATCGAGGCAGCCATGCGCGCGGCATTTCCCCGGGCCGACGAGCGAGTGGCGCGGTTCTATGCCATGCAGGAGTATCATCTGGGATGGCGCGATGAAGAATTGCGTCCGGCATCGTTCGATCCGGGCAAACTGCTGCGTCCGCGTCTCTGCCTGTTGAGCTGTCGCGCTGTCGGCGGCGATCCGCGCCGTGCACTGCCGCTGGCAGCAGCAATTCAGTTGATCCACGACTTTTCGCTGATCCACGATGATATTCAAGACCAGAGCGAGACTCGGCGCGGCCGCCCAACTGTGTGGAAACTGTGGGGTCTGGCGCAGGGCATCAACACGGGCGATGGCATGTTTACGATCGCTCATCTTGCGCTCCACCGCCTGGCGCTGACCGGTCTGCCAGCGACAACGATCCTCGATGTGATCCGACGATTCGATGAGACGATTCTGACCGTCTGTGAAGGGCAGTTTCTCGACCTGAGCTACGAAGGAAATCTGCAAATCGACGAGAGCGCGTACCTGGCGATGATTGAACGCAAGACAGCAGCGCTGATAGCGGCGTCGGCAGAACTCGGCGCGCTCGTCGGCGGCGCCGATGAAGAGACGATTCAGGCGTTGTTCGATTTTGGGCGCGCTCTCGGCCTGGCATTTCAGATCGAGGATGATGTGCTGGGAATCTGGGGCGATCCCGCTGTAACCGGCAAGCCCTTCGCGGCGGACTTGTACCGGCGCAAGCTTAGTCTGCCGGTCATCCACGCGCTCACGACATCGCCCGATAAGGAACGCTTAATGAGCGTGTATGCGCAGCCAGCGCTCGATGAAGACTCCGTGCGCCAAGCGTTGGCGATCCTCGAGGCCGCTGGGTCGCGGGTGTATGCCGAAACGACCGCCGCCGCCTATCATGGTGAGGCGTTTGCGGCGCTTGATCGCGTCCAGGGCGATGTGACGGCGATCGAAGAACTGCGCGCGCTTGCCACAAGTCTGCTCGGCAGGCGCGCATGAGTCTGGCGTGCTCCTCATGTTGTTTGTTAGCACAGGGCTGCACGGTCGCAACGCAGTCGCGGGGCCTTGCGTTTGTGCGTCTTCGGATCAGCCTGAGGTCGTGCTGACGTCTGTTTTCCCCCTCATCCCCCCGCCCCCCTTCTCCCACCAGGGGAGAAGGGGGAGGCTCTCAAGTGGAGGCTTTTTGGCGCGCGAGGCAGGTTTGCTGCATCCTAGCGCCCTTTTCCCCCTCATCCCCCCGCCCCCCTTCTCCCACCAGGGGAGAAGGGGGAGGCTCTCAAGTGGAGGCTTTTTGGCGCGCGAGGCAGGTTTGCCGCATCCTAGCGCCCTTTTCCCCCTCATCCCCCCGCCCCCCTTCTCCCACCAGGGGAGAAGGGGGAGTATGCGCATTCTGATGCTCAAAACGGGCGATGCACCATCAGGGCATGCCGAAAAAATCTACACTTGTGAGATCCCCCGGCCTCCTTCCCCCACCAGGGGAGAAGGGGGAGTATGCGCATTCTGATGCTCAAAACGGGCGATGCACCATCAGGGCGTGCCGAAAAAATCTACACTTGTGAGATCCCCCGGCCTCCTTCCCCCACCAGGGGAGAAGGGGGAGGTAGGGCGGTCGGCTGCCTGAAACGGGCGATGCCGGGTAAGGGCTTGCTGGAACAATCTACACTTGTGAGGGGGAGAAGGGGGAGTGTGCGCCCCTTAATGCTCACAACCGGCGATGCATCGGCACGCACGCGGAGATTTTTTGGCGAGCCCAATTATTGCATCGCTCGTTTCAGACATCAGAATGCCCAAAACTCCCCTCTCCCGCAGCGCGGGCAAGGGTTGAAGGAAAAGGGCATCAGGACGAGCAAGACATCCATCACGCCCAATCCACACTTGTGAGCTTGTCGGGCCGGGTTTGAGACCCGGCAGCGCCCAACCCCGCATCGCAGGGGAACGAGTCCCTTCCCCGTCACGGACCAACGGTTGTGACCATGTCCAGCCATGATGCCGGTTGTTCGCTTCCGCTCGTCGTTGCCGGGAGCGCTGCGGCATTCAGGATCGCAGGCTGAGACGACGACGCTGGCTCGGTTGCGCCAGCCAGGGCCTCAGCGGCGCGCGCAAGCGATGGCGCCGCCGTTGGCGTTAGGAAGATAGCGATTGGCAAAGGTGCAGGAGATAGCGCAGCGCCTGTGCATGATGCAGCGCGAGACTCTGACGCATCCTGGTGATCGTCATTCGGAATGGTTTCCGCAGGCGACGCTTCGGCGCTTGTCGACGCCGTGGCAACCGGCGCCGACATCACAGGCGGCGGCGCGACGACCCGCACTGCGACTCGCTCCGACGCAGCAGTAAAATCGAGGTCATCCTGCGCCAACGCCTGGCTGATCAGCCACGTGTCGGGTGCAAGGGTGGCGCGGACACGCACGATGATCAGAATAGTCGCCGGTTCCTGCGCCCGCATCTGCACACGGCATACAACTATACCTGCGCCTGTGCATGCTCCCGATGAACTCTTGATATCGACAACCTCAACCCCGGGGTCGAGTATGTCGCGCACCTCCGCCTGCGCCTGATCGCGAGCGGTGGTGACATGCAGTGTATAGGTGAACGATTGACCCGGCAGTACGGTGTTAGTTGAAGCAGTTTTGGTCACTGTCAATGGCGCTGGTCCGACCGGAATAGTCGTGCGTTCCGGTGTGGATGTGGGCATTTGCGGCGCTTCCGTCTGATTGGAGGCTCCAACGCCGTGCGCGATGAGGGCCAAGCAGATGAGCAGAGCCGTTGCGAGGATTCCGATAAACTGTCGTCCGGTAGAACGATGTGCTGCTGACATACGGGAAGGCCTTTCTCTCGATAAGGTGAGTCCGGTCTATGGCGCCGCTCGCTTTATTTTTTGAGGTAGTGCCCGGTTGAGCCTGCGAGGGTGGAGTTTTTCAGGTGCGAGGGACGTTTTCGGCGTCCCGACACCTTTTCCCCTCATCTCCAAGCTCCCTGTTCCCACCAGGGGAGCAGGGGGCGGGAGCGCGGCCGACTGCCCTTTTGCCCCCGCATCCCCCCGACCCCCTGCTCCCACCAGGGAAGCAGGGGGCGGGAGCGCGGCCTGACGCGCACAACCGGCGATGCAACGGAAGGGCGCGCCGGACAAATCTACACGCGTGAGCCTCCCCCCGTACCCCCTTCTCCCACCAGGGGAGAAGGGGAGGCGGGGCGGTCTGACGCCTCGAACGGGCAGTCGGACGCGCGGGTTTGCCTGAAAACTCTCCACTTGTGAGGAGGGGCTTGCGCATATAGAATCGGCGCTGGCTTCGAGAGGATCAGCCAGTGTCTGCCGTCAGGCTTGCGTGAGCAAGAGAGACTGCTTTGCCAGAAGGCGCCATCCCTGCGCTCTTTCGACGAAGGCGCTTTGTGAGCCGAACGCGAGCTTGACAGCCTCGTGAATATCGTATCACTGATGGTGCAGTACCACATCAGCGCGTACATGACAATTCGCTCTCAGGAATGCCCTAGCGATGAAGATTATGCTGCTCAGCGCTGAATATCCTCCTATGCCCGGCGGCGTCGGCGATTACACGCGCAACCTAGGTATGGCGCTGCTCCGGCGGGGTCACGAGGTAGCAGTGGTGACCGGTGCAGCGGATGGTATAGACCACCAACAACCGTTGCGCGTCGTCCGGTTGCCGCTGCGCCGGTGGGACTGGCGCTGCTGGCAGGCTGTTCGCCGTGCGCTGAACGGTCTGAAGCCGGATGTGCTGCATATCCAGTATCAGACGGGCGCATACGGGATGCACCCGGCGATCAACCTGCTCCCGCAGCGGCTGCGTCTGGAGGCGAACCGCTCGCGCCTCGTCGTCACTGCGCACGATCTGTTGCCGCCATACCTGTTCCCGAAGGCGGGTCGACTCCGCGATTGGGTGACGCGGCGGTTGATGCTCGATGTCGATGCCGTGGTAGCGACGAATGATGCTGACGAGGCGCAACTGCGACGCTGGGGAGCAGGGCGGGGAGATCACACGCTGGCGATGATTCCGATAGGCGCTAACATTGCGGTTGCGCCGCCGCCTGCCTGGAGTCGCCAGGAATGGCGCGCGCGCCTGGGGATTGCGCCGGAGATGACGCTGATCGCCCATTTCGGGCTGATGTCGCGCAGCAAAGGTGTGGACGCGCTGATCCGGGCGCTGGCGCGATTGCCGGAGACGTTTCGCCTGATCGTGATTGGCGGCGAGGCGACTGCACCGCAGGACCGCATGTATGCGGATGAGGTGCGGCGACAGGTTGCCGCACTTCGTCTGGGCGAGCGGGTGCTGATCACGGGGTACTGTGATGATGCGACGGTTTCGGCGCACCTGCTGGCGGCGGATCTGGCGGCGCTGCCGTTCACGGACGGCGCTTCCTTCCGGCGCGGCAGCCTGCTAGCGACGCTAGCCCACGGTGTGCCGACGATCACCACTCCGGGAAGCGCGGCGCTTGTTGATCGAACCCATGTGCTGTTGACGCCGCCAGATGATCCCGATGCCCTCGCCCGCGCTATTGCACGGCTGGCGGACGATCCGGCGCTTCGGGAGCGCCTGAGCGCCAACGGCGCTGCGCTGGCGGCGCAGTTTTCGTGGGAAGCAATTGCTCGCCAGCATGAGGAGTTGTATGAGAAGTTGCGGGATAGGAGTATTTCTGCGCGGCTATAGAGTTCTTGAGGCGCGGTCGCGTCCTGACGACCTTTGTTCCCCTCATCCCCCCTGCCCCCCTTCTCCCACAAGGGGCGAAGGGGGAGGCGGGACGGCTCGGGGCCGGTGTTCCCCCTCATCCCCCAGCCCCCCGTCTCCCACTCACGCAAGTGCAAGCTTGTTAGCGGGCGCACCGGTAGGGCCGCCTCCGGAAGTCCAGGGTGGTGGCGCCGACCCCCCCCCCCCCCCGCCCCCCCCGGGGGGAAGGGGGGGGGGGGGGGATACAACGAGCGCAGAAACACAAAAAAACACAACAGAGGGGAAAAACAAAATTCGGGGGGGG
>JANXAL010000121.1 GCA_025062325.1 Roseiflexus sp.
TCCCCGCCGATAGCCTGGTTGTCCCTGATCACAACGTTTTCGAGCATCGCAATCGCTGGCCGGTTGGGAGCGCCCCTGATGGAAAGACCGCCGCCGCTTCCCGGAGAGGTCGCAGGATTGGCGTTCGTGTTGTTCCGCCCACGCGCTACGCTGTTCGTAATCGTCACATTGCGCAATGTCAGGGTGCAGCTATCGTTCAGAATGCCGCCGCCTGACGGATCATCGTCTCGCGCGCGACCACGCGTCACAGTCAACCCCTCAATAGTTACCAGGCACTGTGCGGCATCGTGCGTGCTGTTCGTCATCCAGATGCCGCGACGGACGTTCTCACCATCGATGATCGTGACATTCACTGCCGGATTGCTGGCGTTCCAGTCGCTGGTCGAATACCCGCCGCGAATGGTGACGACGCCTTGGCGCCAGATGAACGCTACTGCTCGGTTCGATGAGTGGGTGTATGTCCCAGCAGCCAGACGAATCTCACCGCTGTACCGACCGGTTGCCTGGTTAACGATGCGTTCGAGACCGAATTCGATTGTGCGGCATGGCTCGCTGGCGCTGCCGCACGTTGGCGAGTCATTCCCCGAAGGAGCTACGTGGACGATGGAACTTGAAGCAAGCGTGACTGGAGGTGACAGCGGGAATACGACCATTGCGCTAAGAACAATCAGAAGCCAGAGGAGTACACGTGTGTGCCAGGAGAGAGACGTTAGCTTCATTGACAGAACCTCGTACCGTAGAACTCAAATGAATTACTAGGCTACCTATAAGCATAGGTGCCTAATCCTATTCACTCAACGGGATAATAGTCCTATTTGAGGATTACCAGGGAGGATAGTACAGAAATAGGTCTTTCGGTGGAATTTCTTGCGCGAAGCTCGATGTTTTCTGAATCTAGACAGCGTTGCGCTGCGTTACTAGGCAAAGACGATGTACTACTGGATGCACTAGCAAATGCCTTCCTCGACGGCTCAGGCGCATTTCTCGCCGCGGGCCCTTCCAGACTCAAGGTGGGCGACGATAACGCCATAGGCTGGCCCTAGCGGGTTGTCTGACGCGATAAAACGACAGAAGGCAGCGCCCTACCTAGGGGTTTGGGCGCTGCCTGCAGCGAAGACTCCAAGGGTTGCGAGCAGTTTTACCGTCAACCTGCCCTACAACACATCCGCAAACCCTTTGCGCGTCTTCATGAACCAGGCATGCCCCAGCATCATTACCGCGCCGGTCGCCAGAATCCACCACAGCGTGCCAGGAAAACTGGGCAATTGCCCCCACAACAGCACCCGGCGGAAATTCTCCGTCACCGGCGCCATCGGGTTGAACAGCACCAGCGTGCGAAATGGCTCCGGGATCATCTCAATCGAGTAGAAGATCGGCGTCAGAAAGAACATCACCTGCAGCACAATCCCGACCGCCTGACCTACATCGCGAATGTAGACGCCAAGGCTGGCGACAAACCAGGCCAGCCCCAGACTGAGGAAGATCAGCGGCAGACTGACCAGCGGCAGCAGGATGACCGTCCACGGCATGCCGCCGCCAATCGCCAGATGCACGACGAGCAGCACGCCGATGCTGATCAGCATATGGAATAGCGCTGCGCCAAGGATGCTGATCGGCAGCACTTCCAGCGGAAAGATGACCTTTTTCACATAGTTTGGCACGCTGACAATCGCGCCAGCGGCGCGACCGACGGTTTCGCTGAAGCAGGAATACGCCGACAATCCGGCGAACAGGATCAGCGCAAAATCCGCTAGACTGTCGGTGCGCGCCTGGGGCCAGCGACTCTGAAAGATAACGCCGAACACCAGCGTGTAGACTGCCAGCATCAGCAGCGGGTGCGCCAGCGACCAGAGAATGCCTAGGTAGGCGCCGCGGTACCGCCCCTCGATCTCGCGCCGCGTCAACTGGACGATCAGGTCGCGATGTCGCCACAGCTTACGCGCCAGGCTTACCGGATTCAGCAATGTGACAAGGCTTTCGGAACGAGTAGAGACCAGAACCGCCATAGATGTTCCTTGTAGGGGTTAGGGGTTAGAGAACCTTTCACCTGTCCACTTGCCTGCCTGCTCGCCTCTTGCCTCTCGCCTGGCTTCGCCTTCCCACCTGTAACCTGCCACCTTCGCACCTTCCACCTGCCCACTTGCCTGCCTACTCGCCTCTTGCCTCTTGCTTCACTTCACCTTCCCGCCTCCAACATCATCGAACCTGAACGCTGGACGGGCGAGGTACTCCGCCAGCCGCATCCCCTTCCGGTCGCGCTGCGAGAGGATCGGGTCGGTCACGGGCCAGGGAACGCCAATGTCGGGATCGTTCCAGGCGATGACCCCTTCAGCAGAGGGAGCATAGTACGTGCTGCACTTGTACTGAACCTCTGCCACATCTGAGAGCGCGAGAAACGCATGCCCGAACCCGATCGGAACCAGCAACTGCCACATGTTGTCCGCCGTCAGTTCCACGGCATGCCAGCGCCCAAACGTGGGCGATCCGACGCGCAGATCGACGATCACGTCAAGCACGCTTCCTAGGGTGCAGCGCACCAGCTTCACCATTGGCGCCGTCATATCCTGATAGTGGAAGCCGCGCAGCACGTTCTTCACCGAGCGTGAATGGTTATCCTGGACGAAGTCAATCTCGATGCCGTGCGCCGCGAAATCGCGGTAGTTCCACGACTCCAAAAAAAAGCCGCGCTCATCGCGGAAACAGACCGGCTCGATAATCACCGCGCCGGGTAGTGGAGTTTGGTGAATCGTGAATTGCATGGTCGCGTGTTGATTATATCAACAATCCGTGGTCCTGAAACCCTTCCTGTAAGCTCATGTGCGCAAGAGCAGATCGATCGCCTGTCGCGCGCGATCTCCCATCCAAGCACCGGATTGGTGGCGGAGGTCAACAGCGCCAGGCTGACATTCGCACTCAGCAAATCTTCGAGTTCGCCCTGCCAGGCGGCGCGGTCGAGCGGCACGGGCGTATGCACAGACGTGAGCGCCAGATCGTAGTTGCTGTCAGGCCGCGCTTTTCCTCACGCTCGTGAGCCGAACGGCACGCAGAGCGCAATAATGTGCGTCTCGCACCAGGCAACCAGCGACTCAAGCGGTGACATAGCATTCATTGTCTCTACTCCTCGCCTCGCAGACGACGCAGTTCAGCTTCCAGCGCCCGCAGCCGCGCTTCAGCTTCGGCGCGGGCCGCCGCTTCCTGGCGAGCGCGTTCCGCTAACCGCCGGGCGCGACGTTCGGTGCGCTGTGCGCGCTCTTCCGCCTCTGCCGCCTGACGCGCCACTGCCACATAGTCACCGATTGCCACGCCCCGCTCATCATAGCAGACCACGTGATCGCCCTCCACTCCCAGCCATAGGCTGGCAATGACCAGCCGCACCCGTCCATTGGCATCTGTCGGGTGCGCTACATAGCGCCTCTCTGCCAGCCGATAGTCGAGCAGTCGCAACTCTCGTTCGCCGCCTCGCCCTCCCATGTCGTCCACAATGACATACTGCGCCACGCCTGCCCGTGCATAATGCTCCACCTTGATCTCCAGATCGTTTGCACGTGTCTCCGGCGAGGTGATTTCGATGATCAGCGCTGGACGCACCCCCTCGACCACCACCTCGAAGGTGCTCCAGTTACGCCGTTCGGAGATGCCGGGAATGACCATGACATCCGGACCGTGCGCCCGCAGGTCAGGGATATCCCAGGCAATGTGCACATCGCTGAGCACAATCGCTATGCCCGATGGCTCAAGGCGTGCGCGCAAGACAGCGGTCAGGTACATTCGGTCGGTTTCATGGCGGTCGCTATGCCCGATGAATTCTCCCACTTCAGGGTGCAGGACGTCTTCCAGCGTGAGCGAAACCTGTTCCAGGTGATGGGGATTGTCAGGGGTCGGATGCGGCACAAAACGCCACCCATAGCGGAACGGTTCGGCGTCCGATGCTGCTGCTGCGGGGCTAGTTTGCAGAGAGTCGGTCGTCATGGCACCAGTATATCACACTAGTAATTGGTGAGCTACGCCCCATGCGCTCGTTCATATTCGATCACCGTGCGAATAATATCGTCGAGATCAAGGGTCGGGCGGAAGCCGGTGAGCGCTGTCAGACGCGAAATATCCGGCACGCGGCGGCGCATGTCCTCGAACCCGGCTTCATAAGCGTGCTCGTAGGGCACCAGCACGATCGGCGACGAGCTGTTCGCCAGACGCACCACGCGCTGCGCCAGTTCGAGAATGCTTACTTCCTGCGGATTGCCAACGTTGAAGATCTTGCCGATGGCGCCGGGATGATCAAGCAGAGCGATCAGCGCGCGCACCGTGTCGCCGACATAGCAGAAGCAGCGGGTTTGTTGACCATCACCGTAGACGCGCAGCGGCACGTTGCGCAATGCAGCGCGGACAAACCGCGGCAGCACCATGCCGTAGCGTCCTGTCTGCCGTGGACCGACGGTATTGAACAGGCGTGCAATAATCACCGGAAGGTCGCGCTCTTTGTAGTACGCCAGCGCCAGAAATTCGTCGAGCAGTTTGGAGCAGGCATAGCTCCAGCGTCCGATCGTTGAGGGACCAAGCACCAGATCGTCGTCTTCACGGAAGGGGGTGCGCTCACTCTTGCCATACACTTCAGAGGTGCTGGCAATCAGGACCGTCTTGCCCTTCTTCGCCGCCCAGCGCAGCACCAGTTCGGTGCCGTTCACGTTGGTCTCAATCGTGCGCACCGGGCTTTGCACGATCAGTTGCACTCCAACCGCCGCTGCCAGATGCACGACTGCGTCGCTCTCATCGATCAGTTCCGCCAGAACGGCTTCGTTGGCAATTGTGTCGAGCGTATAACTGAAATTGGGGTGTCCTTTGAGGTGGCGAATATTCGCCATTGCGCCAGTAGAGAGGTCATCAATAATTGCGACTCGGTCGCCGCGTGCGATGAGCGCATCTGCCAGGTGTGAACCAATAAACCCTGCGCCACCGGTAATCAGAATGCTGCGTTGTGCCATGATGACCTTTTGCCCTTCCACGTTCACACGGTTTCATAGCAACGATGTCGGATTGCAAGGTGTGCGCGGCAAGGAACTTGCGGGCTGCGCAAACGGAAACCGGTCGTATGTGGGCGAGGCGCCCGCCACAGAGGTTCCCGACGGCTCTTGATTATACACCCGAGGTCAGCCCTTCGCGCCTCGTGCTCCCGCGCAACATGCGTCACAGAGTCGCAGCTAATGAAGATTGAGAAATAAATCCGGTAGACTCGTGCTGCCAGGTCGCGCGTGCTTTGAGCTGCAGGCGCAAGCCCTCGCTCAGGACGTGGAAGCCCCAGCGAGGCTTTCACGTTCTGAGCCAGGGCTTCAGTCCGCAGCGCCCAGGAAGACCGAACCATTTCCTTCATCTTCATCAGCCGCGAGTCGACTGCTCAGAGCCAGAACGCGCGCCGGGGCGTCTGCCACCTGCCACGCTGCAGGATCATCCGGTATTGCGCCGGTCGATGATTGCAGTCTACGCCGGCCGCTGGTGGATTAAACTGGTCCGGCGCTCCGCTACGACCATTGTCTTTTGACCCGCCGTGCGCTCTGGCGCCGCAAGAGCGGGAGCGGAGGGGAGAGGATTGCCCTCACAAAGGATGTTTCCAGCACGCCCTTCCATTGCATCGTCCGCGTTGAGCATCGGGATGCGCACACCTCACAAGGGTAGAGTTTTCGGCAAGCCCTTCCGTTGCATCGCCCGTTTCAGGCATCAGGACGCCCCAAATCCCCCTTTTCCCGCGTGCGGGAGAAGGGGGTAGGGGGGATCTCACAAGTGTAGATTTTTTTGGCAAGCCCTTACGCTGCATCGCCCGTTTTGAGCGTTAGGATGCGCAAACTCCCCCTTCTCCCCTTGTGGGAGAAGGGGGTCGGGGGGATGAGGGGGAAAAGGGCGTCAGGATGCGGCAAACTCGCCTCGCACCACAAAAAG
>JANXAL010000016.1 GCA_025062325.1 Roseiflexus sp.
GCTCCCTTCTCTCACAAGGGGAGAAGGGAGAGGTAGGGCGCTCTCACGTGTAGGCTGTTTGGCGTGCGAAGCGACTGTGCTGCATCCTGACGCTCTTTCCCCCCTCATCCCCCCTACCCCCTTCTCCCACCAGGGGAGAAGAGGGAGATGGGGCGTCCTGCTGCCTGAAACGGGCGATGCAACCGAAGGGCGTGCCGGAAAAATCTACCCCTTGTGAGGGAAAGGCGAGCAGGAGCAGCAAGAGGCGAGGGGCGAACAACCGATTATTCGTTTCCATTCGCGTATGCGCGATTGTGTGCGTTTACCTGCCAGTACAACCATAGAGACACAGAGGGCATAAGGGTTGCGTGTTACACATTGAACGTTGAACGCTAGTGCGTTCGTTTATTTGCTGGCACATTTTCGCTTATTTATTCGCCAAAGCATTCGCTCATTCGCTGCCCCCATTCGTTGTCCCCTTCGTTTATTCGTTTCCCATTCGTTGTCCCCTTCGCTCATTCGCTTATTCGTTTCCCTATCCGTGTAGACGTCGATGCTGCTATAGCACTGTATAGCTTCCGACCTTACAGTATAATTGTCTCACCTATCGCTGCGTCAGATAAAGAATGAACACTTGCATCCTTTCAACACTCGCTGTCACCCTACTCTCCGTAATTGTGCCTAGTTCGCCCGCATTGGTGTCATCTTCCACATCTCCGGTCCCTCCTCGATCCCTGACCATAGCTGCGCAGTTGCAGGGAGACGCACCATGCGTCTGTCGTTCGTCGGCGCAGCGCTTCTTCTGCAACACGGCGCGCAACGGCGGCGCTGCCGAGTTCACCGTTGCATTCGGCGAGCCTTTGGATGCGCCGCTTCTGGGTGACGTCGACGGAACCGGTCGTGATGCCGCCTGCGTCTATCGCCCGTTGACGCAACGCTTCTTGTGCGATACAGCACGCAACGGCGGCGCTGCCGAGTTCGAAGTCGCGTTCGGCAATCCCTCGGATATCCCGCTTATTGGATCTCTCGGTCAGCCCTTTGGCGTTGCCCTGCCCCTCGTGGTACGATAAGTTTCGACAAGGCGCTGGTTGCCCTATCGGCGCCTGATTGCTCAAAAAGGCTGACACGAGAACGCAAAGGTGCAAAGCCTCGCAATCAACAGGTGACAGCACTGGGTCTTCGCGCCTTCGTGTCAGCCCTTTGAAGAGCCGTTGAGCGCTAGCGCATTTCCGAATGAGAAAGACAAGCCAGTATCGGCAGCTTCATACGCAGAGTCGTTGTGCCTTTGCGCCTCTGTGTGCGCTTACTTGATAAGGTATGACCTTCAGCACCTTTACCGCATGTTGCGACTGATTGAGGAGTGGTTTGCGCGCCGCGGCTGGACGCCGTTCCCTTTTCAGCGCGAGGTATGGCAGGCGTACCTGGCAGGTGAAAGCGGTCTGATCCACGCCACCACCGGCGCCGGGAAAACGTATGCCGCCTGGCTGGGACCGGTCGCCGAATGGCTGGCGCACGAGACATCGGAGTGTACCGCGCCTGCGTTGCGCGTGCTGTGGATCACACCGTTGCGCGCACTCGCCGCCGATACGGTCGAGGCGCTACGAGCGCCGCTCGATGATCTCGGCATTCCCTGGCAGGTCGAGGCGCGCACTGGGGATACATCCGCCACTGTGCGCGCCCGTCAGCGTCGTCGCCTGCCGACAGCGCTGGTCACTACCCCTGAAAGCCTCTCACTCTTGCTCACCCAACCCGAATGGCGCAATCTGTTTGCCGATCTGCGGTTGGTGGTCGTCGATGAATGGCACGAACTGCTCTCGACCAAGCGCGGCGTGCAGGTAGAACTGGCGCTTGCGCGGCTGCGCGGGTTACGTCGCAATCTGCGCATCTGGGGACTGTCTGCAACTATGGGGGATCTGGACGCGGCGCTGGATGCCTTGATCCCCGGAACTGGCGATCAACCGCCGCACGCCAGGGTTGTGCGCGGTCTGCTGCCCAAGCCCATTGTTATTGAAACATTGTTTCCTGAAACAATCGAGCGCTTTCCGTGGTCGGGGCACCTGGGGTTGAAGCTGTTGCCACAGGTAGTGGCGACGATCGAGCGGAGCGAAACGTCGCTAGTCTTCACCAACACGCGCTCCCAGGCAGAAATCTGGTATCAGGCGTTGCTGGAGGCGCGTCCTGATTGGGCAGGCACGTTGGCGCTTCATCACGGATCGCTGGATCGCGAGGTGCGCGAGTGGGTTGAGGAAGCGCTGCGTGCACGGCGCCTGCGGTGCGTGGTGTGCACATCCAGCCTCGATCTGGGGGTCGATTTCTCGCCGGTAGATCAGGTCATTCAGATTGGCAGCCCGAAGGGGGTGGCGCGCCTGTTACAGCGCGCCGGGCGCAGTGGCCACCGACCCGGCGAGGTCAGCCGGGTGACGTGCGCGCCTGCGAGCGCTCTGGAATTGATCGAAATTGCGGCGGCGCGCGACGCGATTGCGCAGGAACGGATTGAAGCGCGTCCGCCGCTGGAGTTGCCGCTTGACGTGCTGGTGCAACATCTGGTCACCTGCGCGCTAGGGGGTGGTTTCACCGCCGATGAACTGCTCACCGAAGTGCGATCCACGCGCGCCTTCCGCCGCTTGAGCGATGCCGAGTGGCAGTGGGCGCTCGACTTTGTGGTACGCGGAGGCGCATCGCTCCACGCCTACCCGGAGTTTCATCGAGTCGTGGAGCGTGACGGGCGCTACATTGTGACGAACGATACCGTTGCACGTCGCCATCGGGTTAGCATTGGCACGATTGTGAGCGAGACGGCGTTGAAAGTGCAGTACGTGCGCGGCGGAACGCTCGGTACGGTCGAGGAGTCGTTCGCATCGCGGTTGAAGCCGGGAGATGTCTTCTTCTTCGCCGGGAAGGCGCTCGAATTCGTGCAGTTGCGCGACATGACGGTCTTTGTGCGCAAAGCGGAACGGCGCGAAGGCGTGACGCCGCGCTGGATGGGCGGGCGCATGCCGCTCTCCACCGAACTTTCCCGTGCCATTCGCGCGCTCATCGAAGAAGCGCGCAGCGGCGTCTTTCGTAGCGCCGAGATGGAAGCAGTGCGTCCGCTGCTTGAGGTGCAAGCGCGCTGGTCGTTGTTGCCCGGCGCAGACGAACTCCTGATCGAGCGAGTGCAGACACGGGAGGGGCATCACCTGTTCATGTACCCCTTCGAGGGGCGGTTGGTGCATGAAGGAATGGCGGCGCTGATCGCCTTTCGTCTAAGCCGTCTGCGCCCGATCACCTTTACGATGGCAATGAACGATTACGGCTTCGAATTGCTGGCGTCGGAACCGGCGCCGCTTGCTGAAGCGCTCGGAACAACATTTGACGCCGCGCACGGCGCGCAGCGATGGTCGATGGCTGGCGCAGATGCGCCGCTCTTCAGTGTCGAGCGCCTGGCAGACGATATTCTCGCCAGCCTCAACGCTACCGAGATGGCGAAGCGCCAGTTCCGCGAAATCGCACGGATCGCCGGTCTGGTCTATGAGGGGTACCCTGGCGAGAAGAGCGCGCGTCAAATTCAGGCGTCGAGCAGCCTGCTATATGACGTATTTGCGCGCTATGATCCGGAGAACCGGTTGCTGGAACAGGCGCGACGTGAGGTGCTGGAGCGCCAGTTGGAGCAGAGCCGTCTAGCAGCGGCGCTCGCACGCATCGCTGCAGGACGAATCACTGTGGTAGACGCACCGCGCCCGACCCCGCTCGCCTTCCCGTTGCTCGTTGATCGTTTGCGTGAAAGTCTCAGCTCTGAAAAACTGGCAGACCGAGTGCGCAAGATGCAACTGGCGCTCGAGCGCGAGGCAGGAGCAGCGCCACAAAGAACCGGCGCCACGCCGATGCTCGACTGAAGCGCTACCACGTTGATTGCTGCGCCATTACCTGGAAGACAAAGATGCCGAAAATGATCAGCGGCGTTAGGCGACGCAACCAGCGCAACGCAATGTCGTTCTGAACTATTTCATCGGCTGCGGGGAAATGCCGCGCCAGGTGGAGGCATCCAAGCACTAGGACGACCGTCGTCATCCAGAAGCTGCCCGTCAGCATAAAGGCGAAGCACAGCAATGCCGCCAGGCCGACAATAGATACATAGATGGGCATTTCGTCCGCTTCGTCACCCTGAGAGTTGCGGGGGTCCATACGGTTCACCTGTACCTGCATTGGAGTGAGTGTCTCACTCCACATCCAGTAGCCGAGAAGCGGCGGAGAAGTCATGCCGCCTGTTGTGTGGTTTTGTTCACAGGTATAATAGCATGAGGAAGATACAATCGCCATGATCGACGTTGTAACAAGTTGATTGCCGGATTGCAATCAACGTTTCATCGATCTTTCTTTTAGGATGTGTCATGCGCTGGACGACCATCTTTCGTCTGGGGTTAATCAATGTCGCCGTTGCACTGACGGCAGTTCCAATCGAAAGCACGCTCAACCGGATCATGATCAGTGAGCTGCGGCTGCCTGCCTCGCTCGTGGCGCTGCTGATTGCGTTGCCCTACGCTTTTTCGCCGGTACAGATCTGGATCGGATCCTTCTCGGATCGTCGCCCGTTGCTGGGACTGCGACGCACACCCTATACGATCATTGGACTGCTGTTATGTGCCGGAGGATCGGCGCTTTCGCCGACGGCCGCGTTTGCCATGGCAGAGAACTTCTGGCTGGGATTGCCGCTTGGGTTGCTGGCATTCGGTGCATGGGGGATGGGATTCAACTTTGCGACGGTGTCGTATCTGTCGCTGGCGACGGATCTTTCCGGCGAAGAATACCGTGCCCGCACTGTCGGCGTCATGTGGTTCATGCTGATCATAGGGGTCATTATTGCTGGCGTGGGTCTTTCGCGCATGCTGCGCGACTACACGCCAGCGGCGCTGTTTACAGCATTCTACGTGGTGTGCGGCATTGCACTGCTGATCGGCGTTGCCGCGCTCTGGGGCCTTGAGTCGCGCAACGTTGAACCGACGACTTCTGAGCGACGCAATTTCAGGCAAACGGTCGCTACCGTGGTGGGAACGCCGCAGGCCCGCCTGTTCTTCATCTACCTGGTGCTGCTACTGATAGCAATTCTAGGGCAAGACGTGCTGCTCGAACCGTTCGCTGCCGATGTATTTGGCATGCCGGTCGAGGTTACGACGCGCTACACATCGATCTGGGGCGCAGCGCTGTTGGTTGGACTTTTGGCGACAAGTCCGCTGGCGCGGCGCCGCGGGAAGCCTTTCGCCGCTGCCGTTGGCGGGTCGCTAGTGGCGCTTGGCCTAGGATTGATTGCGCTGAGCGGCATCCTGGGTATGCCGGTCATCTTCACGCCGAGCCTGATTATTTTCGGCTTTGGCAGCGGTGTTTCGACGGCAGCCAATCTGGCGCTCATGCTCGATATGACGATACCAGGGCAGATTGGCGCGTTTGTGGGAGCATGGGGAGTCGCTAACTCCATGGCGCGCCTGCTGGGAACTGTGCTGAGCGGCGTGACCCGCGATGTCCTGACTGATCTGTTCGATGACCGCATGCCCGGATATGTCATCGTCTTCCTGCTCCAGGCGGCTGCGATGGTGATATCGCTGGCGCTGCTGCCGCGGATCAGCACGGCGCGCTTCCGCCGCGAAGCGGCGCCCTCAACGCGAGAGCTTGTTGCACTTGCTGGCGAATCGCAGGGGTGATCAGGGGGGGAAAGGGAAGCTCTCACGTGGAGGCTTTTCAGGACGCGAAGCGGATGTAACGGATTCGGACTCCCTTCCCCCTCATCCCCCTGCCCCTTTCTCCCACCCTCTCAGGTGGAAGCTTTTTCGGGTGCGAAGTAGGCTTGCCGCGTCCTGACGCCCTTTTCCCCCTCATCCCCCTACCCCTTTCTCTCCTTGTGGGAGAAGGGGGAGACTCACCAGTGTCGAGTTTTTGGGGTGTGATGGATGTTTTTCTGCGTTTTGACGATCTTTTTCCCCCTTATCCCCCCTACCCCCTTTTCCCACCAGGGGAGAAGGGGGAGCTAGGGCGTCCTGTTGCCCGGAGCAGGTGATGCAACGTGAGGGCTTGCCGGAAACATCCACCCTTGTGAGCCCCCCCGTCCCCTCATCCCCTTCTCCCACAAGGGGAGAAGGGGGCGTTAGGGCGCCCCACTGCCTGAAGCGGTCGATGCAACAGAGGGCGGGCCAAAAAACCTACCCTTGTGAGCGGCCCCCTTCTCCCACAGGGGGAGAAGGGGGAGGGTGCGCACCCTGATGCTCAAAACGAGTGATGCACCATAAAGGCTTGCCAAAAAACCTACACTTGTGAGCCTCCCCCAGCCCCCTTCTCCCACACTGCGGAGAGAAGGGGGGAGATGAGGCGTCCTGACGCCCAAAATGGGCATATAACGCAGAAACGCACCGGAAAACCTGACCATTGTAGGAGAAAGGCTGCAGGGCGAACAGGAGCAGGCAGGAGCGCACCCTATGAGCGCCACCACAGGTGTGGGTTGAGGATGTTATGACACTGCAGTGCAGTGTCGCCAGGTTGCGGCGCAGCATCGCTGCGTGCTACGGAATGGATGTCGAGTGTGTGATGCTGTGAATTTGGAATGCGACATACGACGATAGGGCGTTACAGATTGTGCGACTAGAAAGGGATGCATGGTTGATCGCCGACATCGTCTGACATATAATGTGCGGAAATACGGTCCAACCCTCTCTGCAGCGCGCTCCAGTGCAGCGCCACGCAGACCTTTAATCCGGCATAAGCGCCGAGGCGTCACATGGCCACACAGCGCTACTCTGTCACCCCTTACCCGATTGAAACCTTGCTAACATGGGTGAAGTCCGGAGAGATTGCGATTCCCGAAATCCAACGCCCTTTCGTCTGGGATGCAACAAAAGTCCGCAATCTGCTCGACTCGCTCTATCGGGGCTATCCCGTCGGCTATCTAATCACCTGGCGCAATCCAACGGTCAGACTTAAGGATGGCACACTTTCCGCCGGTAAACGCATCCTGATAGATGGTCAGCAGCGGATGACGGCGTTGATGGCTTCACTGCTTGGCTACGAGGTGCTTACCAAGGATTACGAGACGGTACGTATTCAAATTGCGTTTCATCCTCAAGAGGAGCGCTTTGAGGTTGTCAACTCCGCCATTCGGAAAGATGTTGCCTGGTTGCCAGACATTGCCGAGATTTTTGCGCCGCATACAAGCCTCTTCCAGCTCGTTGACGAGTATTGCACCAGAAACCCCGATGTTTCCCGAGACTCCATATTCAAGACGATTGAGAAACTCCGAAAGATCCTCAATAATCATGTCGGGGTTATTGAGCTGAACGACGACCTCGATATTGAAACAGTTACAGAGATTTTCATCCGGGTGAACTCGGCAGGCGTTGAACTTTCGCAGGCGGATTTCGCTATGTCAAAGATCGCGGTTAATGAAAAGTATGGCGGCAACTTATTGCGCAAAGCGATCGACTACTTTTGTCACGCTGCAGTAACCCCAGAATTTTTATCGCAAATCGAAAGAAAAGATAAAGAATTCGCCCAATCCGAATTCTTACCAAAGATGCGGTGGCTCAAAGAGACAAACGATGATCTCTACGACCCCACATACACTGATATGCTCAGGGTGGCTTTTACCTCTGAGTTTCGTCGCGGAAGGTTGCAGGATCTAGTGGCGCTGCTATCGGGGCGTAATTTTGAGACCAGGCAGTTCGAGGACGCTATTGCTGAAGAATCATTCGCGCTTCTTAAGCAAGGCGTCCTCAACTTTATGAACGAAACTAACTTTAAGCGTTTTGTTATGATTCTTCGTTCCGCGGGTTTTGTAACTAATGATCTTATTGGTGGCCGAAATGCGGTTAATTTTGCCTATATCCTTTACTTGCGCGGTAGAGCCGAAGGCGTCGCTGCAGCCGATCTTGAGCGTTTAGTAAGGCGATGGTATGTCATGTCCACCCTGCGCGGACGTTATATTGGCAACCCCGAGACAGCATTCGATTTGGATATGCGCCAGATAGAGGCAAGAGGTCTCATAAATTATACGAATATCGTTATTGAAAATGAGTTGCCGGAAAGCTTCTGGAATGGACTTCTTCCACAACTAATGGATACCTCGTCACCACAAAGTCCCTACTTTCTTGCTTATCAGGCGGCACAGGTGAAGCTCGGAGACAAAGGGTTTTTGTCTCGTGATATTACAGTGCTAGATTTGCTGATGAATCGGGTAGATGTTCATCATGTGTATCCAAAGAAATATCTGAAGAGCATAGGGTTGCCGCGCAGTCGATATAACCAGATTGCCAATTTTGTACTGGCGCAGAGTGAAATTAACATTGCTATTGGAGACAAACCTCCTGAGCAATACTTCAAGGAGCTTGCTGAACAATGTCGTGGCGGGAAACGAAAGTATGGCGCCATCACTGATGAGCAAGAACTCCGTGCCAACTTGCGGATGCACTGTATCCCGGAAGTGATGCTTGATGGACCGGCGCCCACGTATGAAGCCTTTCTGGAGGCCCGGCGAAAACTGATGGCGCAGAAGATCAAGACCTGGTTTGAGACGCTGTAGGTCCTTCTGGCCGCTGGATGCTGCATTGGCATCGGATGAGTCGTGTTCGCGGTTCTGCCCGGGCTTACATTTCTCCCTGATACATCCAGGCAATGAGTCATTGAGCCTGACTCTGAGATCTCAACGAATGTACATGATGAGACATTACGGTGCAATGCTGCCGCTTCCCCGCCGATAACGCTGCGCGCCTTCGCCCTCGCTTTCCGCTCGCCTACCGCTTCTCGCCCCGTTTGACATTCACCCTATCCCCGGTAATAATCCTTCAATATGGCTGTACGCCCGCGTAGAGACGTTGCATGCACCATGTTATCGAGCGCTGGCGTGCGTTGGAGACCGGCGCGCGTCGTTATCTTCTGCACCTGGCGATCCTCACGCTGAGCCTGTCGTTCGTGGCATTGTACTATAACCTGGCAGTGCTGGCGCTCGGTTATTCCCGCGGCTTCCTCGGCATTCTGCAGACGGTCACGCAGGCAGTGGCAGCGCTATTGAGCCTGCCGCTCTGGTTAGGCGTGCAACGCTTGGGGTTGCGCACTGCGATTGCGGTATCAGTGGCGCTGTATGCCGCTGGCATTCTGCTGTTCGCTGCTTTTCCCCAGGCGGCGCTGCTGGTCTGTTCCGCTGCACTGATGGGAATGGCGTCCGTGCTGATGCAGGTGACCGCCGCGCCGCTCATGATGCGCCTCAGCGACGACGCCACCCGCGATTATCTGTTCAGCGCCAGCGCCGCAGTCGCGATTGGACTGAGCGGCGTTGGCAACCTGAGCGCCGGGTTTCTTGCCGATGCGCTAGGACGGGCGCTCGGCGTCCCCGCCGATAGCGGCGTGACTTACCGCGCCGTGTTTGCGATCGCAGGAGTTGGGGTGTTGGCGTCGCTCCCGCCGCTGCTGCTGATCTGCGAGCCAGGGCGCGCGCCAGCCCTGTCATCGCCAGAAAGCGCCGCTACGCCGACAGATGCGGATGCGCTGTTTGACGGCGCGCTACCCTGGCTGGGATGTGCCCGACAATGGCTCAAGCGCCTGCCAGCGCCGCTGCGCGCCTTGCTGCGGAGACCGGCGCTCGTGGCAAAACTGCTGCTGCCGCCGTTTTTGATTTCATGGGGCGCGGCGCTGCTCATTCCGTACCTCAATCTCTACTTTCACGAGCGCTTCGGTCTCGACAATCGCGCGCTCGGCGCTCTCTTCGCCGGATTTGACATAGCGACCGGCCTGGCATCGTTGACCGGTCCGGCGCTGGCGGCACGGTTGGGGAAGATGCGCACCGTGGCAGTGACCCGTGCCATTGGCGTGCCGTTGCTGCTGATCCTGGGAGCGGCGTCGGATCTCTGGCTCGCCATTGCAGCAGCGCTGGCGCGGGTTGTTGCATTCAACATGGCAGCGCCGCTCTACGATGCTTACGCGATGGAACAGACCGAGGAAAGTGCGCGTCCGTTCATGATCGGCCTGCTAGGAGCAGCGTACAGCGCCGGGTTTCTCGTTGCGCCGCTGATCAGTACGTTCGTTCAGGAACGGTACGGCTTCGGTCCGCTATTCGCCGCTACCGCGACGCTGTATGCGCTCTCGGTCGTAGTGACGTGGTGGTTCTTTGGGAAAGAACGTTAGGTCTGCCGGGAAATCCCTTGCCCCCTGGAGTACGTACACAAGCGTGGGGTGTTGCTGGTCCGGGCATACATTGTTGAACAGACAATGAATGTGGCTGAGTATGCTACGCGCTGTACGCACCCGAGGATGAGTACGGATCCGGCGAAGCGATGCAGCGATTGACCCGGCACACGTGCAGTGCTATACTATCGCACGCCTGTTCAGCTATTTGCCGTAAATCAGAAGGGGCTGATGCAAAGTCGCGTCGTGTTGAGGTCGAAGGCTTTGCCCTTCACGCCTTTGTTTCAACCTGTTCAAGAAATACTGCAGGCTGGTGTTTTATCCCGCGAAAGGTCGCCAGATCATGGCAAAGGACGCTATTGTTATCAAAGGCGCGCGTGAGCATAATCTGAAAGGGATCGATGTCGAGATTCCGCGTGATAAGCTGGTTGTCCTGACCGGCGTTTCCGGGTCGGGCAAGTCGTCGCTGGCGTTCGACACCCTCTACGCCGAAGGACAACGCCGGTATGTCGAGTCGCTCTCGGCGTATGCGCGGCAGTTCCTCGGTCAGATGGAAAAGCCGAAGGTCGATTCCATCGAAGGGTTGTCGCCCGCCATAGCCATCGAGCAGAAGAGTGCGTCGAAAAATCCGCGCTCGACTGTTGGCACGATCACCGAAATCTATGACTATTTGCGCCTGCTGTACGCTCGCGTCGGGACACAGCACTGTCACGTATGCGGTCGCCCGGTCAGTTCGCAGAGCGCTGAGCAGATGGTCAACCGGGTGCTCACCCTGCCGGCCGGAACGCGCTTTATGGTGCTGGCGCCGCTCATATCGCAGCGCAAAGGTGAGTACAAGGACGTCTTCGCTGAAGCGCGCGCCGAGGGATTTGCACGGGTGCGCGTCGATGGCGAGATCTTCGATCTGGCGAGTGAGATTAAGCTCAATAAGAAGGTCAAGCATACTATCGAGATTGTGATTGACCGGCTGACGATGCCCGCCCGCGACACTGCGACCGATCAGGCGCGCTCTGCTGGCGGTCTTATTGGTCGGGCGCAGGAAGGGGCGCGGAGCGAGTGGGACGCTTTTGTAACCCGCCTGACTGACAGCATCGAGCAGGCGCTGCGGGTCGGCGAGGGACAGTTGATCATCAGCATTCAGAGCAAAACCGGCGCCGCCGAAGAATGGCTGATGAGCGAAGCCAATGCCTGTGTCCACTGCGGCATCTCATTTCCTGAACTTTCGCCGCAAATGTTTTCGTTCAACAGTCCGCAGGGCGCTTGCCCCGAATGCACCGGTCTCGGCGTCCGGCTGGAGGTCGATCCGCTCCTGCTGGTTCCCAACCCCTCGTTGACGCTGCATGAAGGCGCAGTGACGTACTGGGGCGAACTGCGCAAGAAACGCGATTCGTGGGGGTATCGCGCGTTGCTGGCGATTGCGCAACACTATGGGTTCGATCTCGACACGCCCTGGGAACAGCTCAGCGAGCAGGCGCGCCACGTCATCATCTACGGCAGCGGGAAAGAACGGATCCGCTTCCGCTGGGGCGACGAAGGCAGTGATAGCCGCGGTGAGTATCTGCGCACGTGGGAGGGTCTGGCGAGCGAGATTCGCCGCCGCTATCAGCAAGCCAGCAGCGACTATGCGCGCGAGTACTACCAGAGTTTCATGAGCGAACAACCCTGCCCGGCTTGCGGCGGCGCACGTCTGCGCCCCGAAAGCCTAGCAGTCAGGGTCGGCGGGTTGTCGATCCGCGACGTTACCCGGATGACAATTCTGGAGGCGCTAGCGTGGGTGCACGCGCTGAGCGGAATGCCCGGAAATGGCGCCTATCGGTCGGACTCAGAGGGACAGGCGGCAGTGGAGTTGGCAACAGGCGACGGCGCTGTACATCACCACCCAGTGACGCCGCTGACCGACTATCAGATGGCAATCGTCAGCGATGTGTTGAAGGAGATCCGCGAGCGTCTTGGTTTTCTGCTGAATGTCGGTCTTCACTACCTGACCCTCGACCGTCCTGCGCCGACGCTGTCTGGCGGCGAGGCGCAACGCATCCGCTTGGCATCGCAGATCGGCTCTGGTCTTGTAGGTGTGACCTACATTCTCGACGAGCCAAGCATTGGGCTGCACCAGCGCGACAACCGTAAGCTCCTCAATACGCTGCTCAAGCTGCGCGACCTGGGCAATACTGTCGTGGTCGTTGAGCACGACCTGGAAACGATGCAGGCGGCTGACTGGATCATCGATTTCGGTCCCGGTGCAGGCGTCAAGGGCGGTCAGATCGTTGCCGCCGGTCCGCCCGACGTAGTGGCAGCAACCCCTGAGTCGCTGACCGGCGCATATCTAGCCGGGCGGCTGGAGATCCCCGTGCCGCAGCAGCGTCGCACTGCGCGGGTGCGTCCGGTTGCTGAGGCGGCGCAGGGTGCGCCGCGTCGTCGCCGTCGCGCCGACCATCAGGCTGATCCTGCAGGAGGACCATGGCTCGAACTCGAAGGCGCAACGATGAACAACCTGCGCGATGTGACTGTCCGCTTCCCGCTTGGCGTGTTCATTTGCGTCACCGGGGTATCGGGTTCGGGCAAGTCGTCGCTGATCACTGAAACCCTCTACCCGGCGCTGGCGAATCGCTTGAATCGCGCTCAGTTGAAGCCAGGACCCTTCCGCGCTCTGCGCGGGCTGGAACACCTCGATAAGGTGATTAACATCGACCAGCAACCGATCGGGCGCACGCCGCGCTCGAACCCGGCGACGTATGTTAAGCTGTTCGACCTAATCCGTGAATTGTTCGCCTCAACCAATGAAGCGAAACTGCGCGGCTACAACGCCGGGCGCTTTTCGTTCAATCTGAAGGGCGGGCGCTGCGAAGCCTGCGAGGGCAACGGCGAAAAACGCATTGATATGCAGTTTCTTCCCGATGTCTGGGTGCGCTGTGATGTCTGCAAGGGCAAGCGGTACAACCGTGAAACGCTACAGGTCAAGTACAAAGGAAAGTCCATCGCCGACGTCCTTGACATGGACGTGCAGACGGCGTTGGAGTTCTTCGACAATGTGCCGCGCATCAGGCGCATCCTGCAGACGCTGCACGATGTCGGACTGGACTACATCAAACTTGGACAGTCGGCGACCACGCTCTCTGGCGGCGAGGCGCAGCGTGTGAAACTGGCGAAGGAGTTGGCGCGGGTGGCAACGGGTCGTACCATGTACATTCTCGACGAGCCGACGACTGGGCTGCACTTTGCCGATGTGCAGCGCCTGCTGAAGGTGCTGCATCGCCTGGTGGACGCGGGCAATACGGTAATCGTTATCGAACATAATCTCGATGTGATCAAGACAGCCGACTGGATCATCGACATGGGACCGGAAGGCGGCGACGGCGGCGGCATGGTCGTTGCCACCGGCACACCCGAAGAGGTCGCTCTGGTCGAGGCATCGCACACGGGGCGTTTCCTGCGCGAGATTCTGTATGCTGCCAGGTTAGGGGTTAGAGGTTAGGGGTTAAGGGTTACACGGTTGACGGAGGAGAGTATCGGCAACAT
Organism: Roseiflexus sp.; assembly: GCA_025062325.1. Classification (GTDB taxonomy): domain Bacteria; phylum Chloroflexota; class Chloroflexia; order Chloroflexales; family Roseiflexaceae; genus Roseiflexus. The sequence goes on from JANXAL010000016.1 coordinate 13,633, forward strand.
GCACTAAGGACAGACCTATCGGCATCGACTTGGACGTTCAGCGCCTCGTGCGCTGTCTTGACTTTGGGAAGAGGGTGACTCCTCTCAAAGTCAACGTTTTACAGGTATGAGGGACGCTTTCGGCATCTCAACGCCTGTTCTCCTTATATCCCTCCGGCTCGCTTCTATCAGGCTCACAAATGGAGAGTTTGAGGGTGCAATGTACGTTTTCCACATCATCACACCTGTTTTTCATCCTCCCGACACCCTTCTCTCACTAGGGGAGAAGAGGGAGCGTGCACGCTAGCGCTCAAAGTGCATTTCTCAACTAAGTCGCGGATTACGAAAAGCGAAGCCCGCCGGTAGCAGGGGCTTCAGCCCATAGCGACAGTTGCCCGGGAGGACTGGCTTTGCTGAGCCTGCCGCAAGCGCAGCGCGGCGATTCGCAATGACGCCTGACGCGCCGGCGACGGGAGCAGTATCGGCATCTCATGCGTTCGATGTCTAGATGATCTTCCTAATCAGATAGGGATGACCCAAAAGCGTGTCATACTGATTGTCTGTTTCAAGCATTGGGATGCCTTGACCCCCCCTTCTCTCCCTAACCCCCCCGCATGCGGGGGGCGCAGAAAATTCGTGAAACATAGCCGTCCCTCTTATCCCCAATCCTCCGCACGCGGGGGCGGAGAACGCCGCCAGCGATCACTGCAGCGTCGGCGATCCCCAATCCTCCGCACGTGAGGGCGTAGAGCTCACAAGTGTAGATTTTTTGGCAAGCCCTCATGTTGTATCGCCCGTTTTGGGCATCAGGACGCCCTAACTCTCCCTTCTCCCTTGGTGGGAGAAGGGGGCGGGGGGATGAGAGGCAAAAGGGCGTCAGGGTGCGCATCCTCGCCCTTATCCCCTCACAAGGGTAGTTTTTTCCGGCAAGCCCTTCCGTTGTATCGCCTGTTTTGGGCGTTGGGACGGGCAAACTCCCCCTTCTCCCCTTGTGGGAGAAGAGGGCAGGGGGGATGAGGGGCAAAAGGGCGTCAGGATGCGGCAAATCCGCTTCGCACGCCAAAAAGCCTACACGTGAGAGCCCCTTCTCCCCTAGCGGGAGAAGCTCACGAGTGTAGATTTTTCTGGCAATCCCCCGTGCTGACTGTCTGTTCCAGTCATCAGGCCGCCCTACCTCCCCCTTCTCCCCTGGTGGGAGAAGGGGGTCGGGGGGATGAGGGGGAAAAGGGCGTGAGGATGCGACACATCCGCTTCGCATGCCAAAAAGCCTACACCTGAGAGGGTGGGAGAAGGGGAGCATCGGGGATGAGGGGAACAAGGGCGCAAGGATGCAGCACATCCGCTTCGCGCGCCAAAAAGCCTACGCTTGAGAGGGTGGGAGAAGGTGGTCAGAGAGATGAGGGGAACACCAGCGTCAGGGTGCGCACCCTCCCCCTTCTCCCCTGGTGGGAGAAGGGGGCAGGGGGGATGAGAGGAACAAGGGCGTTAGAACGAGGAAAACATCCATCGCGCCCAGAGACGCGACAAACGTCCACTGCATCTAAAAAGCGTTACACCTGCAAAGCAGATGTCCCTCCCCCGTTATCGTCATCCAACGGATCGCTCGCCGAGAGTCTCCGTTTCCGCCACTTCGACCGGCTCCTTGCGACGCATCTGGCGCACCCGCACGATGTGAACCAGCGCTGCCACCAGGAACAGCCCAAACCCAACGGCATCGGATCCCAGATCGGCATACAGCATCGCTAGGCCCGCAATCCCCATCACCACGCGCTCGAAAAGGTTTGCCTGACGGAGCAACCATCCGCCAAAGGCGACCGCCAGCGCACCAACTGCCACACAACCAGTTAGGAACGTGACCGTAATCGTGACCCATCCGCCAGCCGCGAGCGCTTCATACCAGGCGGGTTTGAACGCCAGCGCCACCGTACCTGCATCTTTGCCGACCTGCTGCAACAACAGCAGCAGACTCGTACCATCGATAGTCATCGTAAACATGAACGGAACCAGAAAGCCCGGCAGACAGTATTTCCAGGCCATAAACATCGCGGGCCACGGACGACCGCCGGTAATCGCTGCCGCTGCCATTGGCGCCAGCGCCGTCGGCGGCGATACATCAGCAAGGACGGCATAGTAGAAAATGAACATATGCGCAGCAGGTTCCGGTACGCCTACCTGCCGGAGCGCAGGAACGATCATCACGGCTGCCAGAATATATGAGGCCGTGACCGGCACTGCCAGCCCCAGCACCCAGACCGCCAATGCGGCGAAGAAGATAGTCATCAAAATATTGCCCCCGCCCAGGCTGACGATCAGACCAGAAATTTTCAACCCTAGACCAGTCAGTGTGACGGCTGACACGATGATGCCCGCACAGGCAGTAGTGGCAGCGATCGAGATCACACTCCGACCGCCATACTCCAGCGCCCGCAGAATGCGCATATTCTCGTCCTCGCCTGGAATGGCGCGCACCCGCCGATAGAGCGCCATTGCTGCCGCAATCACGACGGTGAGCATCAACCCCCAGAAGATCGCCACCGACAGGCGCATGCGCGGCAGAACACCGATCATTTCCAGCGCTATCAGCACCACCGTCAGCGCAACGCCAGCCGCCAGCGCTTTCAGCGAGGACAGGCGCGTTTCAGGGCGGAGAAAACTCAGGAAGAATGCAACGACGATTGACCAGTAGACCGCCATAAATGGCGTCATGCCAAACGCCATCAGGACAGCAACTGCGAACAGCGACGAGAAGTGATACCCGAACTTGCGCGTCAACTCCCAGAGCGGCTCGGTTTTGATTTCGACCGCCCGCGTCTTCATACGGCGCGAGTCGGCCTCGATCATCAGAATGATTGAGAGGTAGTAGAGGATTGTCGGCACAATCGCCATGATCAGCACGTCGAGGTAGGAGATGTCGAGGTATTCAGCGATCAGGAAGGCCGCTGCGCCGAGGGTTGGCGGTGAGAGGGTGGCGCCGATCCCTGATGCTGCCAGCATGCCAGCGGCGACCGTCTTATCGTATCCTGCCTTACGCAGCATGGGCCACGAAAGCGACCCCAGCGTGACTGTCGTTGCCACACCGCTGCCCGACACGGTGCCGAGCAAGAACCCAGCCGCTGCCACAGTGCGCCCTGGACCGGCGCCGCTCTTCGATTTGCCCAACGCCGCGAAGGACCAGTCGATAAAGAATTTGCCAGCGCCGCTGTACTCCAGCACGGCGCCATAGATCGTAAACAGCACGATGAAGGTGGCGGCCACATCGAGCGGCACGCCAAACACTCCCTGTAACGTCAAGTAGTTTGTGCCGATCAGGCGTTGCAGCGAGATCCCGCGATGATCGAACGGCTCAGGAAAGACATATCCGAACAGCGCATACAGGATCGAGAAGATCGCCACTAGCGTCAGCGCTATGCCGGTGGTGCGGCGGGTCGCCTCCAGCACCAGCAGCAACATAATGGCACCCATCACCAGTTCCGTTGGCGTGGGCTGAGTGACACGCTGCAGCGCTTCACGGAAGTGGAGGCTCAAATAAATCAAACTGGCAGCGCCAAGCGCTGCCAGTACGACGTCATACCAGGGCACCTTCGCGCGCGCAGCTTTGCGCAATGGAAAGTAGAAGAACGTCAACGCCAGGACGAGCATCAGGAACGTAGCGCGATACACCTGGGTCGTGATGATCGCCTGTGTCCAGTAGAGCGCGTAGATCGAGAGCGCCGCTGCGAGGGTTCCGGCGATCCACGCCCAGGCGCCGCTCAGCTTACGAGTAGCTGCTTCACTCTCGAACTCTTCGAGGAGTTGCTCGACCTTGTCCTGGGAAATGACCTCATTGTCAGGTGAGTCGTTGTTCTGCGCGTTGGCAGCGATGCTCATCGTTGACACCCCCCTCTCAGTGCGGAGATTGAGACGTGTGCGGTCTGGTATGACAAGACAAGAGGCAAGACGCGGGATGTTGCCGCGTCCTGCCTCACTCTCGCCTCGTTACTCCTTCCAGACGCCGCGTTCCTTGTAGAACTCAATAGCAGCCGGGTGGAATGGGATCGATGAGCCGACAACCGCCGACTCAAGCGATAGGCTGCGCGCTGCCGGGTGGATCTTGCGCACTTCTTCGATATTATCGAAAATCGTGGTCAGAATACCCTTCACCTGATCAGCGGGCATATCCTGGCGCACCACGAGCAGGTTTGTGACCCCAATGCCCGGTACGTCCTTGTCCGTCCCTTTGTAGGTGCCGCCGGGAAGGACGGTGGCAGCATAGATCGGACCGTATTTATCTACCAGTGGCTTCAAAAGCGAGCTGGTGTCGATAAAGACAACCGACTCGGTCGTGACAAGATCGGTGACCGCCGCTGTTGGCAATCCGCCAATCCAGAAGAAGGCATCGATCTTCTTATCCTTCATGGCAGCCACCGAGTCGGCCACACCCAGGTTCTCGCGGATCACGTCCTCCTGTTTCAGTCCTGCCGCCTCCAGCAGGCGAATGGCTGCGATTTCAGTACTGCTGCCCGGCGATCCGATTGACACAGGGCGTCCTTTCATGTCGGTAATGCTCTTAATGCCCGAATCGGCGCGTGCAACCACGTGGATGAAGCTCTGATACAGGACGGCAATCGCCGCTGCGGGAACCGGACCAGTCGCCTGATATGCTCCCACGCCATTGATGGCGTCATATGCCGAATCTGCAGTGGTGAAGCCGATCTGCGCTTCGTTATTCTGGAGCAGCTTCATGTTATCGACGGAGCCGCCGGTTTCCTGCGCTATCGCTTCAGTATTGGGCATCTTTTCGGTGAGAATGCGCGCCAGACCGCCGCCATAGGGGAAGAAAACGCCGCCAGTGCCGCCAGTGCCGATGATCAATCGGAGCTTTTCGCCTGTGGGCGCTGCGGGAGGGGTGGCGGGCGCCGCTGTGGGCGCTGTGGGAGGGGTAGTGGGCGCCGCTGTGGGCGCTGCGGGAGGGGTGGCGGGCGCCGCTGTGGGCGCTGTCGGAGGAGTTGTAGGCGCCGCTGTAGGCGCTGTGGGCGCAGGCTGACCACACGCAGCCAGCACCAATGCCAGAACCGACCCGAGCACGACCAGCGTTCGTTTGAGCATGCGACTACTCCTTTCCTTTCTATGCACAGATCAGGCATCAGGCGCCTGACCCTCGTTCCCATGAGGAGTGGTGTATGCACGTGCGCCAAATGGTCGTCTGGAAGTGGTCCATATCATCCATGCGACCAGTGCTGCCGTTCGGCATATAACCGCCCGCGCCCGATGGAGCGTCTCACATCGGGTCATTCGGCTTGACACAACGAGAACACTGCCCTTGCATCGCTGCAAGTGAGAGCGACGCAGAACCAGTATCCTCTTTGTTATATCTCTCAGGCGCAGACACGCGCCGGATCGCTCTAATCGCAGCAGTCCTCAGGCGAGGATGAAGACCGGCACGGAGAGATAGGATAGCACAAGTGTACCCGTAATCGCGTGCTACGTCAAGGGCACGCCCTTACCGCTAAAATAAAGATTTCCTAACCACCACGCAGCGGGCGGGCACTCGCGCCGGTGCAAGGAGTATCACATCTACAAGGGACAATCCGCTATGCCTGCGAACGCGGAAGGTCGCGTGCGGCGCTTCTGTCGCAGAAGAAGAGGGTGCCAGCAGTGATACAGAGGGGTATGGCGAACAGATTGAGAAGCGGAATGCTCACCAGCCCGAGACAGACCAGTCCAAAACCGGCAGTCGCTGGCAATCCCTGCCAGATGTATCCCAGTTTGTCGCGGAAGCGCAACCGGCGGCGTTCGAGCGGCGGATCAAGGAAATCGAGGCATGAAATTGTGGCCCCAAGCGCAATGCCGCCTGCTGTCGCCAGGAAAGAACCGACCACCGGGATCAGATGCAGGAGCAGCGTTGAGGCGCCGATAGTCAGCGCCAGAAGCGATTTCTTGATCTCGAACAGAAGGGCGCGGGCAACGTCGCGCACTACGCTGCCCCCGGTCGGCGGTGGCGCATCGAATGCGACGCCGCTGAGGTGTTCTTCCAGTCGCTCCGAGAGGCGGCTGTAGAATGGCGAACCAATCACTATCCCAAAGCGCACCAGTATGAAGCCGGTTGCTATCAGCAGTGTCACTGCCAGCAATGCACGCAGCACCCAGGCAATGAGCGCCATCCATTCGGGGAGACCGGTAATCAGCCCATCGATCATACGAAATCCGGCGAGGAGCAGACCGGCGTACAGCGTGGCGCCCGCGAGCATGTTCAGAAAGACGGGTATGATAATGTACTTCCAAAATGTCGGATAGCGTCCGAGCACATTAAGAGCGCGTAGGGGATAAGCGGCGCCGGTGAGGAACATCTGCATTGCGTGGCTGAGACTAAGAACTGATACCAATGTACAGTCATTCGTACAGTTGATGCGTGTTGTCCAGTTCTCCGGGCGAACTGAACGCCTCATCATCTGGTACGACCGACAAGAACCAAGAACTGAGAACCGAGCACTAAGAACTGACTGCCAGGAGCCCGGAAGCAAAAAACCAGAAACGCACCCGGATACGAATAACAAATCGGTTCTCGGTTCTTGGTTCTCGATTCGTGGTTCTCGGTTCTCGATTCTCCTCACTCTTGCCGGATGATCAAGCTCTCATCACGGTTCTTCTCGCCTTCTTCAAGTAGCATGATCGGAATGCCATCTTCGATCGGGTAGCGGTACCCATTGCGGCGGTTAACCAGCCACTCTCTGCCTTCGCTATCCCGCATCAACTCCACCGGTCCTTTATCGCCGGGGTCTGCCAGGATGGCCAGCAACTCCGGGCTGATGCTACGACGCTCAGTGCTAGACGATGACGACGGCGGCGACGATTGTGTGCTGGATCCCAGATCGAATACGCTGTCTTCACGATACTGGCGCACGGCGCGGTAGATAACAATACCCAGAGCAACCAACGCTGCCACGCCGAGGAGACGAAGGACGAGTTTCATCAGTCTAACCTCCTTTATGCCTGTTCTCAATATTGTAGCCTCCATGTTCTTAGTTCTTGGTTCTGAGTTCTCAGACCCATTATACCGGGCATTCGACCTTTTCCAACATCGGCGCGCGCTCATCGCGCCAGGGAGATGGCGGATGACCCGCGCCTCGCCACACCAGCAGTCGCCAGTTTGGCGGAGAACCTGGCGCCGGATAGGTCACTTCCAGATAGGGAAAGCGCTGCCGCTGACGTTGTGAGGCGGCGACATCAACGATCACATCGGTCCAGGTGCCGGTATTGATATATACCTGGCGCTCATTCAGCGCCACGATCTGCGCCAAGTGCGTATGCCCGCAAATGAAAAGACTGATCGATCGATACCGTGGATCGCGCGCAATACGTGCCACGCTGCGAACAGATGTATTCCCGAAGACACGAACAGAACGGCGCATCTGGCGCTCCGCCTCGCGCTGGAACACAGCGCCGGAGAAGAGGCTGAATTGCTGGCGCACCCCTGCTGCGCGCCCCAGCAACGTCGCTGCCAGCGCAACCTGGCGATACATCGGCTTCCAGAGCGAACGCCGCGTCTGTTGCCGTGGATCAGCATCGAGAACGTAGGTAGTGTGGCGTAACAATACGCTGATCAGCAACACCAGACCGCGCGCCGCCAGCCGACGGGTGGCCTGGTTGCGCAGCGTCGGCAGCGACAAGGCGTACCAGAAAATGGCTGACAGCGGCTTGATGTTGTCGATCAGTGTGGCAACATCAACCGGCTCATCTTCGAGCAGGTTGATCGCTTCACGGATCAAGCGCGTGCCGAGCACAACCTCAAACGGCTCACAGATGCCGCCAAAGTGGACAAAACGGTTCCAGCGGTCGTATTGATTGCCGTGCACGAGAAAAATGCCGTCACCTTCGTAATAGATGCCAAACCGCAACCGGGGATCATCGGGTCCTACACCAAGCGTCCGGCGCAGCGTCTGTTTGGCGCTGGCATAGTGCAACTCGAAGTCGTGGTTTCCGATAATAACCGTCACCTGATTATCAGGCTGTGCAAGAAAGACGCGCAACGCCGCCGTAGGTTCGGGATGCGCACGTAGAATGGCTTCGAGGCGACGCGCCGCTGCGCGTGGCGACCACTCGAGGTCTGGCACGTCCGGCAGGCGTACCTGCAAAAACTCGAAGGTGTCCCCCGCCAGGATCAACTCCGTCGGCGTCGGATCAGCAGCATAATGGTGCAGCAACGCGGCCAGTTCGCTATCGGCGGTGAAGTCATCGAGGCGATCACCTGCGCCCATGTGAAGATCGCTGATTACCAAGCGACGTATACCAGGTCGAACATCATCGGGTCCAATTGGCGGAGTAGTCTCACCTGTCGGGCGAAGGCGCACCGGGTGCAGGCGACGCCGAGTGAGCAACACAGCGATTGCTCCAACGAGCGCCAGAGGAAGCGACCGAAGATTGGGCAGCATAGCGTTATGATGCAGCAGCGCGAGCAGCCGCAATGAATGCTCGAATCTTCGCATGATCCTTCATGCCATTACTCTCGACGCCGCTGCTGACATCGACGCCCCACGGACGGACGCGCGCTATGGCGGTTGCAACATTCTCTGGTGTCAACCCTCCCGCCAGGAGCACTGGACGCCAGCGCGCCAGTTCAGCAGCACGGTCCCAGTCGGCAATGATGCCAGTACCACCGTAGCTGCCTGGCACGCGGGCATCGACCAACAACCGCACATGTGGCCAGTCGTGCACGAGCCACGCACGTTCCTCCGCCGAGTCATCGAAGCGAATGGCTTTGATGACCAGTAGAGGCGCCAGCGCATCGGCATAGGACACCGGTTCGTCGCCGCTCAACTGGACGCCGTCAAGACCGCAGGACTGTACGATGTCACGGATGCGTTCCACAGTCTCGTTGACGAACACCCCGATCAGCAGGACGGCTCGTCCGCGATCCAGAGCAGCCGCGCGCGCTGCGTCCGCAATGGACGCGGCGTCTGCAACGTCGATCTGGCGACGTGAAGGAGCGAACACCAGCCCGATCATATCGGCGCCAGCATCAACCGCAGCCCGAGCATGGTCGTGCGTGCACACGCCACAGATTTTGATCTTCATCGTATGCTCACTGTGGTATCACGATGCCTCAGACGAATCTTCGGTCGCCTCAACCTTCTTTCGTCGTCGCGTTGGACGCGGCGCCTCTTCGGTTGGCGCAGCGACAGCGGCTTTGCTGCGCGAGCGTTTTGGATGCGCTGCGGATGCAGACTCTGCTGGTTTTTCGTCTGTATCCGCCGTTAGGCGCGCAACGGTGCGACGGCGGCGTGACTTCGGTTGATCCGCAACGGTTATATCTATCGGTGCGCTCTCGACAGGCGCCGTCGCCTCTGATTCTGCAGATGCCTCGACAACGACCGATGGCTCATGAGGAATATCCTCCGCTACTGCTAGTCCTTCCGCTGCGACTGCCGAAACCTCTTCGCCAATCGCTTCACCCGCTGCAGCAACTGGCGCAGGTGCACTTGTTTCCGTTTCAGCGGCAGGCTCTGCTATTTCGGGCGCTGTTCCTGCCTGCGTTCCGGCAGTCATATCTGCGACTGTCGAAATATCGGAGGCAGGCGCCTCTACGGCGACGGGCTCCGGCGCCGTCGCGGGCGCGGACTCTGCCGACGTCACAACAATTTCTGTTTCGACGGCATACATGACGACTGACGTCTCAGGCGCCGCTGCGATTGCGTCTGCAGGCTTGTCTTCAATCGGCGCTTGCAGCGGTTCAGCGCCAGCGCCGTTGGCGCTTTCGAGCGTCTCCTGTGGCGCCAGATAATACACGACGCGAGCGCCTTTGCCGCTGCGACGGAGGACGCCAGTATTGATCGCCTGCTTGATGAGCGACCGCAGTTCTTCATTTGTGCGAAAGATACTGGCATTATTGCGAGCTTCCCGCAGCCGATCGTGGATCTGTGCAAACGACAGCGGGCGACCCGCAGCCTTCACCACATCGCGCAGCATCTGCCATTCAGCGTCGGTGAAGGGGCGCGCCTCTGCTGCTGGCATCGCTTCACTTGCCGATGACTTGGGCGCCTCAAACATCTCCGGCGGCTCAATCGGCGTATCGATGATAATCATCTGGTCTGCCAGATCGGGAGCTTCCAGAACCGGTTCATCTGCCACATCGTCGCTTCTGGCCGCCAGATCTGGCTCCTCTTCCAGATCGGGCAACTCATCGAGCGCTGACGAGACGCTGCCAAACCGCATGTCGAGCGACGCAAGCGCCTCCTGCCGCTCACGCTCAGCTTCCAGGCGGTCGAGCAATTCTTCAAAGACATCATCGGCAGCCGCTGTTCCGCCGTTCACCGCGCTGCGCAGAGTCTCAGCCATCAGTTCGTCGGTTACGTCCTCGCGCAGCGCAAAATCCTGCGGTTGCGCCACAGTCGTCTCAGGCGCTGTCGTCGGACGCGAGGCGCCGCCGCGCCGACGTCGGCGTCGGCGACCGGTCGAAACCGGACGACCATCGATATGGGCGTCGGTATGAATCGGCGTTTCGGGCGTGCTCGCTGGCGGTTCTTCTTTGAGATCCTGCGCGAATTGCGAAAGCTTGTACGGATCCTCGCCAGGCAGGAACACCTCGACAATCGTACCGCTAGTAAAGACCTGCACCTTGCCGCGCCGTTCGGCTTCGAGCGCGAAATCCTTGAATTTTGCGAACGGCTTGCCGGTGGAGTCGCGGTACTTGCTCTCTTTGAACTCGCCGCCCATCAATTCCTTCATGATCAGTTTGAGCGATCCGAAGGAGCAGACATACCCGCGCTCACGGGCAAGATGCACTGCACGCACGAGCATATCGTAGATGTCGGGCTCCTCGCGTGGAGCTTCAGTCGCTGGCGGCTCAGGCGGCGGGGTGCGCTCCGCCGGTTGCGGCTCCTGGCGCATCCGCACGGATGACACAGGTTCGACCACATCCTCAATATCACGTCCTCGCTCTATGGTGCGGATGCGCGGAATGTCGTCCTGCAGCGGCTGCGGCTTCTTGCCCAGCAACTGCTCATAGAAAATGAACTCGTCGGCGCTCTGGGCAAGGTGACCGGAAGCGGCGCCGCCTACCCCGATAATGATGACTTCCTTGCCGTGCTGGCGAATCGCATTTACCAGCGGAATGAAGTCGCGGTCGCCGGTGACGAGCACGAACTTGGCAATGTTCGGGTTGGTGTACAGCGTTTTCATCGCGTCGATACAGAGATTCATATCGACGCTGTTCTTGATTGCGCGTCCTGTCCGCCCCAGATCCCGGTCGTAGTAATAGGTCGGAACATACATCGGCTCAATGCCGTTGGCGTACAGGGCGCTCGTCACTCGCGGATAGCGGTACCAATCAGCATAGGCGCGGGCGATCACCACCCGCCCCAGGTCCGCGACGCGATCCATAATGATTTCAAAGTTTGGGTTGACGTCCAGTTTGTCACGAACACTAACATAGACGTTCTCGAAGTCGATGAACAGGGCGACATCGAGACGCGGATTGTCGGTAGCCATGGGTCGTCTAATCTTCTCCTGATACTTGGTGTCGCCAAGTATCGACTCCGGGGATTGATGCGGGCCAGGCGCTTTCCGCAAAGAGGCGTCGAACATTCATAATGCCAGACGCGCGGCGATGTCATCTGAACGGATCTGCCTGGATTTGGAGCGTTCGCTTCCGTCTGCGACATCGTTGCGCATCACCCGCCTGCGGGTGGACCAAAGCCCGCGAACGCGCGGCGATACCTGCAGTGTCGCTCTTACAAGCAGGCTGCATAGTGATGCCGCTGCCTGACCCTGTCTTTTCGCTGAACACCAAGCCACCGCACGAGTATCGAACCACTGCGCCGTTCGAGGAGTCGATCACTTGTCAACGTACAAACAAATAGCCTCTCTCCCAGACATAGGCGTTGGCGCGCCAACGCCTGATGCTCCATACATATTCTAACTATAGCATTGCCGCACCTAAAGCGCAACCGATGACACCGCCCGATAGAGCGCCAGTGCGCGTGTGCGTCGTTGTGCGTGATCGACAATTGGCGCAGGATAGTCGCGCCCTATGATCACGCCACACCGTTGCTGTTCTGCCTGCGGCATTGTCCACGGTGCATGGATGTAGCGATCCGGCACCTGTGTCAGTTCTGGCAAATAGCGACGTACAAAGGCGCCTGTAGGATCGAATTTTTGCCCCTGACTGACCGGATTGAAGATTCGGAAATAGGGTTGTGCATCGGTGCCCGTGCCGGCGCTCCACTGCCAGCCGCCGTTGTTGGCGGCGTGATCGCCGTCGACCAGTTGCTGCATGAAGTAGCGCTCACCCCAGCGCCAGTCGATCAGCAGATCTTTCGTCAGAAAGGACGCGACGATCATGCGCGCCCGGTTGTGCATCCAGGCTTCCTGGTTCAACTGGCGCATCGCGGCATCGATGATCGGGAAGCCGGTGCGTCCTTCCTTCCAGGCGTCGAACAGCGCCGGATCGTTTTCCCATGCTAGCGCATCGTATTGCGGTTTGAACGAGCGACGCAACACATGCGGGTAATGCCACAGGATCTGATAGTAGAAGTCCCGCCAGGCAAGCTCCCCGATCCAGGTCTCAATTGATCGAACGATTCGTCCAGCATCCTGGTCGTCGCCTACGGAGTCGAGCAGACGGAGCGCCGCACGCAGCGCCGTGCGCGGCGCCACGCACCCGAACCGTAGATAGGGTGATAGGCGCGAAGTCGCCGGTTCCGCCAGCAGGTCGCGGCCATCCGCATACCCTGCAATGCTGTATTCGGCAGCGAGATCGACAAACGCTGCCAGTCGCGCGTTGCCGGGGGTTTCGCCGCCTGGAGGAATGCGCTGGGAGACGGTAATGCCGAGTTCTGCTGCGTCGGGAATCCTCTGGTCGGCAATACGCTCAGGAACTGGACGGAGCCGTGGTTGATCGATCTCGTTCAGCAATTCAGTGCGACGTTGCTCCACCAGCGCGCGCCAGCGTCGCCAGTAGGGCGTGTAGACGGTGTATGGTCGTCCCTCGCTGGTACGCACATCGTCAGGACCGAGAATAATCGCATCTTCGGCGATCAGCGTTTCGACGCTCAGATCGCGGAGCAACGCTTCGATCTGCATATCGCGCCGGCGCGCAAAGGGAGTGTAGTCCCGGTTCCAGGCAACGCCAGCCGCTCCGGTTTCCTGCACCAGATCACGGATCACGTCCAGCGTCCGTCCCTGCCGCACCACCAGGCGGCTGCCGCGGGAACGCAGGCTGGCGTCGAGATCGCGTAGCGCTTCGAGCATGAAGGCGATGCGGGCTGCGCCGGTGCGTGGAGCGCGCAGGATACCATCATCCAGAATGAAGAGCGGAATGACATGCCCGTTACTCCGCGCAGCAGCGGCAGAAAGCGCGGGGTTGTCGCGCAAGCGCAGGTCGCGGCGAAACCAGTGGATCCAAGTCATACGGCATTTCTCAAAAAGTCAACACAACGATGCAAAGGCGCACATCCTCGCAAGGGCAATAACAACAACGCTGCGTTTTTGCGCCTTTGCGGCAATCTTGTGGAGCAACCCTCCGGTGCTACGAACTGGCGGAGCCCTCTAGCCGCTCACGACAGGCAGCGATTCCCGCCGCGCTTTCTGGAGAGGGTTCGAGCTCGTGCGAGTACATGAGCGCATCGCGCGCTTCGGCATAGCGCCCCAGCATATAAAGCGCTTTCCCGCGATTGAGCCAGTAGACCGCTCTCACCGTCGAAATCGGCGCGGCCAGATCAATGGCGCGCTCGAAACACTCCAGCGCCGCCTCCAGGCGTCCCAGCTCCATCAGGAGCGAACCCTTATTGTTCCATACGCCAGCGCTCTCCGGCGCGAGCGCCAGCGCCCGGTCATAACTGGCGAGCGCGTCATCGAAGCGCCCCAGATCGGTGAGCGCCATCGCGCGCCAGAGCCACGCGCTTTGATTGGCATCCGATGCCGCCAGCGCCGCCTCGAAGCGCTCGAGCGCCTCCTGCGGACGACCCTGGCGCAGCAGGATCTGCCCCTGGTCGCAAAGCATCCGGCTTTCCCGTTCAGCGCTGGCACGCTTATCCTCAGATGCGCCTTCGATTTCGAACATGCGTGTCACCTGCTCGCGCAGGCGATCCTCGATTATTTGCAATCGCCGTTCATCGTCACCCCATCCGGCGCCACCGATCAGGCGTCGCGCCTGTTCACAGATCAGTAGCGCCGTTTCAAGCGATTCATAGTTGCCCAGCATGCGTGCCGCATCGGCAATCCAGAACGCAAATGCAAGGATCGCGCGCCGAGCAGCAGGCAATTCGCGGGTCGACAACTCTCCGGCTCTGGCATACGCCGCCACCGTCTTGGCGGCGTAGGTCTGGCTGAGAGTATTGCCCTGCACGGTCAGGCGGGCGCAGAGATCGCCAATGACGAAGTAATCGTTCGACTCCTGCGGACGCCGCGCCCGCGCAGCACGCCCCAGGGCGCGCACCTCCGGGTTGGCGTCATTGGCGAATGCATCGAATACACCGCTCAGATCGCGGAATGCGGTCAACAGTTGCGCCCATAGACCGATCGGCTCTTCACGCACATGATCCGTGGTCGTGCGACCAGTTTGTGGCGGGGCAGGGATGTTGGGGTCAGCAGGTACTGTCATAAACGCCTCTCTGCGTCATCGATGTTGGGGAAATTGTACATCACTTCGTGCTGTCGGTGAACCCGCCAAGATGCCTATTTTTTGATACCCATATGTAACGTAGACGCAGTGCGATCGGCAGTCCGACGTCGTGGTCGAGCATGTCCATCTGCGCATCGTCAAGTTCCGCAAAGCGGCTATCAAGCGCAATCTGTCCATCGCGCATTAGAACGACGCGATCCAGCGCCTCATAGCAGAAATCAAGGTCGTGACTGACGACCAGCACGCTACGCTGCTGCGCCGCAAGGTTGTTGATAAGCTGCACCAGCAAGCCAATGCTGGCATTGTCCAGACCCGCCGTCGGCTCATCGAGCACAAGCAGCGCTGTATCCATTGCTACGACTGCGGCGATGGCGACGAGACGACGGCGAGCAAGCGGCAAATCATAGGGATGTTCATTGACGACGTCGCGCAGGTCCAGCGCGTCGATAGCGGCTTCGGTGAGCGCATTCACCTTTTCAGGCGAAAAACCCAGGTTTCGCGGTCCAAAACGGATCTCATCACGAACGGTGCGGGCAAACAGTTGATTGCGCACGTCCTGGAACACGATGCCGACGTGCCGGGCGCAACGGGCGACAGTGGTCATCCGCGTATCAACGCCGCCCACGAGCGCACGCCCGCGTGATGGGCGCAACAGACCGTTCAGGTGACGCACCAGCGTGCTCTTTCCTGCGCCGTTTCGTCCCACCAGCGCAATACGTTCGCCGCGCCGCACCGTCAGCGATACGCCACGGAGCGCCTCGACGCCGGTCGGATACGTGAAATGCACCGCATCGAGCGTCACGATTGGTTCAGCGGCTGGCGTCGTCCTCTGCGAACCGTCCGTGTCACTTTCTGGTTGAGTCGCCAGGGAACGCAGTGCACGAAGTTGTTCATTCGCAGCGCCCTGATCTGCGGTTGCGGGGCGTAATCCCGCCGCAAGGTCGGTGATTGTGATCGGCAAGGGATGGTCCGGCGCCCAGCATCCTTCAGCGCGCGCCTGGACTGCTATCCGTGTCGGACGGGGCCAACCGATGCCATACGCGCACAGTCGGGGATCGGTCAGCACCTCGGCAGGCGCGCCGTCAGCGAGGATAGCGCCGCGATCCAGCGCCACCACCCGTTCCGCCACCTCGGCGACCCAATCTAGGCGATGCTCGGCGACAAGAATGATCATTCCCTGCCGACTGAGCGACCGTAGCACATCGGCAAGTTCCGCCATCGCTGGCGGATCAAGCTGCATGGTCGGCTCATCAAGCGCCAGAATCGGCGGGCGCATTGCCAGCACAGCCGCAATCACCAGGCGCTGTTGCTGACCGCCGGACAGCGCATAAGGCGAACGGTCGCGCAGGTGATCGATGCCGAGCGCCTTGAGCGCCCATTCAATGCGCTCGATCATCTCTGCACGCGGCACGCCAAGGTTTTCCAGCCCAAATGCCACCTCGTCGTAGACCGTGAACCGCGCTCCAGAGATCTGACTGAAAGCGTCGCTGCCCACCAAGGCGACATGCCGCACCAGTTCGGCGATTGGATGAGTCGCTATCGATAATCCGTCCACAAACGCATCACCGTCGAGGCGACCTCGAAAAAAATGCGGCACAAACCCGGCGCAGAGCGCGCAGAGCGTACTTTTGCCTGCGCCTGCCCTGCCAATAACGGCGCAGATCTGACCGGCAGGAATCGCAAGCGTCACGTCGCGCAGCGCTGGTTCAGTTGCGCCTGCGTAGGTGAAGGTCACATGACGCAACGTAACAGGATGGTGCGGTTGCGAGGCACGATCCATTTCACCATCTCGCAGCGGGCGCATATTTCCATGACTGGGACCGAAGCCACTCACAGCGTACAAAGATCACCATCCTGTCCTCACGGAACGCTTCACACCAGCCAGGAGTCTGTGAGAGACGTTGTGCTAATGCTGGTTGATTCCAGAGGTCGATCAGGAGATGGGAAATATTCCATCGCTCAATCACGACCAGGCTTTCAGGTCCTCCCTGTGCGATGGTAAAGTATTCCTCCCAGATCGACAGCGGAAAGAGCTCAGCGCGCAAATCGGCGAACACCTGTTTGTGAGGAAGCCGCCAGATCGTATAACTGGAAAACGACATATCCGTCCAGAAACGTCCCGGAATGTCGTGCTGCGCCAGCCATTCAGTCGCTGCAACTGGCGTATTGCTGTCGAGCAACAGCCGATAGGGGCCAGCGGTCGCAAAATTTGCCTCTGCTGCGGAACCGAGCAGACGGATGGGCAGAAACCAGGGCAATGTTCCAACTACCAGTGTTGCCAGCAGAGCAATGATCACCGCACTCATCGCTCCGGGCAAAGGCGCATGGCGACGTTCTGGCAGGAGAAGCGCCAGACGTTCAGCCGGGAGCGGGGTGAGCAGAAGTGTGAACCACACGACGTAGCGAACCCCATCGAAACCAAGCCAGCCCAATCCGCAATACCAGAACAGATCAACACTGGAAGGGCGTTGCCTGCCAAGCGCCAGGAGCACCGCTAATCCCAGCACTAGGACAAAAAACCAGAAGCCTGCATCAAACAGGTTCAGGCTTGCCGTCGGAGGCGGCCATTCGATAAACCAGCGCTGCAGCGATTCATTTGACAGCATGGCAGCCAGATAAACGTTAATCCGAGGGGGTTGATGCATGTCGCCAGCATCGTTGCGCCTGTCGCCAGGGCAAGATCGCGTATCAAGCGTTCAGGCGGTCTCGCTACATCAGCACGCACCGTATCGCACCACATCCCGATCCATGCCAACATCAGCAGGATCGGCGCCAGCACAAACGATCCATGGGTATTAGCCCAAATAATAGTGATCATCGGCAGGATGCCAAGCCAGCGTCGCCTGAGCCGACCGGCGAGGACCTCGCCGAGCAGTGCTGCAAACGATGCCCCCAGTACAAACGCATATGTTTGCGGTCGAAGCGTCCAGTTGTCCCAACCGGCCATCATTGCGCCCAGGAGCGCCAATCCAGTGGCTATGCCATGCCGACTGCGCCGGAATGCGTGCCAGGCAATGATTGTGGAGGCGCCAACGATCGACAGGGTCCGACTGAGTGAAAGGAATGGCACATCGCCGAGTCGGTACAACCCATACATCAGGATCTCGCTTAACCAGCTCTGATAGACATAGGGAGCGTTGAACGGCAACGTGTATGCCCAGCGATTCGTAGTCAACAGGCTGCCCTCTTGCACCATTGTGCGCCCGGCTGCCATATGCCACCAGAGGTCATTGGCCGGGAGCGGCGCCAGGCTGAGAAACAGCCAACTGAGCGCCAGCACGCTCACTATCCAGATATGGTCAATGCTGAGGCGGATGCCGGACATTGTTATCCTAATGCGAGCGTTGCTACACGCCACACGATCAACGCTCCCAGCGCCGTTAGCATCACGATCCGCGCCATACGTTCAGCAGGCGGATCGGGAATGTCGCGCACCCAGGTTTTGGGACCCGGCGCGTTGAAGGCGCGCGCCTCGAGCGCCATAGCGCGCTCCTCTGCTTCAATAAGCGCACCAACAATCAAGGGACTGATCAACGGCAGCAGGCCGCGGATGCGTTGCAGGATATTCCCTTCCGTCTCCAATCCGCGTGCGCGTTGCGCCTCCGCTACCCGTGCAGCGCGCTCAGTGACAGCGGGGATGAGTTGCAACGCTGTCAGCAACATATATCCGACCGAGCGCGGCATGCCGCGCTGGATCAGCGCCTGGACCAACGTGCCGGGGTGGGTTGTTTGAAACACCAACAATGGCGCTCCGGCGACAACCAGCAGCCGGCTGCCGATATCGAGCGCAAACTGAATCCCGGCGCGACGGAACAGGAGCGGCCCGACCGCAACAGTGGCCGGATCGGCTGTTGGGAAGAACAACCCCTGCACCAGCGCCAGCGAGATCAGCACTGGCAGCAGCGTCTTCAGCAGCGTATCGAGGAAGCGGCGCACTACCAGCGACGCGAGCGCCAGCGGAAGCAGCACGCCTCCCAGGAGCGCCGCTCCCGTTAGCGGCGCGGGGAGCAGAAACGTCGCTCCGATAAGCAACAACGCGCCAGTTATTTTCGTCAGCGGGTTCAACCGCTGGAGAAAACCGGCGCGCTCAATAAACAGACCAGTGCGTTGCACAGCGGCGAAAGAGCTAATGTTCGGTTGCGCCGAAGCGCGCGAGCAGGCGTTTCGGCAGTGCGTAAATAATCATCCACACAATCAGGTATGTGATCGTCTTATCAAGCGGGTCGGAAACGGCGCCCTGCATAAACGAAGCGCCCAACACGCTGGCGCCAAGGTTCTGGAACATCGCCACCAGCACATCGGTACCCCCGCCCGTGACGCCTCCAAAGACATACGTTGCGATTGGCGCCGAGATAGCTGCGGCAACTATACCCGTGATCACCCCCGCAAGCGCCATTTTCCACCATGCGTGTAGTGCACCATACTGGCGGGCATATCCTGCGATTAGACCGATTACCGCTGCCACTGCGGCGAACGGCAGCGCCGAAGGCGCCAACGTCAATCCCCAGATGACATTGGCAAGCAAGCCGGTGATCGCTCCCGCTAGCGGACCAAGCAGCACGCCAACCAGCACTGTGCCGATCGAGTCAAGATAGATTGGTAGTTTCAGAACGCTCTGCACCAAATGACCCAGCGCCACATTGATGGCAATAGCGATGGGAATCAGCGCAAGCGCCGTGCTGCTTAACTCGCCGCGGCGCGATGTTGTCGACGTAGTCATAGCCGTATCTCCTTACAGAGCTGGATCATCCTTCCTCGCAGGCCGCTTCCGGGAATAAGTTGCGCGTTGGGGGTTGTCAATTTGACACTAAAATGAGTATACCACATCGCGTGCGCCCGTCAACCGACGCCGGACGCATAGCGCGTGATGGAACATGGATGCGCACGGATTGAGACGGAGGGATGCGGATCGGTTGCCTGCCATCAGTAGCGGATCTGTACCGATCCGTTGCATCTGCGTCAATCCGTGTTCCCATACCCATTGGGCATCAATCCGGGGGCAACGTATGCTATGATGGAGACGCTGGCAGGTTGGGGAGAGTAAAGGAAAGTCGAAGGTCTGGAAAGCCGAAGGTGGCGCGCATCTATGATCACCCCCGCTAACGTCGGTATTATTGGCTGTGGCACTATCAGCGGCATCTATCTCGACAACAGCAAGTTCTTCGGTGCGCTGAACGTCGTGGCAGTGGCGGATATCGACCCGGATCGGGCGAAGGCGCGCGCCGCGGAGTATGACATCCCCAGAGCATGCAGCGTCGAAGAATTGCTGGCCAATCCCGACATTGAGATCGTCGTCAATCTGACAACTCCTGATGCCCATGGTCCGGTGGCGCTTGCGGCGTTGAACGCTGGCAAGCACGTTTACAACGAGAAACCGCTTGCCGTTACCCGTGATGAAGCGCGTGCGCTACTTGATCTCGCTGCGTGCAAAGGGTTGCGCGTCGGCTGCGCTCCCGACACCTTCCTCGGCGGCGGGTTGCAGACTTGCCGCAAACTGATCGACGACGGCTGGATCGGTGAACCAATCGGGGCGACCGCCTTCATGCTGAGCCACGGACCCGAAAGCTGGCATCCGAACCCGACCTTCTTCTACCAGCCCGGCGGCGGTCCGATGTTCGATATGGGACCCTACTACCTAACGGCGCTCTGCGTGCTGCTTGGTCCGGTGCGGCGAGTAACCGGCTCGGCGCGCGTCTCGTTCCCAGAACGCACGGTAACCAGTAAGGATAACTACGGTGCAAAGATCCCGGTCAATACCCCGACGCACGTCGCTGGCGTACTCGATTTTGCTTCCGGCGCCATTGCGACAATCATCACCAGTTTCGACGTCTGGAGTTCGCAATTGCCGCGCATCGAGATTTACGGTTCGCAGGGCACCCTGATCGCGCCTGATCCGAATACCTTCGACGGACCGGTATTGCTCCGTCGTGCAGGTGCGTGCGAATGGTCGAACATACCGCTGTCGCACGGCTTCACCCGCAACCGCCGCGGTATCGGCGTAGCGGATATGGCGACCGCCATCCGAACAGGCAGACCGCACCGTGCTTCTGGCGAACTTGCATATCACGTGCTCGACATCATGCACGCTATCCACGAAGCTTCGCGCGAGGAGCAGCATATCATCCTGCGCAGCACGATGATCCGTCCGACGCCATTGCCGCTTGGTTTCGACGAGCACAGCGTCGATCTGGAGTGACGTGGTGCAACGTCTTTCCCGCTATGCTCAATTGAGGCGGCAGGGGTTGGCTTCGACAGGCTCTGCCAATAGGCAATGTATGTCGGTCGAGGTGTGGTTCACGGATCGTGAAAACTGCTCTATGACCAGTGATATGTGATGCGGAGCACGCCGTGAACAACCGTTCCCGCTGCAGATGTCAGCGCCAGACTGGGGACGACGTTGATGCTGCTGCAGTGCGGCAGGAGAAGATGACAGGCGCCTCACCCCGTGTTGCCAGCAATCCCTAACCGGTGCGCATCGGCGCGCAACCCATCGATGACATGCCCAATGACCTCATCGAGCGGCATACCGAGGGCGGCAGCGTTGTGGGTGATCTCATCGCGGCTCACGGCGCGCGCAAACGCCTTATCCTTCATCTTCTTGCGCACTGCCGTCACATCCACCTCAAAGATGCTCTTCGTCGGGCGGACAAGCGCCACCGCCACTACGAAACTTGACAGCTCATCAACGGCTGCCAGCGTCTTTTCCAGTACCGTTTCGCGCGGCACGCCGCTGTAGTTTGCGTGCGCCAGAATGGCGCGGCACACCTCCAGTGGCCAGTCGTTCAGTCGCAGGTAGGTGACCCCGACAAACGGGTGCATCTGGAGCGGCGGTTCTGTCACCTGCCCTGCCAGAATCGCCTCGGATGCGGCGGTGATGCTATCACCCGGCGGCGGCATCTGCGGGTAGCGCTCGAAATCCATATCGTGCAGCAGACCAATCGCCCCCCACAGGTCAGGATCGGTGCCGTTCAACTGCGCAAAGTGGCGCATCGACGCCGCAACGGCATAGCAGTGCTTACGCAATTGTTCGCCCTGCACCCACTCATGCAGGATCGCAAACGCGCGATCAGTGTACGTCACGTATCCCTCCATTCAGACGAATCAGCAGATCCAGCGTGCGCAACAGACGCTCAACCGCCTGGCGCGGCGCCTGAACGTCGCATGTCGCCGCTTCCCAGACGATGTCCCCGTCAAGGTTGAAATAGCCATAGACAAGCAAGAATGTTGCGCATTCCGATCATTTTGCTCCGGGGAATATCTGGCGCCGTATCGCGCACTGCATCAGGCAGCGTCCGCGCAGCCTCGCCAAGGATTTGCAAATGGAGCAGGAACCGCGCCTGAAGCAACTCATCCTGGTCGAAAGCGGTTCGACCTCGATCACGGCGCCGCTCAATTGCATCAATGGCAGACAGAATGTCGCGTAGACGCTCGACCAGACGTCTCATAGCGCTACTGCCTCACGGAGCGCCTCTTCACGCAGACGCATCTTGAGACCCTGTTCCGTAACGACATCTACCCGGCAACCTAGGAGTCGTTCGAGATCATATTGCAATCCCCCTAGATTGAAGAGCGAGCGCCCTGGCTCCATCTGCACCAGAAAGTCAACGTCACTCTGCGCATCGGCGTCGCCGCGCGCCACGGAGCCAAACACGCGCACACTGCGCGCCCCGTGCTTCGCCGCGATCGCCAGGATTTCAGCGCGTTTTTCCCGAACCACTTCTGCCAGCGTCGTCGCCATGGCCACTCCTCCAGCCTCTAACCCTCAACCCCTAACCCCTAACTCCTAATTCCTAACCCCTCGCTCCCGCACCCGCCACGCATGGTACAGCACAATACTCCCGGCGACCGCCACATTCAACGATGCAATCTGCCCGCGCATCGGCAGGCGCACGAGAAAATCGCAGCGTTCGCGCGTCAGGCGTGCAAGCCCCGGTCCTTCGGCGCCGAGCACCAGCGCCAGCGGCAAGTCGAGATCGACCTCATCGAACACCTTTGCGCGTTCGTCGTCTTCGACCCCCACGACCCACACGCCAGCGTGCTGCACCTGTTCAATCGTCGCCGCAAGATTGGTGACAACCACAATTCGCAGGTGTTCCACAGCGCCTGCCGAGGCATTCACCACGGCTGGCGTGATCTCCGCCGCGCGTCTGCCAGGAATCACAACGCCATGGACGCCAACGACCTCCGCCGTGCGCAGGAGGGTGCCGACATTTTGCGGGTCCTGAATGTGGTCGAGCATAAGGAGGAGCGCCGGTTCATTGCGTTCTTCCGCAAGCGCCAGGCACTCATCGAGTCCGACGTAAGGATAGTCGCTGCACTCCAGCGCCACGCCCTGATGGTTCGCATTCAGCGTGCGTCGGTCGAGTTCACGCCGGTCGATCCGCTCGACTGGCACGCCAATCTCGCCGGCAATGCGCACAATGTCGCCGAGTGTACCGGTCTCCTGTGCGCCAGCCGATACTAACAAACGTTGAAAGGTGCGGCGTCGGGCGCGCAGCGCCTCGCGCACCGCGTGGCGACCGTACAGCAGATCAGCCATAGGAGAGGTGCTCAGCGTTACAGACCGAGCGCATTCTTAATGCGCCCAAAGAAACCCTCATCGCGCTGATTGCCAATCGGCTCATTTTCGAGCGAGCGCGCGAGTTCCTCAAACAACCGGCGTTGATGATCGGTCAGCTTGGTAGGCACCACAACGCGCACAACCACAATCTGATCGCCGCGACCGCTGCTGCGCAGGAATGGCACGCCCTTGCCGCGAATGCGAAAGACAGCGCCGTTCTGAACGCCGGGCGGGATGTGGATGCGCTCTGGACCGTCGATGGTTGGTACATCGATTTCGACCCCCAGCGCTGCCTGCGCGACATTCAACGGCAACTCAAGAATGATGTCGTTGCCTTCACGGACAAAGTACGGATGCGGTTGGACATCAATCACGACATACAGGTTGCCATGCGGTCCGCCGCGCGGACCGGCGTCGCCCTCGCCGCTGATCCGGATCTGTGATGAATTATCAACGCCGGGGGGAACGCGCACCGTAATTTTGCGCGTCTGACGAACGCGTCCTTCGCCGCGGCATTCACGACACGGGATAGCGATAACCGTTCCCTCACCGCGGCACATATCGCAGGTGGTGACGGTCACCATATTGAAAAAGGGCGCACGCTGTCGGATCTCGCCGAGACCGCCGCATTTCGGGCAGCGCACCGGTTCGGTGCCCGGTTCGGCGCCGCTGCCGCGACAGGCTGGGCATGTTTCCATCCGGCGGTACTCAATCGCTTTCTCAACCCCGAAGATCGCCTCTTCAAACGAAATCGACAGCGTATAGCGCAGATCGGCGCCGCGCTGCGGACCGCGCTGCGTCCCGCGCATTGTTCCGCCGAAGAAGGTCTCGAAGATCGAGCTGAACGGATCAGCGCTGGCGAAGGGATCGAACCCCGGTGCAGCAGTGGGACCGGCGTGACCGAACCGGTCGTACATACTGCGTTTCTCCGGGTCGGACAGCACCTCATACGCCTCATTGATCTCTTTGAATTTTGCCTCCGCGTCCGGCGCCTTGTTGACGTCGGGGTGATACTGCCGCGCCAGGCGACGAAACGCCTTTTTGATCTCGTCCTGCGAGGCGTTGCGCTGAACGCCTAGCACTTCGTAGTAGTCGCGCTTGACTGCCATATGCCGCCTCAGCAACGCTCAACGCATGTCGTCTTTGCGATCCGCACTCTGTCGTCGGCGCTGCGCGTGTCGCTTGTCTGCGTCACCTGCTGCACCACAACCATGAGTTCCGCCGTCCGGTTTCGAGTCTCATTCGTATTATCGTCCTCAACATGAGCCGTACTGCCGTGACCCAGTCGCGCACTCGCGTCTGTAACGCCTCGTCAGTGATTTGCCCCATTTCGCGGAGGAGACGTTCAGCCTGATAAATTGCGCCGTTTGCCGCATTCCATGCGTGTATCCGTTCGCAGCGACGTCGATCCTCTTCGGCATACTGTTCCGCTTCTGCGATCACGCAGGATTTCATTTTCCGGCAACCTTGCCGCGCCGGTGCGCGTATCCATTGCTGAAACGTTCAGAATGCCGCATGCCAGCGCCGACGCCAGCGGCGCGTTGATCATATGCACCGCTTTCGCCCGGCGATGCGACCGGCGTCGCGCGTCGCCTGACGCAGACTGCCGTTGCAATAGGGCGGTACGGCGCCAGCGCCCGATTCCTCTGCGCTGCCGGAAGACGGTTGGCGCCTGACAAAGCGTTTGACCGAAAAGACCTTCTGAGTTAATCACCGCCTATCGTTGGGCAGTCTGCCCAACGAGACGTTTCCCGGCCTTATTGAACGTAACGACCGGGGATCAGGCGGCTCTCCTCAACGTTAGCAACAACCAGCGGTTCGTTGCCTTCCATCACTGCGACGACGGAGTTGGTTGCACCACGGTCGATACCGAATCATTTTACTCACTCGTCGTCTCTGAACCTGACGGTTGCTTTCGCCCCTGGCTGACCTTCACCATCGCTGGTCGCAGCACGCGGTCACGCAGCATATAGCCGTGCTGGAGTTCGGCGATTACTTTGCCGTCCTCACCGTCCTCCGACGGCTCATAGATAATCGCCTCGTGGCGATTCGGATCGAACGCCTCCCCAACCGTTTGCATCCGCGTGACCCCCTCGCTTTCGAGGATCATCTGCAGTTTTTGGGGAATGAGTTTGAATCCGCCATACCAGGGCGTCTCGGCGACATCAGGCGTCACACTTGCCATTGCGCGCTCGAGATCATCCATGACCGGCAGTAGTTTGAGCAGGAGCGCAGCGCTGGCGTTACGGATCATCTCTGCGCGCTCCTGTTCGGTGCGTCGCTTGAAGTTTTTATAATCTGCCACGGCCCGCAGCCAGTTATCGCGCAGTTCGGCGTTTTCGCGTTCCAGTTCGGCAATCCGTGCCTGGAGATCCTCGACGCTCGGAGGCGCTGCGCTTTCCGCAACCGGCGTCTCGGTTGCGACGACCTCCTGCCCATCGGGAGGCGTTTCAGGCTGCTCAGCATGTGGCACTGGTTGCAATTCGTCAGACATTGGCATCAACCTCCCTCATAAAGGTCGGGTCTCACGACTCCGTTTCCCAACGGCTTGCGCTTTCTACGCCGTAGAGTTCCGCCAGCAGGTCGCTCATCACGGCAGAGATATAGCGCACCGCTGAAATAGCGCGTGGATATGCCATGCGCGTCGGACCAATGACGCCAAGCACGCCGACAATCTCGCCGCCGCCGTAGCGCGAGAGCACAACGCTATACTCACGCATTTCATCATAACTATGCTCGCCGCCAATCACCACCTGCACGCCGCTGCTGGCGAGCGCGCGCGGAATGAGCGCGCCCAGCGCGCGTCGGCTGTGGAGAATCTCAACCATCCGGCGCACCCGTTCGATCCGTGAGAACTCCGGCTGGTTTAGGATCTCGATCAGCCCATCGCTGTGGATATCACTATTCAGATGCTCATTGAACTGATGCATCGCCTTCACAACCAGGTCGAGCACCTGACAGACAAGCGCGTCACCGGCTGGAGGCTCCTGGGCGCGTTCCTGCTTGAGGAACTCCTCAATACGTTCGACTGGCGCATCGGCGCAACGCTCGTTGATGCGCGCTGCACGGCGGCTCAATTCCTCCTGCGACAGCGCCATATCGAGCGTCAATGTCTGCTGCCGGATCGTCCCATCGTGCAGCACCAGCACCATCAGCGCCGTCGTATCGTGGATCGAGATCAACTCCAGGTGCTTCAGGCGCGCCTGTTGCGCACGCGGCGGCGTGACGACCGATGCGTTCTGCGCGGTGCGCGCCAGCACGGCGCCCGCCAGTTGAATCCACTGGTCAAGCTCACTGCGCACCTGATAGAACTGATGCCGGATCGTACGCTGCTCGGTTGCCGACAGCGGCGTGCGATCCATCAGGTTCTCGACAAAATATCGGTACCCCGCATCGGTCGGCACGCGCCCGGCTGAGGTGTGCAGGTGCGTCAGATAGCCAAGCTCTTCCAGCGCCGCCAGTTCATTCCGCACGGTCGCAGGCGATACATTGAGTTTATATTTGCGCACCAGCAGCTCCGAGGCAACTGGCTGCGAACTCTCAATAAACTCCTGGATCGCCAGTTTGAGAATCAGCCGGCGGCGATCAGTCAGATCGGTCGTCATAGACTGTTCCTCTGGCATGCTCTACACGGCTCTCTCCACGCCTCGCAACGTCCTCCAACCTTGCCCGGCGACCTTTAGCACTCTCGACTGGTGAGTGCTAGCGCCGAAGCCTAAATGATTGGCGTGCCTTCGCACGCCATCACGCGCTGTATTGTATCATACTTCTCACGTGCTCTGCAACGATGGATGAAGGAGAGTTCTTCAGTGGAATCGCTTATCGTCATCATCATCGCCGCGATTGTGGCGTATATCGTCTTCAAAATCCTGACCGGAATCATCCGGTTCGTCATTTCTCTGGCAATCGTGGGGATCGTCCTCTTTCTCCTGTTGCGCTTTCTTTCCTGAACAGCGCTGGCGGGGAGGAAAGTTGCGCGGAAGACGCACGGCGTCGTAGGGGGCGCTCCTGTAGGTGCAGCCCATTTTCAGGTGTCACGTGGAATGGAACACGGATATGCGCGGATTGTGGCGGATTCTTACGGATTAGGCAGTGCGCTCCGCGCCTTTTCTCGAAACCAGCAACGTGCGCGACCCGCTGACGCGGGCGAACCTGAGCATACTTCCAGAGGACGGAGATGAAGCTGGATGCCGTCTTTGCGCAGTATCTAGATAGTGCACCGGCGTCGCTGGGCGGGCGACTGGTTGAGTTGCACCTGCTCCGTTCACCGGAGCTGGACCCGCCGCTGGCGCGCTTTGAGGGCGTCGGCGATGGTCGCGTGGCGAAGGGGAAGCGCTTGCGCTATGACGCAGAGACGCAGCGCATTTACGTCAACGAGACGCAGTACTTCGCACCTGTGCCGCCGGAGGTGTGGAACTATCAGATCGGCGGCTGCCAGGTCTGCCACAAGTGGCTAAAGGATCGCGTCGAACGCCAGCTCTCGCTGAACGAGGTGCGCACCTATTGCCGCGTGGTCACTGCACTGGCGCGCACCCTGGCGATCCAGGCAGAGATCGACGCACGGTACGATGACATCGAGACAACCGCGCTGCCGGACGGGCCCACGGATTGAGATGCATGCGGACAGATCTCAATTGTTCCAGGCAACCTTATGGCGGTCTACCACAATGTCAACTGCTCGGCGATCGGCGATTGGCGCATGTAATGCTGCAGACGGTCGCGTTCGTTCCTGCCGAAAAAGCGCCCGTTGAGCGTCACAAAATCGCGCGCACGTGCAATCGCCCCGCCGAGCGCCGCAAGGTGCGCCGGGTCGCGGAAGCGCCCCTCACGTCGCAGGCGCAGAATGCGCGCCACACTCACCGGACCTAACCCCGGCACCCGCAGGAGTTCATCGCGGTCGGCGCTGTTCAGTTCGACCGGAAACCGCTCGGGGTGCGCCAGCGCCCATGCGAGTTTTGGGTCGATGTGCAACGGCAGATTGCCCGCGTCATCGTAGGGCAACTCGCGCTGGTCGAAGCCGTAGCGCCGCACCAGCCAGTCGGCTTCGCGGAGGCGCTGTTCGCGTACAAATGGCGTTGGCGCGCACTGCTCCAGCGGCGTGCCCGCAACCGGTCGAAACGCGCCAAAATAGACGCGCCGCAACCCCAGATCACGGTAGAGCCATGCGGTTGTCTGCAGAAGATCGCGGTCGCTCTCGCCAGCCGCGCCGACCACGAATTGTGTCGCAAGCCCCGCGCGAAAGGCGCCGGTCCGGCTCCAGTCGTGCGCCAGCGCCAGCGGCGCAATCAGGTCGCGCAGCCAGTCGCGCTCCGGCGAAATGCGCGCCAGGTGCAGCGCCGTTGGCGCTTCCAGGTTCAGGCTGATACGGTCGGCAAGGCGCGCGGCGCGCTCGATTTCCGCCGCGGGCGCGCCGGGCAACAATTTGACGTGGATATACCCGGTGTAGCCGTAGCGTGTGCGCAACGCTTCGACGGCATCGAGCATGCGCCCGGTCGCAGCAGACGGATTGCCATCGACGCCAGTGGAAATGAGCAATCCCTGCACGGTCTTCCGTTCGACGCGCGGCAGAAAGACGCGCGCCAGTTCGTCGGAGGTCAGTGCAGCGCGCGGTATGTCATTCCCGGAGCGCAGCGGACAATAGGCGCAATTCCATTCACAGCGGTTGCTCAGCAGTAGCCGGAAGACCAGCAACGCGCGCTCGTCGATGTCGGCATCGGCGACCACGGCGGCGTCGTTCCACCCGGTTGCCGGGGATGTCACACGGCGTTTCCCCAGGAACCGGTCACAAGCATCAAAGCGCGCCGCCAGCGCCAGAATGGCGAGCTTGTCGTCGAGGTCCATAGAACGGGATTATACCGCAGATCGCATTAGCAGATGAACATTCACCACACAATCCGGCATTCGCGCTGCGCCCGGCGCCTGAAGTCGCGGGCTACGGGATGCGAAGCCCGCCTGCGCGGGCTGGACCGGGCGATACCGGAGTATGTTCTCAAACTCCATAAGCCGCAGGCTACGGTTGCGAAGCCCGCCTGCCGGGTAATGTTCATACACCGCGCCCTAGGGCGCATGCGCGCCGGGCGTCAGCCTGCGCCGACGCTTTCCCGCCCGCGCAGGCGGGTGGCCGACCGGAGGCCCACAGGCGCGAATTACCACAGCGCGCCGCGCCACACGCTGTGCCAGCGGGTGGCCCGTCGGAGACCCACAGGCGCGAATTATGAGGATTTAGGAAACGAATCCGGTAAATCCATGCTGCCGAGCCGCGCGTCCTTTGAGCTGCGGGCTAAAGCCCTTGCTCAGGACGTGGAAGCCCCGAAGGGACTTTCATGACCTCAGCCAGGGCTTCAGCCCGCAGCGCCCAGGAATGCCGGACTATTTTCTTAATCTTCATCATTTGTTGACTCGCTCATTTCGCCCTTTGCAAATCCAAACCTTTGCGCCTTCGTGTCATCACAAACGTTCAGCCCTTGCGCCTTGGTGTGACCGGCGCTATGCGACATTTCCCATACACAGCGCGCGATAGCGTTTCACCGGGACTGTCGAGGTCAAGCGATGGATATAGAGCGGACAGGGTGCGTGTGATGATCTCGAAAAAGGCGGCTTCACTCATCATCGAGCGGACTGCGCACTGCGCCGGGACCCTGGCGGAGCGCAGGGGCGGAGGTTGTCGTGGAGTCAACCCATCTGTGCACATCCGTCTCAATCCGTGTTTATCCGTGTCCGCTTCTACAACCTGTCCAGGTGAAAATCCCGCTCGTCGTCCTTCACTGTCAGCCAGGTCAGGAATGCGCCAATTTCCCTTGATCCCATCTCGCGCGGATGGCGCGGGTGGTGAAAGCGGATAAACCGGCGCACCCATCCGAGGTACGCCTCTTCGGTGCGGAGCGATCAGCGCTTGCAGTGGAGCGCGCTGCGGACCTGATCGAGCAGTTTTGGCGGTCGGCTGGAGGATGACATGTGAGGAAACCGCTTTACATCGAACATGGAGCGATCTATACTTGTCGCAACGATGTACCGCGCATCGCGCGCGCAAATGATATGGCTTCGTCGCACCCATGTTTCAGGGGCAAAGGCTATTCGCCTATCAGGGTGCATGCGACAACAGGCGGACGAATGGCAGCCGAGCGCCGCAAAGAGTGGGATGAGATGGGCAACTGTAACACGGTGCAAACAGGAATAGGCGGACGAATGGTGGTCGAACACCGCGCAGGGCGGGATGAGACGGACAGCTATCCGTTAATATGGTGCAGGCGGGAATAGGTGGATGGAGTCGGTCTACTTCTTCATGTTAGGACGTCAGGAAGGATCTACGCATGAGTCATAGTGGACAGCCATTAGCAGAGGTCTTCGGTCATCTGGTAACAGACCAAACCGACACAGCGAGACGCTACCGTTCTCATCGCCTTTGCCCATTTAATAACAAGGTGCCAAATTGTACAAAAGACAAGGCGAAGAGTCCTCTTGGAGTGTGCAGTATCACGAGAATGAGCCTGTCATTACCTGTCCCGTCCGATTTCGCCAGGACTGGATTATTGCTGACCATGCTGCTTCTTTCTTTTTTCAAGAAGGAGCAAAATGGACTTCTCTAACTGAAGTACGTTTGAATGATGCCACTGGAAAGTCTGCCGGAAACATTGACGTGGTTCTCGTTGCCTATGACGATAGCGGAAAAGTCATTGATTTTGGTGCCCTTGAGATTCAAGCTGTCTACATTTCTGGCAATGTCCGTGAACCATTTGAGTATTACATGAGCGATCCGCAAAGCAGAGCGTCAATGGATTGGTCTAAAGAGCCGAATTATCCTCGTCCCGATTACCTTTCATCGTCTCGAAAGAGACTTGTCCCCCAACTAGTATACAAGGGTGGAATCCTGCATAGTTGGAAAAAGAAAATCGCTGTAGCACTGAACAGAAGCTTCTTTGCCACTCTACCCGCTTTGAAACAAGTCCCCAAAGGTGAGGCCGACATTACATGGCTCATCTATGATCTGAAGCTACACACCGAAGAGGATCCTGGGCCGGGGCGCTACTATCTCACGAAGGTAGATGAAGTTTTTACTGAGTTTGAGCCTGCTTTGCTTTCGATCACCACTCCGCTGCCCGGAAAGATGGAGGATTTCATCAAGTTGCTTCAGGAAAAACTCGATGAGCAACTGGAAACTCCCCCAATGAACCAAACTATTGAGAGACCGTTTTGATCATGGCGACACAGAGACAGCTACCCTTGTTCTCTGAATCTTCTGAGAATGCCACTCTGCCCTACCCGGTGAACGTTGCATCGGTTCCGCAGAGAAGTCCTTTTCGCTATCCTGGCGGGAAGACATGGTTTGTTCCGACATTCCGACGCTGGATAGCCAGTCTGAAAAACAGACCGCGTATTCTGATTGAACCGTTCGCTGGCGGCGGGATTATTAGCCTTACTGCCCTCTTTGAGAATTTGGTTGAAAAAGTAGTTATGGTCGAGTTGGATGACGAAGTTGCAGCCGTCTGGGACACCGTTGTAAACGGTGATGCGGAGTGGCTGGCTAATCGAATCTTGACGTTCACGTTGACGAGAGAAGCTGTCGAAGAAGAGCTTCAGAAAACTCCAGCGAGCAAGAAAGAAAAGGCGTTTCAGACAATTCTGAAGAACCGAACACTGCATGGGGGAATACTTGCTGAGGGCTCTCGTTTCATAAGATACGGAGAGAACGGAAAAGGAATCGGTTCTCGTTGGTATCCGAAGACGCTTGCCCAGAGACTCATCAGCCTTAATCATATCGTGAATAGGATCGATTTCCGGTGCGATGATGGATTGAAAGTGATGATGGAGTTTGCTGGCCGCGAAGATGCAGTCTATTTCATTGATCCTCCATATACTGCCGGTGGAAAGAAGGCAGGCAAACGGCTCTATAAACATCATCAAATTGATCATGAACATCTCTTTATGATATGCGAGTC
Source organism: Roseiflexus sp. (assembly GCA_025062325.1). Taxonomy (GTDB): domain Bacteria; phylum Chloroflexota; class Chloroflexia; order Chloroflexales; family Roseiflexaceae; genus Roseiflexus. Next base: position 45,704 of record JANXAL010000016.1, read on the forward strand.
ACTTGTTGGCGATTTTCTGATGACATACGATGAGGCAGAAGAAGTAAAGGAAATGGCACGCAGGCATGGGTTTCAGATGCGTTTGATCCCGATGAAGAATACACATCACGCTAAAATGAGTGAATTAGTCATCGGGAGAGACTTGTCATGGTTTGATGAGCTGCCTCTCATACGAGAATCTGGAACCAGGTTTAGCGTAAAGAAAGCCAGGAAACAAACGTCCTAAGAGCATGATCGGAAACTATTCTCTCGGATAGAGACGATTTAGTAACATTGTCACCGAATCAAGATAGATGAACACCTCACTCGATCCTGGATTGCGATTATATTCGCGACTTGTCAATCTATTGCGCCCAGCCCAGGCAATCGAGCGTTCCACCACCCAACGCTTCGGAATAACCGCGCATCCTTTTTGTCTGATCGGTTTTTCGACAACGTTGAGCTGTATGGATGTATGCTGCGTGAGCCACCGATCGAACCCCGCTTGATACCCTTTATCGACCCGAATCTCTTCCATCCGCGGAAAACAGGGATGGCGCTCGGTCAAGAGCCATTCCGCTCCTTCCGTGTTCGACCGGTCGGATGCAGACGCCAACACCCGCAACAAAAGGCCGTTCGTATCAACCCAGAATTGACGCTTGCGCCCGTTGACCTTCTTTCCCCGTCGTCGTGCTCGCCGCCCGCTTCCGTTGTTTTCGCTGTTTGCAAGTCCAACACACCGATTGACGGCTCTTCGTCCCGACCAAGCGCGTTGCGCGCTTGTTTGCGCAGTGCGTCATTTATCCGAACAAAGGTTCCGTCACGTTTCCATTTGTCAAAAGAGTATCGAACTGCACGTATCGGCGGAAAATCCGCCGGAAGCGTACGCCATTGACACCCCGTGCGATTTTTGGAGATGAGCGCATTCACGATCGCCCGCAGATCAATCTCGGTTGGACGACCGCCCTTTGGCGAAGACGTGGTGACGATCGGCTCAATCGCCGCCCATTGGGCGTCGGTCAGGCCTGTTGGCTCGTTGGTCGGGTAACAGCGGCGCTCACGCTTTGGCATGCTGTCCTTCTCCTCATCAGAACGCCATGATCGCCGCTATCATACCACAAATCCGGGTTTCCGATCATGCTCTCATGCTTTTGCATCCGGCGCGGCTATCGAAGACGGGGCATCATGTCAGCTCTGATTACAGCGGCGTTGCAGGAAGCAAAGCGCGCCAATGCGCCTGCGCTTGAGGCGTATCCGGTTGACATGGTGCAACCAGGTAGTTCCTCCAACATTTTCACCGGCACAGTTTCAGCTTTCGAGCGTGCCGGATTCAAAATCGTTGCATGCCGCTTGCCGTCTCGACCGATTATGCGCCATGATCTGAAATCTGAATGGGATTACATTGGTCTGAGCGGCTATGAAGCTATGGCTGAGACAGCGCAATGAACTGCTTGGCTGACGAGAGCGTAGACCATCGGGTTGTCGACCGCCTGCGGCGCGATGGTCGTCAGGTGTGGTAGGTTGCGAAGATGGGGCCAGGAACCCCTGACGATGCAGTTTTGGCCCCGGCGAATCAGAGAAACGCCCTTCTGCTGACTGCGGATAAGGATTTTAGAGAGATGGTCTTTCGTCAGCAGCTTCATATGCACGGGACTGTATTGATCCATTTGGTGGGATTGTCGCCCAGTCGCACAGCAGAGATTGGAGCTTAGGCGGTCAATCGGCACGCTACTGAATTGTCGCGCAGTTTTGCCGTAATTGCACCCGGGGGTTTTCCGTACTCGTCGTTTTGGCGAGTGATGCTCGCCCAACACGCGCTTGCAGCCGACGCCGCTCCGCTGCGCTTCGCGGCGCGGCTGAAGCGGAGCGTTAGCTCGCCAGAGAACGAGATGCAGAAAGTAAAGGCAGTCGTTGAAGTAGTAGCTGCCTTCGGTCTTCCCTTGCTACTCATAGCGGTTGACA
>JANXAL010000023.1 GCA_025062325.1 Roseiflexus sp.
GAAGCGCTCGAAGCCTGCGCCGGTGCCAATCGAGTCAATCGTGATGCTCCCCTTGTACCCCTCGTCCTTGAAGCGCTCAGCCATCCGCTGCGTCAGCGGAAAGACCGTTGATGACCCCGCTGTCACAATGTTGCCGGTCACTGCTGCCGGATCAACATCGGGAAGACCGTCATAGTCGATCTCTGCCGCTGGTGCGGGGGTTGGCGCCGCTGGCGCAGGGGTTGGCGCTGCTGGCGCCGTTGGTGCGGGGGTTGGCGCCGCCGGCACAGCAGTCGGTGCAGTCGTCGGCGTTGCAGCTGGCTGAGGCTGGGGACCGCACGCTGCAACAACCGGTACGATCAGCGCCAGCATCAATGCCAGTGCGAAGATGCGCGTCTTTGGCATGCTTCTCTCCTCCTTGACCATCTACAAAAGCACTTCCAGAAACGCAGACTCTCCAAAGCACGACAAGCTGCGTTAAGCAATTGAGTCTTCACGTTTCTCCGAGCGAACATTGTAGAGTATACGCCAACGAGGTTAAGGGTAAAGGGTCGTAGCGTTAAGTGAATGTTAAGCATTACGATTCTGCTTGCATTCTGATCAGAAATCGACGCGATCACCAGCCCGTGAGAACAGTACACTAAGCGCATAAGAAAGCTGGTGACGCCATGCTGCGGTGCAGGCGGAGATGCATTGTTGCGCGGCACGGAGTCGTGTATGAACCTTGCCCCTTCTTCCCGCATTTCAACGCACAGTCTCTCGTTTACTCTCGCCCTGGCGCTGATCAGTCTCAGCGTCATCTCATTGCTGGTCAGCAACGCGCTCCAGATGGCATCGAATTGGCAGATGCATCAGCGCGCCCTGGCGAATCAGCAGCAATCACTGGCGCATAGCGCTGCCGTTGAGGTGCGCACGTTGCTCGATGAGCGCTGGAACACGCTGACAACGGCTATCAGAATGTCTGGCCTGGCGACGGCGCCAACGGAACAGCGCACCAGGGCGCTTGAGCAATTGCTGATCCTTGATCCATTATTGGAGCAACTGATAATTCTCGACGATGATCGGTTCGTCATTGCAAGTGCGAGCCGGCATCGTGGGAAGATGGTCGATTTTCTCGATCCGGCGCTTATCAACGATGTCGTGCATCAGACGAGGCTGCGCAATCGTTACATCAGTGCGTTGCGCGTTGATGCGGCTACTGGCGAACCGGGCATTGTGCTGGCGTTACCGCTCGTCGATTCGTTCGAGAACTATCACGGCGCACTCATCGCGATCATCAATGCTCGGTTTCTCTGGGAAACGATCAGGCGACAGACGCCTGATCCCGCAAGTTTGGCGTATATTGTCGACCGCCAGGGGAGTCTGCTGGCGTGCTCCGATATGGCACGCGTCTTGCGCGGTGACAATGCTGCTGGCGTTGCCATTGTCCAGAAATTTGCTCGCGAGCGTTCTGCATCGATCCAGACTTTGCATTACGTCGGTTTGTCTGGTGTTGAGGTGGTCGGCAGCTATGAGGCGCTCAACGAGCCAGCCTGGGCGGTGGTGATCGAAACGCCGCGTGTGGTCGCCTATCGCCCGCTGCTGAATGATCTCGGCGTCTCCGGGTTGGTTCTCCTGGGCGTTATCATCGTATCTGGCGGCATTGGCATCTACCTGGCGCGCTGGTTGACGGCGCCACTGGTCAATCTCACCCGCGTGGCGGATCGGATTGCCTCGGGTGAGCGTAATATTCCGATTGTTGTGCGCGGTCCGCGTGAGATTCGGGTGCTGGCGCGCGCTTTTGCCGCTATGACGACGCAACTCGAAGCGAGCCTTGAAACGCTTGAACAGCGCGTCGCACAGCGCACTGCCGCTCTCCAGGAAGCGCTGGCTGAAGTCGAAACGCGGGCGCATGAACAGGCGCGGCTGCTGGAGGAAATTGCACGGCAGCGTCAGGTGATCCGTGAGCTGAGCGTTCCGGTGCTGCCCGTCACCGACGACGCGCTAGTGATGCCGTTAGTTGGCGCTATCGACGCCGAACGTCTGGCAGACATTCAGGACCGCGCGTTGCACGCACTGCAACGGTCACGCGCGCGCTATCTGCTGGTTGATATCACTGGTGTGCCGATCGTCGACAGTCAGGTAGCGCAGGGGCTGATCGCCGTTGCCAGCGCATGCCGGTTGCTCGGCGCCGAGATGGTGCTGATTGGCGTTCGCCCGGAAGTGGCCCAGACGATTGTGGGATTAGGGTTAGACCTTTCCTCGTTGCGCACTGCAGCTGACCTGCAAACGGTTCTGCGCGACCTTACTGTGCGTGTTGCGCATGATGGCGAAGTGCATGGGCGCAAGAACGCATTCTAGCAGAGCGGAGTGTGCCGTTTCCGTAAGCGCCAGTAGGTGGAATGCGAAGCGATAGGGTAATGCGAAGAGACGGTGCAATGCACCGTCTCTTGCGGTTCATTATGCAGAAATCGATATGCTTTCAACCCGTCATTGCCGCGTCGCCTATCGTTGACAGGTCATCGCCTGGCAGGTACAATGTTTGTGCTATGCCTGGGAAAGGTTCACGTCCATGCACCTCTCCGCCACGCGGCGTCATTGGGCGGTTGCGCGGTTCAGCCGCTGCGGCCGAACAGGCGTTGCGCGGGCGCACCGAGCGGATCAAACGCCTGACGCCTCCGCCGCCTCCTCTTTCCGCCGTGCTTGAACGTGCCCTGACGATTGGCGGGTTGCCGCTTCTCCTGGTACGCCTCTTCTGGTACAATCTGCGAGAGGTGCGTTTCTGGTGGCCCGTGGCGCTACCGCTGTTGGTCTGGACAGCGTGGCGAACCTACTATCGTGAACGTGCACAAGCCCAGCGCCACGATAGAGCTGCGCAGACTCGCGCTTGACAACCCCTATCCACAGTGTAAGAATACGGTGATATACGGCACAGTCGCCAGAGATGCGCGTCTGTACCCGATAGGTATGTTCACCGCGATCCGGTGATGCAGCGCGTTGCGCAGCGACAGGTGTTATGAGCGCTTCCGTGCAGCCAGACATTCAGAGCAGCTTGAAGACTAACATTCAAGCGATCGCGCTCGATCTGTGCACGATGATGGGAGCGAAGGCATGCTATCTGGCAATCCGCGAACGCCCAGCAGCGCCTCCCCGTTTCATCGGCGCTGCTAGTGTGCAAGGCGATCCGCCCGACTGGAATGAGATCGGCGGCGATCGCCTGCTGCGTCGAATCGGGCATAACAGCGTGCTGTCGATAGAGGAGCAGTCGTGCCATGCGCTGCTCTTGACGCTTCCTATAAGTGGTCGCGACCTCGGTGCGGCGATCCTCCTTTTCGACAACGAACCGCCGCCGATATCTGATGCCGTTGTCGCAGCAGCGCGACTGGCCGGTCTGACGTTGGGGTCAGTCTGGCAGCTTGCTGCCCTGCATGATCAGGCGGAGCAGATGGTAGAGCGCACCCGGCTGCGTGAGATCCAGTTGAGTCGCAATCTCATTCGCGGGGTTATCGACAGCGTACCGATGGGTCTGGTGCTCATCGATCCCGCCGGGTACGTGTTGGCGGCAAATCGTGCGCTTGCCGGGCGCTTCGGTCTTGAACCGGCAATGCTGGTCGGACGCTTCTATGGCGATGTGCTCGGCGAGTGGAGTGAGTCGGCGGCTGCGCGCACCTTCGCCACACGCCAGCAGCAATGGTTACGGCGCACATTGCAGCGTCCCGGCGGCGGCGAGGCGTTGATCGAGATCGCCAGCATTCCATTGTTCGACACCTCCGGTGCAGCACATCAGGCAGTTGAGGTGTGGGAGGACATCACCGAGCGCGTGGCGCTGCAAACGCAATTGGTGCGTGCCGAAAAACTTGCGGCCATCGGGCACCTGGCAGCCAGCATCGCGCATGAGGTCGGCAATCCGCTGCAGGCGATCCAGGGGTTTCTAGCGTTGTTTCTGGAACAGTGCCCTCCCGAAACGCCAAATCAACATTTCCTGCGACTTGCGGAAGAAGAGATCGAGCGGATTGTGCGCGTCCTGGAGCGCTTACGCGATCTCTACCGTCCGCGCGCTGATGTTTTCACAAATGTGAATATCAATGAGTTGATCGAAAGCGTGTTATTGCTAACAAGCAAACAACTCGAACGTTCGCGCATTCGTGTGCTGCGCGAACTGGATCCCGATCTTCCGGCTGTTCGGGGGGTTGCTGATCAACTGAAGCAGGTGCTGCTTAACCTGGTTCTGAATGCGGCAGAAGCTATGCCGAACGGTGGGACGCTGCACGTGCAGACATATCGTCACCATCTTGTGGATGGGCGCGAGACTATCGCAATTGCGATCACCGATACTGGTGTTGGTATTCCGCCAGATCAACTGACGCGGATATTTGACGGGCTGCATACGACGAAAGAGCGCGGCATGGGACTCGGATTGTACACCAGCAAGGCGATTGTTGAGCGTCACCTGGGACGCATCAGCGCTCAGAGCATCCCGGGTGAGGGTACAACCTTCGAGGTCGTATTACCAATCAGGCACGAGGAGATCCGCCATGAAACAACCGGGGAAAATCCTGGTCGTTGATGATGAACGCGCAGTGCGCATTATGCTCGAAACAGCGCTGCGTGCGCACGGATATCGGGTCGAGACAGCGGCAAGCGGTGCTGATGCTCGTATGCGCCTTTCAAATGAAGAATTCGATCTGCTCCTGCTCGATCTCCAACTGGGGGATATCGATGGCATTGACATTCTGCGGGAGGTAAAGGAACGCTCGCCTGCAACTGAGGTCATTCTTCTGACCGCCCACGGATCGATCAACAGTGCCATTGCAGCGCTGCGCTATGGTGCATTCGATTATCTGCTCAAGCCAGCGCAGGTCGCGGAGATTCGCGAGCGGGTGGAGCGTGCGCTGCAACACCGTCGAATCAATCTCCGGCGTACAGAATTGCTCCAGCGCATCAGCGAAAGCGCCCGCGCGCTGGGATTGATTGAGAGCGGCGGCAGCGCTGCACCATCGCCGTCTACGTCGAGCGATCATCTCACGGTTGGCCCCCTCGTGCTGGATCTGCGACGGCATGCCGCCTATCTTGGCGAACATGTATTGACGCTGACGCGCACTGAGTTTGCGCTGCTGACAGCGCTGGCGCAGAATCCCGATACGGCGCTCAGCTATACGACCCTTTCCGAAGCGGTGTATGGTCGGGCGCAACCGGAAGACGAAGCGCGCTCGCTGCTGCGCCCGCATATCGCGCGGCTGCGTCAGAAGCTCGATGCGACCAAAACGCCAGGCATTGCGCTGATCAGTATCCGAAGCATGGGGTACATGTTGCAAACTGAGAGTCCACACGCTCCTTGATTTGGTGTCTGGAGCGAGGAAGGGCGAGCATTGACGACGCCTGTGCGCACAAGGAGGTGACGATGATTGCTGATCCCCGGTTGCCTCGTTCTGTGTCCATTCGCGAGGTCGGCCCGCGCGACGGGTTGCAGAACGAAGAGGTCATCCTCAGTACTGCCCAGAAAGTGCAACTGATCGACCGACTTGCCGATGCCGGTCTGACCCTCATCGAAGTTGGCGCCTTCGTTCGTCCCGCGAATGTGCCACAAATGGCGGATACGGCAGAGGTCTTCGCCGCCCTCTCCCGTCGTCCTGGCGTGGTCTACAGCGCAATTGTCCCAAATGTCATCGGCGCGCGGCGCGCTATCGCTGCACGCGTGGATGCGCTTCAGGTCTTCCTCAGCGCCAGTGAGAGTCACAATCGCAGCAATGTCAACATGTCGATCGAGCAGTCGCTGACGCAGGCCGCTGACATTGCCGCCGTCGCTCGCGAGGCAGGCGTGCGTTTCGAGGCAGTGGTGTCGGTGGCCTTTGGTTGCCCGTTCGAGGGGGATGTACCGCTTGATCGGGTAATGGACCTGACAGCGCGGCTGTTCGATCTTGGCGCTGAACAGGTGACGTTCGGCGATACGACCGGCATGGGGCATCCAGGGCTTGTGCGCGCTCTGCTGCAGGCGTTCTATGCGCGCTTTCCGCAGGAACGTCCGCGTTTGCACCTTCACAGTGCGCGTGGTGCAGGGTTGGCGAATGTGCTGATGGCGCTTCACCTCGGCGTTGACGCCTTCGATGCCAGTGTCGGCGGAATCGGCGGATGTCCTTTTGCTCCTGGCGCCCCCGGCAATATCTGCACTGAAGATCTGGTGCATATGCTGCACGAGATGGGCATATCAACCGGCGTTCACCTCCCAACGCTCCTCGATGTTGCGCGTATGCTTGAAGGGATGCTGGGGCGTACCGTGCCGGGGCAGACCGTTAAGGCTGGCATTTGCAAGCATTTGCCCCCAGACGGCAGCCCGCGTCGATAGGCATGTGCGGTATTCGGCGCTCGTCGGAACAATCCAGTTCACTTGCCAAATCTTCGATCTGACCGAGTCAACCCATCCCCGAACTGCTCCGCACTAGCTTGACCGGCGTGTGAGCAGGGTTGATTTCCTCACGGGCATAGGCTGAGAAGCGACGCAGGTTTTCTGTGTCCTGACACCTTGTTGCCCCTCATCCCTCCAACTCACGGGTGTGGATTTTTCGGCAAGCCCTTACACTGCGTCGCCCGTTTGAGGCCGCAGTGCGCCCCAACTCTCCCTACTCTCCCCAACCCGCCGCCCCCCTGCCCCCGTAAGCAGGGGGGATAGGCGGTACAGCGCGTTGGCCAGGTGCTCATCCTCCCCCGCCTCTCGCAAGCGGGGGGATAGGCACCTCACAAGTGTAGATTTTTTGGCAAGCCCTTATGTTGCATCGCCCGTTTTGAGCGTCAGAATGCGCACATGCCCCCTTCTCCCCTGGTGGGAGAAGGGGGTAGGGGGGATGAGGGGGAAAAGGGCGTCAGGACGCGGAGAACATCCGTCGCACCCCAAAAACTCTACATCTGCGAGGGAATAGGCACCCCATCGCCCGCGTCGATGCGCCGTGCCCCCCTGCCCCTCGCAAGCGGGGGGATAGCCTACCGTCCAGCATCTGTGATCCTCGCCGATCCCCTGCCTCCCGCAAGCGGGGGGGATGGCGCATCAGAATGCGGCGCGCGCTGTTGACGATCCCCTGCCCCCCGCAAGCGGGGGGGATAGGGGGCACAAGAGGGTGGGAGAAGGGGGCAGAGCTCACAAGTGTAGGTTTTTCTGTCACGCCCTCATGTTGAGTCGCCCGTTTGAGGCCGCAGGACGCCCTACCTCCCCCTTCTCCCCCAACCCCCCGCATGCGGGGGGCACAGGGGGGTGCGGGAGAAGGGGGCAGGGCGGATGAGGGGAACAAGGGCGTCAGGATGCGGCAAACCCCACTTCGCACGTCAAAAAGCCTACACTCGAGAGGGTGGGAGAAAGGGGCATTCGGGCGTTCCAATGCCCAGTACGGGCAGTGCACGGCGCGGGCGTGCCGGAACAGCCTCATCTTGTGAATTGTGAGAGCAGGGGTTTGAGGATGAGGCAAAACAAGGCATTGCGATGTGCACCTCTGGACGCTCACCTCTTTCTGGTTCTCAATCGAATTGAGATCAAATCGTAAAGTTCTATCCATCTTGTGAGCGGTACCATGCGCACGAGGCACTCACATTAATGAGGGAGGATGGAATGTCCAGGCGCCTGTCATTCCAGAAGATTGCGAGACGCTACGTGCGCAGGGACGTTGGTCTAACGGCTTTTCTAATCGGTGCGGTCGTTGGTGCTCTGATTACTGTCATTGGTCTACTTCCATCGGCGGGATACGCCGAGCAGGACAGCATCAGCGCTGGAGCCGCCGTCTATCTTCCGGTAGTGACCAAAGCAAGTTGTTCGACGGATATGCCGCGCATCAATGCGCCGAAGTCTAGCGGCGACATTCCTTTCGAGCGCACCGCCATTGCCTGGTTCGGCAAAGTTTCCCCAACGCAGAACTACACTGACATTCGGGTCGGGTACAATGCAAACGAACTATATGTGTACCTCGCTATCTTCGACCGTCACCTATGGTACGACGACAATCCCTCGCCGCAAACCCTCACCCAGTGGGACGCCGTGACCCTGCTGCTGGATACGTCCGGCGGCGCTGCACTCTCACCGTCATCGTGGAAGTTTGTCGCGCAGCTATATGGTGATCGGAGTCCGCAGCGCCGCGCGGTGTATCGTGGAAGCGCCACCGGCTGGCAGCAGACCAGCGTCGTCTTTGATGCACGCCCGGGCTGGCGTGGCAATGCGCTGAACGACAATAGCGCCAGCGATCGCGGGTGGGCGATGGGTTTTACCATCCCCTTCAGCAGTCTGGGTCTCTCATCCGCGCCGCCTGATGGAACTGCCTGGCGTATGGCAGTCATCGTGCACGACCGCGACACGCGCGCCGGTCCGCCGGTAGGCGACCAATTCTGGCCCCCGCAAGGCCTGCTCGACGCTCCCGGATGCTGGGGCTTCCTGAACTTTGGTCTGCCTTCCTACCAGACCAGCGCAACACCGACTGGCTCGCTGATCATCCGGCGTCCGACGGAGCGCAGCCCGCTCGTGCCGGATGCCGATGTCGGCGGTGCAATTACCAATCAGTGTCCCGGCGACGAGAACCACATCTGGAACGAATGGGGGAACCGCAACTATGGACGCGCTCCCGACTTCAACATCCAGAATCAGTCCGACGTCTCTGACTGGCCCTGTTTTGCAAAGTATTATGTCACCTTCCCGCTCGATGGCATACCACGCGGCAAGGTGATCGTTTCCGCCACACTGACTCTCCATCAATTTGGCGGTTCTGGCGGAACAGACCGGGCACAGCCATCGTGGATTCAGGTACTGGTCGCGGCTGGTGACTGGAGCGAACAGACCATTACCTGGAACAACGCCCCAATCGCATACGAGAACATCGGCGGAAGCTGGGTAAGTCCCATTGACCGCTTTAGCTGGCCCGGCGTTCCGCGCACCTGGGACGTGTCGTATGCTGTGGCGCGGGCGTATGTGCGCGGCGAACCGCTGCGTTTGATCCTCTACAGCGCCGACTCGGATTATCACAGCGGGAAGTATTTCGTCTCCTCCGACACCGGCGATTGGAATATCGAAGGTCGTCCGCGTTTGGAGGTGCGGTGGGGCGAGGTGAGATAACGAGACAAGTCTAACATTGGTTTTTGAGGCGGGCTGGCGACCCTGTGGGGTCAGGTCTTGGACCTGACCCTGCGCCTGACACCCTCACAAGGGTGATTTTGCTGGCACGCCCTTACGTTGTGTAGCTTGTTTTGGGCGTTGCGATGCGCGCCCTTCTCCCTTCTCTCGTTATCGCTAGGAGAAGTGGGTGGGGAGGATGCTCAAAAGTGTGGCTTGTTCTGGCAATCTCTCCGCTGATTGTCTGTTTCAGGCATCAGGATGCCGTAACTCCCCTTTCTCCCCTTGTGGGAGAGGAGATAGGGGGGACGAGGGAGAAAGGGCTTCAGGATGCGGCGAACCCGCTTCGCACCCTAAAAGCCTACACTTGCAAGAGGGGATGAGGGGCAAAAGGCTGTCAAGACGCGACCAGCATTCATCGCACTCAAGAACGCTCCGTCTATAAGCATCCCCCATCTTCATTCGGTTCACGGAGAGGGGCATATGAGAATTGACAGGCATTCCTGCTGGGCAATTCTTCTGGCGCTTGTTCTTGCGCTTCCGGTTTTCAGCGCAACTTCGCTGAACGTGGTCGGGGATGTCTCCACTATCGCGTCTCAGGCGACGCAGCCACTGCAGGCAACTTCTGCCTCGCTGTACCTTCCGCTGATCACGCGCCCTTCCCCACACGTAAATGAGTGGAGCCAGCATGCGCACGATGCACAGCGCACCGGCTACACCCCCCAGACTGTCCCCTACCCCTGGCGCTGGCGCTGGGCCTGGAACGGGCCTGACGCCCGCGGCGGCATCGCCAAGGTCACCACCGGCGGCTCGCTGCCGCGCAACGTCCAGCCCGTCACTGGCGGCGGGCGCGTCTACATCGCTGCGGGTGTCGACGGTGTCTTCGCCCTCAGCGAAGCCGACGGGCGGCAGCTCTGGCAGCGCAGCGGCATCGGCATCATTACCTCGACTGTTGCCTATGACCGTGACACCGAGTCGGTGTTCGCCGTCGCTGTTGATCAGGCACGCAGTCCTGCCAACGGTCGACTCTACAAACTGCGCGCTCGGGACGGCGCAGTACTGGCTACCTTCAATGCGGGGCAGACCAGTGAGCCGCTGTTGCCCCTGCCCCCCGCCGTGCTTGACGACCGCGTCCTCTTCTCGATGGGCAACGCTGTCTACGCTGTTGACAAGCGCACGCTGCAGCAACTCTGGCGCTACGACGCGGGCGCCCTCGTCGCGGTCCCGCCTGCCTATTCCCCCACGCGCAACGTCGTTATCGTCGCCACCGAGCCGGACCTGTACGTCCATGCCATCAACAATCGCACCGGCGCGCGCCAATGGCGCGTGCGCCCGGTCCATTCCAGCCGCAATTTCAGCGACCCGACTGAGTTTCGCTACGGCTGGCCCGTCATCGCCGACAGCGCCGGGTATGCGCTGGTCAAGGCGCGCCTCGACTGGGAGACAATGTGGCGCGACTGGCCCCAGACCAACAGCGGGATGCGCCAGTTGCTGACCCAGAACCCTGGCGACCAGGCGCTCTTCGTGCTTGACTTGGACGACGGCAGCACGCCGTTCATCGCTCTCGTCGGGCACGGCGGCTACGGCGACGGCGGGTATATGCCGATGGGACCGCAACCGGTTGTCAAGCGCTTCCCCGATGGCAAAGAGGTGGTCTATACCATCATCCGCGCCAAACACGTCTACGACCCGCGCTGGGATTCGCACTTCGGCGAGATGATGCTTGACAGGACGACCGTGAGCGGGCTGCAAGGGGGAGAGGTGCGCTTCATCGCCTACGACTATCCGCCGGGGAGCGCCCACCCGTACCTGCTCACGGACGAGCAGCCGAACGTGACGGTGGCAGGCGACTACCTATTCGGCGCGCACTGGGAGGCGGGGTTCGCGGCGCGCATTCTGGACCGCTCGGCAGGGCGCGGCAGTTTTAGCGCCAAGATTACGACCCAGCGCCTGGCGACGCTAGTGACCTCGCAGGACAACGCGGGGGCATGTCCGTTCAGCGCCTCGCACTATTGCGCAAGCGGACTGGAAAACACGCGCTTCTACGACTTTGGGTTCTACGTGTACTACCGGCAGGGAGCGGTGTACGACCGCTACTGGAGCGAATACGCGGTGTGGGTGGTGAGCAACGAGAATGTCTATTTCCGCAGCGTAGACGGGGCGATTGTGGCGTTGACAAGCGGCGACCCGCAGGCGCACGCGGCGTCTGCCGTTGCGGTGGCGCCTGCGGCGCCGCTGCCGCCGCCTGCCGCGCAGCCGGAGGCGGTCATTCCGCACACAGCAGCGCGCGAATGGGACGGGCGAACGGTCGTGGTGACCGGCACGCTGCAGTACGTCTTCAACAACGGGAAACAGGTGTTGCTGGGGTTCAGCCGTCCGCACCAGGGAAGCTTCAAGGCGCTGATACGGCAGGAGGATTGGGTGCGCTTCGACGGGCGCCCGGAGATGCGGTACCGGGTCGGGCAAGCAGTGCGAGTGCGAGGGGTGATCCAGTGGTACCAGGGAGACCCAGCGATCTATGTGACAACGCCGGAGCAGATTGAGGTAGTGGACGAGCCGCCGGGGCAGATTGAGCAGGGCGTCTAGACGATATTTATACCATGATGAGCCGCCAGCGCAGGGCGAGCAGAAACCGTCTGCGGAGGCGATCCTCGCCTGCGTGCCTCGCAGATGGGCAGAGCCGAGATTGGGTCGGAATGTCCGTCTCTCTGCGGCGACGGTCGCCTCCGCAAAACGCTAAAATGCTCCCATTACAGCGCCACAGAAAGAGGCGCGGGATATGAGAGGAACGAAGCGTCGGGACGCGGCAAATACGCTCTCTGAGACGAGATCTGGAGCCGGGTCTCAGACCTGATCTAATAACTTGCTTGCCTGCCGCGATCGGCAACCATTGCCTTTGCGCCCTACTTGCAAAGAGAGCAATTATGTATACAATGGGTAAAGAGTGACTCTCACCTCGACTCGCTGGAGTCACATCTGCGTAACCACACGTTCCCCAAATGTCAAGCACAATGCCGTGTGCGACAAAAGCGACCTCGTGATCGCTGATCCAGGTTCAACGATCCATCCTCTCCACGTTGTGACACGCTCAACCTAAGACGCGCCAGGATCGCATTCTCAACCAGCGCACCTCTCGCGGCGCAAACGTTCCGCTTGATGGCTCATCCAACGACGTCTCGTCCCGCAAACAGGAGGTTCTCATGCTCATCCTGACTCTGCGACGTATTGCCCTCTTTTCGCTCATGCTCGCCGTCGCACTCGCAGCCTGCACTGCGCCGACCTCCGCGCCAGCCAGCGGCGACGCTCCGCGTCGATGGCGCATCGGGATGTCTCAGGCGAACAATGCTGAGCCGTGGCGCCAGGCAATGAACGAACAGATCGCTGCCGCTGCCGCTCGCTATCCACAGATCCAGATCGAGTTCACCGATGCGCGTCAGAATAATGCACAGCAAGTCGCTGATGTCGAGGCTTTCCTGAGTAAAGGTATCGATCTCCTTATCATTTCGCCAAACGAAGCTACTCCGCTCACCAGCGTTGTCGCGAAAGTATTTCAGCGCGGCATTCCGGTCATTGTTCTGGATCGCAAGGTAAGGGGCAACCAATACACCATGTGGATCGGCGCCGACAATCGCCTGATTGGTCGAAAGGCAGGCGAGTACACCGCGCGCTGGTGCCGCGAGCAGCAACGATCGCCATGCACTGTGATCGAGCTGCGCGGACTGGAAGGCTCCACGCCCGCCCAGGAACGCGGCGATGGCTTTCGTGAAGGAATCGCCAGCAACCCGGACGTGCAGATTATCGCCAGTCAGAATGCCGACTGGCTCGCAGAACGGGCAGAGACGCTGTCACGCGTGCTCTTTGATGCCAACCCTATGGTTGATGTGGTCTATGCCCACAACGACCCAATGGCGATCGCGTCCTTCAATGTGGCGCGAGACCGAGGACTTAACACGGACAAGATTCTTTTCATCGGCATCGATGCTCTCCCGACCCCCGACGGCGGCATTCAGGCAGTGCGACAGGGAAAACTTGATGTGACCTACGTGTACCCGACTGGCGGAGCAGAAGCCATCGAGTGGGCAATTCGGATTCTGGAGCGGCGTGAAACGCCGCCGCGCGAGGTCATTCTCGATACCGAGGAGGTGACCGGTGCGAATGCTGACGCTGTGTGGCAAAAATACGGAGGGCAGTAATGATGCGCAGTATTCGAACCACATGGTTGACTATTTTGCTCCTCTTTGCGCTCTTGCCTATGCTCGTCGTCGGTGGCGTGCTTTCCTGGCTCAGCAGAGATCTGCACACCCAGCAGGTATTGAGCGTCCAGCGCGAGGTTATCGAACGCGCCGAAGCGCTTCTGACGAACTTTGTCGAAGAGGCGCTCCAGGAGGTGAATATTCTGGTGCGCACATCCGGGTTTGTCAACGGCTCAGCGGACCAGCAGCGCGCACTACTGTCACAGGCGATCTTCGAGCGCAATCTGTTCGATAGCCTTGCCATCGTGGACGCCACCGGCACGGAGCGCCTGCGTATTTCGCGTCTCGGCGCCGCTCGTTCTGATCAGTTGACAAACCGTGCGTCCGATCCGCTGTTCACAGCGGCTGTGAGCGCTGAACGGCCAGCCTTTGGCGAAATCCGGCTCAATCCGGTCAACGGAGAATTATTGCTGCCAGTTGCTGTGCCGTACCGTTTTCCTGGCGATGCGACGACCACAGGCGTTCTGCTTGCCGAAACGCGCATGAGTCGGGTCATCGAGCAGGTCGTCAACATACCGGTCGGGACCAAGGGTGCAGTCATACTCTTCGATCAGGAGGGACGCGTCATTGCCCACCGCAATCGCGACCTGATTGGGCGAACGGTGGCGTTGCCGACCGACGCCAGCGAACCTCAAGCGCTCTCGGGGGCGAGCGGCGAACCGGTATTAATGTCGTTACGCGACTTCGCAACCGGCGATGACTCGTTGCGCATCGCAGTCGAGCAACCGCTCAACGAGGTGTATCAACCGTTTGTTCAGCATCTGCAGATTATCGCAGCGCTGGTAGCGCTGACCACAGGTGCGGCGGTGGCGGGAAGCATCGGCACGGTTCAGACAATCACTCGTCCAATTCTCAACCTTGCGCGGATGAGCGAAGCAATCAGCGCTGGCGATTTTTCGCAGCGGGTTCCGGTGACCAGAAGCGATGAGATTGGTCTGTTGCAACGGAATTTCAACCGCATGGCGGAGAACATTCTTGCACAGCAGACGACGCTCGCTGCGCGCAACGCCGAGCTTGAACAGAGTATGCAGGCGCAGCGCCAGTTATTCGAGACCGTGCAGCAACTCTCAACGCCCCTCTTGCCGGTATGGGAAGGCGTGGTAGTGATGCCGATTGTCGGGCACGTTGACGCCGAGCGCGGTCAGGCGATCCTCAACGCTCTGTTGAATGGGATTGCCGAACGGCGCGCGCGGGTCGCTATTCTGGATATCACCGGCATTGCTGTGGTCGATACGTCTGTAGTCGCTATACTGACGCGCGCTATGCGAGCGGCTGCGCTGATCGGAGCGACGCCGATGCTGGCAGGCATCTCAGCGACGACAGCCTATCTGATGGTGCAGCAGGGAATTGCCGATCTAGACGTGCCGACGTATCGCAACCTGCAGAGCGCGATTATGGCGGCGATTGAACGGAGTCGTAGCGATCCTGCGGGTGTTGGGCGTAATGGAACGCGGATGCGCGCCGATTGAGAGGGATCATCCTGTCAAAGAATGTCACTTGTGGGATGCATGCGCCACTCGCGTATGTGCAAAAGGACCGTTCTATGACCGCCTCGCCGCTCTGTCTCCCATAGCAAAGATCAACCGGACGTCGAACCTGTGAGACGCTGGCGCTGCTTCCAATGCCGACGCGACGGACGATTGCGTCGCTATGCTCGCAATCGCTTGCCGCAACCGACCGCTGTGTGGGCTCAAGCTCTCGCTGAGCGTGTGAATGCCCCGAAGGGGCTTGCCGACTGAGCAAGGGCTTCGCCCGCAGCGCAAAAGTCGAGACTCGGATTATATGAGCACACGCGCTGCCTAGCCTGGCATTTGCTGCTAGCGTCGGCGAGTCAGCTCGATGCCCCAAGCCTGTGTCCTCATTGGCGTTGTGGAGCTGTGAGCAGTCGGTGAGCAAAAAAACGCGACCGGAGCCAAAGCTCCGGTCGCAGCTGAATGCCAATTGTAATGCTATGCCTGTACGGGAGAACGCTTCTCAAAGTGAATGTACGGGGCTGAACGCACGGCTGCGTAGACCATGCCCAGAACCATCCCGTAGACCATATTCTGAATCAGAAAGGAAGGAGCATAGATTTCAAGCAGCAGCGGATTGACGATCGGCAGAACGATGAAGTAAGCAATCAACCAAATCGCCAAGCCATAGACGAAGCCGAACACCACTGGCGCGCCGTAGTCGAGCGGCATCTTCCAGATGCGGCAGGAGATTGTACCGTACAGAGCGCCGAAAAGCGCTGAGAAAGCGAGGTGGATCAGACTGCCAACGATGACCGGAGCAGCGACAAACCCTTCACCTGCAGTCGCACTCAGCCCCAACACAAATGTCGAGATCAGCTTCGCCGCCTTCCACAGGTCAGCGCCCATCGCAATCGCCAAGAGCGCCCCTACAAATGCCATCGTGACGCCGCCGACCAGACCAGCAACCGCGCCGCCGACCTCGATCTTCGTCAACAGAGGCGTTGCCGATATGCGCACTACCTGCGACGCTGCCGAACGACTGACCCGCAACTGCGTACTCATTGCGCTCCTCCTAAAATACGCCAAAGTGAAAACCTGGAAATAACCTGCGGCTATCCACGGAGAAATCGTGTGCAGGGGTTCAATGTAGAGTATAGCAGGTTGGGCAAAATCTGTGCATGTCCAGAAGTCGAGATTGCGCCTCACCAATAAGAGGAGCCTTCCCCGCCGTTCGATGGGTTTGTGGTGCGCTTCACGTGAGGTTTGTCACGAGCGAAGCGGAATGCAGGACTCCATACGCCAGCCCGGTTGAAAGCCCATACGTCAGGTTCTGGATCAGGAACGCTGGCGCGTAAATTTCGAGCAACAGCGGATTGATCAGTGGCAGAACGATGAAATAGGCGATCAGCCAGATTGCTAGACCGTACACGAGGCCCAACACCATCGGTGCACCGTAATTCAGCGGCATGTTCCAGACTCGCGTGGTCAGCACGCCAAAGCCGATCCCGAACAGCACAGAGAGTGCCAGATGGATCATGCTGCCGATGATCACCGGACCGGCAAGGAAGCCCGGTGCTGCCACTGTAGCAGGGCTTACCACGAATGTAGCGATCAGTTTCGGCGCTTTCCAGAGATCATCGCCGATGGCAAGAGCAAGCGCTGCACCGACGATTGCCATCATCACCCCGCCGATCAGCCCGGCAAGCGCCCCACTCAGTTCGACCCGCATGCCAGATCGGGTCTCGACAGCCAATCCGTTCACGCTCGTCTCGATACTCATGGGAAACCTCCTTGTGATCGGCGCATGATGTAATGCGCAACCGTATCGTTGGGATGTCCGCGCGTTGTTTCGGAGGCAGTGCGGAGAGAAGAATGTTCATTCAATTATAGGAAATATAGATAAACTATGTCAAGTTTGTTCAAAAATGTACAAGCGACGCATGCGAGATCATCCTAAATGTGCAACCTGTGGTACGTCGCGCTATGCTCGCTCCGCCGCTAACCGCCTTCCTGTCTGCACTCCTTCAACCCCCTCTCAAGTATGGGCTTTTTAGGGTGCGAAGCGGGTTTACCGCATCTTGACACTCGTTTTCCCCTCATCCCCCCTACCCTCTTCTCCCACCCCCCTGCCTCCCCTTACAAGTGTAGAGTTTTTAGGGTGCGACGGAAGTTTGCCGCGTCCTGACGCCCTGTTTCCCCTCATCCCCCTACCCCCTTCTCCCACAAGGGGAGAAGGGGGTAGGGGGCGTCCCGCTGCCTGAAACGGGCAATGCAACACGAGGGGGCGCCGGAAAAATCTACCCTTGTGAGCCCCGCCTCCCCCGCATGCGGGGGGTTGGGGAGAGAAGGGGGAGTTTGCGCATCCTGACGCCCAAAACGAGCGATGCAACGAAAGGGCGTGCCGAAAAATCTCCACTTGTGAGTTCTAACCCTCAGTGGCGTGGCATAAATTGACAGGACTTGCCGTATGCGCTGCCCGCCGCAGATACCAATCCTCTTGCCCCTTGTCTCACGCCTCCTCTGCACGCTAGGCGTTCTTGTGGTAGGATTCTCCCAACTGAGTGAGGACAACTATGCATCTAGCAATTGTCGGCGCAGGTATGGCCGGTCTGAGCGCAGCGCGCGAACTCCTTCAGCGACGCCCTGATCTGTCCATTACGATATATGAGAAGAGTCGCGGCTTTGGCGGGCGCGTGGCGACGCGTCGTCGTAATGGGTTTGTGTTCGATCACGGTGCGCAGGTCATCAAGGCGCCGGATGCGAACATAGAACGCCTGTTGCACGCCGAACTCTCAACCGAAGAGTTGCGCCGCATCGAGAAGCCGGTGTATGTCCTCCATGCTGATAACACGATTGCTGAGGGTGATCCTGCGCTCAATGCCGAACCCTCGTGGTTCTATGCCAGCGGTCTCAACCGATTGGGGAAACTGCTGGCTGCTGGGCTTGATGTGCGTCTGGGAGTCCGCATTGCTTCGCTGCGCCGTGAGGAGGGAACGGCGCGCTGGATGCTGTTTGACCTGAACGGCGCGCATGTCGGAACCGCCGACGCGGTGCTGCTGACGCCGCCAGCCCCGCAAACAGCAGAAATCCTGGCAACGAGCGATTTCGACCCGGGATTGCGCGATGCGCTGGTTCGGGAGCTGATCCATGTACCATATCGACGCTGCCTGACGCTGACGCTGGCGTATGACCGACCGATCGAGCGTCCGTTCTATGCGCTGGTCAATGTGGATCGGCAGCATCCGATGGCATGGCTGGCGCTCGAACACACGAAGGGAACAGAACGCTGCCCATCCGGGCACAGCCTGTTGATCGCCCAGTTAGCCGGGCATTTCAGCGTCCAACAGTGGGACGCGCCAGCCGATGAACTGGCGGCTGCCGTGGTTGAGATCGTCAGCATAGTGCTTGGCGAGGATCTCAGCCGACCCTTGTGGTACGATCGTCAGGGATGGCGGTATGCCCTGCCAGACGGAATTGCACGTGCCTCCGTACTGAATACAATGCAGACCGGGCTTTTCTTTGCAGGCGACTACATCGCAGGATTGGGACGCATTCATCTGGCGATCAAGAGCGGTTGGGAAGTTGCCGATGCTATCGAAGCCTGGCTCACACGATAGGAGTCATCGATGTCTGTTCAAAACACCAATCCGGCGACTGCGCCGTCCGAGGCGCGGTTTCCCTGGCGCGCATTGTTCATTGGTCTCAGCATTGCGCTGGCGCTGGCGGCGATCGCCATTCTGAGCCAGGAGAGCAGCAGTCCGGTCGCGCCGCGCGGCGCCAGCATGCTCATCCTGGCGCCAGCTGCGTTTCTTGCTGGCGTGTTCAGTTTTCTCTCACCCTGCACCTTGCCGATCCTGCCCGCCTATTTCGCCTTTACCTTCCAGGCGCAACGCGAGCGGATCGTGATGATGACCGTCGCCTTCTTCCTGGGGCTGGCAACAACTATGGTGCTTCTTGGCGCCACGGCGACAGCGCTCAGTCAACTGCTGTTTCGCAACCTCGAGACGCTGACATTCATTGGCGGGCTAATCATTGTCGCCTTTGGCATTCTCAGCATGCTGGGAAAGGGGTTTGGCGGCATCCAGATCCTGTCGCGCCCCTCGGCAAGCTTTGCAGGCTCATATTTGTACGGCGCCACCTTTGCGCTTGGATGGACAGCGTGCGTGGGTCCGATCCTTGGGGCGCTGCTCACGCTGCTGGCGACACAGGGCATCGCCGTTTTGCAAGGTGCAGTGTTGTCGTTCATCTATGCGCTTGGTCTGGGCGCCCCGTTGATCGTTGTGGCGACGTTTTTCAGCCGCCTCGGTCCCGGCTCACCTTTCTGGAAAGCGTTGCGCGGGCGCGGGTTCAGCCTGAGCATCGGCAGGTATCAGCTGCACCTGCACACAACTAGCCTGATCAGCGGAGCGCTGCTGGTGATCATGGGGCTGCTGCTGGCAACCGGGCAACTGACGGCACTGAGCGAGTGGGCGCAGCGCACGCCGCTGGCGCAGTGGGCGCTTAGCCTTGAACAGTGGGTGCAACGCTTGTTCTTCGGGCAGTAGAGCAGAACGAAGGGATTTTTTGATGAAAGATCAGCCTGACGCGGCGGGGTGCGTCGTCTACCGCTACGACGAACGTGGGCAGCCGCTCATTCTGTTGATCCATGACCAGTACGGCAAGTGGACGCTGCCTAAAGGGCACCTCGACGATGGCGAGAGCGTGGAAGCGGCGGCGGTACGCGAGGTGCATGAAGAGACCGGGATGACCGGTGAGTTAGGGGCATTTGTTGGAACCATCGTCTACCAGGTGTCAAAGAAAGGCAAACCCTACCAAAAGCGCGTTGACTTCTTCCTGATGCGCGCCGATGGCAGGGACGCCGTACCACAGGCTGCAGAAGGAATCAGCGCTGTCGCTTGGTTTTCCCCCGATGAGGCGCAGATGCGCGCCGGATATGATCAGATCCGCGACATCATCGCCCGTGCAACAGAGATGATTCCTCCGCCATAACTCCTGGTCACGCTGTTATAACCGCGGCGGCACGACTCCCACCTGGTTCTGGTATTTGCCCGCCTTGTCGGCATATGACACAAGTGGCGGTTCATCGCTTTCAATAAATAAGACCTGCGCGATTCCTTCGTTGGCGTATATACGCGCTGGCAAGGGCGTCGTATTTGAGATTTCGATTGTCACATACCCGCACCACTCCGGCTCGAGCGGCGTCACATTCACGATGATGCCGCAGCGAGCGATGGTGCTTTTCCCCAATACGATGCAGAGCACATTGCGGGGAATGCGGAAGTATTCGACTGAGCGCGCGAGGACGAATGAGTTCGGCGGAATATCGCAGTAGTCGCCGCGAATATCGACGAACGAACGCGGATCGAAGTGTTTGGGGTCCACCAGGGTGTTGAAGACATTGGTGAAGACCTTGAACTCATCGGCGACGCGCATATCGTAGCCATAGGATGAGAGACCATACGAAATAATGCCGTCGCGCACCTGCTCGGCGACAAATGGCTCGATCATGCCATATTCGAGCGCCATTGTCTTGATCCAGCGGTCGGACTTGATTGTCACAACGACTCCTCCTTGCACGAACAGTCTGCCGGCGGTGCTGTGCCGTCAGCAGTCGTATGGATGCGGCATTATACCAGAGGTTCGCAACTCTGCTCTACGCCCCTCTGTCGCACTGAGAATGCTCGAGACGTTCGAAGAGCCGGGTGCGATGGTAATCCGCTGTTTATTGAACTGTCGTATAATCAGACGGTGAGGATAATCGTCTGGGGACATTACTGCCGATGCCGCAGCTAGCACCGATAACACACCCGCTGGCCAATACACTGTCAAGCGCTGACGCCTTTCACCCGTTGTTTTCGCCGTCCACGATCGACGTACCCGACCAGGAGACGTTCGTCCTATGCAACTAACCCATCCGTCCACGCTCGATCATTATATCGGCGCGTTCAGCGCCTTCAGCTTCGCGTCATTCTTCCAGGAGCAGAGGAAAACCCTGCATAGCCGCAGGATGATGTTGGCATTGAGTTACCTGATTGAAGACCACGCTGCCGCGTCGCCGGAAACCTGTCTGATTGCAGCGTTTCAGCGCTTCTCGCACTACCGTCGGCAACTGCACCGCTATCGCCGCTTCGCTTCGCGGCTATCACGAGTGTTTGTACTGGGGTTTCCCGACGAAGCCCCGCCCCAACTTCCAGACGTCACCACGATTGCGCTGAAAGCAGAGTGGCCCCTAGTGCACGAATGGGTGGTGATCGCCTGGGGACCGACGATCGCTGCCGCATTGGTTGCGTCTGACGAGGAACAGTGTGCGCCTTACTGTCTATCTCGCCGCTTTCAGGCGATCTGGACGACGAGCAGCGCCCAGATTGAGCCGATGGTTACAGCGTTCTACCACGCTCTTGGGCAACCAGCGCCGGTCTTTACGCGCGACATGCCGGCCACACAGCGCACGACGGTTGCCATGCAAAAAGATCTGACTGCGCGATTACGCGCAATCAGGTAGTGAGAGAATCCAGTCTGATGCGCCGCCGGGTTGTGCGCCTTCTGAACCCGCCCGCCCGGCGCCTGAAGTCGCGGGCTACGGCTGCAACGGACAACAGGGGGTTTTGCTCGAGATTCATCGGGGAGACTGCGAAGCCAGCCTGCACAGGCTGGCAACCCCGACTATCGCGGGGTGGCGTCGGCTGAGTCTGTCAAAGCCGATGCCACCGGTGCATCTGCAATGCTCTTTGTGGCGAGAGCGCCACAGAGTCCTGCTACCGATAGATCTCCCGATGGCGACTGCCGAACAGGAGTGCGATGCCGATGCCGATCAGCACTAGTGGCCACAGGATGCCAGCCAGGTGCGCCGCTGAGACCATCAGCAGCAAGCCCATCGTGCCGAGCACCGCTGCTGGAACGAACATCCAGCGCATGCCCTGCGTGGTGCGCAGCAGCGCCAGAATTACGAACGTCGCCGCCAGCCCGAGGAACAGCACGCCGCCGACCGTCTGATCGGGCAGCACCTCGGAGGACACTGCGGTTGCCGCAAGACTGAGGAGCGCGCCTCCTGGAATAATCGCCCACCAGCGAGAGCGGTTCATCAGGGCGATCGCCAGGAACCCCAGGCTCAGCACGCCAAGGAAGATGGCGCCTGTGAACCCCTCTGGCAGCCAGGGAAACAGTTCCTCAGCGCCAATCGTCAGCGCAATTCCCAACAGCGCGCCTGCAGGAATGGACGCCCACCAGTTTGCATCACTCTTCAGGAAGAAGTAGAGGAAAACAGCGCCGCCAGCGCCGAATGCCACAGCCCACATGAGCGCGCTCAAAAACCCCAGCATGCCAAAGTTCTGCAACAGGCTCAGCACCCCAAAGAGAACGAGCAGAATGCCAATGATCAATGCATTCTTTGAAACCCGCGGTTCCATCGCACCCTCCTTTCACCGTGCGACCATTTTTGCCGCTTTCACCATAGCACAAAGCGTTCTACGAATCATCCATCGAACAGCCGGAGTTGACTATGACTTTTGGCAGAGGCGGAACGATGCTTCTTCATTGTTCCCTGGTCAGGAGACATTTTACGTAAGCGATTCGTAACCTTAAGAGCTTGAAGCCGTCTCATCAAACGTGATATGGTCTCCATGCCTTTTTGACGAACATCCTGGTTCAGAAGCGCCTGCGATCTCCGCCTTTTTACCCAGAATGCGTAGTAGACAGGCAATTAACCATTGAAATCGAAAATATGCATTACGTTCCATTTCAGAACACTGCTATTCGCCGTTTCGCCGCTCCGCATTGCACTCCCGACCTCGACTTCTTCGCACATGGATGGCGCACGCTCGAGGAGAATGGTGTATGAATCCGAAATCGGTCACCCTGCTGGCGCTGGTTGTGCTGTTGTTCACAGCAACCGCTTGCACTGGCCCTCTACCCTCCGGTAGTCCGATGGTCACGCCCGATGTCGCGACGATCCAGAAGCCGACCGGATCGCCCCTCCCTACGATACCGCCGACTGTCATTCCCACCAGAGCACAGCCAACGGCGGCGCTAGCGACGGCGAAAGGGACCTATCTCATCAACCAGCGCGCCACGAGCACACACAGCGCATTCGAGAGCGTCAATCTGGTGATCTACCGCGCAACGCTGACTGACGACCGACTGACCCTGCGCGTAGGGTTTCACAATGTCAGCGACGCGAGTTTTTATATTGCGGGGGGTCTCAGCGCCCGCGACATGCTCCTGGTCGATACTGCGGGCAATGAGTATGAGCCTATCGCATTCAGTGACAACCTGAAAAACACCGATCCGCCAGGCGGCTTCTTGCCCGGTCAGGCAAACGTCGGCGATATTGCGTTTCCTGTGCCGACAGGACCGGCGCCCTACACGTTGCGCTGCCCGACCTACGAGCCGATGACATTCGAACTCAATCAACCAGCGCCTTCAGCAGCGCAATCGATACGTGAAGGAACATACCCGCTCGCAGTTGAGCTGTACAGCCGACGCAGCGAGCTCGTGCCGATCCGTCTGCGCCTGGACTCCGTCACGGTGACGCAGAAGGACGTAATCTTTCAGGTCTCCTTCATCAACACTCTTCGTCAGGGGTATGATCTCAAAGGGGTGAAGGGAAGCGACGCGCGTCTGCTCGATGCCGAGTTTGCAGCGTATGAGCCGATCCGTGTGAGCGACAATCTAACGGAGACTATCGCGCCGCCGAAAGGATGGCTGCCGGGACAGGCGCATGCCGGGCAGATTACGTTCCCGCGCCCGGAACGCATGGAAGAGATGCGGTTCATCTTCCCCGACTATGCCGCCGCCACGCTGCGTTTCGACGCATCCGGGCTGGCAGGCGCCGCCGTTACCTCGGCAGTCGGCGGGGCGCCGCCGCCAACCGCGACACCGACGGTGGAACAGGTCGCGCTGCGCGAACTGGAGAACCTGCTGGAACGGCAGGCGCAGGCGGTCACGACCGGCGACCTGAACGCCTATCTGGCGACATTCGCCGAGGGTTTGCGCCAGGAACAGCAAACGATCTTCGAGCGACGCCGGAATGTCCCCTTGAGCGACTATCAGGTGAGCGTGTCGCCAGCGACGAGTTTGTGGCAGCCCGACGTGGAAAAGGGTCTCCTTCGTGACATCGATGTTGTCATCCGGTATCGGTTACGCGGCATACCGGAGGACAATCCGCTCCAGCATCGGATGCGCGTCACCTTCGAGCGTCAGAATGGCGGCTGGGTCATCAGCAAGTACGAGCTGGAGAAACCGCTGCCGTTCTGGTGGACCGGCGACGTGATTGTGCAGGAAACGCCGCACTTCCTGATCCTCGCCCGACCGGACGCTGGCGCCATCCTGGCGAAAGTGGCGCAGGAGTGCGAACAGGCATACCGCGACATCCAGGCTGCCGGGCTTGAACCGGAGGCACGATTTGTGGCGTACTTCACAACGACGCAGGACGATTTCACGGCGCAAACCGGAATGGGATCGCGCACCCTCGGCGTTGCGCTGTCGCTCTACGAACTGGTTGGCGATCAGATACAGACGCTGGGACGGGTATTTTACATCAACGGCAAGGCGTTCCAGGATCAACCCAACGATAACGGACCCTTCGGACGGCTGGCGACCATCCGGCACGAACTGGTGCACCTGGCGCTGGCGCGCGAGACCCGGCCATTCACGCCGATCTGGCTTGTCGAGGGCGCCGCGATGTACTACGCCGGGCAACTCCCGCCTGAACTCCGGCGCCGCCTGGTCGAAGACGGCAGGCTCGACTATCTGAGCCTGGAGCGACTCACCGGCGAAGAGAGCCTTGGCGCCTACGACTTCATTGGTCAGAGCGTCGGATATGAATACCTCTTCTCAGGTGAAACAGTACGCTACCTGATCGAAACCTATGGCACAGATTCGTTTCGGGCATTCTACCGGTACTTCAGCCGTGTGCCGCCGGAGAAAATGATCGACCAGATGCCGTTGTTTTCAATCGGTTTCGG
The DNA here is from genome assembly GCA_025062325.1 of Roseiflexus sp. GTDB lineage: Bacteria > Chloroflexota > Chloroflexia > Chloroflexales > Roseiflexaceae > Roseiflexus. Next base: position 24,707 of record JANXAL010000023.1, read on the forward strand.
CTCGCAGTTCGGCAAACTCAGCCGGGAAGTGACCCCGGAGGCGCTAGCGAGCGTCTATGGGCTGACGATCGCGGACCTTGACGCAGCAGTCAAGCGATGGTTGCGGGAGCAGAAGCCATAATGTGAAGCGCACTCCATTTCTGGCAAGAAACCATCACATTTGGAGATCAGATCTTCCCGAAAGTCATAGTCCAAGTCGGGTATCATAATTATGCAAGCAGCACAGGGAGGACTGCAACGGCGCAGGAGGTTCTCCCGTACAATGCCGTACCTGGCGGCGAGTCCCCATCGTTTCTGTTCTCGTTCCTCCCACCCCCGCACGGCTAATGGCGCCTTCTATACAATGCAGCGCGGTTGCAGTCCGCCTCGAAGGAGGTAGTGACCATGGCAACCTGGCTCGAACGATACCGCAAAGGCCAACACGAACAGGTCTGGAACGAAATGATGGCGGCTGGCGAGCGGATTCGCAACGAGCCGCTCTTCTCCGACGCGCTGGCGGTTGCGCGCGAGACCATGCGGCGCGCCAGAGACAATATCGAGATTCTGAGGGCGCGTCTCGAGCGTATCGGCTATCGCTTCGCCTACCCGGATGAAGCGGTCAGGCCGCCGCGTCCTGACGTGCATCGCTGCATCGAAGAACTCGAGCGCCGCGTTGGACCGATGCCGCTCGCCCTGCGTGCGTGGTACGAGATTGTTGGATCGGTTAACTTCATCGGATACCACCCACAGTGGGACGAGTCTGCCTATACTGACCCGCTGGTGGTCGACCCAATCGATATGGCGCTTGAAGAATACAGCATCTGGCGCGAGGCGTGCCGCGAATTCGGCAGAGAGGCGATGGGACCCTTCCACGCGCCGCTGGCGCCGGATTACTACCACAAGGCCGACATTGTCAGCGCTCCTCATCGGTCAGTGGTTGTCTACCGGATCATTCTGCCGAACCCGGCAGCTGATGCGCTGGTGCGCGATGAGCCGCACCACACGACCTTCGTCAACTACCTGCGCACCTGTTTCCGCTGGGGCGGCTTCCCCGGCTTCGAGTACGCCGACGAGCGCCCCGCCGATCTGGAGCATCTGGTGAAGGGGTTGAAGGCAATCTAGGCGTTGAAGGTGCGGGGGTGAAAGGTAGGGGCGCACCGCTGGTGCGCCCTCGCGTGGGAAGGAGTAGGGGCACACCGCTGGTGCGCCCCTGCGTGTTATTAGACGTCATCCGTTGAACATCCCCGATCCTCGAGGTCTCTGCCGGGCAACCGTCTCTGCTGGAGAATACCGCTGGCAGCGTAGTTCCCGTTTACTCGGGCAATCCCTCACCCTCCCGCTCACAAGCGTCGCGTTTTTGGGGTGCGATGAATGTTTTCTGTGTCCTAAGGCCCTTGTTCCCCTCCTCCCCTCTGTCCCCTTTTCCCCCTTTTAAGTGTAGGCTTTTTGGTGTGCGAAGCGGAATTGCCGCATCCTAGCGCCCTTGTTCCCCTCATCCCTCCTGCCCCCTTCTTCTACAAGGGGAGAAGGGGAGTCGAGGCGTTCCGATGGCTGAAATCCGCAATGCAACCAGAAGGCTCGCAAAAATCTACACCTGTGAGCCCCACGCGCCCCCCGCATGCGGGTAATTAGGGAGAAGGGGAATTGAGGGCGTCCTGATGCTTGAAACGGGCGATGCAACGTAAGAGCTTGCCGAAAAATCCACACCTGTGAGCTTCTCCAACCCCCCGCGCCCCCCCGTGCGGGGAGTTGGAGGAAGAAGGGGAGTTGCGCATCCTGAGATCAAAATAGGCAGTGTAACGTAAGGGCTTGCCGGAAAAAATCTACACCCGTGAGTCACCCTCCCATCCGCTCGCTCATCGCCATCAACCGCCTCCCCGCCCCGCATTCTCAACAGGCTTCTATCTGCTTTTCTATTTGTTTATTCGCTTCCCATTCGTTGACCCCATTCGTTGACCCTATTCGCTTCCATTCGTTGATTCGCTTCCCATTCGTTGACCCCATTCGCTCCTATTCGCTTCTTCGTTTCCTATTCGCTGCCTGCGGCGAATGGAATAGTCCAGTATTCCTCTACTGAAGCCCTGGCTGAGGACATGAAAGCCTCTCCGGGGCTTCTACGTCCTGAGCAAGGGCTTATGGAGCTTGAGAAAATAATTCGGTCTCGCCCGGTCCAGCTGGCGTAGGCGGGCTTCGCAACCGTAGCCCGCGACTTAGGCGCCAGGCGAGTTCAGAGGACGCGCGGCTTGGTAGCAGAGGTTTACGGATCTGATGTTACAGAGTTGCACATTGGACGTGGAGCGTTGTACACTACCCTAGAGCAAGCAAACGGTGCACGTGGACAGAATGGCAGGATGCCAGTAGCAGGTCCTTGTATGCACAAATTTTGGGCTTTTGCACCCTTGTATGCGCTTATTTGAAAAGTATGAAGGTCTGCTGCATCACTAGAGACGCTGAGGAAGACTGGCGCGGGCGGGGCGATTCGAACGCCCGACCAACGGTTTAGAAGACCGCTGCTCTATCCACTGAGCTACGCCCGCTCTGTGATCACTATAGCACACGTTTGATGCAGCGACAAGCCTGAACGGAGGCGAGGGACGCAGTACTGACGGTGCGTCTGGATGCCCTCGTTGTTCGGCGCGTTCGTCGTGTGTCAGTGCCGGAGGACACGGATGTGCACGGATCAAGACGGATTCGCACGGATCCGGTCGTCGGCTACCACAGTCATACCCGCGTACATCCGTCGCATCCGTGCGAATCCGTGTCCCCCTTTCCGCAACCGAACTCAAGAGGAGGCGAAACGTGCGTTTTGCAATTGGCGACTCAACGCTGGAACTGATCCGCGGCAATATTGTGGAGCAGGATGTTGATGCCATCGTCAACGCCGCCAACGAGACGCTGGCGCCGGGGGGCGGCGTTTCTGGGGCGATCCATCGCGCCGCCGGTCCGGAACTCGCCGAGGAGTGTGCGCGCATCGGCGGCTGCCCGACAGGCGAGGCGCGTATCACTGCTGGTTATCGGTTGAAAGCGCGCCACGTGATTCATGCCGTCGGTCCTCGTTACACTGGCAGCCCGCGCGACGCAGAACTGCTCGCATCTGCCTACCGCTCATCGTTGCTGCTGGCAGCGCAGCATGGCCTGCGGAGCGTTGCTTTTCCGTCGATCAGCACCGGGATCTACGGCTATCCGCTCGATGAGGCTGCGCCGATTGCGCTGGCGACGTGCCGTGATATGCTGCAAAGCCATCCCCAACTTGCGCTGGTGCGCTTCGTCCTGTTCGATGAAGAGACCTTCCGCGCCTACGAGCGGGCTGCGCAGAGTATTGGGTTAGCGCCTACTGAGAATTGACACGGCACTCTATATCATTGCAACGCAGAGACAGTGACATAAAAGAACACGGATGCGCACGGGTGTGACGGATTCGCACAGATCGGCTGGGGATGGAGTGCGATCCGTGCGAGTCCGTCTCGATCTGCGCCAATCCGTGTGCTTCCAGGCGCTCCACTTCTCGCCTCGACCCTGTTCGAGCGAACTATGCTATACTGCTCCTAAAACAGAGATACGCGCTCTGGCTGCAAGCGTCTGCGCTGGACTCTCATCGAAAGACAGTGCAGCGGTTGAGGAGATCGCTCTCAGGCGGATCGCTTGAAGCGAAACGAGAGCAGATTCATGCACAAAGACATCAAAATCTACCGCAACTATATCGGCGGCGCCTGGATGGAATCGCTGGCGCGCCGCCATGCGCCCAATATCAACCCTGCCGACGCCAGCGATCTGATCGGTGAGGCGCCGCTTTCAATCAGTGATGAGGCGATTGCCGCCGCCGAAGTGGCGGCGCATGCCTTTCGCTCCTGGCGCCAGACGCCTGCGCCTGAACGCGGGGCGCTGGTGTTGCGCGTGGCGCGCCTGCTGGCGGAACGGGCGGAAGATGTTGTGCGTGTCATAGTGCGTGAGCAAGGCAAAACTCTCGCTGAAGCGCGCGCCGAGGTACAGCGCGCTGTCACATATGCGGAGTTCTGCGGCGGCGCTGCGGCTGCAACTGAAGGCGTCACTGTTCCGCTGCGCACCCCGGCGCACTTTGGCTATGCGCGCCGCCGTCCCCTTGGTGTTGTCGTGCTGCTGACGCCGGAATGGTCGCCGCTCGCGCTGCCGTTCGAGCGCCTGGTGCAGGCGCTGGTGAGCGGCAACACTGTCGTGCTGAAACCAGCCCTGGCGACGCCGGAAACTGCGGAATGGCTGGTGCGCTGCTTTGCCGATGCCGGCGCACCATCCGGCGTCGTCAATCTGGTCCATGGCGCAACAGATGAAACAGGGGCTGCCCTGATTGACCACCCGGCAGTTCGCGCAGTCTGGATTGGCGGGTCGCACGCCGATATTGCCGGTGCGCGGCGGCAGGCGGAGGCGCGGGCTATTCGCTTCAAGAGCGAGCAGATAGATGTCAATCCGGTCATCGTGCTCGAAGATGCTGATCTAGACTTAGCGCTGGCAAGCGTGATCGCTGGCGCCTTCGGGAATGCCGGTCAGTCGCACACTGCAACCAAACGGGTGATTCTCGTTCATCCGGTAGCGGATGCTTTTCTCGAAGAATTGGTTGAGCGCGTCTGCAGACTCCGCCTGGGGAGCGGCCTCGATGAGCGAGTCGGGATCGGACCATGCACCGATGAGGCGCAGATCCGGCAAGCGCTCGATCTGGTCCATCAGGCGCGGGCGGAGGGCGCTGAAGTGCTCTGCGGCGGTACGCGCGCGCAGGACGAGGCGCTGGCGCATGGCTACTTCTTGCGCCCGACGATCGTGGATCGGGTGCGGCCGGAGATGCGGATCGCCCACATACCCGCGCCGGGACCGGTGCTGGCGGTGACGCGCGTCGAGAGTTTTGCCGAGGCGCTGGCGTATGCCAACCAACCACATATGGTTGTCGCTGCTGGCATCCACACCCGCGACGGCGCGCGCATGCTGCGCTTCGTCGACGAGATGAACGCGCGATCGATCCACATCAATGCGCCTACCACCAGCGACGAGCCACAGATGCCCATCAATCACGACGCTCTGATCGACTTCTTTAGCGAAACGAGCGCCGTTTACGTACAGTATGGCACAGGAAACGGGGGAATGGCGTGAGGTTAGTTGTGCGGCGCTAGTGCATCCGCCAGCATCTGCGCCTGGTGCTGGATCGCTTCTAGATCGCCTGCCTGCGGCGCCAGATGTGCGTAGTGCTCGAAATCGGCCAGTGCGCCTAGCCAGTGGCCAATCCGGGCGCGCAACAATCCGCGGTCACGCAATTCACTGGCATCGAACGCCAGAAGAAGAATCCGATCAACTGCTGCGAGCGCGCGCTCAAACTGTTCGCGCTGGATATAGGCGCTCTTCAGGTTGCGCAGAATGCGGATCAGGATCGACCGCCGCGATGGCGGCGCCATCACCTTCTGGATCAGCGCTGGGTGGGTGTTTCCAGTAAACGCGGCGATCTGCCGTTCGCACTCCGCATATGACCACAACCTGCCACGGTTGAAGGGATCGATGTACAGATCTCCCTCCTGCGAGTCGATGTAGCGCACTAGAAAATGCCCGGGCAACGCTAGCCCGACCATCGGCAGCCGCAACCGCCAGCCAATCTCCAGGTACAGCACCGAAAGCAGAATGGGCAAACCGACGCGCCGCGCAATGACCTGATCGAGGAAACTGTTGGCCGGATCGCTGTAATTCCAGTAGTTGCCGCGAAACCCAAGCTCCTCAAATAGATAAGCGTTCAATGCTGCAACAATGGCGCGCGCTCCTTGCCCGTCAGCAATTCGTTCCCGCGCGGCAGCAGCCATAGCATCGATGGCCTGCAACGACGCCGGGAGATTGCTGTCCCCCTGGTCTTCCCAGGCAATGCAGAGCGCTGCCTCCGCCAGATTGATCTGGTCATCGGGCAGCCGAGCGATAGCGCGAAAACGACGACGTGCAGGCGAGGTCATAAGATGATAACGCGGTAAGAGTAACGAACCCTCCTGATGATATCACATGCTGGTGATGAGGGATGCGCATGCAGGGCATATGCCGCCGTCTGGCCCGTCATCCCGAACATGGTTGATTGAGGGCGGGTCTCAGACCCGCTACGCTCTGCCGCCTGCCGGGTGCGCTCTCCGTTCCCTGCCGGATGCAGCCGTCCGCCTGACCATTCATGATCGCCCCTCGATGATCGCTGCGTCCCCCCATTTCCCAATCGTCCATGCTATAATGCACTAAGACCCCGGCTCTTCTCTGTCCGCTATGCGTTTTGAGCGGCGCGAGACTATTCTGTTAGTGCTGAAGCATGCGTATTGCCTATACCGCAGATCTTCATGGCAACCTTGATGGCTATCGCGCGTTATGCGAGTTTGCGGCGCGTCATGAGGCGCACGCCATCATTGTCGGAGGTGATCTCCTGCCCCACGCAATACGACGCGATGATGCGTTGACAACACAGCGGACGTTCGTCGAGCGCGACCTGGCGCCGCTCCTGCGCACGTTCCGGTCGCACCACCCAACGATAGCGGTCTATCTGTTACCGGGTAACGACGATTGGATGGCGGCGTATGCCGCGGTTGAGGAGCTGGCAGTGGAAGGGCTGGCGTATCCGCTCCATGAGCGCGTCTACCAACTGAGCGATCAGCTATGGCTTGCTGGGTATGCCTGTGTGCCGCCGACACCGTTCAGCATCAAGGACTTTGAGCGATGCGACGAGGGACGAACGCCGCCGTTCAGTTTCGATCACGCGCTGACCAGCCGTGGCGGTGTGATCCGACCACTGCAGCGCCATGAGTTCGAGGCGTTGCCGTCGATTGCGGAAGACCTGGCGATGCTCGCCAAGCGCAGCGACCCGCGTCGCACGGTGTACGTCTGCCACACGCCGCCTGCTGATACGCCGCTTGACCTGATGTCGAACCGGCGACACGTTGGCAGCCGTGCACTGCGGGCATTTATCGAACAGCATCAACCGCCGCTTACCCTGCATGGGCACATCCATGAAGCGCCCTCACTGAGCGGTACGTATGCTACCCAGATTGGTGCGACCTGGTGCGTCAACCCAGGACGCGATCAGCGCTGTTTCCATGGCGTTTTGATTGATCTCACCGGCGGTGCGGTTCGTATGGAACACACCGTCTACGGCGTGCAACCGGAGTAGAAAGGTTATCGGCAGTGTTCAACACCATTGGCGACGTCAAAGCGGCGCTTAGCGCGCAGCGGTACATTCCTTCCGATGAAATCGCCACTACCGTGTTCCTGGCGGAAAAACTCGGCAAGCCCATCCTCGCCGAAGGTCCAGCGGGCGTTGGTAAAACTGAACTGGCAAAGGTGTGGGCAGCGACGACTGGACGTGAACTGGTCCGCCTTCAGTGTTACGAAGGTCTTGACGAGACTAAGGCGCTCTACGAGTGGGAGTATGCCAAACAACTGCTCTACACGCAACTACTGCGCGATAAACTCAACGATCTGCTGGCAGGCGTCACGACGCTTGCCGAGGCAGCCGACCGACTGGCTGCCGAGGAGGACGTGTTCTTCTCCAGCCGCTTCATGCTGCCGCGCCCGTTGCTTAAGGCCATCACCAGCGAACGACCGGTGACGCTGCTGATTGATGAAATCGACCGCGCTGATGCCGAGTTCGAGGCGTTTCTGCTCGAGGTGCTGAGCGATTTTCAGGTGAGCGTCCCCGAACTCGGCACCATTCGTGCTCGCCATCAACCGATGGTGGTGCTGACCAGCAACAACACCCGTGAACTCTCCGAGGCGCTGAAACGTCGCTGCCTCTATCTGCACATCGATTATCCGACTGCCGAACAGGAACTTCAGATTGTCAACCTGAAGGTTCCCGGTCTCCCCCCAAAACTGGCGCAGCAGGCGGTTGAACTGGTGCAGCGGCTGCGCGGCATGGATTTGAAGAAGCATCCGAGCGTCTCTGAGACGATTGACTGGGCGCGCGCACTGCTCGAACTCAACGCTCGCCATCTCGATCGTGCGACGATTGAGAGTACGTTGAATGTGCTGCTCAAATTCGAGGGCGACCTGCAGCGCGCACGCCGCGCTCTGGTACGTGATGAGGGGACCCGTCGTGACGAGTTCGGCCGTCTGCGGCGCGACGACGAGAGCGCTCGCTTCCGCGGCAACTAGCGGGTTGTAGCCTGTACTCATGCGGTTTTCGCCACATGCGAACCTGCGCCTGAGCGCGCAAGGGAGGAATGGGGGATGGATCAGCGGATTGTCGATTTTATCCATGCGCTGCGCGCGAAAGGGGTGCGTATTTCGGTCGCCGAAAGCATCGATGCAATGCGCTGCGTCGAAATCGCTGGCGTCGCCGATAAACAGTTCTTCCGTTCGGCGTTGCGCACGTCGCTGGTAAAAGAACCGCGCGACTTGCCGACGTTCGATGAACTCTTTCCACGTTTCTTCGGTCTCGACGCGCCGCCGCCGCTCCAGCAACCCGGCGGCGGCATGGCTCCCGAAGAGCGCGAAAAGCTGGCGCAGATACTGCAACAGATGCTTGCATCGCTCTCGCCGGAGCAACTCAAGCGCTTGTTCGAGATGATGATGACCGGGCGAGGCATGAGCGGCAGCCAGATGCGTCAGTTTCTCAATGAGAATACGACTGCCACTCAGATGACCACCGGCTTCCAACCATGGGCTACGCGCCGCGCGCTGCGCGAATTGCAGTTCGATCGCCTGGAACAGTTGTTGCAGGAGTTGCTCCAGAAATTGCGCGAGGCGGGCGTGAGCGAAGCGGCGCTCCGACAATTGGAACAAGAGGCGCGCGAGAATCGCGAAGCGCTGGCGCAGCAGATCGGCAGAGAAGTCGGGAACGGACTGCAACAGCGCGAAGCGGAAGAGCGTCGCCGTCGCGTGGTCGAGGACTTGCAGGATCGTCCCTTCGAGGAGCTGAAGTACCAGGACGACGATGATCTGCGCGCCGTGATCAATCGACTGGCAGCGCAGTTGCGCACGCGCGTCGCGTTGCGGCAGAAGCGCGCCAACAGAGGGACGCTCGATGCGAAGCGCACGATCCGCGCCAACCTGCGCTACAGCGGCGTGCCGCTCGATATTCGCCATCGCCGCAAACACCTGAAGCCGCGCATTACCGTGATCTGCGACGTGTCTGGTTCAATGCGCGCCGTTACTGGTTTTATGCTAATGCTCGTTTATGCGCTGCAGGACCAGATCAGCCGCACTCGTCCCTTCGTCTACTACCGCACCATCGCTGATGTCCAGGCCGATTTTCAGCGACTGCGCCCCGAAGAGGCCATCCGTGTCGTACCGGAGCGGGTCCAGGGAGGTCCCTGGCAGACGAGCCTGGGGTCCTGTCTGGAGACATTCACGCGTGATCATCTCGATGCGGTAGACCGCCGCACCACAGTGATCTTCCTCGGCGATGGCGATGATCATATGTCGCCGCCCAACCCGCGCGCCTTCGAGATCATCAAGCGCCGGGCGCATCGAGTCGTCTGGTTTAACCCTGAGCCGCCCCACCGCTGGGGGCGCGAGGACAATCACATGCACATTTACGGGCCAATGTGCGATGCAGTCCACCACGTGAGCAACCTGCGTCAGTTGGCCGCAGCAGTGGACAGGTTGTTTCCGTAGCCGGGCGAGAGCGCAAAATGCACCCGGCATTTCTCGACAAGAGTTTTCAGATAGGCTCTGGTGGAGTTTGAGAACATAATCCGGTATCGCCCGGTTAAGCCCGCGCAGGCGGGCTTCGCAACCGTAGCCCGCGACTTTGGGCGCCAGGCGGGTAGGCGGATAGCAGAATTTATTCAAAAACCATCAACCGCCAGGCGGGTAGGCGGATAGCGGAATAATTATTCAAAAACCATCAACCGCCGGGCGCAGGGCGCAGCCTGCAGCGGCCGGCTGCGCCAGGAGATCGCTTCGCCACGGCTCGCAATGCTGTCTGTCACGCTGGCGTCTGGAGCGGTGCCAGCGTCTTATGTGTTCAACGTCCGGTTGATCCCCTATGAGAAGGCGCTATTGAGGATCGTCACGTCGCGGGGATGGCGCAGGATGGAACGCTCCCCTGCGCGATCCAGGTCGCCGGTGCAGCGGATGATCTGGCGTCGCTCGTATGCATCGAGCGCTCGCCGATAGTCTTCCCCTGCAAGATCGCATTCCACGGAGTGGAATGCGCCGTCGATCAGCCCGCCAATCGTTACCCGTCCGCGAAGATCGTCGATAGGTTCCAGACGAACAACAAACCCCTGCACGACGACATCCTCACGCGGCGTCGTCTCGCGGAGCGTGCGACCTGTATCTCGCAAGAATGGAACCACACCAGCAGGGATCTCGACTGCCGAGACAGTATCGACTGGCGCCGGGCGCAGCGGCGACCAGGCGACATCGAAACGGATCCGATCCGCCTGACTGCCCTCGTACAGCCCAACGAGCGCATCGCACAGTTCGGCGCTGAGGCCGCCGGGCGCCACTTCGAGCAGCGGCTCAATCGTCCCGCTGTGTACCGCGCGGTTGGCTGCATCGCGCAGGGTGTGGAGCGCCTGAATGAGCAGGAGCGTGACCCGGCGGGCGAATGGCGTCTTCCGTGACCCGGAACGGACCTGCGGCTGCACATCCGATGCAATCGGCGTATACACGGCGACAGTAAAACTGCTGTGTCCAATGCCAATGCGCGCCTGTTGCGCGTAGTGCAGCGCAGCTTCCGGCACGCGATCGCCGTACACAGGGCGCGGTTGCACAGCGCTGCACGCAGCAGCAAGCAGGAGGCGCTGTACGCTCGCAACAAATTGCGCCCCGCCGTGCAGTGAGATCGTTCCGCCGGATAGCGCCTCTCCCTCAGCGGAAATGCGAGTCACATCACACGCAACGTTCTGAATATCAACCAGGATGTCGTGTTGCGACCGCTGCTCGACTGCTTCGAGCGTCTGCAGCGCCTCGGCGATGCGTGCAGCATAGTCGCGGTATGCACTGTTCAACGGCAGCAGAATCTCAAAAGTTTCACCATCGCTCTTGCGTTGCCAGATCGCATACTGACCCTGGTGATGCTCACGTTCGCGCCAGTGCCGCGCGCGCAGATAGGCAACCACGTCGTGTGGACGGACAGCGCGCAAAGTTGTGCTGTCGTGGATGGTTGCTTTCACGGTCGCTGACCTTTCCCAATCATGTCCATGATACGCTTGAGTTCGTCCACGGTAAACTGCTGCCGCCGAGGAATCTGTACGGTCACTGACGCCTGTGATGCTGGTCGCGCCGGGAAGTCGCGGAGCGACAGAAAATAGCCGCAGCGCTGCAGAATCATCCGCTCTTCGTTTTGATCAAGCCACTGGTTCACATGCTCGGGAACGCAAACGACGATGAGCATCCGCGGCACCAGCACATCATCGCCGCGCAGATCGTCGTAGTTCTTCCTTTTGAGCGTGAAACGCATTGGATCGGATTGCCAGATGGGCTCGGCGGTGCATTTGAGTTGCACCTCCAGCCGCGGCGAGCGGATCGTGCCCCTGCCGCCGCGCATCGCAATCCCCAAATCGACGCTGTCGTCATCGACTTCAGGCTGGTAAACAGCATACCCGGCGACGCTCACAACGGCGCGCACCCAGGCGATGCTGAATTGCTCTTTTTGTCGTGACAGGTCCATTATAATCTCTTATCAGGCATCTGTCATTAGAACCTGTGTTCTCATTATAATGCTTCTTGCAGATTATTACATTACTCTCCTGGTTCCTTCACTTATTGGCCTGGTCGAGGCGGTTATCCTGATACTTCTCAGGCGAGGCGAATTCTAACCCTCGCTTGGCGCTGCACTCCTTATGAATATCGCGTCCAATGCGCTGGAGGTTGCACTGAAACTGGTGTTCGACTTCAATTTTCTTGCGGGAGTTGCGCCGTTCATCGTCGCTTATCTCTTGGGCGTTGTTATTGAGTATGGCGTTCTGACACTCTTCAGGAGAGACGCTATCCGGCAGAGTCTGGTTGCAACGATGACTCGCTTCCCCTGCTACCATCTCTCGTGCTGCCGCTTTTCTGGGATTCGCCTATGGCGTCTCCGATACAAGCGCTGCACTGCTGGTCGCGCAGACGATCATATCCGCCGCACCCGACGCTGGTCTACGCGGCCCGCGCTATAACGATCTGGTGTTTAGGTTCCAGTCGATGATATGCCTGTTGATGGATCGCCTGGACAGCCCCGGAGGAGTTGCGCCGGGCATATTTGTCGCGTTTGGGTCCGTCAGCCCGGTCCTGTCGTCTAGGTTCTGGAGACAGGGATTAGCGCGGTCATCAGTTCTGTCAGGCAGGCGACGCTTATGCCTGCCCTGGCGACTGGGATCGGGAAAATGGTCGGCGCTTCGCCGCCAGTGCGGCGGGATGGCGGCTCCTTGCACTGGCGAGCGCGGCGCCAGCGCTGCTGCTGAGCGACTATCTGCTTCAGCGCGGCGGGGCTGCAGTCGTCTACTACTCTCCCAAGAAGGGCGATAGGACAGTTGTTTCCCCAACCTCTGGCGCTGGCGGCGACGTCATCGGGAGCGGAGGTTGCCCTCGGCAGGCTGCCGTTCATGCTCATTCCCGGCGATGGTTTCAGCGCTATGCCGTTGATTGCGGCGCTGCTGCTGTCGGGAGCGCGCCACTACCTGAAACCTTCCACTTTCCCACCTTCAACGTCCCACGTCCGCCCGATACGGAATCGCCCCCGGTCCGATGCCCTCAACGCTACGCGCGGCGATACAGGCGGCGAAATGCGCCGCCTCAAGCGGATCGCCGGTTTCGTCCAGGCGCACGAGGAGCGCTGCCGCAAACACGTCGCCAGCGCCAGTCGGGTCGCGTTCGATAGCCGGGCAGGCGTCAATGTGGTATGGACGACCTTTGATGAAGAGGGTCGCCCCGGCAGCACCGCGGGTCAGTGCGACGAGTGAGCAATGGCGTGCATAGGTGCGCGCCTGCTCTTCGTCGAACTGCAGATCTTCGATGCTCATAACCAGCACATCAATCCGTTCCAGCACAAGCGGCGATGGATTCCAGGGCCGGTAGGCGATCGGTGCGGGGAGCGGCCCGCGCCAGGCGCGCATCATACCCTGCGGCGTCATGCCAAGGAGCGCGCGGGGGAAGGCATCTACCAGATATTCGGGCGTTTCCGCCAGGACCGGCGCCAGGTGCACAATGCGCGCTGTGCGCCAGGCCAGAGGTACATCATCGAGCGTCAGGACTCCTGAGTCGGCGTGGAGGATCTGCACCCGTCCCTGAGGTGTGTAGCGATTCTCGAAGATTGGCGCGTCGATAGTTGGAACGAACGCTACTGCGATCTCGGCAGACCAGTCGGCTGGAATGGCAGCGCGCGCCGACACGATCCCCACACGGCGTCCTAATCGGCGGGCTGTCAGAGCGGCGTAGAGCGCCGTCCCTCCTGGCGCATACGAGCCATCGGGCGCCAGATCATGGGTCATATGACCGATCAAGAGATAGTCAGGGATCGTCATAATTAAAAAAAGAGCGACCCAATCGGCGCACTGCCAACTGTCGCTCCCTCTGCTACCGTTGGACCAACGTCACGACCGTTTTGCCGGATAGATCACAACCTTCCGGTTCTCGCCCTCGCCGCTGCTTTCGGTATACACGGTCGGGTCGGATCGCAGCGCCAGATGCACAATGCGTCGTTCGTAAGCGGCCATTGGCTCCAGCATCAACGGGCGTCCGCTCTGGCGCACCCGTTCCGCCATCCGGCGCGCCAGCCCTTCAAGCGACTCCTGGCGACGCTGGCGATAATTCCCGACATCAACGACAATCTGAGGCCATTTTTGCACCCGGCGACTCACCAGCAGGTTGACCATGAACTGGAGCGAACGCAGCGTTTCGCCGCGCCGCCCAATGAGGAGGCTCATCGCCTCTTCATCGGCGCCTTCGACGTGTAGGGTGATGGTTTCCTCCGGTTCACCGCGCTGATTGGGTACGGAGCTGACTACCGCAGTGACATAGGCGTGGATATCCATCCGTTCGAGGATATCCTCCAGAATCTGGCGCGCAATCTGTTCGATGGAACCGGTTGTCGCTGCACGCGGCGCCGGGGTTTCATCTGCTTCATCTTCAACGACGGTAACACGTACCAGCGCTTCATCGCCATTGCCGCCCGGTTCGAGCACCTCAATGGCCACCTCATCGCGATCTTTTCCAAGCTGCGCAAGAGCAAGACGAATTGCTTCCGCTACTGTGCGTGCACTGATTTCAATGCTTTTCATGGAGCCCTCAGTTCGTATGGGATCCGCGCGCCGATGCGCTCTGACAGAAGTTGCGACGACGACTGCAACATTTTACCTATTTGCGCGCCTTCCTGCGTCGCGGATTCATCTGTGACGCCACACGCCGCGCTTCCGCCGGAGTGGCGGCGCTTTCAACTGGCGCGGCGCTTTCTGCTGATTGCGACTGTGACTCAACCGGCTCGCTGCGCGACTCAGTCAGCGGCCGGAGCACGTCCCAAAAATCCACCTTACGTGATGGTTCCCCAGAAGAAGCGGCGTTTCCACCGCTGACAGCCGATGGCGCCGACGATGCAGGCGATGGCGTGACGGGCGGAAAAAGTCCGCCGTCGGTCGGCAGGAACTTGAGATAATTTGCCAGCGACCCCCATCCAGAGAAGATATACTGCTGAATGATCGACAGAATGCTGCCGACTACCCAATAGAGCACAGCGCCGCTTGGGAAGATGAAACCAATATAGCCGAACACAATCGGCAGGATCAGCATCGACTGCATCATCGCTTTCTGCTGCGGATCCTGCACGCGCGGCGTTGCCATCAGTTGCACGATCAACTGAAAGATCACCGAGAGGATGGGCAGGATGTAGTATGGGTCAGTCTTCCCCAGGTCCGGCAGCCAGAGGAAGCTGCCTGCCAGTTGCGGTTGCCCGAGCGTTGCCGTCGCAGTGCTGAGCGGAACACCCTGCTCACTCAGGACGCGCAGCATAGCGCTGCCCGCGTGCTCGGCGGGTGACACGCGCGTTAGATTGATCACTGCCTGATAGACGCCGAGGAAGATTGGGAGTTGCAAGAGCATCGGCAGACATCCGCCGACTGGATTGACTTTATACTCGCGGTAGAGACGCATCGTCTCTTCCTGGAGCTTCTGCGGGTCCTTGCCATACTTGCGCTGCAGTTCCTTCATGTGTGGCTGAAGTTCCTGCATCTTGCGCGACGACTGGAGCGATTTGATCGTTAGCGGCAGAATAAACACGCGCGCGACAATCGTGAAGAGAATGATGGCAAGACCGGCGCTGCCTGTCCACGTATAGAACGTCAACAGCACTCGCTCGAGAAGCTCTACAAACGCAAGCCAGATAGGCATGATGGTACACCCTTATCCCACACAATTGCATCTAGCGTGTGTATTCTAGCGCATTTTTGGTTGTCTGTCAGGTCTGCTATCCAAGGGACATGACGTGGACGCAGCCGTTGACTCTTCCGCTGTAGGCGTGGACGACTCGTTCGCACGAGACATGCCCTGGATAGGCTAAGACGCCAGGCGCAGGCATTTGTCGGACCGCTCCTCCGCCTAGTGTTCGAGAGCGACAGGCGCAACCTAGAGCAAGGGGATTGCCTTATCGGCACGGACAACAAGCTATCGTTCGCCGGACGACCCGCTCACCGACGCCTGCACCAGACCCGCGCGCTTCAACAGTTGCTCGACCAGCGCCTGAAGTTGGGGAAACGCAATCTCTGCTAGCGCTGGCGAGCGTGCGATGAAGACCATGTCCCAACCTGGCACAATCTGAGGATACAGGAGGCGCACCGCTTCGCGCACTCGGCGTCGAATACGATTGCGCACAGTAGCTTTGCCCAGCCGTTTAGCGACGATAAAACCACAGCGCGAGATCCGGCGTCGGTTGGGGGCGGCGTTAAGCATCAGCATTCCCGCGTCCCAGGCTCGACCATCGCGGCGCACTCGCTGATACTGATCAGGTGTGCGAAGGCGGTAGGCGCGTTTCATCGCAGGCTGTGGGCGAGTAATACGGAGGGTCGGGGTTCTGCCCGGCGCCCACAGATTGGCAGGACTACCGATGCCCGCGACGGATCTGACGACGCTCGTCACTGACGGTCAGGCGATAGCGCCCCTGCAACCGCCGACGGCGCAACACTGCACGACCATCTTTGGTTGCCATGCGTGCCATAAATCCATGCTTGCGGCGGCGCGGAATTCGTTTGGGTTGCCACGTTCGCTTGGGCATTGGTGCAAACCTCGCAACTTAACATAACAAATGCTAGGCTTTCTTGAACTGCTTGCGTTTTAGCGCTCTCAGAAAGACCACTGCAGATCCAGAATGCGGCGCAACATTAACTGGCGCGGCATCGCCGCGCCTGTTCCGGCGCATTATATCTGGTCTGAAAACGATGTGTCAAGAATCGAACAGCATCGCTCCACTGCGAAGATGCAAACGCACAAAGCCTCACAATCAATGCAACGCGCCTTTGCGTCTTCGCGTCTTTGCGTTGGCTTTTCTGAGAAGTCCTTCAGTCGTCGTCCAGTTGCCGGAGCGTCCGGCGGATAGCTTCGCGCTGACGACGCAGGTTCCGGTCTTCCAGATCATCGTCATCATCCTCCTGTCGGCGGCGACGCTCGCTGCGACGTGGTCCGCCAAACTTTGACATCAGATCTTCGAGGGTGGCATTCCCGCTGAAGTCGTCATCGTCCGCTGAAGCATAGGCATCACTGAGCCGTTCACGCCGTGATAGGCGCTCTTCGCGCGATGCGCGTCCTTCGCCGCGCACCCGTTCTCCGCGCGGTCGTTCTTCACGCACCCGTTCCTCGCGCGGCGGCTCACGCGGCGTGTCCTCCAGTCGCATACTCAGACTGATCCGTTTGCTCTGCGGATCGACATTGAGCACCCGCACCTGCACCTTATCACCGACCTTAACCGCGTCTTCAACGCGCGCCACGCGCGTATTCGACAACTCAGAAATGTGCACTAATCCGTCGCGTCCAACACCAATGTCAACGAATGCACCGAAAGGCGCCAACCCGCTGACTGTGCCCTCGAGAATCTGTCCCTTCTCCAGTTGCTGCAATTTCTGCATACGCTGCGCCCGCCGCAGGCTCAAGCTGATGCGCGCCCCCTCTGCATCGACTTCCAGAATTTTGAATGTGTAGGTCTGACCGACCTGAACAACGTCTTCCACCTTTTCGACGCGCCCTTCCGCCAGTTCCGACACATGCACCAGGCCATCTTTGCCAACGCCAATATCAACAAAGACGCCAAAGGGCGCCAGTCCGGTCACTGTCCCCTCGACATTATCGCCGACGCGCAGCGCAGCCAGTTTTTCATAATCCACCTCAGGCTTCTTCTTGCCGCGACTGCCGCGCGGTTCTGCGCTGCGATCCTTGGTGCGCATCGTCAGGCTAATCCGCCGACCATCAGGTTCAACGCTTTTCACCCGCACCTTCACCGTGTCGCCGATCTTGACCAGATCACTCGGTGACTCAATTCGGGTGTCGCTCATCTCCGAAATATGCACCAGACCGTCGCGCCCAACCCCGATATCAACAAAGATGCCATACAACGCAATTGAGGTGACTCGCCCCTCCAGCTCCATGCCCGGCGTCAGATCCTTTACCCGTCGTGGGCGTCCGGCTGGCTCCCCGGCAGGCGCTTGATAACTTGCTGCTTCGGCAGTGCCGGCTGGTGGCGTCTCAGCAGCGGGCGTTTGGGCTTCCGGCGCGCTTCCGGCGCTGTCTGCCGGAAGCGCATGAGCAGCCGGTGTAGGGGCGTCTGCCGTAGCGCCAACTGCTGCAACTGCCGCTTCATCGGTCGTATGGGCGGGTTTAGCGCCATTTTCGCCGTTAGAAGATGCAACTGCGCCGCTTGCTTCCACCATCGCTCCCGCCTCAGCGCCGGACAGCGCTTCAGCCGCCGGGGGAGATTCTATCGACTGCTGCTGGATTTCCGCTTCCGCTACCGCCACGCCTTGTGGAGCTGGCGCCAGGTTGCCCAGCAGTTCATTCCGCTCTTCGACGGGACGCTCCTGATCGGTCATGACCAACCGTCCTCCTGGTTTAGTTGCCTGTACTCTGTCTATTACAGCCACACACTAGCGTGTGCGGTCACGTAACTCTGCGCGCACCAGATCGGCGAGTCCGCGCTCCTGGACATCTTCAAGCCGGTAGTAGCTGCCCTTCAAGTGATACGCCAGTTGCCGCGCCAATCCGCGCTCGAAGATTGGATGTTCGGTATCAATCACCACCGCAGGTATCGATTGTGACGCGATAAAATCGGCCAGCGCGTAACTCTCTGCCTGTGGCGGCAGATCGCTCATCGACACATTCGCCTGACCGTCGGTGAGTACGACCAGCAGCGGCATGACCTCCGGGTCCTGACGGCGCGCGCGTTCCAGCACCTCATACCCCAGCAACAGACCGCGCGAGAGCGGCGTTTTACCGCCCGTCGGCATCTGCTGCAACCGGCGCTGCGCCAGTTCAACGCTATTCGTCAACGGCAGCAGCAATGTCGCATAATCGCGCTGGAACGACACCAGCCCCACCCGGTCGCGGCGCTGATACGCATCACGCAAGAGCGACAGC
This sequence comes from Roseiflexus sp., assembly GCA_025062325.1. Taxonomy (GTDB): domain Bacteria; phylum Chloroflexota; class Chloroflexia; order Chloroflexales; family Roseiflexaceae; genus Roseiflexus. The sequence continues at coordinate 43,202 of JANXAL010000023.1, forward strand.
ACTGCCGCTTTGGTGGCGCGCATTCGCTCTTCCGCCGCCATGCTCCAACTGGCATCGACCACGAAGCAGACCGCGTTGCGTGTCTTACGCACCCGCACCTTCTGGCGCAGATCGCTGCGGCGGATAATGATTCGTCGCCCCAGTTGGTCGTCGCTGCACTCCATACGGCGACGACGCTGATGGGGCGCCGCTTGGCGCAGGGTGGCGTCCAGCGCCAGATCGGTGATCCGTTCTGCCGGACGACTGGTAATGTAACGCCCCTGTTTGCGGGTTGTGCGGGTGCGACTGCGTCTGCCCGGCGCCCGACGTTGCAGCCGGTCGCGCGCGCCTTCAATCTTGGGTGGGCGGAAGGTTGGGTCACTCATAAACGTTTTGCCGCCCTGCGTTTTGTCGCCGCCGGATGCTGCGCCCGTCTCGGTCGCCGCGTGCGCCGATGGCGGCAGCGCATCACTTGCATCGCGGTTGTGCCGTTCGCTCTCCGGTTGCCCGGCAGTCACGCCGTCAGCTTTTTTTTTACGTGTTCGGCAGGCGTCGACGTATCCTCGCCGATCTCACCCTTCACACGCTCTAGAATCTGCCCGACGCGCGCTTCGTCGAGTCTGACCTCGGTAAATGGTTGACGACGCATCCGATGGGGCAACGCCAGTTCCGCCGCCAGGCGAATATCCTCCACCGTCAGGCGCGTGCGCCCCGACCATGCCGCGTGCGTCCGCGCCGTCTCAAGAATAGCAAGGTCGGCGCGATGCCCATCGACGCCGAGCTCAAGCGCCAGCGCCGCTACTGCTGCCATATCGCCGCGTGTAATCGCCACAGCTGGCAACAGCGCGCGCGCCGCAATAATGCGTTGCGCCAGCGCCTCCTCTTCTTTTTGCCATCGCGCAACGAATGCATCTGGATCGCTCTCATACGCCAGGCGCCGCTCGATGACTTCCACCCGCCCGGCAATGTCGGTCAACCCGGTGATCTCAACCACCAGACCGAAGCGATCCAGAAGCTGCGGACGCAACTCCCCCTCTTCCGGGTTCATGGTGCCGACCAGAATGAACCGCGCCGGATGCGACACGCTGATCCCTTCGCGCTCGACGGTATTGACCCCCATCGCTGCTGCGTCGAGCAGCACATCAACCAGGTGATCGTCAAGAAGATTGACCTCGTCCACGTAGAGCAACCCCCGGTTCGCCTGCGCCAGCAACCCCGGCTCAAAACGGCGCCGTCCCTCCGTTAGAGCATGTTCCAGGTCGAGCGAGCCGACGACCCGATCCTCCGAGGCTGCAACTGGCAGTTCGACCAGGCGAGTTGGTCGTTCTTCGACGGGCAACTCCTCGCCGCGCCGCAGCCGGGCTGCACACGTCTCGCACATCATGGCCGGACGGTCGGGCGGGCAACTGTAGGGACAGTCGGCAACGACTGTAATATGCGGCAGGAGCCGGGCAAGCCCGCGCACTGCGGTTGACTTGGCAGTGCCCTTTTCGCCGCGGATCAGTACGCCGCCGATGCGTGGGTTGATCGCATTCAGAATGAGGGCGCGCTTGAGGCGTTCCTGCCCGACTAGCGCGCTGAATGGGTAGATTGGCCGTTCTGATGGCATTCGATATCCAACACACTCACGCAACACAATGCGCTTCCGGTCGTCAGGAGACCGAAGCGCTGCCGTTTGATCTTGGCTTGACAACTATGGCACGACCAGCGGTAATAATCATACTGTTCGTGTACCGGACGCGGTCATTGTCGCACAAAGGACGGCAAAAGTCAAACGCTTCACACCATTCGGATCGTCGCGCGTAGGTGTGGTATAATATGAGCATGGCGCAGCATCGGCGCAGGAGTCGGGCTGCGCATTGTGTGTTTCCATCTGAGCGACCTCAGAAGTGGCGGCGCCATGGACGGGAAAAACATTATCTACGGGGAGACGGCGATGGACAAACTGGCGCAGCAGGTGCGCGCCACTGGCCAACCGCAGGACATCCAGAGCCTGACGGAGCGCTATCTGGAAATTCTGCGCGAGCTAGTGCTCGCAGGAGAACAGCAGGAATGATAGCAGGCATCACTGAGCGACCGACGTTTACCGGCACCGATGAACAGCGGGCGCTGGCGGAAGAGATCTTTCAGTTGATGGTGGCGCAAGCGCGCCTCTTCGCCCTCGATGCGCCTATCCGTCAGACATTGAAGAACCTGGCGGACTTTTACGCCCGGCAACGCCAGATGGATCTCGCGGAGGCGGCGCGGTTGATCGATGAGGCGCTGCGCGTGAATGATCACGTGTTTACCCGCCAGGAAACCAACGGCGATGTCGTGTTCATCACGTCGCGGCGCGGTCGATATGTTCCTCCGCAGGTGGATACTATTCATACCTTCAAACAGCGCCTGTATGAACCGGAAAATCCACTCCCCGTAGACGACATCAGCGTAGTGGTAACGACGACGCGCCCGGCGCTGACAACGGTCGAACCGGTGTTTATCTCTGAATACTGGCAGCAGCAGGCCGGGCTGATCCCCGTCGTCGTTGAACAGCCAGCCGAGACGCCGGTTGAACCGGTCGTTAAGACGCCAGAGGTTGCAGCGCCGGTTAGCGTAAGCGAACCGGTTCCTGAGACGGTCAGTGTCACTCCGCCCTCTGAGCCGACTCAGGCAAATACGGTGATTGTACTGCCCAACGGCTTGCAGATCGACCTGCGCCGACCGGTCGAGGAGTTAATGGCGCAACACGGCAACACGCTTATGTCGCAGTTGCGCATAGCTATCGAAAACGACCCGCTTCGCCGCCTGGTGTTGTTTGGCAATCGGGCATTTCCTGAAGCGGCGCTTGTGAGTTTCGGCAAAAACGATCTGCGCCGTATCAGCGATTACATCAAGGAGGTCGGCGAGCCGCTGCTTGATACGCAGATCATTGCCGACATCTTCTACCACAATCCGCGCCAGAGCGATTACGAGATCTTCCGTTTCGCGCTCAACTATCGTCTGAGCCGCGAAAAAGACTTCGAATTCGTCGGTGTCGAAGGGGCATGTCTCTGGTCGGTGCGCAACCTGCCTGCCATTGGCACCAAACGTGTCAAGGCGAGTGAAATGGGGCAGCTTGCTGGCTACATCGAAGAGGGCTTCGATGACAGTCTGGCAGAACAGAGCATCGAATCCATCCGTAAGAGCGGGCAGGTCAGTCACGTGCTGACCTTCTTCGAGTGGGAGTATGGCATCCTGCCGCTGACGCGCGCGCTGGCGGCGCTTCTGCCTCAGCCATTGCTTTCCGATCAGCGGAGCGCGGTGTTGCGCTTTGAGTTGCCGCAGCACTACGTGAGCACGCTCGTTGAGCTGCGCTACCCGACGGGCAATCGCGGCGGGTGGCTTCAGGGACTCGAGGCGTTGTTCCACGATTACCTGGTTCCCGGCGCGCTGATTACGCTGATGCGCACTGACGATCCGCGCACCTTTGCCATTACCTACGAGGAACAGGAGGAAACGCAGGATCGTCTGCTGGTGCTCGACGAAACGAAGAAGATGCCCAAATTCACCTTTGCTAATATGTCTTACACGTGCGTCGTCGATACCGATATGCTGGTGAACCAGCAGCAGTACGGGCGGTTGCGCAATCTTAAGGCGTTCCCGATGAATGAGCGCCGGAAAGCCGACCTGATGCTCGAGCACGTCTTCGAGGTGATCGGCACGCCGGTCGGGACGCGCACGGAGCCGAAATATGCCGCTTCGCTCGATATGCTGTTCGTCGCTCTGAATGTGTTGCGCCCGGCGTCGCGCGAATACCTGTCCCATCTTCTCGCCGAAGGCGACCGTTTCGTACCTGATGCAAGCCGTCCAGGTTGGTGGTTCTATACGCCGCCGCCGTTGCCGGAGGAAGAGGAAGAAGAGGATCAGGACGAAGCGAGTTTTGATGAGGAGGAGTGAAGGACCAACGACGATGGACCTTGCCGCTCATGTGCGCGCCCTCGCGGCGCGTGAACATCTTTCAATGAGTGAACTGCGTTCGCTTTCCGGGATCGACCCTCGCGATCACGCTGCGGTGTGGGAGGAATGGCAGCGCATTCCCGCCAAACGGCGCATCGAAATCGCGCACGCCATGGTCGAACTTGCCGAGGACAATGTCGATCTTGATTTCACAGTTATGTTCCAGTGGCTGCTCGACGATGCCGATGCCGCCGTTCGCGCCAGCGCGATTGAAGGATTGTGGGAGTGTGACACGCTGCCGATTCTGCGGCGGATGCTGACACTGCTCCATGACCCTGCTGAGCAGGTGCGCGCTGCGGCGGCGATGGCGCTTGGGCGCTTCGCCTATATGGCAGAAATCGAGGAAATCGATGCGTCGTATGGTCAGCAGGTGCATGATGCGTTGCTGGCGCTGATCCGCGATCCGTCGCAACCGATCGAAGTGCGCCGCCGCGCCATTGAGAGTGCCGGATATTTCGCCGAAAGCGATGAAGTGCAGCAGCAGATCGAACTGGCGTATGCTAGTCCTGATCAGTTGATGCGCGAAAGCGCACTGATGGCGATGGGACGTTCAATGCTGCCGCGCTGGCTTCCGATTGTCAGCCGCGAACTCGAAAGCCCTTCCCCGGCGCTCCGCTACGAAGCTGCGCGCGCCGCCGGCGAAATGGCGGATCTGGCACGCTCGCTCGTGTCGCGCATCGTTCGTCTGTGCAGCGACACCGATACAGAGGTGGCGCTGGCCGCGATCTGGGCGCTCGGTCAGATCGGCGGCGAAACAGCGCGCCGCACCCTGCAACGCATTCGCGGCAGTGACGATGAGGCGCGTCGTCAGGCGGCCGCCGAGGCGCTGGAAGAACTAACGCTCGAAGAGGGATTCTCCGGCGGCGACTGGCGCAATAATTAGCAGGTTGCTCAGAAAGGCTGACGCAAAGGCGCGAAGACGCAAAAAGGTGCGGTGGAAAGACAGTGCGCCTCTGCGTCTTCGCGCCTATCTTTTTCTTTGCGAGAAGAAATACTGTAGATGACCGCCCGACTGATCGATCTTGGCGCCGATCTGACGCGCTATACCCGCGTATACCTCTCGCCGCATCTCGACGACGCCGCGTTGTCGTGCGGCGGGGCAATCGCCGCAGCTCCTGGACGGACGCTGGTGATCACTCTCTGCACTGCGCCTCCGCCGCCTGGTGCGATCTTCAGCGCCGTGGCGCTCGAGTTCCACGCCGAATGGGGACTCGCGCCGGATGAGGCGCTGCACGTGCGATGGGCAGAGGATGCCGCCGCGATGGCTATCCTCGGCGTCGATTACGTGTACGCTGGCTGGCTCGACGCTATCTATCGCTTGCCGGACGTGTATTGCAGTCGCGCCATGCTCTATCGTCCGCCAGTTCCCGATGATCCCGTGCTGCCGCAGGCGCGCAATTTGCTGAGGATGCTGATCGAATGCGCGCCGCACGCGACAGTCTATGCCCCGCTTGGCGTTGGCAATCATGTCGATCATCTGGCGGTCTTCGAGGCGACTGTCGCCTGCCCTCCTGACCGCATCGCGTTCTATGACGACGTTAACTATGCCCTGACGCCCGGCGCCGTCGAGCAACGGCTGGCGGCAATTGGAAAGACGCTCGTTGCCGAACTCGTGCCGTTCGGTACAACGGCGCTGCGGACGAAAATCGCGGCAATCGCCGCCTACCGCAGTCAGATGGCAGCGCTGTTCGGCGGAACAGCAGCAATGGAGGCGGCAATCAGCGCGTACCACGCAACGCTGGCGCAGGATCGCGGCGGGTACGCCGAGCGCATATGGCGGATCATGTGATTGAACAGCCTTCAGAATGCGCCACACGCGCCACGCCGACGGTAATCACGCCGGAGCGGGCGTCCTGGGATACGTTCGTTCTGGCGCATCCCGATGGTCATCTGCTGCAATCGTCGGGGTGGGGAGCGCTGAAAGAGCGTTTCGGCTGGAAGCCGCACCTGCGAGCCGTTCGGGTCGGCAGCGTCATTCGCGCAGGCGCACTAGTGCTGGAAAAACAGCGGTTCGGTCTGGGGGCGCTGTACATACCGCGTGGTCCGCTCTTCAGCGGCGATCCGCGCATCGATGCGCTGCTGCTGGATGATCTGATGCGCCTGGGACGTCGTCGCCACGCAGTGTTTGTGCGACTCGAACCCAACGTGGCGGAAGACGACCCGCGCGCTCCTGCGCTTCACCAGTTTCTGATCGCGCACGCGCTGCAGCCGATGGCGCCTATTCAGCCGCGCAGCACTATTCATCTCGACCTGACGCCGGAACCGCAGCGTCTCCTGGCAGGGATGAGTAAAGGGCATCGCGCTGACATCAAACGCGCTGCGCGGGAAGGGGTGATGGTGCGGGAAGGCGACTCATCCGCCGATGTCGACGCTTTCTACGCCATCATGCAGGAAACCAGCGCACGCGCCAGGTTCGCCATTCACGCGCGCGCGTACTATGCCAGCGTTTTGGACCTCTTCGGCGATGCTGTGCGGCTGTGGCTGGCAGAGCGCAACGGTGCAACCGTTGCCACGGCAATGACTGCAGCGTGGGGCGCGACGGCTATTTACCTGTACAGCGGCTCAACGACTGAAGGATTGCAGTGCGGAGCGCAGCATGCCATTCAGTGGAATGCGATCCAGTGGGCGCGCGCGCGCGGCGCTGCTCGTTACGATTTCTGGGGCATTCCCGACGCACTCGGGCAGGCGGCCGCAACTGCCGACCCCGCTGCGCGCGCGCGCCTCGAAGCGGAAGCGGAGCACGATCCGCTTTACGGCGTCTATCGGTTCAAAAAAGGATTTGGCGGAAGAACGATCCGCTACATGCCAGCCTATGATTACGTGCGTATTCCGCTGCTCTATGCGCTCTGGCAACGGCGCATAGCATAGAGCATCTCTCAGAAAGGCTGACGCAAAGGCGCACAGACGCGAAGAAGCGTAAGAGCGATTGCAAGCCGTCGCACCTGCGCGTCTTCGTGCCAATCTCTTTGAGCACTGTTGCGGAGGAATGGACGATGGACGTGGAAGATAACCTGACCCTCGATGAAGCACGGCGCCTGATCGCCTACCTGCGATCCGAACTCGAACGTCAGCGCGCGCTGAACGCCGAAATGCGCCGCGCTGTCGCCGACATGGCGCGCACCTTCCAGGAATCGCTGGCGCTGTCGCACCAGGCAGCGTTGGATGGCGACCTGGAGCGGGTGCGGCAGATCGTCATCGAAAATCGACGCGCCTGGCAACACTGGTTGCGCCAGATCGTCGAAGCTGCCGGGAGGAGGCCATGATCCGGGCTGTGGTCTTCGATATGGGTGGAACGCTCCTCAAATACCCACGCCCCGGCAACGGCACCTGGCGCGAGTTCGAGGAGCGCGGCATTCGTGGACTGTACCGCTATCTGGTAGCGCAGGGACACCCGATCGCCGCCGAGGAAGAGGCGTTCGTTGCGCGTATGTTCGAGCGACTGGCGCAGGGGTGGGAACAGGCGACCGGCGGGCGGATTAATCTGCGCGCCATTGACTGGATCGCCGCAGGCGCCGCTGACCACGATCTGGAGCTTTCCGATGGTGCGCTGATTGAGGCCGTTCATCACTACGCCCGTCCGCTGCGCGATGGCGTCACCGCTATGCCAGGCGCAGCGGAGGCGCTGGCGGAATTGCGCGCTCGCGGCGTTCGCGTCGGTCTGATCTCCAACACCATCTGGCCCGGCGACCTGCACCGTGAAGATCTGACGGCGCTTGGGTTGTGGCAGTACATCGAGTATGCCGTTTTTTCGGGCGATTTCGGCATCTGGAAGCCTCGCCCCCAGGTCTTTCTGCATGTGCTCGAGCGTTTGGGTGTGAATCCGGCGGATGCCGTCTTTGTCGGCGACAGTCCGAAGGAAGACATTCGCGGCGCGCAGCAGGTTGGTATGCGCGCCATCTGGGTGCGCAGCCCGGAGTTCCCCCTGCCGCCCGACATCCATCCTGATGCTATCGTCGAGAACCCTGGCGAGGTCGTGCCCCTTCTGGAGGCAGCTGGCGAATTGCCGCGCCTGTAACGTCTTAATGCTAGATACAGCAGAGCGAACGTGATATAGTGAAACCAAGTCTCAAAGTTGGGTCGCGGCAAAACGGAACTGGTTCTGTCAGGGAGGGTATTATGCGACGATATCATCTTCTCAGTGGAATGATGCTGGGGCTGACACTCATAGTGTCACTGGTGTTCATCCCTCGCGCTGAAGCGCAAACGGGTGAACGCTGCTTTCCTGAGACAGGTTTCTGCATCTCCGGTCGTATCCGTGAGTTTTGGGAACAAAACGGCGGTCTGCCGGTGTTTGGCTTTCCTATCACTCCTCTGCAGGAAGAACTGATCGAAGGCAAGCCGTTCAAGGTCCAATGGTTTGAGCGGAACCGTCTCGAACTCCACCCGGAGAACCCGCGTCCTTACGATGTCTTGCTTGGTCGTCTGGGAGTGGACCACCTGACCTCGCAGGGACGCGACTGGTTTGCGTTTCCCAAGAGCGCGCCACAATCCGGTTGCCGTTTCTTTCCGGAAACGGGGCATAATGTCTGCGGCGCTTTTCTGTCACGATGGCGCGCTGACGGGCTTGAGCTCGACGGGAGGCCGGGGAAAACAGTGGCGGAGAACCTGGCTCTGTTTGGATTACCGTTGAGCGGAGTGATTGAGGAAACGTTAAGTGATGGCAAAACGTACCAGGTTCAATGGTTCGAGCGCGCACGCTTTGAGATGCATCCCGCAAATCCTCCGCAATATCGGGTTCTGCTGGGATTGCTGGGGAAAGAAGTTCGTTCGTTAGCCGCACAACCGGCGTCGCCTGCGGCAGTAGTTACAGGAGATGCCGTTGCTCTTCGTGAAGGCCCCGGACCAGAGTATGTCGAGATTGGGCGGCTCGGTCAGTCTTCGGAAATCGATGTCATTGGTCAATTCAACAACTGCGCCTGGCTTAAAGTGCGCCATCGCGCACAACCTCTGACCGGTTGGGTTCTCGCTGATGCGCAACAGGTGACGCTCCAGAAACAGTGTAGCACTATACCTCCGGGAACATTCCGCCCTATGACTGGCGTGCTTCAACCCGGACAACAAAGCGACGCCAGGGGCGAACTGACCGTAGAGAATGGCACAGAACGAGACGGCATCGTTATTCTGACCATAGGCGGCGCACCTCAGATGTCCGCTTATGTCCGCTCACGCGACTCTCTGACTATGCGGGGCATCCCTGATGGTCTGTACCAGGTTTACTTCAGCACAGGCTCTGAATGGAATGGCAGGGAGTTCACGGTGAATGCCAGTTATCGCAGATTCAGGGATATGCTCAGGTTTGAGACCAGGGTGAGCGGTGATACAATCACATATACCACGTGGAGAATAACCCTCCATCCCGTAGCAGGAGGAACCGCTCCAACTGACAACGTTGGTAGAGATAATTTCCCGGGTGTGGGAAGGTAGTTTGGAGGATCGATCGCAAGATGCGTCGTAACACCCCTTCTTGTCGCACCTGAATCACCCGCTGCGGAGATGGTGCGCATCTCCGCAGCGGGATTGGCCACATTCTCTTTGACGTGCACGACAGATTCGCCTCTCTCTATGACGTTGGTACTATGAATAATATGCCTGTTTGTCCCCCGGACAGCAGACATGATGACCCATTTCATTAAGAACAGGTTCATACTATACTACCGCCTGTAGCGCGTTGTGACAAACGCCACAATTCAGGGGACGCACAGAGTTTCTCTGGCAGACCAGTGTTTTCCGATCTGCGGCCCATCGGAGATGGCGCTCCATGTGTCATCAACCGATTGGCCGCAAATGATTCCGGGTGGAACAGGTTCCCGTTTCTCACAGCGAAAGGAGGAACAATGCCGCCTCTTCCGCAAACCGCACAACAGCGAGCGCAACGCGCAATCGCGCGGATTGAAGCGCTTGGCGGCGGCGGCGCCTTGCCAGCCGTGCTCACATCGCACGATGCTATCGCCTGCATGGGACGCGCCTGGTTTCACGATCTGCTCCGCAGCGGACGGTTGCCCGGCGTCCAAGTGGTGCCGCAGGGCGTCTGGCGTTGTGATCGGGATACGTTTGTTGAATGGCTGATGGAGGTAAGCCATGGCTCCACGACAGCGATGGACATCGCTGAGCGATCTTGTACGTCACGCGCTGCGGCAGCAGGAGTGGCTGTCGCTGCGCGAAGCAGCCGAACTCTATCGGGTCACCGACGAGACGATGCTGGCGTGGGTGCGTGCGGGCGCATTTCCGTCCAGAGTCATCGACGGACGGACATGGGTGGCGCGCGCGGAACTCGAAGCGGCGCTGCGCCGAAAACCAGGTGATTGCAATGACAACGACTGATCGCAGTGATTCCTTGATCGACGTGCTGATGCGCGCTCTGCAATCAGCGTCTGCGGCGCCTGCAGACGTTGCTGACAGAGTCGCTTCGTTCGATCCTTTCAGTACTTTGTCGCCATCTCCGTCGTTAGGGCTGTCGGTTGAACGTCTTGCAGCAATCGTGACCATGCTGGCGGCAGCGCCGACGATTGTGGCGGCGACACCGCCGGGAGTCACCAAAGGACGCATATCTGCTCTTCTTGCGCCGGAAGAGCGACGCCACGCCGCCCTGATTATGGAGTGGCTCGACAAGGCGGGCGTCCTCGTCGAGCCGCGTTCCGAAGCGCTGCGTTGGCGTGAACCGCGCCCGTTTTGCAGCGATGACATCGACTGGATCGTTGCACGGGTTCGGTTGGTACACACGGAGGCGCCATGAGCCGGGGATCGATCCGTAACAGAGAAGCCAGTCCGCCGCCAGCAACCCGTCCGCCACGCCCCGATCTGCCGCTGCACATCGTGCGCGCGCTGGCGTTTGTCTGTATTGCACTGGCATTCGCCCGCCCGCTAGCGTTGCCGCTGATCGCGGCATTCCCGCCAGCGTCATTTTCGGCGCTCCGCTTGATGAACGATCCGGCGATTGCCTTGCTTGCGTTGCTGCACTATGTGTTTGAACCGTCGATCTTTCCGGCAATTGTCATCAGCGCTCAGACAGCGCTGTATGTTCTGCTGGGCGAACTCTTGTTCGCCCTGGCGACGGTAACCCTGTCTCGTCATATGGCGCAGCGCGCAGTGCGCTCGCCGCTGTGCCTGCGGATCCGCCCGACCCATCACGCCGCAGAGCGCACCGGACCGGTCGCAAAACCTGGCGCCCTTATGCGGTTGATCCACGGAGGCACGACGTTGCGTTCCTGGATGTACGCGGCGCCGCGCTACACCCTGCTCGTCAGCGGCGCGCCAGACCTGCCTGCTGAACTGGGAACGTTGATCACAGGTTCGCCGGAAGAGCGCCAGCGCACGATGGCTGCACTGGATGGCGCAGTGCGCAGCAGTGCGCCAGGAACGCTGATCAGCGCCTCCGATGATCCGCTGCTGGCTGCGGCGACGCCGGGGCGCTGGATCGCCTGGCAGCGCTTCGGGCTGGCGCTGCCGCCAGCCTACCCGCTCCACGCGCCGACCGTCGCTATCGAGACCGAACTGGCAGGCGTGTTGCTGGCAGCGGTACGCCCGTATGCGAGCGTAGCCCATGCCGGGCTGGAGATGGCGCTGCACCCTCAGATCGGTTGGGCGTTGGGGCGGCAGTGGCGGGCGCGCGCAACGGCGCTGAAACTGGCGCTCGAACAGCGCCAGGATTACGCGCTGGCGCCGGATATTGCTGCAATCGAGGCAAAACTGGGCGATGCGGCGTTCGAGGCGACCATCGTGGCAACTGCGGTTGCCGAACGTCTCGACGATGCCATCGCCGCGCTGCACGCCATCGGCGATGCGCTCGGCGCCTTTCAGCAGCGCACCGCCAGTCGTCTGCAACGCCTCGTCCCGGTTGGTCGTATCTCGATACACCAGGTATCCGATGGAAATGCAGCCAACGTCATCACTCGCCTGCGCACGCCGCTCGTTGCGCCGCCGCCTGCGCTCCTGTTGCCGTTCCGTCTCTGGCGCGGACCAGATATTCTGACTGCGGGGGAACTCGGCTATCTCTGGAACCCGTCCTCCACGCCATCGAGCGGATTGGTGCGCTGTGATCCGTGTCGTCGAATCGCAGCGCCGCCGCACGCCTTCTGCGGCAGCGATCCGGAACGCATCGTGGTGGGATATGCCACCCATACCGATGGGCAGCGTGCGCCGGTTGGACCGACGCTGCGCGATCTGCGCCAGATCCTGCACCTGACCGCTGGCATGGGCGCCGGGAAGAGCCGGTTGCTGGCAAACCTGTGTCAGCAACTTGTGCCGCACGGGTTTATGCTCATCGACGGCAAGGGCGACGACCGGGGCGGCAGTCTGGTGGATACGGTGCGGCAGCTCATCCCGCTGGCAGACGAAGAGCGGCTGATTCTGCTCGATCCCCTCGATACCGCCTGGCCTATCGGTCTGAATCCGCTGGCGGGCGTGGACGCCGCGCAGCCGGGTGGCGCCGACCTGGCGCTGGGGCAGATTCTGGCCACCTTTGCGCGTATCGACCCTGGAACGTGGGAACGGTCGCCTGGCATGCAGCAGTTCGCGCGGATGGCGGCACTGCTCGTGCTGGAAGGCGAAGCGCGTCCTACGCTGGCGCACGTCAAGCAGGCGTTGCTCGACGAAGCGTACCGGGAGGAATTGCTGCAATCAACGCGCAATATCGAGGTTGTCAGTTTCTGGCGTGAAACATATCTGCGCCTGGGAGAGGGGCAACGATCCAGTTGCGACGCGCTGCTGCGGCGGTTTGATGCGCTGCTGACCCCTGAAACGACGCGCTACTTGGTGGCGCAGGCGCAACCGACGCTCGATCTGGCGCAGATGATCGCCAACCGCATGATCGTCCTCGTGCCATTGCCCGATGTGGCGCTGGGCGGGCTGGCTGGCGCCGTCGGGATGCTGATTGCCCAGGCGTTTGTGCGCGCCGCATTCAGTCGGAGCGGCGGCGACCAGAATCGCCACGACTATCCGCTGGTCATTGACGAGTTGCAGGTGCTGCTTGGCAATAGCGACACAACCGACATGGCGACCGCTATCACCCGTCTGCGGTCGCTGGGCATCCCGGCGATCTACGCCCATCAGGCGCTGGCGCAGTTGGGTAATCTGCGCGACCTGATGCTGATCAACGCAGGCAACCGGATCATGCTGCAAACTCAGGAACCCGACGCAAGCATCTATGCGCGCGCCTACGCCGCCAGCGGTCTCACCGCTGCCGACCTGAGCGGGCAGCCGCCGCACGATCACCAGTACGCCATCTTGCGCTGCCGCGGCGTAGTCGCAGGACCGTTTTCAATGCAACCGCTCCCCTGGCCCGTTATCCGGGATGAACCTCCGCCACCCTATGCCGGACCTCAATGGCGCGAGGTTCTTCCTGAAGACGGCGATCCGGCGGATCGCTTGATTGCACAGCTTGTGTACGATGCCAATACCAGCGCGAGCGCCGCACGAGAACTGGCGCAACTTGGCGATGAGGACTGGCGCCGCCTGCTCCATCGCTGGGAGTGCATCAGGCGCTGCCAACGCCAGTATATTCTGGATCATCCGGGCTGCATTCCCGACCGGTTGGAGCGTCAGCGCTGGCTCTCGCGCCTGTATGCGGCGCGTCCGCGGGTGCTGGCGGCGGCGGAGTATCTGCGCGGGCGTCAAAAAAGATCGCATCAGAAAGCCTTAAACACGAGTTGAAAACGTTCGATGGCATTTCACAGCGTCCTGATGAGGAAACATACTTGACAAACGCTGTATACTGCGTATTGAAGAGAAAAAGTCATACGACAGCTCCACAGAAAGGATAGAAGCAGTATGCAGAAAACCGACTTCATCAAGGCGGTCGCCGAGCGAGCGAACCGGTCGCAGAAGGAGACGAAGGAAATCGTCGATGCGGCGCTGGAAGTCATTACCGAGGCGTTGAAGCGCGGTGAGAAAGTCACGCTCACCGGCTTCGGGACGTTCGAGGTGCGGCAGCGCCAGGCGCGCGAGGGGGTGAATCCGCAGACCCGCACGAAGATCCACATTCCGGCGACCCGGACGCCTGGCTTCAGCGCCAGCAGCACCCTGAAGAACGCTGTGAAGGAGGGGTAAGGTTCGCTTCGGGCGATCCGGTAAAGCCGTGCGCGTCAGCGAAGCGCTCGCTGGCGCGCGTTTGTTCTACAGGTACAAGCGCGGTTTGTCATGATCAGGAATACGGATTTACTCGGACCGCGACGAACTCACGCGGATCCGCTTGCGATAGAAGGCGACTGATCCGTGCCTATCCGTCGCAATCCTGCGAATCCGGGGGCTCCTGTGCACCCTACAACCGGCGCGTCGAAACGTTGTGCATGGCTGCTCCCCATGACAACATTGCCTTGCGCATCTAAACGTTATCAAGTATACTTTTCGTATACCCCTCCTTTGGTTCAACAGATGGTTCTGAAGCAAGGAGCAGCAACACCATGCAACGACGAGTGTTTCTTCGCAGCGTCGCGGCGGGCAGTGCGGCCCTGACGGCTGTCACCCTGGCAGCGTGCGGTCAGGCGCCGGCGCCAGCCCAGCAGGCGACGACCGCTCCCGGTCAGCAGGCGACGACTGCACCAGCCCAGCAGGCGACGACTGCGCCGGCAGCAACCGCGCCACAGGCGCAGGCGCCAGCCCAGACGACTGAAATGCCCGCGCTTGAGTGGGACATGGCTACCAGTTGGCCTGTTGCACTCGACACGATCTTTGGCGGCGCTCAGACAGTCGCAGACCGTGTGGCGGCAATGACCGACGGAAAGTTCAAGATTAAGCCGCGTGCGGCAGGCGAACTTGCACCTGCTCTCCAGGTACTCGACGTGGTGCAGCAGGGCGCCGTTCCGATCGGTCATACTGCATCGTATTACTATGTTGGTAAGAGCCCAGTCACTGCATTTGGCACCTCGCTGCCCTTTGGTCTCAATGCCCAGCAACAGAATGCCTGGCTGTACGAAGGCGGCGGACTGGAGAAACTGCAGGCAGTGTATGCCAAACTCTTCAACGTTATCCAGTTCCCGGCTGGCAACACCGGCACTCAGATGGGCGGCTGGTTCCGTAAGGAGATCAATACTGTCGCCGACCTCCAGGGTCTCAAGATGCGCATCCCCGGTCTCGGTGGCCAGGTGCTGACTAAACTTGGCGTTACAGTGCAGGTCATCCCAGGTGGCGAAATCTTCCAGGCATTGCAGACCGGCGCCGTCGACGCGGCGGAGTGGGTCGGGCCGTATGACGACGAGAAACTTGGTCTGAACAAAGCGGCAAAGTTCTACTACTATCCAGGATGGTGGGAGCCGGGTCCGACGCTAGAAGTGCAGATCAATCTCGACAAATGGAATGAGCTGCCCAAGGCGTATCAGGAGGCGATCAAGACGGCGGCGGCTGAGGCGAACATTACGATGCTGGCGCGGTACGATGCGCGCAACCGCGAAGCCCTCAAGCGCCTGGTGGAGGGCGGCGTCCAACTGAAACCCTACAGCCGCGAAATCCTTGAGGCCGCTGAAAAGGCTGCGTTCGAACTGTATGATGAGTTCGCCGCCAAGGACGCCGATTTCAAAGCGATCTACGAGGATTGGAAGGCGTTCCGCGCGGCGATCTACGAGTGGCACAAGGTGAACGAGGCAGGGTACACCAACTACGCCTATAGCAAGTAGGGACGCCCCTCTGTAGGCGCTCCCAATGGATAGGGCAATTGCGGGCAGGGCAGGCCTCCGTGCCTGCCCCTACGAGGACAGAGACATTTACGGTAGGGGCGCTCCCCCTGGGCGCCCGCGATACTATCTGAGTACGTCCGACAATCTTCGCACCTCGAACCCCATTGCTGCAAATCGATCCAGAATCGTCGGCAGTGCATCGGCAGTTGCTTCACTGCCGCAGTGCGCCAGAATGATTGCACCGCGCAAGTCTTCCGGGCTAAGTTTTCGGGTCACCCGCTCAACCAGAAACTCCGGCGTCTTCGGTTCGCCAACCGAATCCAGGCTGTCGAGCGTCCAGTAGACTGGCAGATACCCTTCCGACAGGGCCACGCGTAGCACCCGTTCGTTGTACGCACCATATGGCGGACGGAAGAAGGGTCGCGTTGTCGCTCCCGGCGCAATCTCCTGCAGGATCTCCTCGGTTTCGTTCAGTTCGCGGCGGATGGCGTCATCATCGAGCGTTGTCAGGTCGGGATGGTTCGTCGTGTGGTTGGCGAGTTCGTGACCGTCCGCTACCATCCGCCGCACCAGGTCGGGATTAGCGCGCATCCAGCGTCCGGTCAGGAAAAAGGTGATCGTTATGCCGCGTTTGCGCAACGCCTCCAGGATGCGCGGCGTCGGCGCCGCACCTGCGCCAGCGTCGAAGGTCAGGGCGATCCAGGGGCGCTCTGTGCCGCCGCGTCGCACCAGCAGCGCATCACCTGCGTCAGAGGGCGCAAGCAGTGGCACAACCAGCTCTCTGCCAACACGCAGCGGCGCTTTGAGTCGGTTGTATGTTTCAATAAGATCGACAGTGCTATTGTAGCGTTCCGCAATCTGTTCGAGCGTCTCACCTGGAGCGACCCGATGCCCCGCATAGCCAATGATGCGCAGTGGGATGGCCGTGGACGGAGGCTCAGGCGTTGGCGGCGTGGGCGCAACAGTTGGAACAGGGAACGCGGTTGGCAGCAGCGCATTCGGTGTCGTTGACAGCAATGCGGTCGATGTGACCGAAATGCTAGCAGTCGGCGCTGGAAGAACAGGCGTCGCTGCTGGTTCGAGCGCCAGCGGCGTCGGCGGGCGATGCGCCACGTCGTTAAGGAACCAGCCCAGCGCAATTCCTGTCAGCAGGGTTATGATGATGAGTGGGAGACTTGTACTGCACTTTTCCATACCATCCGCCAATACGCTATCTTGATCGACGGATGTTTGCTCGCAGAAGTTCCCGAAACTCGTCTATCGCTTTCTGATCAGCAAATGCGCGCTTTGGCACCACCGAATACGCCCAGCGACCATGGATCAACACGAAGACGCGGTCACTCTCGACAAACGATTGGTAGCGGTCCCAGGGACGACTGATCCGTTCTGTACCGAAGCAAAAATGGACGCCCTTGCGGTCAAAGACGGTTTCTATCGGCTGGCGCAATGCTGGACTGCTGCGAAAAGCAGACCAGACGAGCAGCAGCGGTACGGGATCAAACCAGGTGAACAACCCAAGCGCCAGCAGCAGCAGCGCCGCCGGTTGCACTCCTGCTGTCAACGATATCCACACGGCGCTGAAGATGGCGATCACAGCGACGCCTTTGTAGAACAGGTGCTTGCGCGTCGAGCGCTGGTAAAGTCGACAGGCGTGGAGTTGTTCGTCAAGCGTGTGGGTGTATCGCAGCGTCACGCTTTGTGCACTCGCTGATGTTGCTGCTGTCATGGAATAATCAACTCCTGTCCAATACGCAAGTTATCGGCGGCGGCAGGCGTCAGATTATTGGCGCGCAGCAGCGCCTCGACTGTCACGCCGTTGCGTTCTGCAATTGCGCGCAGCGTGTCTCCTGGTTGCACGACATACCGCCGCAGACCCGTCTGTTGTGTAGGGGTGGCAGTCGGTTCGGGCGTCGCCGTTGGCGCGGCGGTCGGTTCGGGCGTCGCCGTCGGCGCAGCGGTCGGTTCGGGCCTCGCCTTCGGCGCGGCAGTCGGTTCGGGCATTGTGATCGATTCCGGTGTTGCTGTTGCCGCTGCGGGTTGTACTGCTGGTGTGTCGGTAATCTCCTCTGGCGACAGAACGCTGGTCGGCAGAATCGAAGGCGCTTCGACAACAGGCGCGGCAATTGGCTGCATCACAGTCAATCCGGCGATGCGCAGGCTCGACGTATCGCTGCGCGCCAGGACGAAGACCGCGCTAAACGCTGCCCCGAAGATGATAACTGCTAGCGTCAAACGCACCCGCTCATTGAGGCGCTGCCGCGTCAGCCGCAGCGCGATGGCGCCGATCAGCGGCAACAGGAGCGCCGTTAGCAGGAGCGAGAACACCATCCACTGCGACATAGTCGGGTCACCGTTCCTGCAGCCGCACAATGGTGACGCCTTCGCCGCCTTCCGTTGCGCTGGCGCTGCTGAACGATGCGACCAGTTTGTGATCCTTGAGCAGATCGCGCACCGTCTGCCGCAGTGCGCCGGTGCCTTTGCCATGAATGATCCGCACCCACGGCAATCCGGTAAGATAGGCGTCATTCAGGTAGCGATCAAGACGGTCGCGCACATCGGCAGCCCGCCAGCCGCGTATATCGAGTTCGAGCGATACATCACGCGGGACGGGGATGGATATCCCGCGCGATTCGTCGATCAGGCGAGCAAGCTGCCCCTCTTTCCCATAGCCACGCTTTTCGCGCGTCAGTTCGGAGAGATCGACCTGCATCCGAAACCCGCCAACTTGGACGTCGGCAGTCTGCTCTTCCTCATTGATCGAAAGGATCTCACCGATCAACCCCACGGAGCGCACCCGCACGACGTCTCCGGGTCGAAGCGGGCGCGGACCGGGCTCAATGGCGGTCGTCACAGCGACACGTTCAGCAGGTTTGCCGGGCGGCGTTTCAGGGAGCCTGGCACGAGCCTCCTGCAGTCGTCGCTCTGCCTCTTCGAGCCATTGGCGCGACACCGATACCGAGCGAAACTCATCGCGCAACCGCCGCATCTCGCTGCGCACCTGGCGCAGCTCTGCTTCAATTTCCTCACGCGCCGCCTGCCAGGCCTCGTCGCGCCGCGCCTCGAATTCGCGCAACTCGGCAGCGAGTCGTTCGCGGTATTTCTCAGCATCGGCACGCACCTCCGCTGCGCGCTGCAACTCGGCCGCAGCAGCGTTGCGCTCACGATGGATGCCCGCGAGCAGGTCTTCAACCTGAACGTCCTGGCGCGCCATGCTAGCACGGGCGCGCTCGATCAGCGCCGGTGACAGCCCCAGCCGCGCTGCGATGGCCAGCGCATTCGAGCGCCCTGGCAAACCGATGGTCAATTTGTACGTCGGTGCAAGGGTTTCGACATCGAACTCAACCGATGCGTTTTCGACGCCGGGTGTGGCGTAGGCAAACGCTTTCAACTCAGCGTAGTGCGTCGTGGCGACGCCAAGCACGCCGAGCTCCAGCAATCGCTCAATAATCGCGCGCGCCAGCGCCGAGCCTTCCACCGGATCGGTGCCGGCGCCAAGCTCATCGAGCAACACGAGCGCCGGAAGGCGGTCGGTATGCGCTGCTTCAGGCGAGGTATTGGCAGTGATCGTGCGCTCGTCGGTCGGATGCTCCGCTATGGACCCTTCGGCGTTCTCCGCGGTCGGATGCTCTGCTATGGACCCTTCGGCGTTCTCCGCGACTGGCTCGCCTTCCAATGCGCGCAGAATGCGGATAATGTTCGTCATGTGCGACGAGAAGGTCGAAAGGCTCTGTTCGATGCTCTGCTCATCGCCAATATCGGCGAAGATCTGTTTGAACACTGGCAGGCGCGACGGTTGGGATGCAGGAATGTGCATTCCTGCCTGCGCCATCACCGCCAGCAGGCCGGTCGTTTTGAGTGCAACAGTTTTACCGCCAGTGTTGGGACCGGTGATCAGCAGAATCCGAAACGGACCGCCGAGGCGCATATTGATCGGCACGACCTTCTGCGGATCGATCAACGGATGTCGCGCAGCAGTCAGGAGGAGGGGCGGTTCGTCAGGCGACAGCGGCGCATCGACGATCTCTGGCATCACACAGCGCATCGCAGCAGCATATCGCGCCATAGCAAGCGCCAGATCGAGGGTTGCCAGCGTCTCGACGCCGATGATAATCGCGTCGGCGTGGTCGCCGACCTGCGCCGACAGTTCCGCCAGGATGCGCTCGACTTCTTCCTGCTCGGCGAGTTGCAGTTCGCGCCAGGCATTGTTCAGATCGACGACTGTGAGCGGCTCGATATACAGCGTGGCGCCGCTTGCCGATTGATCGTGCACCAGACCGCGAATAGCGCGGCGGTGTGTGGCTTTCACCGGGATCACATAGCGCCCGTTGCGCACCGTGATGATCGGCTCCTGCAGCGCATCGGCGTGGGACATGATCAAGCCGTGGAGTTTTTCCTGCAGGCGGTTGAATGCAGTGCGCACCTCAGCACGCAGCCGCGCCAGTTTAGGGCTGGCACTGTCGAGCACCTGACCATCATCCCCAATTGCGCGCGCAATGACATCTTCAATCTCTGGCAAGAGCGGCAGGTGAGCAGCAATCTCGCGGATGAGCGGAAAGGCTTCCGGGTCAAGCTTGAGCAGCGTCGTGCGCAGACGACGTGCGCTGGCGAGCGTTGCCGCGATGTCCAGGAGCGTCGATGCATCGCACACTCCGCCGCGCCGCGCCCGACCAACCGCCGGACGCACATCGCGCGCGCCGCCGATCGTGAGGTCGGGCATCTCATCGAGCAAACGGCGCGCCTCATCGGTCAGGCGCAGGCGTCGGCGCACCTCAGCCGGGTCGACCGACGGCGTCAGGCTTAACGCCATCTCGCGCGACACTGAAAATGCCGTGTAGCGTGCGAGATGCTGACGGACTTTAGGAAACTCGAGCGTTTCGAGCGTCTGGAGGGCGATAGCCACGGAAAGAACCTCGAAAAAGCAGGCAGGACCATACTGCCGGGAATAATCACCGGATGATAAAGATAATTTCAGTTTCGCGCGGCAGAATCGGCTTTACCGACTCATAGATCAGCGGCAGGATGTTGTTGGCGAAGAACTGAACAAGCACCGAACCGCGCACTCCGCTCTGGAACGATTTGACGATCGGAAATGTCACCGTCCCCGCTGTATCGCGAAATACGAACAGTTGCTCGAGCAGAATGGCGAGCATGCCCAGGAACAACGCTCCCATTACCAGACCGAGCAGCGTACCGACGATTTTGTCGATGAAATCTAGGCTGGCGGGCATTTTAGCGTAGCGGAAGGTATACAGTCCGGCGGTCGTAATCAACAGAAATGCAACCAGCAGGATTACGCCAAATGCGACGATCTGCGCGACATCGAACGATGTGCCAAAGCGTTCACGGAAGAACCGCCCAAGCGCCTGGAAGTAGAGGCTTGCCATGATGATACTAATGTAGAATGAAATGATAGCTATCGTCAGCTTGATGGTGCCCTGAAAAAAGCCAAGGGCCAGCCCGCCAAGCACGCCTAGCAAGAAGAGAATGTCGATAAGGTTCATGCGCCCTCCTATCCGTTATCTGACGGCGCGAGATGCATTATAGCATACCGGTGGGCGATGCGGCAGTCGGGCTTCTCTCGCGCCAGGCTGCGCAGTAGGCGGCCGGCTCGCCAGAAGGTTTCTTGGCAAGGCTGACGCAGAGGCGCAAGGCGTCCCGATTGCGAAGCGTTGCGTCTTTGCGCCATTGCATCGCGGCACGCTGTGTGAGCAGGACGTCGCAGTTCAAAGCGCATGAGGAATATTGTCACCCAGCCGCTGTTCACCCTTGCAACGATGACAACAGCGCTAGCTGCTGGTACAATATGTCTATAGTCGTCCCCCTTTCTCCGCAACCGCAAAGGAGGCGCTATGAAACTGCGCGGCTTCAATCCCGCCACGTGGGTCAGCCTCGTTCCCAATGGGCTGGGCCATGTGAAGCCGAACCACTACTGGGAAATTGTCCGCGCCGTCTGGGAGAACCGCGATAATCTCGGCGCTGCGTGGCGCATCCTGCGCGACGGCGTGTGCGATGGGTGCGCCCTCGGCACGACTGGTCTGCACGATTTCACGATGGACGGCATCCACCTCTGCACGGTGCGACTGCATCTGCTACGACTCAATACTATGCCGCCGCTCGACATCCGCCAACTTGACGAG
Organism: Roseiflexus sp.; assembly: GCA_025062325.1. Taxonomy (GTDB): domain Bacteria; phylum Chloroflexota; class Chloroflexia; order Chloroflexales; family Roseiflexaceae; genus Roseiflexus. The sequence goes on from JANXAL010000023.1 coordinate 64,899, forward strand.
GTCGCCAAACTGCGCACGTTGAACGGTCGGCAATTGCGCGCCCTCGGTCGCCTCCCTTACCCGATGATTCGCCGACGCGGCGATGCTGGTTTCCGCCGCATCACGTGGGATCAGGCGCTCGATGTAATTGCCGACCGCATCCGCGCGACCGATCCGCGGCGCGTGGCGTTCTACCTGACCTCGCGCGGCATCATGAACGAAACGTACTACGTGGCACAAAAGGCAGCGCGTTTTCTCGGCACAAACAATGTGGACAACGCCGCACGGCTGTGTCACGCTCCCAGTACGACCGCTATGAAACAGACGCTCGGCGTGGCCGCTTCGACCTGCAGTTACCGCGACTGGATCGGTACTGATGCACTGATCTTCATCGGCAGCGACACGCCGAACAATCAGCCGGTCACCACCAAATACCTCTACTATGCGAAGCAGCAGGGCACGCGCATCTTTGTGGTGAACCCGTACCGTGAGCCGGGGCTGGAGCGCTACTGGGTGCCAAGCGTCTTCGAGAGCGCGCTGTTCGGCACCCGCCTTGCCGACCGTTTCTTCCAGATCCACACTGGCGGCGACATAGCCTTCCTGAACGGAACGCTCAAGCATCTGATCGAAAACGACTGGCTTGACCACGCCTTCATTGCAGAGCACACCAGCGGCTTTCCACAGGTGAAAGCGCACCTGGAAACGCAATCATGGGACATGCTGGAGCGTGTCAGCGGCGCGAGCCGCGAGGAGATGCGCGCATTTGCTGAAATTCTGGCGCGAGCGAAGAGCGCCGTGTTTGTCTGGAGCATGGGAATCACCCAGCATGAATACGGCGTTGAGAACGTCAAAGCGATCCTGAACCTGGCGCTGGCGCGCGGCTTCATCGGGCGCGAGTTCTGCGGCGTCATGCCGATCCGCGGACATAGCGGCGTTCAGGGAGGCGGCGAAATGGGATGTACCGCCACTACCTTCCCCGGCGGACGACCGGTGAATGAAGAACACGCACGCTGGTTAAGCGCGCAGTGGGGGTTCGATGTCCCGGCGTGGCGGGGGTTGACCTGCGGCGATATGCTCGATGCAGCGCACGCCGGCGAGATCGACGTTTTCTATGCGGCAGGCGGCAATTTCCTCGACACTCTGCCCGACCCGGAGTATATTCGCGCGGCGCTGGCGCGTCCGACGCTACGTGTGCATCAGGATATCATCCTCACCTCGCAGATGCTCGTCGATCCGGCGGATACCGTCATTCTGTTGCCAGCCGCTACGCGCTATGAGCAGCGCGATGGCGGAACCGAGACCAGCACCGAGCGCGAGATCATCTTCTCGCCGCAGATTGTGCCGCCACCTGCGGAAGCGCGCAGCGAGTGGGAGATTTTCATGCAGGTGGCGGAACGGGTGGCGCCGGAGCGCGCCCATCTCATTCACTTTGAAAGCGGGCAGCAGATCCGCGATGAAATTGCGCGCATCGTGCCGGAGTACGATGGCATTCAGCGGCTGCGGCGCGCGGGCGACCATGTGCAGTGGGGCGGGCGCATTCTGTGTCGTGGCGGGGTCTTCGCCACGCCCGACGGTCGTGCAGTGATGACGCCGCTGACGCCGCCGGACACGTCGCTGCCGGATGGCGCCTTTCTGCTCCGAACGCGCCGCGGCAAGCAGTTCAACTCACTTATCTACGGCGAACGTGATCCGCTCAACGGCGCACGGCGCGACGACGTGCTTATCAACCCGGATGATGCCGCCGCGCTTGGCGTGCGCGAAGGCGACCTGGTGCTCATCCGGTCGGAGGTGGGCGAAATGCGGGCGCGGGTGAAATATGCGCCGATGAAACCGCGCAACGTGCAGGTCCACTGGCCCGAAGGCAACGTCCTGATCGCGCCCCATCGCCGCGATCCCGGCTCGGGCGTGCCTGCCTACAAAGCCGTTGTGACTGTGCAGCGGCTGGATGTGGTACGATTGTGCAAAGAAACAAAGGAGGTCGAAGATGTCCCAGACGATGCTTTCCCAGGTGCTTGAGTCTCTTGAGCATCTTGAACCACACGAATTGCTTCAGGTCAGCTAGGTCGTGCAAGAGCGGTTGGCTTCTCACGAAGCGATAGGCAAACGTCAAATGTTCTACCATTCTCTGCTGGCTGCCGGATTGGTCAAGAAAATCAAGACATCCTCCTGCGAAGACGTTTCTAGACAACCGTTCGTCCAGACTCAAGGCGAGCCGGTCTCGCAGACGATCATCGAGGAGCGGCGCTAAGTGACGGATTACTATCTGGACAGCAGCGCACTGGTCAAGCGTTATATCCAGGAGACGGGATCTGCGTGGATAAGCGGTTTATTCGACCCTGCATTGCATAATGAGATTTTCATTGCAGCAATCACCCCCGTTGAGATCATTGCTGCCATCATCCGTCGAGCGCGCAGAGGAAGCATTGTTGAAGCTGATGCTCTGGCTGCCTGTAACGCCTTTCGTTCAGACCTCGCAAGTACATATCAGATTGTCGAGTTGACGGATGCAGTTATCCCCCGCGCAATGAGTGCGGCAGAAACCCATGCCTTGCGCGGTTACGACGCTGTGCAGCTGGCAGCGGCTCTAGAAATCAATTCGCTTTGTGTGGGCAGCGGGCTGCCGTCGATTGTTTGTGTCGGCTGATAATGAATTGAACGTCGTGGCTGCGCGTGAAGGGCTGAGAGTGGAGAATCCCAATGCGCATCCTTAACGGACATTCAGAGATCGCATTTTTCTGGAGACCGCAATGCTCACCCGACCCAACGTGCAACGGCGCACCGTCATTCGGGTGCGCGACGGACAGTTGACGCGCGATCGGGACGCGCTGGTGGTCGAAGAGCCGCTGGAGATCCGCTTGGCGCTCCCCACTGCCAATGGTGCGCACATCATTCCACTGACGACAATCCTGCGCACGCCAGGGGAAGACTTCGAACTGGCCGCCGGTTTTTTGTTCAACGAAGGCATTGTGCATGAACGTAACGACATTGCAACCATCCGCTCCTGCGCCGATCCAGACATTGATGAAGAGGCACGTTTCAACACCATCACGGTTGATCTCCGTCCGGGGGCGCAACCTGACCTGTCTCACGCCCGACGTCTGTTCTACATCTCGTCATCATGCGGCGTCTGCGGCAAAGCGTCGCTCGAGGCGCTGCGCACCCGCGGTTGCGCGCCGCTGCCCGATGACGATGGAGTGCGTATCTCGTTTCCGGTGCTGACCAGCATCGACGCCGCACTCCGACGAGCGCAGGCGCTCTTCCAGAAAACTGGCGGGCTGCACGCGGCGGCATTGTTTGCTGCCAATGGCGACCTCCTTGCGCTACACGAGGACATCGGACGACACAACGCGGTCGATAAACTGATCGGCGCGCACCTGCTCCAAGGGCGTCTTGGCGCATTGAGCCAGGCGATCCTGCTCGTGAGCGGGCGCGCCGGGTTCGAGATCCTGCAGAAAGCGCTGACGGCGCGCATCCCGGTCGTTGCAGCGATTGGCGCGCCATCGACCCTGGCGGTCGCCCTGGCGCAGCAGTTCAATATGACCCTGATCGGCTTCCTGCGCGGCGCGTCATTCAATGTGTACGCTGGCGAATGGCGGATCGAAGAGGTGCAGGAGAGCGGGAAAGGTTCCTTGCAGAGGTAGTTTTTCGCATAACCTGTGTCCCGGCGTTTGTTTTGGGCAATACATGTTCCGCTGCGCGCCTACCTGCCCGGCGTTTGGAGCTGCGGCCATGGAAAGCGAAGCCCGCCTGCGCGGGCTCGACCGGGCGATACCTAATTATTTTCTCAAAAACCATAAGCCCTCGCTCAGGATGTGGAAGCCCCCGAGGGACTTTCATGACCTCAGCCAGGGCTTCAAGCCTGCGGCGCCCGGGAATACTAGGCTATTTTAGCCGCGGGCTGCAGCATGCGAAGCCTGCCTTCGCGGGCTAGCGCAGATGGTGCCGGTTTCTCACAGTTCCTTAGCCCGCAGCTTAGAGAAAGTGCGACTCGGCAATGCAGGTATACCGGATTCTCGCCGGGCGAGCAGTCTCGTCACTCGCCACTCATCACTCGCCACTCATCACTCGCCACTCGTCACTCGCCACTCATCACTCGCCACTCATCACTCGCCACTCATCACTCGTCACTCGTCACTCATCACTCGTCACTCGTCACTCGTCACTCATCACTCGTCACTACTCATCGCCTGCCACTTATCATTGCCATGTGCGACGCCTGATTCTCCGCATGATGCAGCGCAACATGGGGTATACTGAAGGAACGGTCGCTCCAAGAACCAGCGTTCTCTCTCTGCGCAACTTAAAGATTGTAACTGGCGTCACTAATATAGAGGAAGCGCCTGGTTGTTTCAAGGAGGAAAACAGTGGACACACCGCATCGTGTCGAAATCCTTGGTCCGACCAGACCGGAGTGGTCGGAGATCCTCACAGTTGAAGCGCTCGATTTTGTTGCTGCCTTAGCGCGTCAGTTCGAGCATCGCCGACGCGCGTTACTTGCGGCGCGCGAGCAGCGCTGGGCGGACATCAGAGCGGGCGCAATGCCCGATTTTCTGCCGCAGACGGCTGAGATCCGCGGCGGCGACTGGAAGGTGGCATCGATCCCCGCCGATTTCTCGAACCGACGAGTGGAGATCACTGGTCCAACCGACCGGCGCATGGTGATCAATGCGCTGAACTCTGGCGCGCAGGTGTTCATGGCTGACTTTGAAGACGCGAATGCGCCAACCTGGGAGAATATGGTCCAGGGGCAGCTCAATCTGCGTGATGCCGTGCGCCGGACGATCACATTCGTGAGCCCTGAGGGGCGCGAGTATCGTCTGAACAACACCATTGCCACGCTAGCCGTGCGTCCGCGCGGCTGGCATCTTGTCGAGAAGCACATGCACGTTGATGGCGAGCCGGTGGCTGGCGCATTCTTCGACTTCGGTCTCTACTTCTTCCACAATGCGCACGAGTTGATCCGGCGCGGCAGCGGTCCGTACTTCTACCTGCCGAAGATGCAAAGCCATCTGGAAGCCCGGCTGTGGAATGATGTATTCAACTTTGCGCAGGAGCGGCTCGGCATTCCGCGCGGCACGATCCGCGCCACGGTGCTGATTGAGCATATCCTGGCCGCGTTCGAGATGGAAGAGATTCTGTATGAATTGCGCGAACACAGCAGCGGGCTGAACCTGGGACGCTGGGACTATATTTATAGCTTTATCAAGACGTTCAACCATCGCAGCGACTGGATCTTCCCGGATCGCGCGCAGGTGACGATGACGACGCACTTCCTGCGCTCGGCAGCGGAACTCCTGGTCTATTCCTGCCATAAACACGGCGCCCATGCGCTCGGCGGCATGTCGGCGTTCATTCCGAACCGGCGCGAGCCAGAGATTACCGAACGCGCGTTGGCGCAAGTCCGCGCTGACAAGGAGCGTGAGGCGAAGCAGGGGTTCGATGGCGCCTGGGTTGCGCACCCCGACCTGGTGCCAACCGTGCTCGAAGTCTTCAACACCGCATATCAGGGCGACCATCAGATTCACTATGTGCCGGAGGTGCGTGTGACCGCCGCCGATCTACTGACCATTCCACAGGGGACAATCACTGAGGCGGGTTTGCGCAATAATATCAGTGTTGCCTTGCAGTACATCGAGGCGTGGCTTGGCGGTCGCGGCGCTGTAGCAATTTTCAACCTGATGGAAGATGTAGCGACGGCTGAAATCGCGCGTTCGCAGATCTGGCAATGGGTGCGCTATAACGCTCGCCTGGACGACGGCCGCACCATTGATGAAACTATGTACAAGACCATTCGTGACGAAGAGCTGCACACGCTCGTCTCAGCACGCACCGGCGATCACCACTTCGCGCAAGCGGCTGAATTGCTCGACGAACTAACGCTGTCACGCGAGTTCGTGGAGTTCCTGACCATCCCTGGCTACCGCCGTCTGGATTGAATCACACAAAGGAGTGTTGTATGGCTAGCTTGAACCGAGACCAGGAAATCGCCGAATTGGAACGGCGCTGGGCGACCGACCCGCGCTGGAAGGGCATTCGACGCGACTACAGCGCCGCTGATGTGGTGCGGTTGCGCAGTACGTTGAAGGTAGAGTATACCCTGGCGAACGTGGGCGCACGCCGTCTGTGGGACCTGTTGCAAACCGAGCCGTATATTGCGACGTTTGGCGCGCTGACTGGCGCGCAGGCAACGCAGATGGTGCGCGCGGGTCTCAAGGCGATCTACATAAGCGGCTGGCAGGTTGCCGCCGATGCGAACCTGGCAGGGCAGACCTATCCCGACCAGAGTCTCTATCCATCGAACAGCGTCCCGGCGCTCGTGCGACGCATTAATAACGCGCTGATGCGCGCTGATCAGATCCACGCATCCGAGGGCAAGAACGACATCTACTGGTATGCGCCAATTGTCGCCGACGCCGAGGCCGGCTTTGGCGGTCCGCTGCATGCCTTTGAATTGACGAAGGCGATGATCGAGGCGGGTGCGGCTGGCGTGCACTTTGAGGATCAACTGGCGTCTGAAAAGAAGTGCGGTCACCTGGGCGGCAAGGTGCTCGTGCCGACGTCGCAGTTTATCCGCACGTTGACAGCGGCACGCCTGGCTGCCGATGTGCTTGATGTGCCAACAGTGCTGATTGCGCGCACCGACGCGCAGGCAGCGACGCTGCTTCTCTCCGACGCCGATGAGTACGACCGGCCCTTCATCACTGGTGAGCGCACGCCGGAAGGGTTCTACCGCGTGAAGAGCGGTCTGGACGCGGCGATTGCCCGGGGTCTGGCATATGCGCCGTATGCCGATCTGATCTGGTGCGAGACGGCGCACCCCGATCTCGACGAGGCGCGCCGGTTCGCCGAGGGCATCCACGCGAAGTTTCCCGGCAAGATGCTGGCGTACAACTGCTCGCCGTCGTTCAACTGGAAACGCAACCTGGACGACGCGACGATTGCGAAGTTCCAGCGTGAGCTGGCGGCGATGGGGTACAAGTTCCAGTTCATCACACTGGCAGGCTGGCACATGATCAATTACCACGCTTTCGAGCTTGCTAAAGCCTATCTCGCCGAAGGAATGACCGCCTATGTGCGATTGCAGCAGGCGGAATTCGCTGCTGAGAAAGAAGGGTACACGGCCACCCGGCATCAGCACGAGGTGGGAACCGGTTACTTCGACGAAGTGGCGACTATTATTTCTGGCGGTATGTCCTCAACGACAGCGCTTGCCGGTTCGACGGAAGAGGAGCAGTTCCATTGATGTGACGGCGCTGCCGCGATGAGCGTTCGGAAAATTAGGACCATCGGGGGCAAGGCGGCGGCTTGATCATGCCATTTGGGGCAAGGCGCCGCCTTGCCCCTACCATTTGGCAAAAAATCGATGCAACACCTGACACCCGCTATCCGCCCATTCACCTCCGGCGACCTCGATGCGCTGTTGCCGCTGATCGAGGCGCTCCACACCAGCGACGGCGATCCGTTCGATCCGCAACGCACCCGCGACGCATTACGCACGTTGCTGGATCACCCTGAATATGGCGTGGTTTACGTTGCTGCCGTTGATGATGACATTGTTGGATACGTCGTCGGATCGCTGGGGCTGTCAATCGAGGCAGGGGGGCGTTTTCTACTGATTGACGAGTTGTACGTCAGACCGGCGTGGCGCGGACGCGGACTGGCGCGCGCACTGCTGGCAAGCCTGCTGCCCTATGCGCGTGCGCACGGCTGCCGCGCCGTGGAACTGGAGGTTGGGTGGGAGAACGACCATGCCCGCGCCTGGTATGAGCGCCTCGGTTTCGAGCGCCATCGCCGCTTCTTCTGCTCAACGACGCTTGAGACATTGAGTCAGCGGTTGGCGGAGCAGCGAACGGAAGGAGCAGCGAATGAGCGAATAGGGTCAACGAATGGAGGAGGCGAATGAGCGAATGGGCGCCTCGTGCCCCGTGCCTCTTTCGTCTGTCAACGAATGGGAGAAGCGAATAAGCGAATGGCAGCGGGCATTCGTTTATTCGTCATCTCATTGGGTTATTCGGTGACATCTCCCTGTACGGGTGGGTTTCAGACCCGCCCAACTGGAACTATTGGACAGGACCCCGCGCCTGCTCCACCTGGCACGATGCTACGGATTCGTCCACGTGGGCGCCCCCCTGTGGGCGCCCCTCCAAATGCCCCCGCATTTGGAGGAGCAAGCCGCCGTGCCTGCCCTCCGTGCCAGCGATCCACCCGTCGCGGGGGGGGGGGGGGGGGGGGGGGGGGGCGGGGGGGGGCGGGGGGGGGGGGGGGGGGACGCGCGAGGGGAGGGGGGGGGGGGGGGCCGCGCGGCCGGGTGGGGCGGAAAAAACACCCCCGCGAACAGTTGCAAACATGCAAAGGGGCCCCCCCCCCCC
>JANXAL010000044.1 GCA_025062325.1 Roseiflexus sp.
TACCCCTATGTGCCCGCGCGCCCGGGCCCCCCGGCCGCCGGGCCCCCCCCTTTCTCGCCCCACGCCCCCCCGCGGGGTCGGTGGTAGATACCCCCCCCATGGGCGGAAAAGCTCAGGGGGGCTCTGTTGGCCTGTTTTGCGCAATACGGTAACACCCCTTTTCTTTTAAGGGAATTTGGGGGGTTTTTATAACATATCCTGCGGTGTGGGGTGGGGCTATAAATGGTTGGGGCACGCCGCTGGGGGGCCCGGGCGCGCGGGCACATAGGGGTACGCCGCAGGCGCGCCCAGGCAGGCACGTGGGGACACGCCGCAAGCGTGCCCAGGCGCGCGGGCACGTAGGGGCACGCCGCAGGCGCACCTAGGCGGGCACGTGGGGGCACGCCGCAAGCGTGCCCAGGTAAGAGGGTTGGTCCGGGCGCGCCGGTAGCGTCCCGACCCTTGAAGTCTCTGCTGGAGATGCGGCATTGCCGAACCTTGCTGTTGAAGGTGTTTCTCCTTATATTCGCCCACCGTCCATATCGAGAGCGTGTGTGCGCCATTGTGATGCGCAGCGGTTGCACTTTTGATACCATTTCGACAACATGCTGTGCAGCTCGGGCTGCGCAACCGCTGTTACACTTTAGGCAAGTTGTGTCGATGTCAAGGGAGACGCATCAATAGAGAACGCCCGTGGATCAGGATTACAGCGCCCAACTTGTCTATCCGTTTTCTGGGGCGATAAGCCCATACGCCGACGCGGTCGATCAGGCGACGCTCGCCTGGGCGGAAACCTTTGGCTTATTGACAGATACAATGCGAGCGAAAAGCCGCCGTTTGCGGTATGGACTGCTGGCTGCACGCGCCTATCCACGGGCAAACCGTGAGATGTTGCAGATTGCAGCAGACTGGATTGCCTGGTTGTTCTTTATGGACGATCAGTGCGATGAGTCTGGCATTGGACGCGATCTGCCGCAGATGACCGCGCTTCACGAACGTTTTCTTGCTGTGCTCAACGGCGCCTTGCCAACAACGCAGGATTGGGCGCTAACCCGCGCGCTCGCCGATATTCGTCGTCGTCTGGCGACGCGTGCTTCCAATGACTGGCTGCGCCGATTTATCGAACACGTGCATCTATACTTTACCGCTAATCGCTGGGAAACTATCAATCGACAGCGCGGCGTGACACCGAATGTGGCGACGTACTGCGCTGCGCGATTATTTTCTGGCGCCGTCTACGCATGCTTCGATCTCATTGAACTGGCGGATGGGATAGAACTTCCATTCTATGCTCGTCGCCATGCCGCGGTGCAGCAACTCGAACGATCAGCGAACAACATTATCTGCTGGTGCAATGATGTGCTGTCGTATCCGAAGGAGATGCGACATGGCGACGTGCACAACCTGGTGCTGGTCATTCAGCACGAATATCAATGCTCCCTGCCAGAAGCAATTGATCGCGCTCTGGTGATGCATGCTCAGGAAGTATTGTCGTTTGTGACAATGCGCGCTCAGACGCCGTACTTCAATGCCGATGTTAACGCTGCGCTTGATCGGTATTTCGATGGATTGCAATTCTGGATCTGCGCTAACCGTGATTGGTCGCTGACGTCAATTCGTTACGCGGCTCGCACACCGCATAGGGAGCGTGATGGCGGTGGCGCACTGATGAAAGGATTGGCGCAATGACCACTGATGTCATGCCCGAATCGACCTTGCAGGCGCAGATGACCCGACTGCGCCGGTTTCTCTCCGCCTATATGCCGGTCGCCTTTCTGTTTGGGGTTGTTTTTCTTGTGCTGGCGCTGATCTTTCGTGATCCGGCAACCGGCATCAGCGGCGTGGCAATCATAGCGAACGGCGGCGTTCTGCTCTACGCACTTCGCAGCGTTCAACAGGGGAAAGTCCAGGCTGCCGTTCTAGCGACGAGTGTCGGTTTGCTGGCGGGGGGCCTGATCATTCTCCTGGTGCAGCCGTTTCTCTTTGCGACACCGATGCTCACGCCATTGCTGGTGGTAGTGCTGGGGTTGCAATATCTGACCATCCAGCCGCTCAAGCGCCTGATCGCCGCCAGTGCAGGATGCAGCCTGATCGCGCTCAGTGTTGGGCATCTGCTGCCCCAGGGTGTGATGATCTCAAACCTTCCTGAGTGGTTCAAGGGAGCGCTGCAAATCGGAGGAGCAGGTGCAACAGCTGTGTTCGTCATGGTTCTGCTCTGGCATTTTAGCGCGCTTTTGAATGAGATGCTCTCCTCGCTGCGCACTGCAAACCGCGAACTCGAAATGCAGCAGGTGCAACTCATCCGCACCAATGAACAACTGCAACAACAGCTCGCCTCAGAGCGCGAATTGTTGAACCTAGTCAGTGCGCTGGAAACGCCGGTTGTTTCGCTGGCTGAAGGCGTCCTGCTCGCACCGATTGTCGGGCATGTCGACTCGCGCCGCGCCGATATGCTGCGAGCGCGTCTGCTGGAAGCCGTTCATGCCAATCGTACCCGGCTCATGATTCTCGATATTACTGGCGTCGCAACCGTCGATACGTCGGTGGCGCAGGCGTTGATGATGACCATCCAGGCGTTGCGTTTGCTTGGTTGCCGCGTGGTCGTGAGCGGTATTTCCGCCACCGTCGCGATGACTCTGACGCATTTGGGGATCGATATGAGCAACATTGAGACGGTGCGCAGCCCGGAAGAAGCCCTTGAGCGACTGAGTCGCGGCGATTTGCCTCTCCGTCTGCCGGTTCTGCGGAATGGCAATAGCACACCTGGCGAGTTGTGACCGCCTACGGGCAAGGGTGAGAGGTGTGAGGGAGGAGGCGAGAGTTCTCAAGGGTAGAGTTTTTCAGGTGCGAGGGGCATTTTCGTCGTCCCGACGCTCTTTTTCCCCCTCATACCCCCTCCCTCTTCTCCCACCGGGGGGAGAAGAGGGAGGTTATGCATTCTGACGCCCTTGTTCCCCCCTCATCCCTCCTACTCTCACGTGTAGGCTTTTTGGCGTGCAAAGCGGATGTGCCGCGTCCTGACGCCCGTTTTCCCCTCATCCCCCCGACCC
>JANXAL010000030.1 GCA_025062325.1 Roseiflexus sp.
GGCCCCCGCGCCTGCCCGCGACGGGCGCCAACAGGGGAGCGACCCTACCTCACAAGTGTAGATTTTTCAGCAGCCCTTCCATTGTACCGCCCGTCTTGGGCGTTAGGATGCCCACACTCCCCCTTCTCCCCTGGTGGGAGAAGGGGGCAGGGGGATGAGGGGGAAAAGGGTGTCAGAATGCGCCCCCGCCCCCTTCTCCTCACAAGTGTAGGTTTTTTTGGCAAGCCCTCACGTTGCATTGTCCGTTTCAGGCATCAGGACGCCCCAACTCCCCCTTCTCCCCTTGTGGGAGAAGGGGGTCGGGGGGATGAGGGGAAACAAGGGCGTCGGGACACGGAAAATTTCCATCGCGCCAAAAACGCTCTACGTGTGAGGGAGTCGGGGGGATCTCACAAGGGTAGATCTTTCCGGCATGCCCTTCCACTGTATCGCCCTTTTGGAGCGTTGAGATGCGTAAGCTCCCCCTTCTCCCCTTGTGGGAGAAGGGGATCGGGGGGATGAGGGGGAACAACAGCGTCGGGACGTGGAAAACATCCATCGTCCCTCAGAAACGCCCTACCGGCGAGGAAGGGAGGACGAGGGGAAAACCGGCGTCGAGATGCCGAAAACGCTCCTTACGCCTGAAAAACTCGATACTTGCGAGAGGCGCGCACCCGCGCGTGTCGCCGTGCACCCCCGGGAACGTTTCGCGTCACCTTCGCCTGGGATCACTCACCGATCCTCCGATTTACGCCGCGCGCGTTGTTTTGCCGCCAGCAACCGGGCAAACTGCTCTTCTGCCGATGCTGGCGAATCTGCGCGCTTGCCGGGTGATCTGGCGCGAGACTCCGATGTTCCTGGCGTTGGCGCTGGCGGACGCGCTTCCGGCGATGAACGCGACGACTGAGAGGTCTGAGCGATCATTGGCGGCGCATTTGGCTGATCTGTCCCGGAATCGTTGAGCGTTGGCGAGAAACGCGCAGCGGTTGCGCGCCGTTTTGCTGCACCGAGGCGCGTCATAGCTGTTGCCGCTTCCGACGCAGCGACGGGAGACGGGCGTCGCTGACGGAGTCGTTCGAACCAGGGCGCCACATCTTCCATCCGCAGCATCACGCGCCGCACCGCAATGTCGAGGGGCCAGAGCAGGAGCGCCAGCCAGAGCAGAGGAAATCCGATTTCTCGTACCGAACCGACATTCTGATTTGGCGAGGCGAACACGGCTTCAGGCGGCGGGTTGACCCGTCCGCCGCTGATGCCCGCCACCTCGGTGAGCAGTGGCAGATTTTCGCGCTGCGTGCTGTATTCCAGCGCGTAACTAACCACAATACCGGTCACAGCAATGCCCAACTGACGCCCTTCCGCGTCGGATGCCGCCACTTGCGCCAGGTACACCCCCGGCGACGGCGTATCGACGACGGCGCGGTACTGACCCGGACCAATCTGCTGAAACTGGACGGCTGTTCCCTGATTCTGCGGATCAACGGTGCGTCCTGCAATTGTCAGATTGTTGAGCGGACGCCCCTGCTCATCCTGAGCAGTCAATTCCAGAAATGCGCGCGGGCCGGCGGCAGTTGCGCGGAGTTCAAGCGTTCCGCTTTCGCGCGGCGGGAGCAGGAGATCGACAAGCCCACCGGCAAAGCGTGGAAACTGATCCCAGGAAATCCAGTCGCGCGCCCAGCGCCCCTGCATGTCGCTCGTCCAGGCGACGACGCGCCCCAGACCATATTGCCACTGCGCGAGCAGCGGTTTGCCGTCGGGCGTGAGCAGAAACGTGCGCGCTGTTTCGCGCACTTCTGTTCCATTGTAGCCGTAGAGTGGCGGCAGCCCGCCCAGGCTGCGAATAATCGGCGAGGGCAGACCTGCCTGCGGTTCAATGCGTTGCTCAACAATGTCGCGACCGGCGGCGATGATCGTTTCCTGCAAAAAGATACGCGGCACATCCTCGACCCTGGTCACGCGATAGGAACGACCGCCGCCAGCAATTGCCACATCGACCAGATTAGGATTGGCGTCTTCACCGATAGCCACCGTCGAAATCGTGACGCCATCCGCGCGCATCTGCGCAATCAGATCGCTGTAATTGCTCTCCGCAATGCCGTCGGTCAGCAGAATGACGTGCTTGATCTTTGCATTGGCAGTTGCCAGCGCCTGCGCCGCCTGTTCAATGCCCGGTCGAATATTCGTCCCGCCGCCAATGCCGAACGAACTAAGCGCCCGTTCAATTTCAACCATTGAGGGGAGTCGCTGGAGCGGCAACACCCAGTTTGCACTTTCGTCGAACACGACCAGTCCCACCTGATCGTTCGGCGTTAGACCGAGGCTTGCCTGATAGACCGCTTCTTTCGCAAGATCAAGCCGGTTGCGCCGACTTCCGCCCACAAATTCCGACATGCTGCCGCTCCGGTCGATCACCATCACCAGCGCCAGATCGGGTTGCTGCTTTGTGTCGAGCGGATCGAGCAACACCGGCAAGACCGGTTCCAGCGGCGTGCGTCGGTACCCGCCAGCTCCAAACGAGTCGATGCCGCCGATCATCGCAAGCCCGCGCCCCAGTTCGCGCACGTATACTGGCAGCGCCTCCATCAATGAACGTGGTATGTCGCGCGCTGGCGTATCGACGATGATCACCCCGGCATAGGCGCCGAGTTGGTCTAGCGTGGCAGGCGCCCGATCAGGCGGGAGAACGTCGACGCGCACTTCGGCAGCGCGCAGCGCATTGCGCAGATTAATGGCACGTGTCTCGTCAGAGGCGATTAACAGCAGACGCGGCGGTCCCAGCACTTCGGTGAACGCAGCGCCTCGATTGTTCTGCGGCTCGGTATCGCCATCTGCGTCAAGGCGCACTTCGAGGCGACGAAACCCGGTTTCGCCCGACGGCGCGCGAATATCGACAGTGCTTGATCCTGCTGGAATAGACAGTTCCTGCTCACCGATCAGTTGCCCGTCCACAAAGGTTTGCAGGCGTCCCCTGGTCGCATAGTTCGAGGTGAGCTTCGCCTGCAGCGTGAGATCCTGCCCTTCTCGCACGACGGCTGGCGCGCTGAGCCCGGCAACAATCACATCGGGACCTCGCTCGCCCGGCAGGTAGACCACATCGATTGGGATGTTGCGAATAGCCGCGAGCTGCGCTGCGTCCGCCACACGCCCTGCATTTTCGCCGCCATCTGAGATAAGCACCAAGCGCTTCTGCGTTTCCGCCGGGAAGAGCGCCAGCCCCAACTGCACTGCCTCCTGCAGGTTGGTGCGCGAAGTGATCGGAACCGACGTCAAACGACTCAGCGGACCGATAGGTCCCGGAGCGCGCTCTACCAGCGCATTTTCGCCGAACACTACTACCGCCGCCTGATCGCCTGGACGCATGGCAGTCAGCGCGTCATTAACATACTGGAGGGCGCGTTCGCGTTGCACCAGCGTCATCGAGTCCGACACATCGATCAGAAAAACCGTCGTCAGTTCACGCACCGGCATGACGATCTGCGTCCCGGCAAGCGCCAGGGTGAGCGCAAGAAGGATGATGCTGCGCAGTGCCAGGCTCGACCAGAAGCGCCACGGAGACAGACGACGCGGCGTGAGCAGTGTCAAAGCCCATAGCGCCGGGATCAGCGCCAGGAGCGTCAGTGCAAGGGGCGTAATGAATGAGAGGCGAATCATGGCTTCAGTATACCATGCCCAAACCGCTCGTGGGGTGTTGTCACCTGTTACCCGCCAATAATCAAACCTTTCTCGAGAGCGCGCGGCGCCTGTGCTATAGTGACACGGCAGGGCTCGCACCCCCTGACTGAGAGATGTATCGACGAGGATACGCAGATGGCTGTCACGCGCTCACAGCCCCCTGTCCCCGAGCAGGCGCTGCACCCAAGCGGCGATAACCGCTTCAAACTGCTCGAAGCCACGATGAAGAAACACCAGTATCGCCCGGATGCGCTGATCGAGGTGCTGCACCGTGCTCAGGAACTGTTTGGCTATCTCTCGACCGATCTGCTGTTCTATATCGCCAATAGCCTGCGTCTGCCGCCGAGCCGGGTATATGGCGTGGCGACGTTCTATCACTTTTTCTCGCTGGCGCCAAAGGGTGAGCATTCGTGTGTCGTCTGTCTTGGAACCGCTTGCTATGTTCGTGGCGCAGCAGCCATTCTAGCGGCTGCCGAACAGACGCTGGGAGTCAAAGCGGGGCACACCACGCCTGACGGCCGTCTGTCGCTGGAAACGGCGCGTTGCCTGGGCGCGTGCGGGATTGCGCCGACAGTCGTGTTCGATGGCACTGTCACTGGTCATCAGACGCCGGAGCAGGTCCAGGTATGGCTGGAGCGTCTGGTCAAGCGCGGGGAATGAAAGACGAAACGTTGCGCTGCGACGTCTCCGCACGAGCAGGGCGTGTTAGTCGTCGAACGTTGAAGGTGGGAAGGTCGAAGGACGGCAATGAGGCGCGAGGCGAGAGGCAAGAGGGTTTCGGATTGCAGGCGGAAAGGCATTCCTAACCCTCAATCCTCGACCCTTAACCCCCCAACCTTCCCCCGGTTCCTGGTTCTCAGTTCTTGGTTCTCGCTATGGATCTGAGCGAACTTCTGGCAATTGCCGAACATGAGAACGCAATGCGGCGCCCAATCTGTATCCGTTGCTGCACGGCGCTCGGCTGCCAGTCGGCAGGGGCGCTTTCGGTGAAGCAACGGCTCGAAGAAGCGGTTGCCGAAGTGGATCGCACCGACATTGAGGTGCTCGGCGTCGGCTGTATGGGGCTGTGCGGTCACGGCCCGCTGGTGCGCGTTGATCCGGTAGGCATCCTCTACGAGCATGTACGCGCTGCCGATGCCCCATCGATTATCGCCGCCCTTGACGGTGGCGAGGCGACTGCGCCGCAGGGCGATCTCCAGCACCCCTTCTTCACCTTGCAGAAACGGATCGTCCTGGAAAACAGCGGCATCATTGACCCGGAGCGCATCGAGTCGTACATTGCGGCTGGCGGGTATCAGGCGCTCTACCACGTGCTGCACGAGATGACCCCGGCAGAAGTGATCGATGTCGTCACCCGCAGCGGCCTGCGCGGGCGCGGCGGCGCCGGGTACCCAACCGGGCTGAAGTGGGCGACGGTTGCCAAGAGCCATGGTGATCGCAAATATGTCGTTTGCAATGCCGATGAGGGCGATCCTGGCGCATTTATGGATCGCAGCATCATCGAGAGTGATCCGCACAAAGTGCTCGAAGGGATGGCGATAGCCGCATATGCTGTCGGCGCCGACCAGGGGTATGTCTATGTGCGCGCCGAGTATCCGCTGGCAATCCAGCGTTTGCAGCGGGCAATCGCCCAGGCGCGGCGATTTGGGCTGCTCGGTGCGCAGATTTTTGACGCCGGGTTTACATTCCGCATCGATATTCGCGTGGGCGCCGGCGCGTTCGTGTGTGGCGAAGAAACAGCGCTCATGGCGTCGATCGAGGGTCGGCGCGGCACGCCGCGACCCCGTCCGCCCTATCCCGCCGAGAGCGGGCTGTGGGGTAGGCCGACGCTCGTCAATAATGTCGAAACCTTCGCCAATATCCCGCCGATCATTCGCAACGGCGCTGAATGGTTCGCCTCTATCGGTGCGGAGACGAGCAAAGGGACGAAGGTGTTTGCCCTGACCGGCAAGATTCGCCATACCGGCCTGATTGAAGTGCCAATGGGGGTTACGCTGCGACAGATCGTCGAAGACATGGGAGGCGGCGTGCCCGAAGGGAGGGTCAAGGCAGTGCAGACGGGCGGACCGTCCGGCGGATGTATCCCTGCTGCGCTGCTCGACACGCCTGTTGACTATGAATCCTTGCAGCGCGTCGGCTCGATCATGGGGTCGGGCGGTATGGTGGTGATGGACGACTCGACCAATATGGTTGATGTCGCACGCTTCTACATGGAGTTCTGCAAAGACGAGTCGTGCGGCAAATGCATTCCATGTCGCGCGGGAACAGCGCAGATGCTGCATATGCTCGACCTCATCCGATCCGGTCAAGCGACTGCCGCCGATCTCGCACGACTCGAACAACTCTGCATGATGGTCAAAGAGACCAGTCTGTGCGGTCTCGGTCAGTCGGCGCCGAACCCGGTGTTGAGTACGATGAAATATTTCCGTGAAGAGTATGAAGCGTTGGTGAGGGGTTAGGGGTTAGGGTGAGGGGTTAGGGGTTGGAGGCGATTGGGAAGGGAAAAACGATGGCTGCGCGAACGTTCACAATCAATGATCAACTGATCAGCGCGCGGGAAGGGGAAACGATCCTTCAAGCGGCGCGTGAACACGGCATTTTCATCCCGACGCTCTGCTACCTCGATGGTGTGAGCGCTGTCGGCGCCTGTCGGCTCTGCCTGGTCGAGATCGAAGGCAGCCGCATGCTGCGCCCGGCGTGCGTGACGCCGGTGGTGGAAGAAATGGTGGTGCGCACCGATACCGAGCGTCTGCGCGAGTATCGCCGCATGATCATTGAACTTCTCTTCGCCGAACGCAACCATATATGCGCAGTGTGCGTCGCCAATGGTCATTGCGAGCTGCAGGATCTTGCGATTGCTGTCGGGATGGACCACGTGCGCTTCGATTACGCTTTTCCGCGCTGTGATGTTGATATTTCCCACCCGCTCTTCGGGATCGACCATAACCGCTGTGTCCTCTGCACCCGTTGCGTGCGGGTGTGCGATGAAGTCGAAGGGGTGCACACGTGGGACGTGGCAGGACGCGGCGCCGATGCGCGGGTGATTACCGATATGCGTCAGCCGTGGGGCGAGGCGCGCACGTGTACGTCGTGCGGCAAATGCGTGCTCGCCTGCCCCACCGGCGCGATCTTCCGCCGTGGCGCGACGGTTGGAGAAATGGAGCGCGACCGCAACAAGATTGCCTATATCGTCGCTGCGCGCGAACAGCGTTGGTGAGAGCGAGGGAGCATCGTGGAACGATTACGACTGGCGACAATCTGGCTCGGCGGCTGTTCGGGGTGCCACATGTCGTTCCTTGATCTCGATGAGTGGCTCTTCGAGCTGGCGCAGCACATCGATCTAGTCTATAGCCCGCTCGCTGATGTGAAGGAATACCCGGAGCATGTCGATGTGGCGCTGGTCGAAGGCGCCGTCGCCAACGAGGACAACCTGCACCTGATTCGACAGGTGCGCGAACGAACGCGCCTTCTGGTCGCTTTTGGCGATTGCGCAGTCACCGGCAATGTCACGGCGCTGCGCAACCCGCTTGGTGCGCCGGAAGCGTTGCTGCACACCATCTATGTCGAGCGCGCCGAGATTGCCGGTCGTATGCCGCACGCTCCCGGCATCGTGCCGCGCCTGCTTGATAAAGTCTATCCGGTTCACAAAATCGTCCCGGTCGATGTGTATCTGCCCGGATGCCCGCCGCCTGCACCGCGCATTCGAGCGCTGCTCGAACAGATTATCGCTGGCGGCGACATCCGCCTGACCGGACGCGACATGATCAAGTTTGGTTGAGAGGACTCGAGACGCATATGACTCGTCAGATCCTGATCGATCCGGTTACCCGGATTGAGGGACACGCGAAAATCAGTATTCATCTGGATGACGACGGCGAGGTGCAAGAAGCGCGTTTCCACGTCACCGAGTTTCGCGGTTTCGAGCGTTTCTGCGAAGGGCGTCCGTTCTGGGAGATGCCGGGCATTACGGCGCGGATCTGCGGCATCTGCCCGGTGAGCCATTTGCTGGCGTCCGCTAAGGCAGGCGATGCCCTGCTCGCAGTGACCATTCCGCCAGCCGCTGAGAAACTGCGTCGTCTGATGAACCTCGGGCAGATCGTGCAGTCGCATGCGCTCAGTTTTTTCCACCTCAGCGCTCCTGATCTGCTGCTCGGCTTCGAGAGTGATCCGGCAAAGCGCAACATCTTTGGATTGATGGCCGCCGATCCGACCCTGGCGCGTGCAGGCATCAGGCTGCGGCAGTTCGGGCAGGATATTATCGCCATGCTCGGCGGCAGCAAGATCCATCCGGCGTGGGCCGTGCCCGGCGGCGTTCGTTCGGCGCCAACCGCCGCGCAACGCGCAGAGATTGCTCAGCGGTTGCCGGAAGCGCGCGCGACTGTGCTCGATGCGCTTCGTCGCTTCAAAGCCTTGCTTGACACATACCGTGATGAAGTGGCGACGTTTGGCAATTTCCCGTCGCTCTTCCTGGGACTAGTAGGACCTCATGGCGAGTGGGAACACTACGACGGGCGTCTGCGCGTGGTGGACTCTGGCGGCGCAATCGTTGTCGATCAGGTCGAGCCGTCTCGCTACCGCGACATCATCGCCGAAGCGGTCGAGCCCTGGTCGTATTTGAAGCTGCCCTACTATCGGGCGCGCGGGTATCCTGCCGGGATGTACCGTGTTGGTCCGTTGGCGCGCCTGAATATTTGCACGCGCATCGGCACCCTGCTGGCAGACGCTGAACTTGGAGAGATGCGGCAGCGCGCGGGCGGCATCGCTACCTCATCGTTCTACTACCATTATGCGCGCCTGGTCGAAATCCTGGCGGCGCTGGAGCGCATTTCACTGCTGCTCGACGACCCGGACCTCGACTCGCCGCGGTTGCGCGCTGAGGCGGGAGTCAATCAGTTCGAGGGGATCGGCGTGAGCGAAGCCCCGCGCGGAACGCTGTTCCATCACTATACTGTCGATGCGCACGGTCTGATTCGGAGCGTGAACCTAATCATTGCGACGGGACACAATAACCTGGCGATGAACCGAACAATTGCGCAGATCGCGCGACACTACGTCAAAGGCAACCGGCTTAGCGAAGGGGCGTTGAACCGCGTGGAGGCCGGCATCCGCGCCTACGATCCATGTCTCAGTTGCTCAACGCATGCCGCCGGAACGATGCCGATCGTAGTGACACTCGTCGCCGCTGATGGCACAGTGCTCGACGAAGTGCGGCGGTGAATAGGTAAGGTTACAGGTTGAAGGAGGGAAGACTTCCTAATCTCTAACCCCTAACCCCTAACCTCTAACCGGTTCGCAGTTCTTGGTTCTCAGCTCTCAGACACACAGATGCCTATACCTCACATCATCATCATTGGCTACGGCAGCGACCTGCATGGCGACGATGCGGCGGGTCGCGTGGCAGCGGAGCGACTTGCTGCGCTCGAGCTGCCGGATGTGCAGGTTCTCTCAGTGCATCAGTTGATGCCGGAACACGCGGCGCTTTTGGCGCAGGCGCGAACGGCTATTTTCATCGACGCCGACGCGAGCGGCTGTCCAATCATGCGAGTGACTCATCTGGCGCCTGACGCTACTCGGAGCGCAGTATGGCACATTGCTTCCCCCGAAGGACTTCTTTCACTTACCGCAGCAGCGTATGGCCACTTGCCGAATAGCTGGTTGATCCATATCCCAATACTCCGTTGTGATCTCGGTGCGCCCCTGTCCCCTCAGGCGGAAGCTGGCGTAGCAGAAGCCGTTGACATTGTCCGGCGCCTCATCGCTTCCGATAAATGACGGTCACTTGAGCGAGCGGGGCAGCGCCTGGACGCCAACCTTCGCTCTTGAAGGCAGCCCGCTGCTCCGCTGGTGCGCCCTCACAAGTGGAGATTTTTCAGCAAACCCTTATGTTGCAGCCCGATTTGAGCGCTAGGATGCGCAATCTCCTCCCCTCTTCCTGTAGATTTTTTTCCGGCAAGCCCTCACGTCGCATCGCCTGCTCTGAGCATTAAGATGCCCCACTCCCTCTTCTCCCCTTGTGGGAGAAGGGGGCAGGGGGATGAGGGGAAAACAAGCATCAGGACGCGGAAAACATCCATCGTCCCCAAAACGCTCCACTTGTGAGGCCAGCACGCTCAGGTGACCGTCATCGCTGCAGAGGGCTGGCGGCGCCTGCGGTCCGACTGCGAGCACAACACGGCCTGAGGGGAACACAGTTTCACGCGGACGCGACAGATTTCCGCGGATCTGATGACATCGGAAGGCCATCGCATGCAAATCCGTCTCAACCTGCGGAAATCCGTGTGCTCCTGGAAACGATATGGCGCTTCCTGTCAGTTCGAGTCGACGCCCGGTCAACCGCGATCAGGTTGCGGCATGCATCGGTAGTATGGTATCGTACTATTGATCGCGGACCTCACGCGCCCTAAGCGTCTTCGTATTGAGATGTCATAACAACGACGAGGCGTCTATGACCACGCAGCGCTGGTGCGCCGCCATTGCACTGCTCGGTTATCTGTTGATCGTTCCTGCGTTGATAACGGGTCGCGTTCAGGCGCAGAGCAACGTCGATCCACGCGGTCTTGGCGACCCTAACGCGCCTCTCGTCATCATTGAGTACAGCGACTACGAGTGCCCGGCGTGTGCATCGTTCGTGCGCGACACCAAGCCGCAACTGATTGCTGAATACGTTGAGACCGGCAAGGTCTACTATCTCTACCGCGACAACCCGCTGCCGCACCATCTTGCAGGGCGGATCGCTGCAGCTTATGCGCGTTGTGCCGCGCAGCAGGGGCAGTTCTGGCCCATGCACCAACGCTTGTTTCAGGGGTACATCGATGGCGAGTGGGGCGGCAATCCGTCCGCATCTGAACGCGTGTTTCTCCAGTACAGTGAGGAACTTGGTCTGGACCCCAGTGCGCTCCAGACATGCGTGCGCGATCCGGCGACCGATCGGGCTATTGCAGCGGACATCGAAGAGGCGCGCAATCGCGGATTGCGCGGGACCCCTGCCTATATCCTGCGCTGGCCTGGCGGACCGGAGCGCGGCGATGTGTTGACCGGCGCACAGAGTTTTGGCACCTGGCGCTATCTGCTTGATGAACGTTTAAACGCACAACCGGGATCGACGATAGGAACGTCTGCCGGAGGAGATCTGGCGTCGGTTTTCCTCTATCTGGCGCTGGGCGCGGCAGGCGGTCTAGCCGTGCTGGTCGCGGGCGGAAGCGTGCTTTGGTGGCTTGCCAGGCGACACCGCTCTCCGCGCGTGTAAGTCGTAGTTTTGAGTTGCCTATAGAAGTCATCTCTGTTATACTCGTAGCGGTTTTGCCTGCCCTGTGCGCGGGCGAACCGCTGCAGATCCTCCATTGTCTGCTGCAGATCTGCACCTCGCTGGTGTTGCTCCTCGATACTTCGTTGCATTTTGTGATTGTCACATTCCATCTCAAAAGCGACACTCAGGTAGGAGCACAATTATGAGCGTGGACAACGTCTCCGACCCAATGATGCTACTAGCGGAGCACGAACGGCTGCGTGAGCGGGTTGCGCAACTGGAGCGTGATCTGGCGCGC
This sequence comes from Roseiflexus sp., assembly GCA_025062325.1. Classification (GTDB taxonomy): domain Bacteria; phylum Chloroflexota; class Chloroflexia; order Chloroflexales; family Roseiflexaceae; genus Roseiflexus. The sequence continues at coordinate 11,196 of JANXAL010000030.1, forward strand.
TTCCGCGCAATGATTGAAGACACCGATCTGCTCATTGCCGAAGTGGATGCGAACGGCATCTTCACCTACGTGAATCCGGTTGCCCGACATATCTTCGGGTATGCGCCAGAGGAGTGCATTGGCCGCTCACTATTTGAATTTGTGCACCCGGATGACGCAGAACACACCCGGCAGGCATTTATTGATCGATCACAACGCCGTGAACGTACAGCCGTGATCGAAAACCGCGTTGTGCATTGCGACGGTTCGTTCTCCCACAAACTCTGGTCCATCACGTTTCAGTATGACGAACATGGGCAGGTCCGGCGCGCTACATCGATTGCACACGATATCAGCAAACTTTACCAGTTGCGCAGTGAACTCCGCGAAAGCCGTGCCATGCTGCAACTGGTGATCGATAACCTGCCACAGGCGGTCTTCTGGAAAGATCGCGAGTTGCGCTTCCTAGGATGCAATCGGCGCTTTCTCACGGATGCCGGTTTGACCTCGGTTGATGACATCATCGGCAAGACCGATTTCGATATGCCATGGAAGGATCAGGCGGCGGCATATCAGGCTGATGATCGCGATGTGATGGCGCATGGTCCGAAGATCAACATTGAAGAGCCGCTGACCCGCAGTGATGGTTCAACCATCTGGTTGCGCACCAGCAAGGCGCCGCTGCATCAGAATGGTGCAATCATCGGCGTTCTGGGCATGTACGAAGACATCACCGAACTGAAGCGGCAGGAAGATGAACTGCGCACCTTCAGGCTGCTGGTGGAGAATGCGCCTGACGGGATCGGCATCGCTGACAATAATCTGGTCCTGACGTATGCTAACCCGGCTTTTGCTGCCATGCTGGGCTACCCCGGTCTGGTTGGGATGACGGTGCCTGCAATCACGCATCCCGATGATCAGGAAAAGTTGAGCTCTATCGTCCAGCAACTGGCTCATGGGGGCGCGCCGCGCGAGACGATCCGTTATGTGCGCAGCGATGGTTCGATTGTCACCGTGCAGGCGTCGGCGCTGGCACTGCACGACGGGCATGGCAACCTAATCGGCTATGCGTCGATCAATCGCGATATCACCGAGCAACTCCGTGCGGAGGAAAGCCTGCGCGCCAGTGAACAGCGCCACCGCGCGCTGCTCAATGCCATCCCCGATCTTATGTTTCTGCTCAGCCCTGATGGCGTCTTTCTGGACTACAAAGCAGACAGCCGCGGCGACCTTATTCTTCCGCCTGAGGCGTTCCTCAACAAGAAAGTCGCCGATGTCCTGCCGCCTCATCTGGCGGAGTTGACGTTGAATTGCATGGAAGCGCTCAAACGCACCCACGAAATGCAGACCTATGAATATCAGGTGGTGATCGACGATCAACTGCGCGACTTTGAAGCGCGCATGGTGTTGAGCAATAACGATATTCTGGTGCTGTCGCGCGATATAACGAAGCAGAAGCGCGCCGAACGTGAGCGGCAGGCGATGCAGGAGCAGATTATTCAGGCGCAGCAGGCGGCGTTGCGCGAGTTGAGCACGCCATTGGTGCCGATCGCTGATGGCGTGGTGGCAATGCCGATCATCGGCACGATTGATACCATGCGCGCCCAGCAAATTATGGAGGTGCTGCTCCAGGGCATCGCCGATCACAGCGCCGATATTGCCATTCTCGATATCACCGGCGTGAAGGTAGTGGATACGCAGGTCGCCGGGGCGCTGATCCGCGCGGCGCAGGCAGCACGCCTGCTCGGCGCGCAGGTGGTGCTGACTGGCATCAGCCCGGAGATCGCACAAACTCTCGTCCACATCGGCGCTGAAATGCGCGAGATGGTTGCCAAGCCAACCCTGCAACAGGGCATTGCCTATGCACTCGAGCAGCGCGCGGGGAATCATAGATGAGGCGAGAGGCAGGAGGCAAGAGGCGGGGGGCGAGAGGCAAGGGGTAGGAGGCGAGGGGCAGGAGACGGGAGACGAGGAGGCAGGAGGCGAGAGGCGAGAGGCAAGGGGTAGGAGGCGAGGGCAGGAAACGCGAGGCGAAAGGCGAGGGGCGAAGGGGGGTTGAAGGTTGAACGTTGAATGTTGAAAGTGGGCAGGTCGAAGAGTATCTGACCCTTGAGGTCTCTGCCTTCTCTGCAGTGAAACGTCGCCAGCGGCGTGGTTCTCGCCCTCTCCAGGCGCCTCGCCTGACCTCAAGGGTCTTAGGTGCGACGGTGGGAGGTGCGGAGGCAGGAGCACACGGTGCGCGCCCGCAAGAACGTGGTGTATTGCGTCTCGAAGGGTTGCAGGTTAAGGTCAGGACGATGTTGAACGTTGAGCGTGCAAAGGCGGAATATGGGAAGGTTGCAGGTTGCATTTGAATATGGGAAGGTTGGAGACACAATGGTTCTCCTAACCCCTTACCCCTAACCCTTAATCCCTTACCCCACCTGCAAAGCTGTCCGAATCCGCTCAACTTCTTCGATGCTCAGGCGATCAATGTCAGGGCGCGCAACTCCGAGCCAATGCCCCTGGACATAACGCACGCGGGCATCGAAGAGCGCCCGCAGCGGGAAGAAACTCTCATGGTCTACGCCTTCGACGATCACCTGCACGTATCCGGGGACGGAACGTGCAAAATCGATCACGTACTGGATGGTTGAGTCGCCAAAGCGATGGAGTAGGGTGGTGCGATCAATCTTAACCACTGCGACGCCGAGCCGCGTCAGTCGTTCGGATGACGCCATGCCCGAGCCAAAGTCATCGATGGCGAAGCGTACATCGAATTGCTCCAGGTGCTGCAATCGTTCACGCATCCACCTGTAGGAGTCGCCATGTGCGTTGGGCATGTCAGGGAGCGGCAGATCAGATTTCTCCGAGATCTCGATAATCAGTTTGTTCAGCGGCATCGGTCCGTTGAGATACAGGTCATGCAACGTTTCCTCGTAGCGTGAGCGCATGAGCGAGACCGGGTACGCATTAACGGTCAGTGTCTGCATCTCTTCCTTACGCGCCCGTCGTGACTTGCGGAAGGCATATGCCTCGACAGCTTTGCGCAGAAAGTGCAGATCGCACTCAAGTTGAAACTGCGCGCCCCAGAGATCGGCAATTCGAAAGAGATCGACAGGCGCCCGCTGCGTTTCTGGATCGCGCGCCAGCGCCTCCCATCCCCAGATGTATGGCTGCGTCGGGTGGAGGTAGACGATCGGTTCGAAGAAGACTGTCATACGCTGTAACCGCCGACGGTAGAGATCGAACTGTCGGCTGTACATTGCGTCGGATACACGCCCGATGCGCCGGCGCAGCGCATCATAGACGTGGAGTTCGAGCGACTCTGAATCGACCGGCATGGTCAGATTCCTTGTCGTGGCGAGGATGGTCTCCAGCGTTACTTCCACCACTTCGTCGAGTGCAAGTGTGCCGCTCAGTCCGACGAAGACCAGCAGTGCAGGCGGATGTGCGCCAACCAGAGGCGCACAGATCAGGGAGTCACTACCACTGGCGGGTTCGGTGAACAGCACAACGTTGTGGCGGAGCGCGTGGGTGAGCATATCGCGAACGCTGCCATCTGTGACTTCCTGGACGTTGCGCACTGCCCGCTCATCGAGTGCAATAGTCGGTTCCCAGGCGCCATCCCTGTTTTCGAGCACGAATCCGGTTCTTGCCTGCAGTGCTGTGGCAAGACTGGCGATGAGCGAACGAGCGAAGTTGTGCGGAGACACGTCAAGGCGAGTCAAGGCTCGCACCCAGCGCGCGAAGAAAGCGTCGTACCGCTGCATTGCGCGCGGGAGACGCCTCCCGACAAGTGTCTGATCGAGACTGCCATCACTCGTGAGGCGCCGGTGGAATGCCGAGTACTGGTAGGGATTTGCCCGTTCGATGTCTCTGAGGAGTTTCTCCAGATAATTTTGTGCAATGGCGTGTTCGATCAACAGTTGAGTGCGCTGGCTGTGGCTTTGACCCAGCGCAAACAGGTTATACACTGAACGTGCGTGCTCAAAACAAAAGGCGCTCAGTTCCTCTTCATCGAATGCCGCCATAACCAGATTGCATAGCGCGGCGTTGTCGTGTTTCATTCGAAATCCTTTCTACAAACACGCCCAAAAACTCGTCTCATGAAAGAGAACAGCTTCTTGCGCATAGAGGTTACGCTATGGGTGACATTGGCCGTCTGCTAGGTTCAAAGGGTTTCCCTACTCAAGCATAGACGTGTGTACACGCGATGCATTTTGCCGCATCCGACGACTTTTCCCCTTCATGCACCCTGCTCACAAGTGTAGAGTTTTGGGGGGCGATGGATGTTCTCCGCGTCCTGACACTCTTTTGCCCCCTCATCCCCCCTGCGCCCCCTACCCCCCCCCGCTTGCGGGAGGCAGGGGGACGGCTCTCAAGTGTAGGCTTTTTGGGGGCCGAAGCAGGTTTGCCGCATCCTGACGCTCTTTTCCCCTCATACCCCCCTCCCCCCTAACACCCCACAGGGGGAGGGGGGGGTTGGGGGGGGAAAACAGCCCAAAAAACCGATCGAACGCCGGGGGTTGCCAAAAACAAAACAACTTTTGGACCCAAGAACCACCCCCACCCCCCTGGGGGCTCCGCGGGGCCGGGGGGTATGTGGGCAAAAGAGCGTCAGGATGCGGCAAACCTGCTTCGGCCCCCAAAAAGCCTACACTTGAGAGGGAGAAGGGGGACGGGG
>JANXAL010000042.1 GCA_025062325.1 Roseiflexus sp.
GTTTCAATCCCCTTCATTGCGGGGCTTTTGTTTTTTCTCCCTCTCACGACTCCCCTCATCGTCTGTGGCGTCTGCGTGCGGTTGGCGCTCTGCGCCGTTGACCGGCTTGCCTGCGCCGTTTTGCGATTCTGGCGAGTGGGACGTATCATGACGCGGTACGAACAGTATAGCAGGTCATTGCCGCTGAGGTCAAGCATGAATCGCTGGGTTGCGCTGCTGGATGAGACTCCGTCTGAATTACAACGCCTGATTGCGCGCGTGCAGCGTATTTCATTGCCGCGCACCTGCACTGCTGATGAGCGCCTGCACCGCCTGCGCGCGGCGCTCTGCTCCGCCGCCGCTGTCCGCTCCGTGTATGCGTCGCTCGACGCCGAGACCCGCGCGGCGCTCGCTGACCTGCGCCAGCGGCGCGGCGGCATTGACGCCGATGAACTTGCGCTGCGCTATGGCGTCGTGCGCCCGCTGCGCCAGATGGCGCGCGACCCGCAGCCGCGCTCGGTTGCGGAACGGTTGATCCTGCTCGGTTGGTTGCTGCCGCGTCCGCCTGCACCCCATCCGCCGCAACGCTATCTCCTGGCGCCGGAAGTGCGCTGCTGGCTCCCGAAGCCGCTCAGTTTCCCGGACGGAGCGCCTGCGCCGGTGGCGCCGCTGCCTCTGGCGTTGCGTGCCACGATTGCGCTCCTCCTTGTCTGCGCCGCAGCGCCGCTGCCGGTACGTGCTGATGGAATGTTGCGCCGCACGGCGCTGCGAACGCTGCTGCCGCTCCTGGCGAATGCAACGTTCGACGATGTTGCGGCTGTCTGCGCCTTTCTGCTGCCTCACCTGCGCGATCTTGGTCTGGTGCATGTGCATCATGGGCGCTGTTCCATAACCCCGGCTGCTGCGCCTTTCCTGGCGCTATCGCTCGAGGATCAGCGGGCGCGCCTGATCGATGCCTGGATCCGCAGCGCAACCCCCGATTCCTGGCTGCGACGCCTGCGCGTGGCATCCATTGGTATCGACTGGCTGACCCTCCGCCAGCGCCTGGTGCAGTGGGTGGAGGTGATGCCGCCAGGACGCCTGATGCCGCCGGATCGCCTGTGCGCGGCGCTGGTCGAGTCGTTTGGTCCGCTGGCGGACGCGCACACCCATGGGTTTCGTGTGGTGCGCCGCGCTCCGTGGCGCGCACAGAGCGACACGCGGGTGCTGCTGACGGCGCTGCGTGAACCGCTGCACTGGCTGGGTCTGGTTGCGTGGCACGATGGGTGGGTCTACCGGCCGCGGGAGCGCGCGACGTCGGATGGCGACTGGCGCTATGGCGCGAACGGCGAGGTCCTCGTTCCGTTTGGCGGGGTAGGCGCCGATGCGCTGGATCTGGCGCAGAGCGGTCGCTGGGTGTGTGGTGATGCGCAGGGGTTGACCTGGCGAATGACGCGCATCCCGCGCGCTCAGGAAGAGGCGCTGCGCCAGGTGTTGCTGCGCCGCGCTGGACCTCCGCCGGACGTGTGGGGAGCGCCTTGCTCTCATCGCGCGCCGTCGCTGCGGTTGATTGACAGCGTGGCGCTTGTGGCGGATACGCCAGGAGACCTGGAGTTTGCGTTGCGCTCGCGGAGTGTGCAGCGCTATGTCCAGACGCGCCTTGCGCCGGGGATTGCACTGGTGCGTCCGGAGAACATTGCGGCGTTGCAACGCGCGCTGGCGCGTCAGGGCATTGCAGTCGCCGGGCGTGCGCCGACGTCTGCCGCAGCGCCGTTGCCTGAAGGGTTGCGCCCTGGCGATTGTGCGGCGTTGCTGGTCGCCTGTGCGTTCTACCGCCGCCACGCGCCTGTGGGGATGCCCCTGACAATTGATGAAACGCTCGAATCGCGATTGTGGAGCATGCTGCCGCCGTTGCTCCGTGATGCTGTCGAAGCAGCGCTGGCGCACCTCGATGCTCATTCGTGCAGTGCAGCGGAGGGGATCGGCGTTTCCGGGAATGGTCATAGCCCTGTTTCGGACCGTGCGCTGTTCGGCGAATCGTCGCAGCAATCCGCTGTGAACAACGAACGCGATCTGCTGGAAACGCTGCGCCGCGCCATCGCGCAACGCCGCACGGTGACCATTGAGTACGATACCGGCGGCGAAGGGCGCGTCGAGCGCCGGATAGTCCGTCCGCTGGAACTGGATCAGCGTAGCAATGTCTGGTATCTGCGCGCCTATTGCCTGCGCCGCCGGGCGGAACGGACGTTTCGGCTCGATCGGGTGCGGGCGTGGGGGGTGGCGGGGTGTTGCACCCCGCGGGTTTAAACCAGATGTTGGTGGGGGGGGGGGGGGGGACTATGGCGTGTCCGCCCACGCCTGTGATCACACCATGTAGTGCGTCGGGTCGCGGCTGACCACGCCGATGCCAACAATCTGGATGCGTTTGACGGCTGCCTCGTCAAGGCGGTAGCAGCGCACGCTGTCGGTGTTCGGGTCGATCAGTTTGCGCAGTTCGCGCAGCACATTGGTGAAAGCGCGCGCGTCCAGGTCGCACTCGAAAACGCTGTACTGCACGCGCGTTCCCCATCCCTTCAGATATTTCATTACCTTCGTGCGCCGCTGGTCGTCGACGATGTCGTAACTGATGATGGTGAACATTGAGTCCTCCACGTCCGTACTCAATGCTGCCAGGTTGGGTTGGCGATGGCTTCGACAGGCTCAGCCATCGCCAGCGCAGGACGATCAACCGCGCTGCCAGATTGGGCTGGCGATGGCTTCGACAGGCTCAGCCATCGCCAGCGCAGGACGGTCAACCGCCATTTGAGCCGACGGCGACGCCTGAGGCTCAGCCATCGCCAGCGCAGGACGGTCAACCGCTGGTTCGAGGATTTCAGGGTCTCCTCTAGCGCGCAATCAACGGTAGATGCACCAGCGTATACGGATCAGGGTTGGCTTCGGTAAAGGTCGAGAGTTCCGCCTGGCGTACAAACGGTTCGTCCCGGCTGGTCGATCCGCTGGCTGTCACTGCGAATGTCGCCGTACCGGGTTCACGCGGTCCGATCAGCAATGCAGCATAGACTCCGTCGCCAGCCTCGCCGTCGCCGTGCAATCCGTCGTCGTACATCGGAACAACGAACGGCATCGTCTGACCAGGGTATTGCACGCTGAGCAACACGGTCGCGCCGGTTATCGGCGCATCATCCGCCAGGGTGACGAAGCAGACGATGGGTTCGGTCGTCAGATACTCGATTTTGTCGGTGACGAAGCCGAGCGTCAGATCGGCGCGCGCTATGGCACGCACGACGAACGGTTCATCAGCAGTCGATGCCGGTGCGAGTTGGTCTTCGATCACACCCTCGGACAGTGCGCCCTCCTCTAACGCAGCGGGAGACGCTGACGCTGCACGACTGACGCGCATCCGCCACACGCCCGGCGTGAGCGTCGGGGTGCGTACACGATAGTAGGCATACGTGGCGCCAGCGACATATCTGACATCCGGATTCGCCGCCGGAGTGCCGGGATCGATGCTGACACCAGATGGTGTTTGCAGCGTCAGCGTGACTCGCGCACCTGTGTTTGTCCAGCTAACCCAGAAGGTTGCTTCCGCAATTGACCGATCAATCGTCACTTCCTGGGTAACGACGCCGCCAGGCGCGATATTCCCGTTCGCTGTAACCAATGTCTGGCGGTTGCTGACGGCGCCGGAGATCGTGTTGTAAATCCTTGCAAGTTGATCCGGCGTTGGCGCGTAATTGTAGGTTCCGCCAGTCTGCGCTGCAATCGAGAGCATCAACCTTTGATCGGCGTCGCGCCCGAGCCCAATTGTGTGAACCGCCGTCTGCGCAGCGCGGATCTGTGGCAGAACCTCCCTGACATACGGACGAGTATTCTCTTGGCCATCGCTCAAAAGCACAATCGCGCGTGGAAGGTCAGGACTGGCGCCATCGAGCATTTGCTGACTGCGTTGCAACCCACCACCGATTGAGGTGCTCCCGCGACTGTTCAGCGTATCGATGGCCGCCTGTGCCCTGGCGCGCACGTCGTCCCATACCGGCCCGACGGCAACATCATCGATGTACCAACCGTCGCGGACGCCGAAGGCATCTGTTCTCAATCGGAACCGTACCCGGATCGACTGACCGCGGTAGGTGTCGAGACGAATGGCTTCGCGTCGCCAATTAGAGACTGTGCCGGAGAAGGATGCCACGGATTGCCAGGAAGCGCCGCCATCATTGGAAATGAGAACATCACCGCGATCAGACGATGCGATATCGTAGCGATGCCAGAACATCAGGGCGGGTGCGGTCATCGAGGCAGGAATGACTATTGGCGTTGCGATGGTTAGTGTGCTGCTCACGTTGTTTGCGTAGTTTCCGGCGGGGCTATCTGTCCATGCCTGCGCACTGTTACGGGCAACCGATGTGAGACTCCACGGCGGATCCGCAATCCACTTCTCGGTACCGAATTCCATCCCATCGCTGAAGAGAAACGCCGATGGCGGCGGCGCTTCGAGAATGGGAGTCAGTTCCAAAGGAGTTTCAGCCCTATCATCAAAACCTACAATCCCGATGCCATCGCCGACTTGCATCAGATCAACGAACTGACGCGCCGCTTCGCGCGCTGCCGCCATTTTGGCGATGCTCATGCTGCCCGAACGGTCGATCGTCAGAACGATATTGACATTGTCTACGCCAAAGTATGTAACCGCGCCCGGTTCTCGCACTGTGACGCCCTTAATCGTCACTTCGAGATCATAGCGCCCTCGCGCAGGTTGCTGCGGCGCCTGCACCTCAATCAGGTAGCGGACGGGTACAAGGTTGATGATCGTCGCCGGCCTGCCGCCGATGGTCACGGTGATGTCCTGTTTCGTGGCATACCCCCGATAGGCAAGCTCAATCCTTATTTTCGACGGACGGGATGGTGATCCGGCATCGACAGGTCGCCGCGTCGTGGGGCGAAGAATGGTAAATGCTGGCGGCGTACTGCTCTCGGTCACTCCCAGTGCTGGCGAAATAAACGCGGAACTCGACGGTGGCGAATGAGGCGCTGCGCTGTGCGTGCTGCCGGGCAACCATGCCATCCAGACGCCGAAGACCCACAACGTCATCACTGCCACGCCCACGCGCATCGACCGAAGAGAAACCATGGATTGCCTCCTCCTGCGAATGATGAGATGAGATGTCAACATTCCTCGTGAGGCGGCATCGAGGCGGGGAAGCACGAGGCATCCTCAGCATAGCGCAGAGTCCCGTCACAAATGCATTAATTGTTTCAGGAATTGAGACTGAATCCAGTGTACCGCTCCTGTTCGCCGCGCAGCACACGCGCAACCGCCTGCGCCTGGAGCAGGATCACCCGGCGCATCGGCGTCTGTTCGCCGCCTGGCAGCCGCACTTTGGTCTGGAGCAGCGTCTCGTACCGCTGCACCAGGAAGGCGCGCCCTTCAGCATCGAGGTAGACCGCTTCGGGTCGTTCCTGCGGACGGTGGAAGCGTTCGCGCGCGATCGCATTGGTGCGCACAATCTCGAGCACCATGCGGTCAACAATCACCGGGCGGAACTCCTCCAGCAGATCAAGCGCCAGCGACGGGCGACCGGCTTCAATGACGTGGAATGTGCCCAGGTACGGGTCGAGACCGGTGATCTGCACAGCGGTGATAACGTCGTGCAGCGCCAGAGTGTACCCGAACGACAGCATGGCGTTGATCGGGTCGGGCGGGGGGTAGAAGGCGCGCCCGCCGAACCCCCAGGCAGGCGGCAGCGATGCGCGCCAGGCGGCGAAGTAGGCGGCTGCCGCTGCGCCTTCGTGCCCGCGCAATATGTCCACATTCGGCGCCTGAGTCGCTGCGGTCAGCGCCGCATCGATCTGCTGCATGGCGGATGCCGCAGCGGGCCAGCCGGTTGCCGCCAGCAGACGGCGCTGGTTGGTCAGTTTAGCGATGACAATCGAACGCGCCAGTTCCAGCGCGCGGGAAGGAGTGTTGACGTACTGCATCTGGCTAGTGCGCAGATCGCCGAACCGCGACGGTCCTGCCGTAAGCGTGGCGTAGTGGCGGCTGCCATGCTGATTGGTGAGCGTCACCGGGATGCCGCGTTCGAGCAGGTCAATGAGCAGCGCCGTTGACAGTTGCACGCCGCGCCCCATGAGCACCACCTGATCGATCTTCGCCAGCGGAACCTCGTGCAGGATCTGGCCATCCCTGGTGACCAACACCTGATTGTCGCGTTTGCGCACCATCACGCCCTGTTCCTGGATGTAAAGGGTTGGCATGGGTTGGCTCCTTGTTCAACCTTCAACCTTCCGCCGCACCCGCTGCCGTGCATTGCGAATAGCCTCGCGCAATGCGCGTTCGGCGTCGGCGAAATCGACTAACCCTTCGCCCAGGCGCGGTCCTCTGGCGCGCGGCGCCAGCGATGCGCCAAGGAATTCGATCCCGTCGGCGTAGGAGACGATGCGCGTCTTCTCCGGGTTCAGTTCGAGACGCAGCACGCGCAGTTGCCGCCGCGCGAATTCCAGTGCACGCTCCGCCTCGTCCCGCGTTGCACACATCAGCACGAAGTCGTCCATAAAGCGCACCAGGCGGAACCCCTGGCTGGTCATGGCAACGTCAAAGGGATGCAGGTAGATGTTTGCCAGGAGCGGCGAGAGCGCCCCGCCCTGCGGCGTCCCACGGCTGTGTGCAGCGTGCATGCGCGCTACCGCCTCGCTCAACGCCAGCGCGCCGACTGCCACTGCACCCGCGACGGCGAGACGCCGCGCGCCGATCCGTTGCAGGTAGGGCAGCGCTCGCTGTGCGCCATCGATTGCCGGTCGCGCCAGCATCATCGCCGTCCACAGGTGCGACTCCAGCCCTGGCGGGCGCACCGTCCAGCCGTCGCCGTCGATGCTGCCGCCCGGCGTTTCCCACGCCGCAGCGGCGTAAGGACCAGTTGTCGGCGGCGGACGCAGGCGCTCTGCGCTCCAGGAAATAACTCGTCGAAGAGCGGCTTCACCGTGTTGCAGCGGTGTTGCTGGGGCCTCGCCTGGCAGCGCCGCTTCGCCGGGCAGCGCCCCGGCTTCGAGCCACTGCGCGATCAGTTTCAGCACCGGCAGTTCGTCGATGCGCTGCCGCACCAGCCCCAGCAGCACCCGCTGATCGATACTGTCGAAGTAGCTGGCAATATCCGCATCGACTACCCATCCCAGCCCTTGATCGGCGTAGCGTTGCACGCGCGCCACCGCTTCCGGCACGCCGACGTGCGGACGGCAGCCGTAGGAGCAATCCAGGAACCACGGGTCGAACAGCGGATCGAGCACCTGCTGAACGGCGCGCTGCGCCACGCGATCCCGCACGGCCAGGATGGCGATTGCGCGTTCGCCGCCGCTCGCCTTGGGGATGGCAACCCGCTTGACGGGCAGCGGTCGATACGTGCCTTGCAGCAATTCATCCGCTAGTTGCGCCATCTGGCGCGCCCAGTCCGCCTCAAAATCGCGCAGCGTCACGGCGTCCGGTCCGGCGCTGCGCCCGCGCCGGGCGACGTGGATGTTGCTGCGCACCCGCCGCCATGCCAGCGTCAGATTTTCGACGCTGCAGATCTGCGGTAGCAGCGGGGGTCCGTTGTAACGGGGAAAGAGCGGCATATGACCCCTCCTTTTTTACAACTCGACGAATTCCTGCAGCGCCCGCAGCCCGGCATCGGCGACCTCGCCCGGATTCGCGCGGCCTTCTTCGCCAGCGGCAGGCATCACCGCCGCTGCCGCCGCCGCGGCGATCTGCGCTGTTCCGGCGATCGCCGCCATCTGGCGCTCGTGCTGACGCTTTTGCTGTACGCCAATCTGGATGCGCTCGGCGCGCCATTGCTCGAGTCGCTGCATCTGCTCCGCGACCATCTGTTCGTATCGCAGATGCAGTTCCAGCAGATCACGTTCGTGCGCAGCACGGCGCTCCGCCTGCGCCTGCGCGTGGGCAGCGCGTTGCTCCGCCAGTCGCTGCTGGATCTCAGCCAGCGCTAACACGTGCGCATTTCGCTTTTCTTCGGCAGCCAGCGCTAGTTCGCCCTCGGCGCGCAGTATGCCCTGTTGCGCTTCCATCAGGCGCAATTGCTGATCGGTGCGGTGCGCTTCGAGCAACTGCTGCTGCACACGCTCCCACTCCGCCTGCAGGCGCGCCTGCTCTGCCTGCCACAGTTGCTCTTCACGCGCGATCTCGCTGACCTGCGCCTGGATTTGCGCCATGACGACCTGCAGCCGCGCGGCGAGCGTCGCCTGCTGCACCTCCGCTTGCTGGATCAGCAGTTTTTCGCGCGCCGCTGCTGCTACCGACGCCATACGAATGTCGTGTTCACGCGCCGCGAGCGCCGCTGCCGCCTCGATTTCCTGCAAGCGGGCGCGGTGTCGTGCGGCTGCAACCCGCGACTCCTCATCGATCTGCGCTGCCGCGACAGTCGCTGCAGTGGCGGCTTCGATCTGCCGTTCGTCACCCTGCCGTTCGGTTATCCGCACGTTGATGATCGTCAATCCATCGAGGGCAGGATCGTGCCGCAGGCGTTCCAGAATAACTGCGGCTGGCGCATCAATTCCCCCCTGATCCCCGGAAGCGCCGGTGAGCGCGGCGTGGGTCTGCTGCTCAATGTAGCGCAGCGCGCCATTACGCACTGCTGCCGCCAGCGCCGTGAGCGGCTCACGGTGAGCGGCGATCTTCACCGGATCGTTCACCTCGATGTCCACTGCCAGCCACAGACGGACACGCCATTTGTCGAGGCTCCATCCCTCAACCGGTCCAACGGCTAGCTGGCGACGGCGCATATCGACCCACTGTACCAGCGCGGCGCCCGGTTGCATGCCCACGAGGGTGTAGCTGCCGGGCTGATAGACGCGCCGCTCCCCGCCGGGAAGGTGGGTCACCGCCACAGTGCCCGGCGGCACGACCAGATGCGCTACCAACCCGAACGCCTGGCGCGGCAGCGCGCGCGGCGCCGTCGCCAGCCCGGTGACAAAGTGGAGATTTGCCAGCGGCGTGCCGCTTGCAGCGTCCGTTTCCCCTTTCAGTACGGCAATTCCCTCGCCGATCGCCTCGCCAACCTTTTCCTGCACGGTTGAAATGACATCGGCGTTCATGCTGTCCTCCTTGTTCACGTTGTGTGATGCCCATTGACCACACGCGCCAGCCAGCCGCGACCATCGAGCGCCTCCCAGGCGAGCGCATCCGCCAGGCGGTTGAGCTCGCGCGGGATGGCGAGAAAGGTGACACGACCGTGCTGACGAACGAGTTCCTGCGCGCGCGCATGCAGCGGTTGCAGCACCGCAGCGCGCACCGCGTGGCGACCCGCCATCTGGTCGACCACAATCCGGCTGTCAGTCAGGCAGCGCACCGCAGCTCCGGGGTACCGCCGGATCACGAACATCAATCCTGCAATCACCGCCTGGTACTCGGCTTCGTTATTAGTTGTCGCCGGGGCGCGTTCGCACGACCATGCCAGCACCGCGCCAGCCGCGCTGCGGACGACGATCCCCAGCCCGGCAATGCCGCGCGGCGGCGCGCCAGGCGTGCCGTCGACCTGTAACAGCAGCAGGGTCATGGCAGCGCCTCCTGCAGCAGGATCGCCAGTCCCATCAGCACAGCAGCGATCAGCGCAAGCGTCATCGCCATGCACCCGCGCGCCACATGCCCCGGACGGGGCAGGGCAATCCGCGGCGGCGGCGCGACCAGCGCCGCCAGCGCCAGCGCCATCGCCAGAAACGCGAGAACCGCCAGACACCAGACCATCGCCGTTGCTCCTTTCACGTCGAAGCGCCGGTTGTTCCATCGCCTGCACGGGGCGAAGAGTGGGGAAGGTTGCGGGGCTGATCGTTGTGCTCTTGCCTTGAGCATAGCAGAGGGAGCCGTCACAAACGTGACGAGAGCGACGGATTTGGTGGCGTGTGGTGTTGCGCATTCCACATTGCACGTTGCACGTGTGAAGGGGAGAGGCGCGAGGCAAGAGGCAAGAGGGATCATGGCGCCCTCTGCGCTTCTGTGGTTCAAAACAGCAAGTGGGAAGAGGGAAGGTTGCAGGCGGAAGGGGCGTTAGGGACGACCCGGAGGATCGCCCTGATCCGCCGGGTTGCCCTGGCGCAGTAGAACTGCAGCCGACGCAGAGCCTGGCAGATGATAGAACACGGATTTGCACGGATCAAGACGGATTTGTACGGATCGGGCGATGCGTGCCATCGCTATCCGCCTACCCGTCTGGCGGCTGAAGGTTTTTGAATAATTATTCCGCTCTCCGCTCGTACGCCTGGCGGCTGAAGGTTTTTGAATAATTTTCCGCTCTCCGGCCACCCGCCTGGTGCCTGAAGTCGCGGGCTACGGTTGCGAAGCCCGCCTTCGCGGGCTAGATCCGGCGATACCGAATTATGTTCTCAAACTCCAAAAGCCGCAGGCTACGGAAAGCGAAGCCTGCCTGCGCGGGCTATGCCAGGCAACACCGGATGAATTGCTCAAAAACCATCAGCGTTCTCGGTTCTCAGTTCTCGGTTCTCAGTTCTCAGTTCTTGGTTCTTGGTTCTTGGTTCTCGATCTCCGCGCCGCCTCGCGCAGCGCCTGCAGGTTGAGCACCTCCGCCACCTCATACCGGGTAGGGATCGAACCGGCGACCGGACGAACGTTCACCATTGCCGGGAAACCGCCAGCGCGCCCATGGATCTCCGCTATCACCGCAACTGCCAGCGGCGCCAGGGCAGGAGGGTTGATCAGGATCGGCGTCGTTTGCCACTCGTCGGGTGACAAACCGACGCGATCCACCAGATCGACAGTGACCTCGGCGAGCGGTCGCTCACGGTCAATCTGCGAGTCAATGGCGCGAACTTCGGGCGTTTCGCCAACGAATCCGGCGATCTGCGCCAGTTGCTGGTCGGTCAAGGGATGCGAAAAATTGATCAGGATCATGAGATTGTCTCCACAACAGGTACAAAGGTTATCTGCTTCGGCGCGGTGGCGCTGTCGATGATCAGTGTGCCGTCTTTGCCGTACACTGCCGGATAATACTGCAATGACGCATTCCAGTTGCGCGCCGCCAGCGCCAGCCCGACGCTCATTACTGCTGTGCCGCCAGTGATGTCCACCGCTACTGGCAGCGCCCGCGGCAACGCCTGCGTCTCGCGCAGCGCCTGCATCGCCGCGCGAAACACGTCTTCCAGGGATGTAGCGTCACGAATGGGCACTGTATGCACGTCTACATTCTGCTCAACTAGCCACTGCCTGAGATCGCTCAACTTGGCGCTTTTTCTTGCCTCTGGCGACGCGATCAGCCAGCAGTCGCGTAGTGTCGCATTGCTCAGGTGCCACTCCAGAATCGCCCGCTCCGGACCCGGCTGGCTCAACCCGACGGGCAGGATCAAGCCGGGGTGCGGCTTGATCTGCTCTGCTGGCTCGACTTCAATGATTGGGGTTCGCCGGGCAATTGTTTCGATTGCCCGGCGCAGAAGCCAGAAGAGCAGCGGAAAAATGAGTGCAGCGCCGACAATGATTCCGATCAGCGTCACAGGCTGCTCGCCGAAGGTCAGCAGCACCAGTTCGTAGAGCGCATTGCCGAGCATTGCCAGCATGAGCGATGCGGCAATGAACAGCAATGGTGCGCGCGAGTCGAGAAACTGCGCCAGGAACTCACTCAAACGACGAGACTTCATACTATCTATCTCCTCACTCAGACTCGCCCGGTCCGTTCAGATACAGGGCAGCCATGCGCCGAATGCTTGCGCGCATCATCTCGACGAG
>JANXAL010000051.1 GCA_025062325.1 Roseiflexus sp.
TGGCTGACCTCTTTGACGGGGAAGGACTCCTCAATGAACCGGCGATCACCCATCGAAACTCCTCGCTTTTGGAATGGGACACGGATTGCCGCAGGTGCGTTTGGAATAGGACACGGATTGCCACGGGTGCGACGGATTCGCACGGATGATTTTCTTATTTTTGATCCATGCCGATCCGTCGCATCCGCGTGTATCCGTGTGCTATTAGTGGGACACGGATTGCCACGGGTGCGACGGATTGCCACGGATAGATGATAAAACGATCCGTGCCGATCCGTCGTATCCGTGTGTATCCGTGTCCTATTCTTCTGCTGCGCGCAGGAGCATGTCGAGCGGCGCCAGGTAGCGCACCTCGGTGCGCTCCTCCGGTTGAAGCACGCGCGCGGGATCGGGGATGCGATAGAGCCGGGGCTGATGCGCCGCGTTCAGCGCCACATACAGCCAGTAGTCCTTCCCGAAGCGCTGCGCCTTGAACCATTCGTTCTGCGTCAGCGCCACGCCGCCTTCCCCGGCGCGCGCCTTGACCTCGATGTAGCGCCGCTCGCCGTTTGGACCTGTGGATCGAATATCGAATCCCAGATTCTCGCGCGAGACATCCTCTGGCGTCCATCCCCGGCTGCGCTCATACGCCATGGCCGCCTCCATCCCGATCCGTTCGATAGCGGGATCAGCGGTCATGTCGGCGTCCGCCGGGGCGGGCGCAACGCGCACCGCCCCGAGGAACTGCGGCATCGACAGCGTCAACTGACGATCACGCGCCAGCGCCTCCTGCAACTCGTGCATCGCCTGCTCATAACGCTGCTTCTGCTCTTCCTTGTTGCGAATCGCCAGGTCCACATTCTCGCCCTGATCGCGGCGGTCATACAGCGCAATCAGGTCGCCATCGAGCCGCACAATGAGGGTCTCGAGCGACTTCAGCCCATACTTCTCCTTGATCGCCGCCTGCCGTTGCCGCTCGGCGAGCAGCGACCGGCGATAGGCTTCAAGTTCCGGCAGCAGCGCACCCATTGCGCGGCGTTGCAGCGTCTCAATCGGCGGCAGCGCAGCCAGCGCAGGATCGCCAGCGTCCGGTTCACGTTCCATCAGGTCCCACAGAATCGCCGGATCCACTGGCTGGATCGTGTCGGCGCGGCGGTCGGCATACAGCGCAAACAGCCGTTTCCCGGCGACCTCATTCCGACCGTCGCGGATCTCGCCCTCGAAGAAGAGCAGCACGCCATCAAGCCGCCCGTCCGGGTCGGTGAAGGTGGCGCCCTGCCGCAGCGCATCGCTCAACGTGCGTTCCACCCAGATCAGGATCGCCTCGAAGAGCGGATGACCGAAGGTGACGAGTTCCGCCTGCGCATCGCGCAGCGCCACGTCTTTATCGAACGTGATGCGCAGGTAGCGGCGCTGGAGCGGACCGAACTGTTTTTTGAAGCTCTCTTCCTCACCGATGGCGCGCAGCGGCGCCGGCGCCGACTCCAGCGCGAACAGCGTGACGTTGTGAGCGCTGGCAGACCGGCGCGGCGCCAGTTTCCCGCCGAGCGCCTCAATCGCGCGTTGCGCGAACGCCTGCGTATATTCGGGAAGCAACCGGTGCTCACGCGCCCGCTCAGCCATCTCACGGATGCGGGTGAAGTCAATGAAGCGCGTCGCAAGGCTCTCGCCCAACTCATCGCGCAGGCGCGCCAGGTACGCGGGATCGACCCGCACATCGATCTCACGCAGAATATCATCGATACTGCGCGCGCCGGCCGCAGCTTCCGCCAGCAATTGTGCAAGGTCGTGGCCACGCAGAATATCGCCGAGCACATCGAAGACCTTATCGCTGCCGAGCGCCTGCCGGATCTCGTCCAGTTTATCGAACAGCCGCTTGAGCACCTGCCCTTCGCGCGTATCCTCCGCCACCAGATTGACAATGAAGACCTCGCGGGTCTGGCCGTAGCGATGGATGCGCCCCATGCGCTGCTCCAGGCGGTTGGGGTTCCACGGAATATCGTAATTGAGCATCAGGTGGCAGAATTGCAGGTTGATGCCTTCACCGGCGGCTTCAGTGGCGACCATCACCTGCGCTTCGTTTTTGAACTCCGCCTCCGCCTGAATCCGGCGTTCGAGGCTCATGCCGCCGTGGATGGTGCAGACGCGATACCCCCACAGCCGGAGATTGCGTTCCAGATACTCGAGGGTATCGCGCGACTCGGTGAAAATCAGCACCTTCTCGTCGGGATGCTGTTTCATGAGACGTTCGAGCGCCGCTTTGAAATGCCTGAGTTTCGCTTCGATGGGCGGGCTGGCCGTGACAATGGCGCGCGCCTGCGCGATCAGCGCGTCGAGCGTGCGCACCTCCTGCTCCAGTTCAGAGCGGTTCTCCGCCATGCTGAGCGTCTCCCACACCTCTTCCTGCCGCCAGCGCTCGTCCTCGCTCAGGTCCTCGACCTCGTCGGGGTCATAGCCGAACCCGACGCGGTTCTGCTGCTCTGCGCCGCGCAGCAGGTCATGCAGCCGGTCGCGGCGCCGTTCGAGCGAGCGCAGCAGCGCATACGTGCTGGACGCAAAACGGCGTTGCAGGATCACCAGCGCAAACGCCACATTCCGGCGCTTCTCGCGTTGCAGCGCCCGGTTGTACTGCTCGTTCACATAGCGCGAAAGCGCATTGTACAGGTCCTTCTCCTGATGACTCTCCACGCCTAGATTGAAGGTGACCGTCTCCACGTAGCGCGGCAGAAAGAGCGGACGCCCCTCGAAATCCTTCAGGTCTTCCTTCACCCGCCGGATGAAGAGCGGATTATCCTTCTGGCGGATCGACTCGTCGACCAGTTCGGCGGAGGCGAAAAAGCCCGGCTCCAGCAGATCGAGGAACAGCCGGAAATTTTCGGGATCGCCGCGGTGCGGCGTGGCGGTCAGAAACAGCAGGTGGGTCGCAATCTCGGAAAGGCGCTCCCCCAGGCGATAGCGCGCCGTTTTGTCGAGTTTGTCGCCATAGCGGTACGCCGCCATCTTATGCGCTTCATCGACGATAATCAGGTCGTACTGCACGGCGGAGAGACCGGCGAGCACATCGTCCTGCTTGGCGAAGTCGAGCGAGGTAATCACCTGCGGCTCGCGCGCCCAGACGTTCTGCCCATAGAATGCATCGAGCGCGCTGCGATCCACGACGACGAACGTCTCCTCGAAGCGATCCTTCAGCTCGCGTCGCCACTGATCCTTGAGATGCCCGGGGGCGACGATCAGAATGCGCCGCGCCAGATGGCGCAGTTTCAGTTCCTTGATAATCAGCCCCGCCATAATCGTCTTGCCGGCGCCGGGGTCATCGGCGATAAGGAAGCGGATGCGGGGCCACTTCAGCACATAGCCGTACACCGCTTCGATCTGATGCGGCAGGGGATCGACCTTCGACGTATTCATCGCCAGCAGCGGATCGTAGAGCGACGCCAGCCGGTAGCGCCGCGCCTCGAACGCCAGAAACGCATGCCGCGGGTTGGCGGCGAAGGAGGCCGTGTCGGCGGCAGCGTGCAATGCCGCCAGCTCGGTGCGGGGCAGCAACTGATCGATGTACTGGCGAGAGTGGATTGTAGCGCCGACGAGGTGGACATACTCACCCACATCTTCAATCAATTTCACCTCCACCGGCTCAGGCCAGCGCGGTCCCCGAATGATGCTGCCAGGTTGGAGTGCGTGTTGACTCATCATTGTTGATGGGCATGGGACGTAGATTTGGATGTTTGCGATATTTTATCATAGTCCGTGGCGATCTATGTGCTATTGCGAATAGGACACGGATACACACGGATGTGACGGATTGACACGGATAATCTTAATCCGTGCTGATCCGTCGTATCCGTGGCGATCCGTGTCCTATTCCAAAAGCCTCACGCCCTGCCGTACACCGGGATCGCCGCGCCGCTGATGATCCGCGCGTCGGGACCGACGAGGAACAGGATGACGCGCGCAATCGCCTCCGGCGGCACCCAGCGGCTGTGGTCGGCTTTCGGATCGGCGGCGCGGTTGGCGGGCGTGTCAATAACGCTGGGCAGAACGGCATTGACAGTGATGTTCGAGTCGCGCAGCTCGGCGGCAAGCGCCTCGGTCAGTTGCAGCACAGCACGCTTAGCGGCGCCGTATGCCGCCACATTTCTGGCGCTCTGCGTCGCCGTGCGGCTGCTGACGTTGACAATCGATCCGCCGCCGCGCGCCAGCATATGCGGCACGGCTGCCGCACTGGAAATCACTGCGGTTTTGAGGTTGATATCCAGTTGCTGCTGCCAGAGCGACCAGGGGGTGCGATGCACCGGTTCGCCGCCTGCGAAGCCCCCGGCGACATTCACGAGAATATCGATGCCGCCATACGTGCTGGCAACCTGACCATACGCCTGTTGCACCGCCGCCTCGTCGGTCAGATCGAGCAGCGCGCCGTCCAGCGTGGCGCCGGGTGGCAGCGTGAGGCGCTGCCGCAGGCGGTCAAGGTCATCTGCTGCAAGGTAGGGAACCCACACCGTGGCGCCAGCGTTGAGCAATTCCTGCACGACGGCGCCGCCAAGCGCGCCGGCGCCGCCGGTCACGATAGCAATTTTTCCTGCGAGCATCATCCTCTGCCCGTTTCTAGAGCGTTTCCGAGAAACGCTGATCCAAACGCGCGAAGACGCAAAGGCGCTGTGTTGCGCCCTCGCGTCTTTGCGTCGATGTTTCAAGCAACGTGATACCGCCTGGTGAACGATACAATCACACGCCAGGCGCCAGCGTTACGACATCGGCACCTGCGGGACAATCATTCCCTCAATGCGCTCAAAGATCTCTGGAATCGAATGACCGGTAATGGTCAACCCGTGATTCTTCAAGCCAATAACCGCGCGCGACGGGTCGGGCGCCTGACGCACCAGCTCCGCCACTTCCGCCGCCAGTTCATAGGTGCCGCACGGATAGTTGACCTGAGTTGACGGAATTGGATCGCGCCACCAGGCGTGGATGTGGATAATCGCCTGAACCTGCGGGTGCTCGCGGTAGATCATGTAGTGCTCAATCGCATCCACCGACACGCGGCGCGGTTCGATGTGCGGCGGGACGCTCAGGTTGATCTGCAGGTTCTCCGGATCGTACCCGGTTACCAGCAGAATATCGCGCCCGATCACCTCGAGGCGGCTCTTATCCACCCCCGACGCCGACATCCAGAAATGCTCCGGGTTATGCGGCGCACGGGCGCTCAGGTTGCCATAACTGAGACCGCCAATGCCGTACAACCGCTTGACATGGCGCAGTTCGCGCTCCGACAGATACTCATGGATCGGAATAACTGCCGGGAGCAGCCCCATGCTATCGAGTTTCCTGCCTGCCCAACTGATCTGGCGGGTGACTTCATCGCCATTCCAGAGATAGTCGGGCAGGTCGGGCGTAAACTTGTTATTGATCACCAGATGGCTGCACGCCAGCGGCTGGATGCGCCGGTAGATCTGGTCGAAAAACGCCTGTTCGTCACCATCGAGACGCACAATGTAATGTCCCTGTTCAATAGTGACGAAATGGCTCTCGAGCGCGCCATCGACGCGCGTATTGTAAATGACCATATTCGCCAGCGAGCGCAGGATCAGCGGATATGCCGCCTTCATAACATTTGGCTGATTCTCTTCGCCTTCGACAATCGTCACGGCGAACGTCCCCTGCCCGCGGCGATGAATGGGTCGCGGACGGTCGATGTCACACAGGTTCAGCACCAACCGCACCGGTGGCGACTCGATCATTTCGTCGTCACCCAGCGCATCAGCGGCGACGAATGTATGACCATGGCGTTCCAGCGCCGCACGCAACCCTTGAGCAAACCAGTGAACCAGAGCGTTGTGCGTATTTGCAGCGATGGTAAAGGTCAGATGATCGTCTGGGGCGAGCCGTGGCCCCATCAATGGCGTCCACGTATCCTGATGCATGGCACTTCCTTGAAGATGATGCAACGTATCGAGCGACATCTGCACAGAATCTTACGCAAGAATAGCCGCAGCGGGCGTATATGTCAAATGGAAATGACAGCCGGAGCGCATGATTGACATCCTAGCGCAGGAGGTAGATTTTTTGGCAAACCCTTCCGTTGCATCGCCCGTTCTGAGCGTTAGGATGTGGAAACTCCCCCTTCTCCCCTTGTGGGAGAAGGGGGGCAGGGGGGATGAGGGGGAACACCAGCCCCGAGCCGTCCCGCCTTCCCCCTTCTCCCCCTGTGGGAGAAGGGGGTCGGGGGGATGAGGGGAACAAAGGTCGTCAGGACGCGGCACATCCGCTGCGCACGCCAAAAAGCCTGCACTTGAGAGAGTGGGAGAAGGGAGGCGGGGGGATGAGGGGGAACCAGGGCAGCGGGCCGCCCTGCTCCCCCTCGCTCACAGGTTTTTCGCAAGCCTTCTGGTTGCATTGCTGATTTCAGGCATTGGAATGCCTCGACTCCCCCTTCTCCCCCTGTGGGAGAAGGGGGTCGGGGGGATGAGGGGAACAAAGGTCGTCAGGACGCGGCACATCCGCTGCGCACGCTAAAAAGCCTGCACTTGAGAGAGTGGGAGAAGGGGGGCAGGGGGATGAGGGGGAACACCGGCCCCGAGCCGTCCCGCCTCCCCCTTCGCCCCTTGTGGGAGAAGGGGGGCAGGGGGGATGAGGGGAACAAAGGTCGTCAGGA
>JANXAL010000119.1 GCA_025062325.1 Roseiflexus sp.
GGATGGCGCCCGCTTCCCCGGCGTCCGCCAGCGCCTCCGCCCGCCGCCCCACGGCCGCCAGCCAGATGCCGAGGTTCGCCAGACTGGCCGCGTGGTGGGGGCGGTAGGGGTCCGGCTGCGCCGCCGCCAGCTCCCGGTAAAGGACAACCGCTTCCTCCTCCGCCGCCAGCGCCTCCGCCCGCCGCCCCACGGCCGCCAGAGGTGCGCCCAGGTTCGCCAGACTGCGAGCGCGGAAGTGCCTGTTGGCGTGCCACTGCGGAGACGCGAGCGGGCGGCGGCGCCGCCGGACGCCGTCCGCCCCGCCCTGGCGGCCTGTCTGGCGACCCGGGGCATCTGGCTGGCGGCCGTGGGGCGGCGAGCGGAGGCGCTGGCGGCGGAGGAGGAAGCGGTCGCCCTCTGCCGCGACCTGGCGGCGGCGCAGCCGGACGCCTTCCGCCCCGAGCTGGCGACCAGTCTGGCGAACCTGGGCATTCATCTGGCGGCCGTGGGGCGGTACGCGGAGGCGCTGGCGGCGGCAGCGGAAGCGGTCGCCCTCTGGCGCGCGCTGGCGGCGGCGCAGCCGGACGCCTTTCGCCCCGCCCTGGCGACCAGTCTGGCGAACCTGGGCGCTCATCTGGCGGCCGTGGGGCGGCGGGCGGAGGCGCTGGCGGCGGCGAAGGAAGCGGTCGCCATCTGCCGGGAGCTGGCGGCGGCGCAGCCGGAGGCCTTCCGCCCCGACCTGGCGACCAGTCTGGCGAACCTGGGCATCAGGCTGGCAGACGTGGGGCGGCACGCGGAGGCGCTGGCGGCGGCGAAGGAAGCGGTTGTCCTTTTCCGGGAGCTGGCGGCGGCTCAGCCGGTCTCCTTCCGCCCCGAGCTGGCGCGCAGTCTGGCGAACCTGGGCGCTCATCTGGCGGCCGTGGGGCGGCGGGCGGAGGCGCTGGCGGTCACCGAGGAAGCGGTCGCCATCCGCCGGGAGCTGGCGGCGGCGCAGCCGGACGCCTTCCGCCCCGACCTGGCGGCCAGTCTGGCGAACCTGGGCATCTGGCTGGCGGCCGTGGGGCGGCGGGCGGAGGCGCTGGCGGCGGAGGAGGAAGCGGTTGTCCTTTACCGGGAGCTGGCGGCGGCGCAGCCGGACGCCTTCCGCCCCGACCTGGCCATCAGCCTCAATCTCCTTGGCGACCGCCTGGCAGCAATGGATCGCCCCGAGGAGGCGTTGAACGCTTATGAAGAGGCGCTGCGCACGCTGCTGCCCTTCTTCCTGGCATTGCCTGAGGCGTTTGCGGAGCGGATCGACGACATGGTTCGTGGTTACGTCAATGCCTGCCAGGCGCTGGGGCGTGAGCCGGATGCGGGGTTGATGGAACAGGCGAGAGCGGTGACGAGTGACGAGTGATGAGTGAAGAGTGGCGAGTGGCGAGTGACGAGTGGCGAGTGGCGAGTGACGAGTAATGAAATGTCGCCCGGAACCGAAGCCGGGGGCGCCTGGTCTTTGAGAATATAATCCGGTCTCGCCCGCTCCAGCCCGCGCAGGCGGGCTTCGCTTCCTGTAGCCCGCGGCTTCAGTCGCCGGGCAAATAGGCGCATAGAAGACGCGCCAGGAATCAAGCCGCGTTCAGACCTTGCGCCTTTGTGTGATGCCAGTGATGAGTGATGAGTGACAAGTGACCAGTGGCGAGTGACGAGTGATGAGTGATCAGTGCGAGTGACACAGTGAAGCTTTGCGTCTCTGTGTGAGCGCGCCAGGGTGCGAATGGCGTCACGAATGGGCCGTTTCAGACTGGTGCGTCAACATAATTAAGGGGACCGCTGACGATCACGTTTGGACGCACCTTGCTGCTGGACAGATCCGAGAAGGGGTAACGCACGAGAATGAGGTTATGACGCGAGTAGCCCGGCATAGACATCATCCTCAGGGTTGTCCCAGATCCGCTTGAGCGCCAGCTCGCTCGCACTTTGCCAGAAAGCCTGCTCATCCTCAGTGAGCACGGTGACAAGCAGATGCACGCCTTCTGGCAAGGGCACGGGTTCTAACAGTTCGATCTTGCCATCACGGACGACGGCGCGAATGGTTCGTAACATCGCAACTATCTCGCGTATGAGTACAGCATTTCGGGTGATCCGCCAGGGTTTATTGTACCGTATTTTGCCCGCGCTGAGTGCCCAAAGCCTCACTGACGCGGGGCCGCCGGTCAGCGTTCGTGCGCCGTGGCAATGCACGTGAACCAGGTATTGTCCGCAAACCTGCGGGGGCGCCCACAGGGAGGCGCCCCGCCGACATCCCCCTGCCTTCGTAAAGGCAGGTCCCCTGTGCCTGCCCGCAACAGGCGCCCACAGGGGGCGCCTCACAAGTGTAGATTGTTCTCAAGCCCTTATGTTGCATTGCCCGTTTTGGGCGCCAAGGTGTGCAACCTCCCCCTTCTCCCCTGGTGGGAGAAGGGGGTAAGGGGGGTAAGGGGGGATGAGGGGAAAAAGGCGTCGGGATGCCGAAAATGCCCCTCGCACCTAGAAAACTCTACTCCTAAGAGCAGGGGGCGCTCCGACGACATCCTCCCGCCTGCGTCGGGGCAGGTCCCCTGTGTCTGCCCGCAACAGGCACCCGCAGGGGGCGCCTCAAAGTGTAGATTGTTCTCAAGCCCCTAGTTGCATTGCCCGTTTTGGGCGCCAGGGTGTGCAACCTCTCCCTTCTCCCCTGGTGGGAGAAGGGGGCAGCTCACAAGGGCAGGTTTTTTCCGGCAAGCCCTCACGTCGTATCGCCCGCTCTGGGCATTCGGACGCCCTACCTCCCCCTTCTCCCCTTGTGGGAGAAGGGGGTAGGGGGATGAGGGGAAACAGGGCGTCAGGATGCGGCAAATCCGCTTCGCACGCCAAAAAGCCTACACTTGAGAGGGAGAGGGGTCGGGAGTGAGGGGACGAGGGGTCAATTCCCGCATGGTGCAACGTTGCGCCAGTTCGGCACGCTGTCGTTCACGACCTGCACGCCGTTCACGCCGTAACTCAGGGTCAACTGGCGGTTGGCGATCTCGTCGCACGCCGCGCCCTTCTCGACGAAATCCCACGAACCGAGGGTGTATTTGTACTCGATCTGGGTCGTCTCCTTCCCGGTGAGCGTGATTGACCACTGGTTCGGTCCGATCGGCGTCAGCGCAACGCCGCCGGGGTTCCACTGCGGCAGGTTGCCGTCGAGACGGTCAAGGAATCCGGCGATGTAGACCGTACTCCCCGCCGGTGTCGTCGCCGGAACGGTCACGGTGAAGGTGACCCGTACCGTCCGCAACTCGGCGGTCGCTGCCACTTCGGCGGAGTTGCCGGACCGGTTGAATGACGTGTCAACCGCGCGCACGACGTAGTAGTAGGTTGCGCCCTGGGTGATCGACGTGTCGGTGTACTCTGCGCCGATGACTGTCGCAATTGTGGTGTACGGTCCGCCGGAGACGCTGCTGCGGCGCACTTCGTAGCCGTAGAGCGTCGGGTCGCCGGTGACCGCGTTCCAGCGCAGCGCGATGCCAGCCGGTGACGCCGTCACGACCGTCAGCCCGGTCGGGGTCGCTGGCGGGGTGGTATCGCCGCTGGGAACCACGGTCAACTTGCCCGCCTGCGATGGGGCATAGCCGTTGCCGATGCCGTCGAGGTCGGCGTAGACCCATTCGCGCCCGTTCGTCGTGGAGTAGCGGTAGGCATAGTCGAACGCACTGGTCTGATCTGGCAGCAGGCTGGCTTTGAATTCGTCGTTGTTGCCGGCATCGACATTGAACTCCGCATCGATCCAGGTCCAGGCGGGGTTGCCCGCCGGATTGCTGTCGCGCGGTCCGTAGCCGAGTTGCGCGCGCAACCCCTCGGTCCGTCCCGGACGGCTGGTGACGCCGTCGATCCAGACCTGCCCGTAGATCAGCGGGGTGCGGTTGACGGCGCTGATCGTGTGGTTGATCGAGGGGGGCCATTGCAGGTTCGCCCATCCGATCTGCAGGCGCGGCATGGCGCGCACTTCGTTCGAGACGGCGCTTTCGTTCCCTTTTTCATCAACCGAGGTCACGACGTAGAAGTAGTCGCGCGCGTTGCGCAAACCGGCGTCGGTGTAGGCGACTGCCGTCAGCGGCGCGTCGTTGACCTTCACGAACCCGCCGCCGCTCAACGGGCTGCGGTAGAGGTTGTACCCCGCCGCGCCGGGGACGCCGTTCCACGCCAGGCTCACCTGCCCGTCTCCTTCACCCGTCACCCGGAGGCCCGTCGGCGCCGCTGGCGGCGTCAGGTCTGCCAGGTAGCTAGTGAGCAGCACCGCGCTCATCGGGTTGAGCATCACCCGCAGCCGGCCGTTCTGGACGTTCAGCCAGTTCGTCAACTGGTCATTGGCGACACAGTAGGAGGGGAAGAACGCCGTGCCGTCGGGAATGACCCCGGCGACCGGAATATCGAGCGTGCGCGGCTGTGAACTGCGGTTGATGGCGACAATCGCTGCATCGTCGCCGCTGATGCGCGAATACGCGACCGTTCCGGCGGCGTCGTCCGCCAGCAGGAAGTGCAGATCGCCAGCGTGCAGCGAGCGGTAGTGATGGCGGATGCGCGCCAGGTCGCTGTAGTGGCGGAGCAGCGCCCGATCCGGCTTGCCGCCGGTCTCGACCCACGGGTAGGTGCGCCGGTCGTCCGGGTCATCGTCGCCGGTTACGCCGACCTCATCGCCGTAGTAGATCGTCGGCGCGCCGGGCATGGTGAACTGAATGAGCGACGCGATGCGCAGCCGCTGTTTGCCGTTTGCCAGGTTCGCCGCGTTGAACTCCTTGTCGGCGCGCGTCTCAGCGCCTGGCGTCAGCGTCCACAGGATGCGCTCAGTGTCGTGGCTGCCGACCAGGTTCATCAACGTCAGGTAGGCGGCGTCGGGATAGTCTTCGCGGATGGAGCTGATGCGGCTGGCGAACTCCGACGGCGCGATCTGGCGTCCGCTGTCGGCGAATCCCTTCGAGTCGAACGGTCCCGGCGTCAGCAGACCGATGATCGCATCGCGCAAACGATAGTTCATTGTCGTGTCGGCGGTATCGCCGCGCAGATGCCGCAGCAGCGTGCTGTCCTTCTGCCACAGTTCGCCGATGATCAGCGCATCGCGGCGCGTCTCGCGCACGACGCGGCGGAAGGTGGGCCAGTAATCGGGCGGGAACGACGAATCGCCCATCACGTCGAGGCGCCAGCCGCTGGCGCCCTGGCGCAGCCAGTAGCGCGATACGCTGTTCGGTCCGGTCACGAAATAGCGCAGCACTGCCGGATTTTCCTTGCGGATCTCGGGAATGCTGTCGAAGCCAAACCATCCGACGTAGTACGTGTCATTGCCGCCGGGAGTCGAAGGGGCGCAGGGCGATGGTTCACCTGGTCCAGGACGGCGGAAGCGGAACCAGTCGCGGAAGGGGGACGCAGCGGATTCGCACGCGCCGAGCGTGGCGTAGTAGCCGTAGCGGTCGAACTGCGGGCTGTCCGACGACATATGGTTGAACACGCTATCGACGATCACACGGATGCCGCGGCGCTCCGCTTCGCGCACCAGGCGCTGGAAATCGGCGAGCGTGCCAAGCGCCGGGTCGATGCGGAAGTAATCGTAGGTGTCGTAGCGGTGGTTCGACTTCGCGTGAAAGATCGGGTTGAAATAGATGACCGTCACCCCCAGGTTCTTGAGATAGTCGAGGCGACTGATCACCCCGCGCAGGTCGCCGCCGTAGTAGTCGCGCCCGCGTGGACTCTCCTTTGCCGGGCTCCAGGATGGCGGCATGTCGTCGAAGCGCCAGGGACAGTTCGTTGTGGCGTCGCTGTAGTTGCGGCAGTACCCTTCGGGCAGTTCGCCCCACGGCAGCGCGATGACCGGGTCATCGTACCGGCGGTCGCCAGTGCGCGGGTCGTTGCGCGGGTCGCCGTTGCGGAAGCGATCCGGGAAGATCTGGTAGATCACCGCGTTCTTTGCCCATTCCGGCACGGTAAACGTCGGGTCGTAGAACATGAGCGCCCAACTGTGATCTTCCTGCTCGTCGGTCATCCCGCCCAGACCGCCGTCGAGCGCCGGGGTGTTGTCGTCGTAGTAGTCGGTATCGGTTCCGTCGGTGACGATGAAGCGATACCAGAGATTGTTCGGCGATGCCTGATTGAGCGTCACCTCCCAGAAATCGCAGGTCTTCCCCGCCAGGCTCGCCTGATAGCAATCCACATCGGTCGCGGCTGGCGTCATATCGTAGAAACGCTGCGCGCTGGCATTCAGGTCGTACACTCGCAGCCGCACCGATGTCACGTCATTATGGAAGGTGCGCAGGCGGATGGTCACTGGCGTCCCGGCTGGAACCGCTCCGCCTGGCGTGCGGTAGAGCGGGTCGCGCGAATCGTGGCGCACCCCGTCCCACTCGACATTGTTATCCGGTCGCGCTCTGGGGCTAGCGACCTCGACCGACGGGGTGTTGGTCGCTGAAACGGAGGTGAACGTCACCCAGTGGCCCGGCGAAGGCACGGTGAAAGGAATGTTCGCGCCGCCGGCGCCATAGTTCTCGCTCCAGCTCTCGTTGATGGCGATCTTGAACTCATAGTTCCCGGCAGGCAGCCCGGTGACCGTTTTGATAAACATCCCGTCGCCGTCCGGGTCCTGCAACCAGGAGCGCAAACAATCGGGCTGCCAGTCGCTTGGGCAGCCCAGTTTATTCTGAAAGCTTCCGGCAATCGTAATGGACGATGGATGAGGAGTATCGAAAGCGCGCCTAGCAGGCAGAGCGCCAGGGAGTGCGACTACCGTGATCAGCATGCCAATCAACGCCAACGGCACGGTCCAGCGGCGGAGATGATTATGGCTCATCCGTAGCTCCTTTGCCAGCGCGAGTACCGTGGGGACCGGAAATCCTGGAACATTAGCGCCTGCCCGCAGCAGGCGTCCACGAGAGGCGCTTCTACGTTCGCAGATAGAGCGTTTTTGGGGCAATGGATGTTTTCCGCGTCCTGACGCCCCGTTTCCCCTCATCCCCCGACCCTCACAGGTGTAGAGTTTTTGCAGCGCGATAAATGTTCTCCGCGTCCCGACACCCTTTTCTCCCTCATCCCCCCTGCCCACTTCTCCCACCTCCCTTCGCCCTCACAAGGGTAGATTTTTCGGCAAGCCCTTCCGTTGATGTGCCCATTACAGACACCCGGCCGCCCCAACCCCCCCTCCGCCCCTCGTGGGAGATGGGGGTCGGGGGGACGAGGGCCAACAGGGCCTCAGGACCCGGAAAACTTCCATCGTACCCACAAGCTCTACACTTGTGAGCCCCCTTCGCCCCCCGCATGCGGGGGGTTGGGGGGAGAAGGGGGAGTCAGGGCGTCCTGATGCCTGAAACAGACAGTCAGCACGGAGGATTGCCAGAAAAATCTGCACTTGTGAGCGGCCCCCTCTCCCACAAGGGGAGAAGGGGGAGTTTGCACAATCCTGACGCTCAAAACAGGCGATGCAACGTAAGGGTGTGCCGGAAAAAATCGATACTTGTGAGGCCCCTACGACCCGCACCCCCGCCTGCGTCGGGACAGACCCCCGCGCCCGCCTGCGGCGGGCGTCCACGAGGGGCGCTCCTGCGGCGCTAATACTGCCGGGAGCTGGCGGCACACGTCATCTCGATTAACCGTCACCTACATCGATGTCCGCTGCACGGTGCCGCCTGAATCGACCTGATTGGTTTCCTGTGCGCGTCACCAATGCATCGATGGCGATCACATGCGCCTGCTGGCGCTGCAAAAGTGCACCACTCCCCTCTCGATGGTTTACAGGCGAAGCCACGCAGATTGTGAGTTCGGTCTGGGTCAGTGTTCCCAAGTGACGCTAGTATAACACGCTGAACTAAACCGGTCAAGAGGAAACCGTGAGTACTACTGCGAAACAGGAGAATTGCCTCAATTTCCTTCTGCTGTTCTCATTTCTATAATTATCGTAAAAGCGGGCATTATCGCCGCCAGATGCATCATCGCAGCTTCGTTCCACCAGGAAGATCGTCGTTATGTTCGTCGTCGCACTCTTCCGCAGGCTGGCTGGCGTCTGCGCATTCCTTATCGTCATTGCTGCCGCGCTGCTTACCCTTCCATCCACTGTTCGGTCATCGCCGAACGACATTGTTGTCACCCAGGCGCACTATGGAACCAGTGTCACCGTTGCAGAAAGGCAGCGCCTGATCGTCAAACTTGAGGGGCAACCCGGAACCGGCTACGTCTGGGAACCGCAGGAAGCGCCGTTGCTGCTCCAGCAGGCGGGCGATCCGGCGTTCGAGCCGCTGACTGCGCCGTCTGAGGCCGCCACGAGCGCGCCGGTCGTGCAAGTGACGACATTCCATCCAGTACGCGCCGGGAGCGAAACGCTCACCCTCGTCTACCGCCGACCATGGGAGCGCGGCGTCGCTCCGTTGCGCACATTCACTATCCAGGTCGAGACCTATGGACGGTTCATCGCCCCGCCTCCCGCCATCCAACTCGCTGCGTTGCCGCAGTCGCTCCTGCCAGTGGCGATGGGTTCGAGCGAAGGGCTGCCGGCAGCATTCAACTGGTGTGACCAGGGGGTCTGCACTCCTGTGAAGGATCAGGGAGGATGCGGCGCCTGCTGGGCATTCGCAACCGCTGGCGTGGTCGAGTCCGCCATCAAGCGCATTGATGGCGTCGAGCGCGATCTCTCCGAGCAGTACCTGCTCTCTGCGGGAACGCACGGCACGTGTTATGGCGGCATGCCCGCCTATGACCTGTTCATCGGCACGACTCCCGCGTATCAAACCGAGGCGGGCGCCGTGTACGAAAGCGACCTGCCGTACACGGGGCAGAATACGCCACTGACCCGCGCGCTGCCGCACCATGAGCGATTGCTGGCGTGGAACTCGCTGTTCAATGCCGATGTCGTCACGATCAAGCGCATCATCCGCGAGTATGGACCCATATCGGCGTATGTGTGCGCTGGTTCCCGGTTTATGCGGCACCGATCCGGCGTGTTCGAGACCGACGAGTCAGCCGCCTGCAACGGCAGCATCAATCATGCTGTGGTGCTGGTCGGGTGGGACGACAGCAAAGGGAGCAGAGGAGCGTGGCGGGTGCGCAATTCGTGGGGCACGACGTGGGGCGAAGGCGGATATATGTGGATCGGCTACGGGATGTCAGGGATTGGCCAGTGGATCGATTACGTGTATTATGACCGCACGACGCCAGGCACATACGCGATTTCGGGGCGCGTGCGCGATCGTTGGAATGGCGTCGCAGAGGTCAGAGTCTCCGACGGCGCCCGCAGCGCATTCACCGACCAGTATGGCGTGTATGTGCTGAAGAACGTGTCACCGGGAACTTATACGCTCACGCCATCGCGCAGCGGCGCCGCCTTCTCGCCTGCAAACCGGACGGTGACGGTCGGGAATGGAAGAAATGTCAACAATCAGAACTTTGCGCTCCTCGCAACTTACCGCATTAGCGGGCGAGTGACCGACAGTTTCGGCGAGGGTCTGGCGGGTGTGCGCGTTTCCGACGGGACGCGCAGTGCTGTGACTGATGTGAACGGAAACTATATGATCGAGGGCGTGCCGTTGGGTGCGTATGCGCTCACCGCTTCCCTGAGCGGCTATACCTTCAGTCCCAACCCGCGCTGGGTCGCAGTCAGCGACAATGTGAGCGGGCAAGATTTCACAGCGGTGTGCCCGTCCTGCACCGTTCGCGGCAGAATTGTCGACAACGCGGGCAACGGCGTGGCAGGAGCGACCGTCTCTGATGGCGCACGCAGCGTCACGACGGACGCGCAGGGGTACTACGTTCTGACCGGCGTGCCGCCTGGAACATACACCTTCACTCCATCCTACGACGGCTACATCTTCATCCCTTCTGCGCGGTCGATCACGGTCAATCGCCACATCAACGGACTGGACTTCACCGCATCGCCGCCATACCGCATCAGCGGACGAGTCACCGACAGTGCAGGCAACGGCGTGGCTGGCGTGACGATCTCCGACGGAACGAGGAGCGTCGTGACGGACGGGAACGGCGTCTTTACGCTAAGCAATGTTCCCGCTGGAACATATACGCTCACGCCATCGCACAGCGACTTTGCATTTGCGCCAGCAAGCCGCACGGTTACGGTGAATAGCGACGTAAGCGGGCAAAACTTCTCAGTTGCGCCTCCCGCGCCACAGGCGCCGTCAGTCTACACGGTCTTTTTGCCGCTGACGGTGAAGTGAGGGCGGATTGACCTTATCCCTTGGGGCGCCCACAGAGCGCCGTTTGCTGTCCCGCAGCAGCGTAACGATCTGCCGCGGGCGCCTACAAGGGGGTGCCTCTCAAGTGTAAGCTTTTTAGGGCGCAAAGCGGGTTTGACGCATCTTGACGCCTTTCTGCCCTCATCCCCCCTCCTCACAAGTGTAGAGTTTTGGGGGTCGATGGATGTTCTCCGCGTCCTGACGCTCTTTTCCCCTCATCCCCCTGACCCCCTTCTCCCACAAGGGGAGAAGGGGGAGTTGGGGCGTCCTGTCGCCTGAAACGGGCAATGCAACGTGAGGGCTTGCCAAAAAACCTACACTTGTGAGCATCCCCCCTCCCCCTTCTCCCGCACCCCCCTTCGCCCTCCGCATGCGGGGGGCGAAGGGGGGAGAAGGGGGAGTTTGGGATTCCTGCCGCCTCAAACGGGCGATGCAGCATGAGGGCGTGACGGAAAAATCTACCTCTGTGAGCAAGGGGGCGCCCCTACCTTGGAAACCGCTGGTTCCTGGCTTTACCGACGCAGTCGCATCCAGATGCCGCTTCCGAGCAGCGCCGCTGTCAGCATGGCGAGTGCGCCCCACGGAATGCTGTTGCCGCCAGTGCGCGGCAATGCTGCCGGAATGTCAGCGCCGCCGGGCTGCACCCCTGTTCCGCCGGGCTGCGCCCCTGTCCCGCCGGGCTGTGCAGGCGGGGCTGCGGCTGCCGAGTTGACCGTCACCCGCAGCGGCGCGGAGGCGCTGGCAGGGTCGCCGACCAGCCGTGCGCTCAATTGCAGCGTCCCCGGCGACGCGTCATATGCGAAGCTCCAGGAGCCGTCCGCGCCAACCGTCGCTATGCCAAGCACGCGGTCGCCGTCGCGGATCTCGATCTGGCTGCCCGGTTGTCCGGTCCCGCTCAGGGTCAGCCTGCCCGCCGTCACCTGCGCGCCGTCCCGCAGCGAGGTGATGAGCGGCGGGACCGCCGCAACCGCCGGGTTGACCGTCACCCGCAGCGGCGCGGAGGCGCTAGCGGGGTCGCCGACCAGCCGTGCGCTCAATTGCAACGTGCCAGGGGTAGCGTCATACGCGAAACTCCAGGAGCCGTCCGCGCCAACCGTCGCTATGCCAAGCACGCGGTCGCCGTCGCGGATCTCGATCTGGCTGCCCGGTTGTCCGGTCCCGCTCAGGGTCAGCCTGCCCGCCGTCACCTGTGCGCCATCTCGCAGCGAGGTGATGAGCGGCGGTGCGATAACCATCAGCCTAATGGCGGGAGCGGCGGCGCCGGGTGCGCCGCTCGCATCGATCACCCGTGCAATGACCTGACGTTCGCCAGCGACGACACTCCCGGTAAGCGACCAGCGACCATCAGCGCCGACGGTCGTTCGTCCAATCGGTTGTCCATCAACCAGCACCTCGACCGTCGAACCAGGCGCGCCTTCGCCGCTGAAGGTGACACTCCCCGGCGGCACGCGGTTGGGCAGGTTCAGCGTTGGCGCTGCAATTGCCGGCGCGGACACGATCAGGTTTTGGAGGGCGGACCGCGCCGCAACTGTTCCGTCCGGTCGCAGCGCCTCGGCAACGACCTGATACTGACCGGCGCGATCAAGCGTCGTCGTCAGCGACCAGGCCCCTGAGCCGTCCGCCGTTGCCGTACCTACCGGCGTGCCGTCGATCACGACACGCACCGTCGAACCTGGCGTCGCCTGCCCGCTGAAGGTCACAGCACCAGCCGGAAGCGTGGCGCCTGCTGCTGGAGCGCTGACGACAGGCGCACGCAACGGCGGCAGACGCGGAGGCGGACCGCCAAACGCCAGCCATGCGCCGATCAGAAGAAGCAGCAGGATCAGGGCGACGAGCAGTTTGAACCAGTCATACCCGATCCATTTGCCGTCCCACGGCGCATACTCTTCACGCATCGCCATCGCCGACCTCCTTCATCTGCTGGCGCGAGGCGAACTGCGCCGCCTCGGCGATCCAGCGGTTGAAGTCGACGTTCTGCCACTCTTCAGGCTGAATAATCGCCGCGATCTGATCGGGTGTCATGCTGGCAAGCTGCTCGAAGGTGTAGATGCCGGCATCGAACAGCTTTTGCTGATAGACCGGACCGATGCCGTGGATGTCGATCAGCGGATCGGGATTTGCCCGGCGCAACCGGAGACGTGCCTCTTCGATCCACTTTTCCGGTTCGATAAGTTGCCAGTGTTCCGGCTTAATGATTGCACGGATGCGCTCAGGCGTCAGCGCAGCGAGTTCGGCGAAGGTCTGAATGCCTGCTTCGTTGAGGCGTTTTTCATACACCGGACCAATGCCATTGATATCGATCAACGGGTCGCGGCGCGAGCCGCGCAGCAGCAGATGCGCACGACGCTCCTCTTCAAGTTCAGCGCGCAGACGTGCAAGTTCCGCGGCGACATCATCTTCTGCGAGACGCGCCGTAGCAAATGTCGCAGCGGACGGGGCGGCCATCTCTGGCAGTGGGGCTGTCTTCGGCGCTGTGTGCGCGCCAGCGAGTTCCTGCTCGGCACGCTGCAATGCTGCCCGCAGCCGCTCCATCTCAGCCAGATCAGACCGTCGCGCCGTCTCGAGCTGTGTGATCAACCCTTCCCGTTCATTCAGTTGCTGGCGCACCTGCGCCAGTTCGGCGCGCGCATTGTCCAGCGCCGCCTGCAGTACCGCGATCTCGCTCGCACGTTGCTGCGCCAGGTTCGTGGTTGCCGTCAGATCGTTCTGCAGGCGCACCGTTTCAGCGCGGCACCGTTCGAGATCGCTGCGCAACGCCGCGCTTTCGCCCGTCGTTTCGTGGATGATGCGTGTTCGCCTGCGCCAGTAGTTCCAGTCGATAATCCATTCCGCCACCCAACCAGCGATGAACCCCAGCAGGACGCCTATCCAGAAGCTCATACCCTTTCTCCCCTTTCCGTTCAGGAGCAAGAGACACCGCGCCAGCGCAGCACGTTGTTGAGCTGGCAGGCGAGAGTCACGCCCATGCCCGCAAACGACGCGCGTGGTTGTTGGAGAGCAGGTTGGCGCTATCGTTCAGGAAGACGTCGCCGTTTTGGGACGGAAGCCAAGCAGCCGCAGACCGTTCAGCGTGACAAGCAGCGACGTTCCCATATCGGCGAACACCGCCATCCACATAGTGCTCCAGCCAGCGGCGACAATCGCCAGAAACACTGCCTTCACAGCGATGCTGAAGACAATATTGAGCATAATTGTGCGTTGTGTCGCGCGCGCCAGTTCGAACACGAACGGCAGGCGGCGCAGGTCATTGCTCATCAACGTCACATCGGCAGTTTCCATGGCCTGATTCGTGCCGCCGTGCACTGCACCGATGGCGATCCCAACGGTCGCCGAAGCGAGGGCAGGTGTATCATTAATGCCATCGCCGACCATCGCTACCGCGCCGTAGGCGTTACGAAGCTCCTCGACTACCTGCGCCTTGTGTTCAGGGAGCACTTCCGCGCGCACATCATCAATGCCAATATCGGCAGCGATAGCTTGCGCCGTCTCACGGCGGTCTCCGGTCAGCATAATGACGTGTTCGATGCCTGCTTCACGTAGTAGAGCAACCGCCTCGCGGCTTTCGGGACGCACCGTGTCGGCGACGCTCAGCATACCAGCGAAGACTCCATCGACGCTGACCATCAGCGGCGTCCGACCGGCGCCTGCGTCCTGTTCTGCGCGATTGCAGAAGGCGGGAGGATGAGGCGAGGTTTCATCGAAGTAGCGATGGCTGCCGATCACCACCGTACGTCCCTCGACCTCGCCGACGATGCCGTGCCCCGGTAAAGCTGTGACCGACGTCGCAGCGGGAACGGTCTGACTGAGGCCTCGTGCACGCGCTCCGCTAACGATAGCGTGCGCCAGCGGATGCTCGGAGCGTCGTTCGACGGCGCACGCGAGTTCGAGCAGGGTGTCGCAGGCATCACAACCGATAGAGTCGCTCTGTTCTGGTTCGCGGCAATCTACTGAGCGCACTCTGACAAGCATTGGCCTGCCGGTTGTCAGGGTGCCGGTTTTATCAAATGCAACCGCACGGATCTTACCGAGCGCCTCGAGCGCCGCGCCGCCTTTGATCAGCATGCCAGCGCGCGCGGCTGCGTTTAACGCGCTTACCACGCTCACCGGCGTACTGATGACCAGGGCGCAGGGACAGGCGACGACCAGGAGCGCCAGACTGCGGTAGAACCAGCCGGTTTCGTCCGGCGATGGGTTCCAGAACGGCTGACCGAACAGCAACGGCGGGACAGTGGCAGTCAGCGCCGCAATACCAACCACAGCGGGCGTGTACCAGCTCGCAAAGCGGTCGATTATGCGCTGAACGGGTGCGCGGCGATCCTGCGCCTCCTGCACCAGACGGATCATCCGGCTGATCGTATTGTCACTTGCTAGGCGCGTCACGATCACCTCAATGACGCCCTCGCCGTTGATGCTCCCTGCATACACCTCTGCGCCTGGCGTTTTGGCGACCGGCACGCTCTCGCCAGTGATCGGCGCCTGGTTGACGTGGGTTGCGCCGCTGCGCACCACGCCATCCATCGGCACACGCTCGCCTGGACGCACGACGATTACATCACCGACTGTCAATTCCGCGACTGGCACGCGCGTCTCATATCCGTCGCGCAGGCGCAACGCCGTTTCAGGCGCAAGGGTCATGAGCGAACGGATGGCATCCCGTGCGCGCGCTGCTGTGAATCCTTCGATCGCCTCGCCAATTGCGAACAGCACCATCACCAGCGCTGCCTCAACGTGCGCGCCGATGATGACGGCGCCAATCGCAGCGATGGTCATCAGGGCGTTGATCGAGATCGTTCGGCTGCCAATGAGGGAGCGCCAGGCGCTGCGTGCGATCGGCAGACCGGCGGCGATCAGCGCGGCGAACGCCAGCGCGTCGATCCAGAGGGCGCGCCAGCCGAGCAGTTCGTGGAATACGACGCCTGGAGCGATCAACGCTGCACCTATCAGCGCCAGGCGTGTCTCGATGCGCTGCCACATGAACTGGACGAACGACGCTGGCGCGCCAGGAGCCATCGGCGCAGCGCCAGCGTCTTCCGGCAGCGTCGCTTCGTACCCAAGCGTGCGCACATACGCGATGATTGTCTCAGGTTCGATGGCGCCGCGCACGCGAAGGCGCCCGGTGGTTGCATTCAGTTCACACGCCTCGACGCCATTGAGCCGGGCGACGCTTATTTCGATAGTGTTCGCGCAATGCGCACAGTCGATGCCATGAATAGTGAAAATGTGCTCGTGTGATTGCATGACACCTTGAATTCTCTAGGCTTCTCGTCTCGCAACGGTCAGCGATTAGGGAAGCGAATAAACGAATGGAAGCGAAGAACGAATGCGCGTGCTGCCTGCCTCTTGCCCCTCGCCTCTTGCCCCTTGCCCCGCTTCACCTTCCCCCTTCCACCTGCAACCGTCGCACCTGTAACCTTCCTGCCTGGCGCCGTGTCCCATCGGCGCATTGTTCCGGTGGGCGCGGCGCCGCCGCGCCCC
>JANXAL010000059.1 GCA_025062325.1 Roseiflexus sp.
GCGCATGCGCACATTCATTTCCATTCGTTTATTCGCTTCCCTATTCGTTGACAGGCGAAGGAGGCAAGAGACGCGAGGCGCAGCGTCGAGCTCCGCAACCATGGCACGCTTCTGAACAACTAGGCGTGAGGAACTGCGCCAACCGGGCACACGGGTAACCTACGCCTGCCTGGTTACTCCTGCGAAAGCAACAATACGCGCGCGATTTGCTCCCACTCAGCGTCAAGCGGCCCAGTGGCGACCGGTCTCCCCGCCTGACGGTACCAGTATTCTGCGTTGGCCAGATCGCCTTCTTTGCGATGCAGATAGGCATGCACCCAGGCGCCGTCGATGCTGTCGTCGTTCTGCGCAGCGCGATGCGCCGCGTGCCAGTCGCCGCGGGCATCGTACCACAGCGCCTGCAATGCGCCGCTGAGACCGGACGGCGGCGTATCGCCGGTCAGTGACGCTCGAAATGCCTCGATGTCTCGAATCATCAGGTTTTCTCCGTACGTAGCGAAACGTTGATACGGCGCATTAAACGCTCTTCGACTCCCTGCGGCAGTTCGGCTGGAGCGTCGCGCAGCGAACGGTAGATGTGAATAGTGCGACTCAACGTATCATATACTGTCCGGCAGTCTGGGCATTCCGCAAGGTGCTGTTCAAGCTCACGGCAGAGCGACTCGGCAAGTTCGCCGTCGAGATAGTCGTTCAGTTGCGCCAGAATATCACGGCAATGATCAGGATCATCATGCCGGTGATGGTGAGTGTCCATGGCGGACCTCCCATGCGCCGGGATTGCCAGCGCTTAATGTTCCTGCATATATGCGGCGAGCATTTCCCGCAGACGCAATCGCGCGCGGTGCAGCCGCACCTTAACGGCGCTTTCGCTCAGACCCAGCGCAACAGCGGTTTCTTCAGTGCTCAGCCCCTGAATGTCGCGTAGCACAAAGACGACGCGCAGCGTTGCGGGAAGCGCTGCCAGCGCCTGCTCCAGTATGGCGCGCAGTTCACTGTTCAGCGCCGCAGTCGTCGGATCGAACGTCCACGGCGTCAGGCGTTGCGGCATTTCATCTTCCTGAATGGTCTCAGCGAGATCGTCGAGACCGACGCGCGGCGAGCGCTGACGCAGGTGCATGAGGGCTTCGTTGGTTGCAATGCGGTAGAGCCAGCTTCCCAGGCCGCTGCGTCCTTCATAAGTGTCGAGCTTGTCGCACGCCTTAATGAAGGTTTGTTGCAGAACGCCTTCGGCTTCATCAGCATCGCCGAGCAATCGTATCGCCTGGGCATAGACCAGCGGCGCAAACCGTTTGATCAGACAGGCGCATGCATCGGGATCCCGGCGACGCAAGCCAGCGAGCAAAGCCTCCTCATTCTCGTAGACCGTCAGGTCGATGGTTGGTCCGGGCATGGCGCGGCCTTCATAGACTCAGATGCGCACGCTTCGGCGTCTGTTACACAGCGCTGTCCTCAGCTGTTCGCAGATTGCTGTTCTCCAATGTCTGCGGGCGATTGAGGAATGCCTGCTGCAGACGCTCAAACAGGGCGCTGCGTTGACTAGCAGGAATAACCCGTCGTCCCTCGTCGTGGACGAGCACAATCAGGCGCTGCGTCGTATCGAGCACAACGCGACAGTTACGGCAGCGAGCAATATGTTCCTGCACCTCGGCAACCAGAGCGGCGTCCATCTCGTGGTCAAGATAGCTCGACAGATGAGCGATCAGTTCTTCACACGTCATGGTCGTGTCCCCCGGCGGTCAGCCGTTTTCCGGCGCCACCCATTCGCCGAAGTACTCGCTAACCCGCTCGCGCAGCATCAGGCGTGCGCGATGGAGGCGCACCTTCAGCGCCCCCTCGCTGATGCCGATGATCTGGGCGCAATCGGCAGTCGAAAGACCCTCAATATCACGGCAGACGAATGCCGCGCGCAGAGTCGTTGGCAGTTCCGCGATTGCTTTGCGCAGAACCTCCTGCGCCTCGCGGCTGAGCAGACGATCCTCCGGCAGCGTGCTCCAGTCTGCCAGCGCCGATGGCATAGGCAGCGCGTCGTCTTCATCAGGCAGGGACTCTTCAGGTCGCCGTCGGCGCAGGATCATGAGCGCGTGGTTGTAGGCGATGCGATAGAGCCATGTGCCAAGGCGCGCGTGATGTTCAAAGCGGTCGATGGCTTCGAGCGCCGAAATGAATGTCGCCTGGACTGCTTCTTCCGCATCGGCTTCATTGCCGACGATACCGTATGCCAAACGATACACCCGGTCGGCATACGTCTCGAAAAATAGAGTAAACGCCTGCGGGTCGCGTCGGCGCAGCCCGTCGATCAGGGCAGCCTCGTCATCCATACCGGCTTGCAAAGGCAACCACTTGCTTCCTGTACCATTATAGCGCATCAGCGTCGTGGCGCAGATAACCGTCACCTGGGCGAATGAGGGAGCGACGGCAACTGGCGGCGCCTAGGCTTACGGGCGTCAGACAGCGACAAACGTCCATCGTGTCTGCCAAACTCTCCACGTGCAAGGGGGCGACCGGCTGCTGTCGCCTGGCGCAGGTGACAGTCATCTGCAGACGAACGCCCTGGTATCATGGGATGGCCAACAAGAGGATAAGGAGCTAGTGCATGAATGACCTAACGACTCGCTTTCAGCGTTTGCAACAGCGCTATCGCAGCGGCGAAATACCGTGGGATCAAGACCTGCCGCCGCCGGAAGTGATGGCAGTTGCCGATGTTCTCCCGCCAGGGCGGGCGCTCGATCTAGGATGTGGCACAGGACGCGCCTGCGTCTATCTCGCAGCGCGCGGATGGTCCGTCGACGGCGTTGATTTCGTTCCTGAGGCGATTATGCGCGCCGAGGAACGGATTCAACGCGCTGGCGTGTCCGACCGGGTGCGCCTGTTTATCTCATCGGTCACCGACCTTTCCTTTTTGCACGAACCATATGATCTGGTCATCGACGTTGGCTGTATGCACGGAATGACGGCTGAAGAACTTCGGGCATACGCCCGTGAGGTCGTGCGTCTGACGCGACCTGGGGGGTTATATCTACTCTTCGCACATTTGCATGATGAAGCCTCGAAAGAGGCGCCGCGCTGGATTGCAAAAGGAACGGTGGAGCAATTATTTGCGCCCGACTTTGAGGTCGAGCGCGTCGAATACGGGGTAACTCACGTGTGTGATACAAGCTGGCCATCAGCGTGGTATTGGCTGAGGCGTCGAGAGCAAGCTTCTATTCCTCAGCCGCAGCGCGCTGCGGTACAACATGCGGAGTCGAGTGCGTTGCCATCCACTGATGAATACGCTGCTCAAGAGACGACTGAAAGGCAATAATGCGCCGCGCTACCGTTGCCACAACCGGTACAGACGAGGAAGCAAGGGAACGGATTGTACGGTTCCAACAAGCGCGTACCATGCGCAGCCCGCGATCACGAGGACCGACCAGAATGACACCCGTGATAACAATGACAAACCCGAACGGAAGCGGCGAAATCGTAAGAATCAGACCGCCGATGATACAGATCCATCCGATGATGAGACGCAGCACTCGCAACGCTTGTCCTAGCATAATCGTGCCTTCCAGCCTCCAAGAATCATTTCATCTTGATCACAAGTGTACCATATTGATTGGACAATTGGAAGGGTAATCGTTCCCGATCAAGTCTGCATCTATCCTATGTCTTCCACTGTACGTCGGACTGAATCTATGCTACCATACCCTGACAAATATGTGGGCGATCAGTGACATGTAAAGCAGGGTACATGAATGAGAGCAGGCTCCAGGACATTCTATTGCGCAGTACACGCGCACGTGCGTTAGTGATAGGCGATTTTGTGCTCAGTCGGCGCCTGCTGATCGACCCGGCGCGCGTTGAGTATTCTGAGGAGACAGGTCTTCATGCCCATCAGGTTGTCGCGGTCGATATGATGCCCGGGGCGGCGGGAAAAGTAGCCGCCGCTTTGCGCGCGTTTGGGGTCGCAGTGGCGACGCTTGGCGTCATCGGCGACGATGGTGAAGGGTATGAATTGAGGCGCAATTTGCGAAAGCGCGGTATCGATGAACGCCCCATGATCATTGCTGCAGATCGGTATACGCCGACTTCGATCCAGCCGCTGATCGTCGGTAAAACCTCCGTGCCGTATGAGCAGGAGCGACTCGATATTCGCTCCCGCACTCCAATGGCTTTCTCCACAGCCACAGCGTTGGTCGAACGTCTCCGGGCGTTGGCAACGCAGGTCCATGCCGTGATCATTGTCGATTATGTTCCTGAAGAAGAATGCGGCGTCGTTACAAGTCGT
The DNA here is from genome assembly GCA_025062325.1 of Roseiflexus sp. Lineage (GTDB taxonomy): Bacteria > Chloroflexota > Chloroflexia > Chloroflexales > Roseiflexaceae > Roseiflexus. The sequence continues at coordinate 4,268 of JANXAL010000059.1, forward strand.
CTCCGCGTGGAGATTGCCAATCTGTCTCTGCGCCATCAAGATGTCTGGTTCCTGGCAACCTCGCGCCATCGTATCGGACTCTTCAAGCATGTTATCATCGTGCCCTGTGCCCGCGAATGCGTACGCGCCGTCTATGCAGACGACAGCAGTAATCCGCCGCTGGCGCTTGTAGGACAGGCCGCCGAACAGTTACGTCGTCGCACTGGTAAGCCTGTGATCGTCACCCTTGGTGCGCGCGGGATGCTCGTCGTCCACGATCGGGGCATGACGCACGCGCTCCCTATTCAAATCCCTGGACCAATCAACCTGACCGGCACAAGCGAGACTGCGGTGGCAGCTGTAACGGCCGCTCTGTGTGCAGGCGCCACACTGGACGAAGCTGTGGAGTTGGGCAACCTGGCGACGGCGGCCGCAATGCGCCAAACGGAGACGTCCAGCGTGGCGTCGCCAGAGCAGATTATCGCTGTGTGGCGGACGTATTGTAGGGATGAATGAGCAGCTTCGGAGCCAGGTCCTCTCCGCCACGTCCTTGAGGGTCAAGCCGCGTGCGGATAGCTGGCAGCGACCGTTTCATCGCTTCCGTTGCAGGAACTGATTCGATGGCGGAGGGCTCAAGAGCTCTTAAGCGGAGGCTTTTTGGGGTGTGAAGCGGATCTGCCGCATCCTGACGCCCTTTTCCCCTCATCCCCCCTGCCCCTTCTCCCCCCAACCCCCGCATGCGGGGGTTAGGGGGAGAGGGGGGAGTTTGTGCATCCTAACGCCCAAAATGGGCGATGCACCGCAAGGGCTGGCCGAAAAAATCTGCCCTCGCGAGGTTCCCCCCTCTCCCTTCCGCAAGGGGAGAAGGGAGAGTTAGGGCGTCCTGATGCCGGGGGATCGCCGGAAAAATCTACACCTGTGAGGGGCTTAAGGGATCGGGTGCGTTCCTGCTTTCAACCTTCGACCTTCTGCCTTCAACCCCCTAATGCCTCATACGCCTCGATCAGCATCTGCTCGGTTGTTTCCCAACCGACGCAGGCGTCGGTCACCGACACGCCATAACGCAACTGTGAGCGATCAGTGGAGAGCGGTTGTTTGCCCTCGTACAGATTGCTCTCGACCATCATGCCAATCACGGCGTTGCTGCTAGCGATGTGGTCGCGCAGCACTTCACTCCAGACGTGCGGCTGGCGCGTGTGATCGCCTCCAGCATTGGCGTGGCTGCAATCGATCATGATGGCGGGCAGCAGACCTGCCGCCTTCATCGCTTGTTCGGTTCGCGCCACAGTTGCCGCATCGTAGTTGGGTCCGGCGCTGCTGCCGCGCAGGATGATCATCCCATCGGGGTTGCCGGTGGTGCGCACGACACAACTCTGCCCGTCCTGGTCGATGCCGAGGAAAGAGTGCGCCTGCCGCGCCGACAGGAATGCGTTGATCGCCACCTGCACATTGCCATCAGTGCTGTTCTTGTAGCCGACTGGCATCGAAAGGCCGCTGGCAAGGGCGCGGTGGGTCTGCGACTCAACCGTGCGCGCGCCAATAGCGGTCAGACTGATCAGATCGGTAATGTACTGCGGGCTGATCGGGTCAAGCATCTCGGTCGCGGTTGGCAGCCCCATATCATTGACATGCAGCAACAATTCGCGCGCGCGCCGCAATCCCTCGTTCATATCGAATGAACCATCGAGGTGCGGATCATTGATCAGACCGCGCCAGCCGATGGTGGTGCGCGGTTTCTCAAAATAGGCGCGCATGACGATTACAATGCGGTCGCGCATTTCGACAGCGAGACGCAGCAAGCGCCTAGCGTACTCTAGCGCCGCGTCGGTGTCGTGGATCGAGCATGGACCGACGACCGCCAGTAAACGTTGGTCTTCGCGGCGCATAATGCGCTTGATCGCTTCCCGCGTCTCATAGACTGTTTGCGCTGCAGCTTCGGTAATCGGATACCGCTCGCGCAGCACACGCGGCGGAGTCAGCGGTTCAAAGGCCTGAACGTGAAGGTTATCGACCGGTCGCACGTATCTTACTCCTCGCTGTTGTCAAAGTCGCTGTCTTCTGGTTCCGGGAACGGTCCGAACCTGTCGTAGCGCTCCCATAACGAGAGTTTCGCATCGTCGGCTATTCTGGATGTCTTGCTCGCCAGCAGCATCTGGCGGGCAACGGCGGCCGACATGCTTTCCTGATCGACTGCGCTAGCGCGGTAGCGTGCCATCACATCACTGTACATGTCGGCGAGTCCAAGGTATGCCATTGCGCGCACGATCCCTGCATTCAGCGCCCGATCGTCGCTCTCCATCAACCGCCGGTGCATTTCAGCAACAATCCGCTCACGCACCGTCTCGTCGATTACCGTTACATATGCTAACGCCAGGAGCGCGCCATCGCGCTCAAACGAGGTATACGCAGGGTCACCGACGCATGCCCAGAGCGTCTCCACAGCCGCTGCGCCAATCCGTCCGATCATTTGCGGGACTTCATATTGCCAGAGTTTGCGCGCAGGGCTCATGTCGCGGGGCGCAGCATCGACACTCTTCAGCAGCGGCTCGACCATGCGCAGTGGACGAAGTTCGCCAAGCAGGCGCAGCGCGTGGATTGGCGCATACGTGACTGGCGCTTCTTCATAGAGGAGAGACACGCTGGTCGCCGTCTCGATCAACGGATCGACGGCGGCATCGCCGCAGCGGAGGATGTTGTTGACCAAGCGCTCGCTAGGGCGCAATCCAGCGCGGCGCAGATGCTGCACATATTCGCTGGCGCTGAGACCGAGGGTCATTGATCTTCTCCTTCTGCTTCTTGCAGCAACGCCGTGCTGCTGGTGCGAGCGAGCGCCATGTCGTACAACGGGCGAAACGTCCGGCGATGCTGCGGCGTAGGGCCGTAGCGGCGCAGCGCCTGCTGATGCGCCGCAGTGCCATATCCTTTGTGCGCGGCAAAGCCATATTCTGGCCAGTATCGCCCAAGCGCCTCCATGAAACGGTCGCGCGTCACCTTGGCGACGATTGATGCCGCGGCGATTGATAGGCAGCGTGCATCACCCTTGATCAGCACGCGCTGCGGAAGGGGCCAGTCGTCGAGGTGCACTGCATCGATCAGCAGCGCATCTGCTGGATGCGGCAGGCGGAGCAGCGCTACCTGCATCGCCAGGCGCGTGGCGGGCAGAATGCCATGGCTATCGATGATGTGCGCTGGCGTCGCTCCAACTGACCACGCAACCGCCACACTCGTGATGCGCTCGAAGAGCGTTGCGCGCTGCGCAGGGGTCAACGTCTTCGAGTCGGCGATGCCGTCGAGGAGATCAGGCGAGTCGATCACCGTCTCCGGCAAAATAACCGCAGCAGCGACCACCGGTCCTGCCCAGCACCCGCGTCCGGCTTCGTCAACTCCGGCGATGGCGCGATATCCGGCGGCGCGCAGCGCTCGCTCTTCTTCGACCGTCGGTTGACATCCTGTCATTGAAGGACCCGGCGTGTTCCCAGAACATACTGCACGATGCCGCCAGACGTTGTGACCTCCCTGAACGACACGTCCAAACCAGCGCGCTCGAACCGTTCGCCAAATCGGTGCAGGACGTCGAGCAATGCAGTCGCGTTCGAGCGCGGTGATCGCTGGAGCGTCACGCGGTACGCGACATCAACCAGGCAAGCGTAAGGCGAATCGTCAGCGAAGCGCGCCCACAGCGCGAGAGCAACTGTTCCGCCCGGGCGAAGCACACGCCCGATCTCGGCGATTGTCGCGTCTTCGGCGATATACTCGCTTGGAAAGGTTGCGAGAACGGTGTCGAACGACTCAGAAACGAAAGGAATGGCGCGGGCATCGGCGCGTATGAGCGGCGCGCGAAACCCGGATCGCGCCAGGCGGCGCCGGGTAAGCCGGATCATCTGCGGCGACCGATCCAGCCCGACGAAAAAGCCGCCGTAACGCTGCGCCAGCGCCAGTTGAACGTGCCCAGTGCCGCAGCCAAGCTCCAGCGTGGCACCACGCGCAAACTCCATCGCGGTCAGCGTCCACGCGCGCCACTGGCCCCACGACACGAGCGCCGCAACGATGTCATAGGTCCAGGCGAACTCCTGGTAGAAGCGCGCAAATGCCCAACGTATCAGGCGTCGATAGAGCGCAGCGAATGCACGGACTGTCATAGTCACCGGGCAATCGCGCAGCGTCTAGCGCCGCTCTTTGATCCGCGCCGCCTTGCCGGTCAGACCGCGCAGGTAGAACAGGCGCGCGCGCCGCACCTTGCCGCGCCGGATGACCTGAATGCTCTCAACGCGCGGCGCATGGACGGGAAAGGTGCGCTCAACGCCAATGCCATGCGATGCAATGCGCCGCACAGTAAAGTTCTCGTTGAGGCCGCTGCCCCGCTTGCGAATGACGACCCCCTCAAACTCCTGGATACGCTCACGGTTCCCTTCGACGACGCGCACACCGACGCGCACAGTGTCGCCGACGTTGAATTCGGGAACATCCTGCTTCATGTAGCGGCGCTCAATCTCTTCTATAATCTGCTGCGACATGACTGCCTAACTCCGGTCTACACAAAGAGAGCAGGGCGAATACCAGCGCCCTGCCTGCTTGAACACTGGTGCGGATTATAGCACAGGCTCGCAGTGGAGGCAAGAGGTATGAGTCACTCTCTCGAAATCGGCGTCGTCTTTCCCCAGACAGAAATTGGCGACGATCCCGGCGCAATTCGTGCATATGCGCAAGCTGTCGAGGCGCTTGGCTATCGTTACATCCTGGCATACGACCACGTCCTCGGCGCCGATCCATCGGTTCGCCCCGGCTGGAGCGGGCCTTACACATGTGAGTCGATGTTCCACGAGCCGTTCGTTCTGTTCGGGTATCTGGCAGGGGTCACCACCTCGATCGGTCTAGCGACCGGAGTGATCATTCTGCCACAGCGGCAGACAGCGTTGGTCGCTAAACAGGCGGCTGAGGTCGATGTGTTAAGCGGCGGACGCCTGCGCCTGGGAATTGGCATTGGCTGGAACGAGGTGGAATACCAGGCGTTGGGCGAGAACTTTCACAACCGCGGCGCGCGCAGCGAAGAACAGATCGCCGTGCTGCGCGCGCTGTGGTCCGAAAAGGTGATCACATTCCACGGGCGCTGGCACACGATCGAGGCGGCTGGCATCAATCCGCTGCCGCCGCGCCGATCCATCCCCATCTGGATCGGCGGATATGCTGAGGCGACCCTGAAGCGCGTCGCGCGGATTGGTGATGGTTGGATCACCTTTCGTCCGCCGGACGAAACGACCCGCGCTGCGCTAGAGCGCCTCGCCGGGTATGCCCGCGATGCAGGGCGCGATCCATCGACGATTGGCATTGAGTCGCAGGTAAACCTGCGCTCGGTTGCAGAAGATCGCTGGCAGGCGTATGTTGATGCCTGGCGCGCGCTCGGAGCGCGCTATCTTTGCCTTAATACGATGGGAATGGGGTTAACGAGCGTCGATCAGCACCTGGCAGTGTTGCAACGCGCGGCTTACCTGGCAAGATGACCGTCACTCCCCACTCGCCGCAGTCGGTCGGACCCCGGCGCTGCCAGGAGCCTCCGGGTCATGCCCGCGCCTGCGCTGGGGTGCAGGCATGATTTGTCAGGCGGCAGACCATCGCGCTGCTCGATGCAGCGCCCTGAGCTGATCGAAGGGAGCTGGTCGAAGGGCTCAACTGTCGGGCTGATCGCACAAAGGGCGCGCACACATTCCCGGTGCCAAACCTGCGTCAGCGGGGCTTCGTGCGCTCAGCGCGGGCATTATGATTTTTGAGAAAATAATCCGGTATCGCCAGGTCTAGCCCGCGCAGGCAGGCTTCGCTTCCTGTAGCCCGCGACTTCAGGCGCCGGGCGGGAGGCGGATAGCGGAATATTCTATCAAACTCCATCACATCCGCGCGGGCGCCATCGGTCAGAAACCGTCATGACTGCACCCCCCTTTGCCAGCGCCGGTCGTCTTGGCGGCGCAGGGAGTGGTATAATTCAAAAAGACGCCACGTTTTGCCGCGAGTGCGAGGTGACCTGATGAACCAGGAACAGGTGCTGCGCGATCTGATGGCATTGCCGCCAGAGGCGCAGCGATTAGCAGCGGATTTCATTGCTCTTTTACGCCTTCGCTATACCCGGGAGTCGTCTGAGGAGCGCGACGTCCTGACTGACTCGAAAGATACGCATTTCATTGGTATGTGGAGTGATCGCGCTGATATGGCAGATAGCACTGTCTGGACCCGTATAACACGATTGCGAGAATGGGGCTAGAGACCGTGAATCCTCTTATTGATACAGACATTCTTATCGATATTGGGCGCGGTGATCCTATTGCTTATAACTATTTACTAAAGCTTGAAACACAGCACATCTGGCTCGCGGTAAGCGTCGTTACGCAGATGGAGCTGATTGTCGGGTGTCGTAATAAGGCGGAATTGCGAGCGCTGGACAATTTTCTTGCACGGTTTCGGATTATCGAGATCAATGAGTCGATTTCTAACGAAGCGGTCGAATTACTGAAACAGTACCGGTTGAGCCCCATGGATTGCTCATCGCTGATGCGTTTATTGCCGCTACCGCCCTTGTGTGGGACTGTCCTCTTGCGTCCAAGAATCAACGCGATTATCGCTTCATCACGGGCCCCAATTTGCTACCCTATTCATAGCACAGGAGAGCTCGCATGATCTTTGACGATAACCCCCACGCCTCGATTCGCATTCTGCGAACGCGCATGCCGTATGCGCCGTTCGATATGCGCCCCTGGTCGCCAGCCGTGAATGTGTTCGAGACCGAACAGGCGATGCTGCTAGTCGTCGAACTGGCTGGCGTCGAGCCGTCGAATGTGCAGATTGAAGCGCATCCGCAGTTCGTGCGGATTGCTGGCGTGCGACAGATCGCTCTGCCCCACGACCTGCGCCGGCTGCATCGGATGGAGATCGCATCCGGTGCATTTCAGATCGAGGTGCCTATTGATCGTCCGATCGATCCAGATCGGACAAAGGCCCGTTTCAACAACGGCCTGCTGGAGATCTGGCTTCCCTTTGCCGGGCGCGGCGTTCGTCAGATTGTTATCCAAGTTCATCGGGAAGGTGAGTCATGAGCGCGTCAACGTCACACCAGAATCCGCCTGACATCCCGGAAGTGCTGCCGATCCTGCCGCTCAACAACGTCGTGCTGTTCCCCGGTATGTTCTTGCCGCTCATCGTCAGCGGCGACATGTGGGTGAAACTGGTCGATGAGGCGGCGCTTTCAACGAAGATGGTCGGCGTGTTTATGCGCACTCAGCCCGGTGAGGGGTTTGATCCGCTAACACTGGCGCGCACCGGTACGGCAGCTTTGATCATCCGCATGCTACGTTTACCGCATGGCGCAGTGCAGATCCTAGTGCAGGGTCAGGCGCGCATTCAGATTATGCAACTGATCGTCACCGAACCGTATCCGCAGGCGCGAATTGCTATTCACCGCGATCCTGCTGCTCTCTCGATGGAAGTCAGCGGACTGGCGCGCGCGACGCTTGCCGCTTTCCAGCAGATTATCCAGCTCAGCCCGACGCTGCCCGATGAACTGGCGATTGTCGCCGCCAATACTGCGCAACCCGGCATGCTGGCGGACCTGATCGCGGCCAATCTGAACCTCAAGCCTGAGGATCAGCAACTCGTGCTTGATACGCTCGATGTGCAGGAACGTCTGCGCCAGGTGCTCAGTTTCCTCGAGCGCGAGCGCGAAATTCTGACCATTGGGCGCAAGGCGCAGGAAGAGATGTCGAAAAGCCAGCGTGAATACGTGCTGCGCCAGCAGCTTGAGGCGATCAAGCGCGAGTTGGGCGAAACCGATGAGCACGCTGCAGAGATCGCAGAATTGCGCCGTCGCTTGGAGGCGGCGAATCTGCCTGAAGAGGCGCGCAAGGAAGCTGAACGCGAGATCGCGCGGCTGGAGCGCATGCCTCCCGGCGCCGCCGAGTATGTTGTTGCGCGCACCTACCTGGACTGGCTTCTCGATCTGCCGTGGAACGTCAGCACGGAAGACAATCTCGATCTGGCGCAGGCGCGTCGGGTGCTTGATGAGGATCACTACGACCTGGAGCGGATCAAGGAGCGGATTATCGAATACTTGGCGGTGCGCAAACTGCGGCTTGAACAGGATGCCAGCGGCAGCGCGCGCGGTCCGATCCTCTGCTTCGTCGGTCCCCCCGGTGTCGGGAAGACGAGTCTGGGAACGTCGATCGCCCGTGCGCTCGGGCGCAAATTCGTGCGTGTGGCGCTCGGCGGCGTGCGTGACGAGGCGGAGATCCGCGGGCATCGCCGCACCTACATCGGCGCGCTGCCGGGACGCATCATCCAGGGGATCAACCGCGCTGGCAGCAACAATCCGGTCTTTATGCTCGATGAGGTGGATAAACTCAGCGTTGGCTTCCAGGGCGATCCGGCGGCCGCCTTGCTGGAAGTGCTCGACCCGGAACAGAATGTAGCGTTCGTTGATCGCTACCTCGATGTGCCGTTCGATCTGAGCCGCGCACTCTTCATTTGCACTGCCAACCGCTCTGACACCATCCCGCCCGCGCTGCTCGACCGGATGGAGTTGCTGGAGCTTGCTGGCTACACTGAGATGGAAAAACTGGAGATCTGCCGCCGCTACCTGATCCAGCGCCAACGGAATGAGCAGGGCTTGGGGGAACGCGCTCCAACGATCACTGAAGCGGCACTCCGGCGTCTTATCCGCGAGTACACCCACGAGGCAGGCGTGCGCGACCTAGAGCGACGAATCGGCGCCATTTACCGCAAGATGGCGACGCGCGCAGCGGAGGGTCAGCCGTTGCCAGAACAGGTGGACGCGCCCGACCTCGATGAGTTGCTGGGACCGCCGCGTTTTCGGAGTGAGACGCTGCTTGGTGAAGATGAAGTGGGTGTGGTCACGGGACTGGCATGGACGCCGACCGGCGGCGATGTGCTCTTCGTCGAAGCCAGCGTCGTACCCGGCAACGGTCAGTTGACGCTGACCGGTCAACTCGGCGATGTGATGAAAGAGTCAGCACGCGCTGCGCTAACCTATGCGCGATCGCGGGCGCGAACGCTGAATATCCCGACTGACTTCGCACAGATTTGCGACATTCACATCCACGTGCCAGCTGGCGCCGTACCAAAGGATGGACCATCGGCTGGGATTACCATGGCAAGTGCGCTGATCTCGGCGCTGACTGAACGCCCTGCCTACAAGCACGTCGCTATGACTGGCGAGATTACGCTGCGTGGCAAAGTGCTGCCGATTGGCGGGGTCAAGGAGAAGTTGCTGGCAGCGCAGCGCGCTGGAGTGCGCACGGTGCTGCTGCCGAAGGCGAATGCGTCCGATCTACGTGAATTGCCGGAGGAAACCCGTCAGCAACTCGAAATCGTCCTCGTTGAACACATGGACGAGGTGCTGCCGCGAGTCCTGCATCCCAAGAGTGAGCCGGTCACTTCGGCAGAACCCGCGCCCGCCGACGGTGTGGGTGTGGAACAGACAAGGTGACAGTCACGCGGGAGGTGCAGGGTGGAAAAGCGCTGCCAGTGACTCTGGCTTCGTCAACGCCACGGACGAGCGAGCAGATGTGGCTGTCGCCGATAGAGGCGCTCATCACCTGTCACTCGTCACTTATCACCCCACCGAGAATTGGGAGCAGGTATCGGAAACCGGTCCTGACGTCAGACTCAAGTAGCTGGAAAGGACTCAACAATGTCGTTGAAGGATCGTGTAGACGGTCTCCTAAGCGCCGCTGTTGAGCGAGGAGATGTGCCTGGGGTTGTAGCAGTCGTCGTTGATCGCAATGGGGTGCTGTACGAAGGCGCGTTTGGGAAGCGCAACCTGGCAACTGGTGAGCCGATGATGGTCGATACGGTCTGCTGGATCGCCTCGATGACCAAGTCGATCACTGGCGCCTGTACGATGCAACTGGTCGAACAGGGCAAACTCGATCTCGACGCTCCTGCGAGCCAGTGGGTTCCAATGCTGGCGGAAGCGAAGGTGCTAGAAGGCTGGGACGACGACGGGAAGCCGAAACTACGTTCGCCAGCCCGACCGATCACCCTCCGTCAGTTGCTCACGCACACTGCAGGATTTTCCTACGAATTCTGGAATGCCGACATTCTACGGTACCAGCAGGTGATGGGCGTGCCTGGCATTGCCAGCGGGAAGCTTGCATCTCTGACCACGCCGTTGCTCTTTGATCCTGGCGAACGGTGGGAGTATGGCATTAGCATCGATTTTGCCGGTCTGGCCGTCGAGGCGGTCAGCGGCAAGCGATTGAGCCAGTATATGCAGGACCATCTGCTGCAACCGCTCGGCATGAACGATACTGCCTTCTATATTCGTCCCGACATGCGCGCGCGCCTGGCTACGGTCCACGCGCGCAGTGAGGACGGTGCGCTCACGCCTATTGAGTTTGAATTGCCGCAAGACCCCGAGTTCGATCTGGGCGGCGGCGGTCTGTACAGTACGGCTGGCGATTTTGCGCGGTTTGTGCGCATGGTGCTCAACCGCGGCGAACTTGATGGCGTGCGGGTGCTTAAATCCGAAACCGTTGACCTGATGTGTCAGAATGCGATTGGCGATCTGCGGGTGACGCCCCTGAAGAGCGTGATGCCGCAATTTTCCAATGATGTGGAATTTTTTCCCGGGCTGCCCAAGGGGTGGGGACTCACCTGGCAGATCAATCTCGAACCGGCGCCCACCGGTCGTTCGGCAGGTAGTTTGGAATGGGCTGGTCTGGCGAATTCGTACTTCTGGATTGACCTCGAGCGTGGCATTGGCGGCGTCTACCTCACGCAGATTACGCCGTTCGGTGATACAAAGTCGCTGCCGTTGTTCGAGGCGTTTGAGACGGCAGTCTACCAGTCAATGTAACGTCTGATACGCCGCAGGCATCTTCAGAAGGAGCAGCAACGTTAGCACTGCAGGAGCGCTCTTCACGCACGGAGATGTTTTAGCAAACCTTCACGGTGCATTGTTCGTTTCAGGCATCAGGATGCCAGAACTCTCCCCTCCCCGGCGCCGCAGGGGAGGGTGGCTCACGAGGATAGAGTTTTTGAGAGGAATGGATGTAGTCTGCGTCCTGATGCCTTTTTCCCCCTCATCCCTTCTACGCCCTTCTTCCGCAGGGGGAGAGTGGGAAGTTAGGATGTCCTGACGCCCAAAACGGGCTATGCAACGTAAGGACGTGTCGCAAAAATCTACCCCTGCGGGAGGCGGGGGTGAGGGTAAAAAGGTGCAGGATGAGGCGAGAGACAGAGTTAGGGCACGTCTAGGGCTGACAGGTTTTGCCGTCATAACTACATCGGGGCGTGTCTCAGACCTGCCCCAGTGAGGAAACGGAACATCATGGCACACATCGAGCTCACCTGGATTCACGATCAGACGTTTCTCGGAGTTGACAGCACAAACCATAGCATCGTTCTTTCACCCGGCGGCGGTGTGGGGGTCAAGCCAGCAGAGACCATGCTGATTGCGCTGGCATCGTGCTCAGCCGTTGATCTGGTCGAAATTCTGAAGAAGCAACGGGCGACGCTGAGCCGCTTGACGATCACTGTTGATGGCGAACAGGATGCCGATCCCCCGTGGCGCTACCGCCGGATTCATCTGCGCTATCAGGTAACTGCCGCTGGTACCACGCTCGAAAAGGTTCAGCGCGCGATTGACCTAGCACTCAACAAGTATTGCTCGGTTCGATCCTCATTGCACCCGGAGATCGAGGTGACGTTCGAGGTTGATCTCAGCGCTTCGGATCAGGGGGCGGAGGGTTAGCTTACAGGTGTAGATCGTTTCGGCAGGTCCTTCCGTTACATCGCCCGTTTTGAGAGTCAGAATGCGTAAACTCCCCCTTCTTCCCCCAACCCCCCGCATGCGGAGGGCGCAGGGGGGTGGGAGAAGGCTCACAGGTGTAGATTTTTCTGGCCAGCCTTTCCATTGCATTGCCCGTTTTAGGCAACAGGACGCCCTAACTCCCCCTTCTCCCCTTGTGGGAGAAGGGGGGATGAGGGGGAAAAGGGCGCCAGGACGCGGAGAACATCCATCGCACCCCAAAAACTCTACACCTGTAAGGCCGGGGGATAAGGGAAAAAGAGTGTCAGGATGCGGCAATCCTGCTTTGCATCCCAATAAGCCTAGGCGAGAAATAGAGCTCCTGCGCGCTCTCGGCAGTTGTGCCCGATCTTACTGCACAGTCCAGGTGACAGTCATATCCGCGTTTGCCTTGGTCAGGCAGCTCTCCAGGCTTGGAGGCGCCGTCCGCACTGATGAGAGAAGCAGGATTTTCGATCAAACGAATGGCGTGTGGTTACGTTGAGACAGAGATCGCCCGTAGCGAACTACAGAAGCCGTTCGTATCAAGGAGAAACTTCACCGGTAAGAAATAGCGAGCTTGATCCGCAGTCATGCATCCTCAAACACCCAATTCTGCTGGCGCGCGATCTCGCGCAGCGCGCGTGATAGCGCTTCGAGCTGCCTGAGCAACAACCCAATCTTCATTGGCGCATTCTGGTCCTGGCGCACCCACCTGGCGAGATCGCCTTCAGCATACGCCCGAAACAATCTATCAGTCTCATCGATCATCTGGTCGAGCGAACGGATGCGGAAGACGCGCGCTTTGTTCTTTGGCTGATTCTCAATCGTTTCGTCGGCGATGTCGGGGAATGCAGGATCATTGCCCGCGGTTTCGTCATCCCATAAATCAGCGTCGCTGTCATCATCCGGCAGATTGCCGAGCACGGCGCCTTTGAGCGGCGAACCGGCGGACGCTGCGGCGACGCTGCTTGCGCCGCGCGACGCGGTTGCTGCCAGATCAACGCCCTGTTGCAGTGCGTGAAGCGCATCGTCAAGCGAAAGATTGGGGTTGGCAGCGAAGAAACTCGCCAGGCGGCTGATCTCGGCGGCCGACATGCCCTCTTCGACGGCGGCGCGCGCCAGTTCGATCTGCGTGCGCTCATTGGGGACGCGCCGCAGGTGTTGCGCCTGCGTGACATTCAGCTCGCCTGTGCGCAGATACTCCTGGATTTCGAGCGGCAGGTCGAGCAGCCCCAGGTAGCGTCGCACCGTGCGCGGCGATAGACCGACCAGGCGCGCTGTCGCCTCATCGAGCGCGCCCTCGTCCTCAATGCCGCGCTCCAACGCAATCTGATCGCGCAATTTCTGAAAGGCGCGCGCCTGCTCAAGGTCATTCAGGTCGCGCCGTTGCAGGTTTTCAGTCAATTGACGCAAGAACACCCGCGGATCGTCCGGGTCGAGCAGCACACACGGCACCCGTTCCAGCCCCAGTTTCAATGCTGCCAGCCGCCGGCGGTTGCCGTACACCACGCGATAGCGTCCGCGCCCGATGTCAACGACGCCGAGCGGCTGGAGCAACCCGTACTCGGCGATAGTCGCTGCGAGCCCATCGATCTCGCCGGGGTCTTCGCGGACGCCCTGCGGATCCGGTTCGAGCGCCCGCGGATCGATCCAGAGAAGCTGCATATGTCCTCCACTAGGCGACCTGACACCACTGCCTTACAAAGACGCAAAGATGTCGTAAAGGATTTCGTTCAGAAGACAGTTTCAGCCACACTATCGTCGCTGCCAGCCGCGCTGGCGCGCCTCGCAGCGACGATAGTGCACAGTACAGATGTTCGGGGCGAGTATATCAGATCATACACATGCCGGCAAGTGTGGGGCATCTGGCAGTGCAATCGTCCACTGGCGCCAGGAGAGCACAGATTTCCGCGGATCGATAAGGATGTACACGGATCGATGGGCTTCCACCACAGGCAGATCCGCGTGAATCCATCGCATCCGCGTGAATCCGCGTTCTGATCACGACGAATCACGCTCACACCCCGTGCTATAATCGCAACCGCGCGCCTTCATCCGTCGTCATGTTCTGTGACGCGAGCCGCCGTCAGAATTCGCGCCTCACAGATGATCAACATTGGTGCAGCGACGTGGAGGCTTCTAATGACTACACGACAGGCGCTGGCGCAAGAGATCGCCGATGCGCAGCGAACAATCAGCGCGCTGACTGAGGAGATCACAGCAACCTGCAGCTATATCGGCGCCAACGAACAGGCGCTCCAGAGCCAGCCGCCATCATTGCGCGCCATCACTGAGGAAGGCCTGGCGAAGGCGCGCGCGAGTCTGGCACGCAAAGAGGCCGAGTTGCAGATTGCTCAGCAGACCCTGGCAAATGCGCAGCGCACGCTGGCGAAGGTCGAGGAGATTGAGCGCAAGCAGGGGGAAATCCGCAAGCTCGAACAGGACCTGGCGACGATCAACGCATTGCTCGAGCGCGCCCGCAGCGAACTTTCCCGACTCGAAAGCGAGCTGCTTGCGATGACCGGTCCAGTCGCAGTTCCGGCGTTTGCCCTGGTACTGAAGGATGGTCGCTCCATTGCGTTGCCGACTGATCGCTCCGACATGCTGATCGGCTGCCAGGATGCGGCGGACAACATCTTTCCCGACGTTGACCTGTCGCCCTTTGATGCGCGCGCCAACGGCGTCAGCCGACGCCATGCGACTCTGCGGTATGCCAGCGGTCAGTGGACGATCACCGATCTTGGCAGCGCCAATGGCACGTTTGTGAACGATAAGGCGCTGACGCCGCATACGCCGACGGTTCTGTCCGAAGGTTCGGTAGTTCGCCTCGGCGCTTTCGTGGCGACCTTCCGCTCGATGGCGCCGGGTAAAACGGTGCGTCTGTAATGTCGACCCTTCCACTCTCTGCACTGGTTGGCCTGGAACTGGCGCAACAGGCGTTGCTCCTGCTGGCAGTCGAGCCGCGTCTGCGCGGGATCGCGATTGGTGCACCGGCTGGCTCAGGGAAGAGCAGCCTGGCGCGCGGCATGCGCGACTTGCTCTGCTCTGGCGACCAGGCGGTTCCGTTCGTGGAACTGCCGCTCGGCGTGGACGAAGCCGGGGTGCTTGGCGGACTCGACATCGAGGCGACGTTGCGCGCTGGGAGGCGGGTGGCGCGCGCTGGGGCGCTGGCGCGTGCTCATGGTGGGATTCTCTATGCCGATCAGGTTAACCTGCTGCCCGACGCGATCATCAACCCGCTGATCGCTGCTCTCGACACCGGCGAGGTGCGGCTCGAACGCGAAGGCCTCAGCATTCAGTCACCGGCGCGCTTCGTCTTCATCGGCTCCTACGACCCCGCTGAAGGGCTGCCGCGTCGTCACCTGCTCGACCGACTAGGGTTGCTGCTAGTGTTGCCGCGCGCGATGAACGAGCAGGCGCGCGCCGAGGTGGTGCGGCGCAACCTGGATCCGGCAGCGGCGCAGGCATATGCTGATGACCTTGACCTGCTGCGCGGGCTGGTGCAGGCAGCGCGCGAACAGTTGCCACAGGTGCGAATCAAAGACGAGCAGATCGAACAGTTAGTGGCAATGGCGGCGCTATGTGGCGTCGAAGGACATCGCGCTGACACATTTGCAGTCTATGCCGCCTGTGCTGCGGCAGCGCTTGGCTTGCGCGAGCGTGTTGAGCAGGAAGACCTGGAACTGGCGGCGCGGCTGGTCATCCTGCCGCGCGCGACGCGCCTGCCGCCTCCGCCGGAACCTCCGCCGGACGAGGAGCCGCCGCCTTCACCTCCGTCGAATGCCGACAATGAGATGTCTGACGCGCCGCCTGAGCCGCCGTCGGACGATGAGCTGACTATTCCGCCCGAACAGGTGCTCAGTGCACTGGCTGCCGAATTGCCAATCGAACTGGAGCAATTGCCATTCCGTGCGCTGCGTCGCGGAAAGACCGGATCGCGCGGCACAGTGGCGGGGAAGCGCGGACGACACATTCGCAGCATCCCCGGCGATCCGCAGCGCGGCAGGATTGATGTATCCGCCACGCTGCGCGCGGCTGCGCCGTTTCAGCCGTTGCGCCGGGCGCAGGCAGGGACGGATGCCGCGTCTGCCAGGGTGCTGCTGCGCAGCGACGATCTGCGCATCAAGCAGTACCGCAGCAAAGCAGGAGCGCTGTTTCTCTTTGCGGTGGATGCCAGCGGCAGCATGGCGCTGCATCGCATGCGCCAGGCGAAGGGCGCGGTGCACGCGCTCCTGCAGAAAGCGTATGTCCACCGTGACCGCGTAGCGCTGCTAGCGTTCCGCGGACAGAGCGCCGAACTGCTGCTGCCGCCGTCGCAGAGCGTCGAACTTGCACGCCGCGCGCTCGATCTGCTGCCGACTGGCGGCGGCACGCCGCTGGCAGCGGCGCTGCTGGCCGCCATCGAAGTAGCGCGACAGGCGCGTGCGCGTGGCATCATGCAGACGGTGCTGGTGCTGCTCACCGATGGGCGGGCGAATGTCGGGTTGCGCGCTGGGCGTGAAGGAGTCGCCGAAGAGCTGCAAACGTTGGGTCGCGCGGTCGTAGCAGCGGGCATTCAGACGATTGTAGTGGATACGCAGCGCACCTACCTGAGCCGGGGCGAAGCGCGCAAACTGGCGGAATGGCTGGCTGGCGAGTATGTCTATCTCCCCAATGCTCAGGGCGAACAGATCGCTGCGCTGGCAGTCGACCACGTGGAGCGGGGCTAGGTCAATACCTTACTTGGACCCACACAAACGCACACAGGCGGATGATAACGGCTCGTCTGTCGCCTCTTGCCCCGTGCTGCGCGCCTCTTGCGCCTTCGGGCGTCTGTGCGGTCAACGAATGCGGCAACGGATAAACGAATGCGCGAATGCACGCCTCTTGCCTCCTATCCCTCGTCTTTTGCCTCTCGCCTCTCGCCTCGACTCTCACAACGCCCCCGGCGCAGGGATCGCATTCGCGCGAGTGATAATGGCGTAGAGCGCTGCTGAGGGGCGCATCCGCCGCTCACCAGTGCGTTCGTTGAGGGCGTACAGTCCGAAGCGCAATCCCCATCCTTCGGCCCACTCGAAATTGTCCACCAGTGACCAGATGAAAACGCCACGCACATCGACGCCCTCCTGGATTGCGCGGTGCACCGACTCCAGATGGTTGAGCAGGAAACGCGGACGCTGATTGTCGTCTTCGTCCGGCAGCCCAGTTTCTGTCACATAGATCGGCAATTTCAGCCAGCGGTAGACCCGCTTGAGCGCGCGGTACAGACCGTTAGGATAGATTTCACCGAAGGCGCCTTCCATGCCTGCATCGCTCTGTTCGAGGTGCGGCGGCGTGAAGCGACGGATGAACAGATGGTACGGTCGGCGCAGGTCGAAGGCGATATGGTCGCGGCTATAATAGTTCAGCCCAAAGAAATCGGACGTTTCGCGCAGCCGTCGCAGCACCAGCCCGTTGACCAGATAATCGTACATCACCGTCATGAGCACATCGTGACCCGCGGGCGAGGCGGGATCGAGGATCCGTTTGTGATGCACAATCCCGACGCGATGCGCTGGATGCAGCCTGTGCACCGTTTGCGCCGCCAGTTCGTGCCCGCGCATCAAGTTGGCGAAGACCCGCAGCGCCTGCAGGATATTGCGCCGTCCAGGGGGCCAGATACCCTTGAGATAACTCAGCGCAGCGTAGACCGTCGGTTCGTTAACGGTGCACCAGAGATTGCAGAGATCGCCCAGCCCCTCGACCGCGTATGCAACGAACTGTGCGAATCGCTTTGGAGTCGCCGGGTTCAACCACGCGCCCCGCGCTTCGATCCAGAGCGGATTGGTGAAATGGTGGAGCGTGATCATCGGCGTCATCCCGCGCCTAATGATGCCGCCAATGATTTCGCGGTACCGCCGAATCGCGCGGCGGTCGAACCGTCCCTCTTCCGGTTCGATGCGGCTCCATTCAATAGACATGCGGTGGGCATTCGTGCCGAGCGCAGCGGCGCGATCCAGGTCGCCTTCCGCATCGCGCCACCAACCGCAGGCATCGCCGGAGACGTCGCCGTGCCAGCAGCGTCCCTGCTGCTCCCAAACCCACCACTGGTTGTTGGTGTTCTGTCCTTCGACCTGATGCGCGCTGGTGGCGGTGCCCCAAAGGAAGCCCGGAGGAAAGCGGAGCGGTTCGGGTAAGCGGGTATGCTGACGAGTCTGTGCAGAGAGACCGATATCGTACTGGACCGTCATACTCTGATGTGCCGTCCTTACAGTTTTTCTTTCAGAAGTATACCACCAGTGCGGAGCGGACGGTTACGGGTGACGGGCGTAGTGGATCGGGCGCTGCGGAGAGCGAACCGGGAGACGGAACTGGCGACGGCGCAGATGATCACCGAGCGATGTCTGCGCTGCACGACAGACAGCGGTACGCCGGAAGCGTGCGCCCGCCAGGTGGATCTTCCCCCAGCGTGAGAGAGGGAACACGGGTGGACACGGATGCGACAGAATTCACACGGATTTGCTCGTGATGGAAGGCAATTGATTCGCCTGCTCGAACTAAATATTGTATAGTTATGTTGACGTGATCCCGACAAAAAAGGCATCGCATGCGACGTTATACCCCAATGTTTGTGACTCTGGCAGGTTTCATCGTCGTCGGTCAAGCCCACCTGGCCAGACGCTCGAATGACGACCAGCCTCCACCATCACGTTCAGCCGAGGACGTGCTACGGGACTTCATTACGTGCATGGACAACCACGAATGGAGCCGCATTCCATCCTATTGGATCCGCGAACTTCGTCCAGATCTTGAAGCCTTCCTGACGAACCCCGACAATCAGGCAAGCGCAGCAGGGATTTTCAATATCGAGCGTGCGCGATTGTTTGAACTCAAACAACTGCCGGATCAGACCGGCAGCGCATATGCTGATCTTCGATTATATCAGGATAAGGTCGTCCAGGTTTTCTATCTCGGTATCGATTTCAAAGTGAGGCAGGAAGACAAGTATCATTATAATGGTGTCAACTACCGTATCGCCGCACTGATGCAGGAAGAGGGAGAGTGGCGTTGGCTCGAATTTTCGAGCGCGCCTGTAGAAAATCTGGTGGCGGATCAGCAGGGTTTTGGTTCTATTCACGAAGAAATTGCCCTGAAGATCCATAAGATGCGTCGGAAAGGCTTGTTTGTTAATCCCTTCGGAAAAGTGCTTGAGGATGTGCGACCTGGCAGTCAGAACAATCAGTCGCAACAGCTAGACTCCGAGCGAAATTAAGTTTGTGGCGGGTTGCTCGTTCGATAGAGCGATCCATCCTCATTTGCGCAGAGCTCCTCGCACTGTCCGCTGCACTTAGACAAAGACGCAGATGCTTTCTATCTATATGTTGGGCGCTCCTCGGGGAGCGCGCCTGCGGCGGACGTGTCCGCGCCGGGAAGGGCAGCCTTTCTCAAGGGTAGAGTTTTTTCAGGTGCGAGAGATGTTTCCGGCGTCCTGACGCCGTTTGTCCCCTCATCCCCCCTCCCCCTTCTCCCACAAGGGGAGAAGGGGGAGGCGGCGGCTCAGGGCCTTTGTTTCCTCTCATCCCCCCTGACCCCTTCTCCCGCCCTCTCAAGTGTAGGCTTTTTGGCGTTCGAAGCGGGTTTGCCGCATCCCAATACCCTGTTTCCCCTCATCCCCCACCCGCTTCTCCCACCCCCCTGTGCCCCCTCTCAAGTGTAGGCTTTTTGGGGGCCGAAGCAGGTTTGCCGCATCCTGACGCTCTTTTCCCCTCATCCCCCCGACCTCACAAGGGTAGAGTTTTTGGGCACGATGGAAATTTTCCGCGTCCTGATGCCCTGTTTCCCCTCATCCCTCCACCCCCTTCTCCCACAAGGGGAGAAGGGGACGTTAGGGCGCCCTGCTGCCTGAAGCGGGCAATGCAACAC
>JANXAL010000008.1 GCA_025062325.1 Roseiflexus sp.
GTCAGCACCGTTGCAGCGCCAGGCGGCGCGTAGGGCAGTTGATCCGTCGCGTGGAACACCTCGACGAACCGCGTCGCCGCCCGCAGTTCCAGGCCCATCTCGACAACTGACAGGCGCGCCCAGACCGGGTCGAGAGCATGATCAATGCGTGCGGCAACAGTATGCGCGACTCCATCACGACATATCGGAAGGGCGCTCAGGTAACCGCGCCGGATGCCTGGGCAACGCACCACGCGCACATTCGGCGCATCGAGCGCTGCCAGCGGCAGCATCGAGCGACCAGGGTTGAGTGGCAGCACGTCGACCAGCGTGAAATGACAATCGCGCCCGACGCGCACCAGATGATTGAGCAACGACCGATGATAGGTCAACACGCCTGCCTGCGCAATACGCAAAAGCGAGATGTCAACGCCAATGTGCATCACTCAATTGCTTCCAGGCGCTCAATGATCTTCGCCGCTGCGTGTGACCATGTCCAGCGTGCAGCAACTTCAACGGCTGCACGCGCGCCGACGGCGCGCGCTTCCTCGGGATGCTCATACACGTGGCGCATCAATGTGCAGAGATGGTCAAAATCGGGATCAGCCCAGCGCAGCCCCCGGTAGTATGGGGTACGCGCTTCAGCCGGAACGAGACCGCGAATACGCAATGGGTAGGCGATGCCTGAATGAAGGAACTCCGTCTGCCCGCCCCAGTCGGTCGAAATGACCGGCAGTCCGCATGCCATCGCTTCCAGCGTGGTCATCCCCCACCCTTCACCGCGCGTCGGTAATACGAAACAATCGGCGCTGCGGTACAAACACCCGACCTGGTATGAAGCCACTTTCTGGTTAGGGAGCACAACGATGGGCGGGCCGTCGCTGCGAATCAGGTCGCTGATGCGTCGCGCGATATCGAGACTGGGATCGTGGTTAAGGATTTTGAGCAGCAGCAACACATCATCGCTGCGACGGAACGTTTGCTGGTATGCCCGAATCAGCAACTCCGGCGCCTTGCGCTCGATCCACTCGAAGATCGACAGAAAGACGAAGCGATTGCCAGGCTTGCGCCCGGCGATGCCAGGGTGAAAATAATTGGGGTTGACCCCCAGCGGAACGACATAGACGGGACGTCGGACGCCGCTGGCGCGAAACACCTCAGCCCCCCAGTGCGTTGGCGTCCAGACCTCGTCCATCTGATTCGCCTGGTACACCCACTCATCCGGCAGTCGGTCAGTTTCCAACATAGTATAGCCAATGCGATAGCGTCCGCTATTCTTGATGAAGGAGTCGCCCTGGTGATAGACCACCTGTGGCAGGCGGGTGTCCTTGAGACGAGCACGCAACTGATCGATGCGCGGATCGCCCGTCAGCGGCTCGGTAAAATCATTCCCCCAGATGCACGCCAGACGCACGTCGATACCGCAGCGGTCGAGTTCGATCACCAGTTCGCGCGACGACGTGGCATACCCGGACGGCGATGCCACTAGCGAGTGCCAGACAATGGCGCGGCGATATTTCTGGTTATAGAATGTGCGCCATTTGCGGATGAATGTCTCACGCCCTGCGTCCCACATTGCCCGCCACGAGGCATTGTTGATCCTGACGCTCGTATTCTCATAGTGCACCACCTGCGTTCCGCCGGTGCAGACGACTTTGAACCCCGCCTGGCGCGCCCGCAGGCAGTAATCGGTATCCTCAAAGTAGGACGTGTACGCCTCGTCGAACCCGCCGATCCGCGCGCGCACATCGCGCCGGATGTACATGCACGCGCCGGTGATCCCTTCAACTTCGCGCACTCCTGGGTACTGCCCAATGTACGTCTCGCCGCCGCCGATCTGATACCCCCAGAAACTATCCGCAGGCATATACGTTCCAGCATGCTGAAGCAGTCCATTGGCATGCAGCAGCGTACACCCGACAATACCATACTCAGGATGGCTGTTCGCCACGTCACTGAGGTGCGCTAGCCAGTGATCCTGGACGATCAGCGTATCATTATTGAGCAGCACCACGTCATGATCTGGCGGCGTCGCCGCCATGCCCTGATTGTTACCGCGTGCGAATCCCAGGTTGCTGTCATTTGCGATTACCCTGATGTCTGCTTGCTGCCGCAGCCACTCTAACGTCCCATCGCTGCTGCCGTTGTCCACCACCAGCAGATGATACGCAACATCTTTTGTATGCGCACGAATGCTCTCGATACAGCGGCGGGTGTACTCCAACCCATTCCACGTGAGAATGATGATAGTCACAGGTGGACGTTGCGGGACAGGGGAGGAACGAAGCATGCTGAGCGTTTCGGGTTGAACGTTGAACGTTTCAGGTTGAAGGTCGAGCGTCGCAGGTTGCAGGTCGCCAGGTCGCAGGTCGAGCGTCGCAGGTTGCAGGTTGCAGGTTGCAGGTTGAACGCTCAGAGTGCCCATATAACGCTCCTAACCCCTAACCCCTACTCACAGCCTCTCCCCGAACTCGCCGCTGCGACGCTGGAAATACCAGTAGCCAATTGCCAGCGTCGCCAGAGCAGTCAGCAGCACGCGCAGCACACTGTCGAGCGCAGGCAGGTTCGGCGTGGGGATCTGCCCGAACGCCACGGCGTTGCCATACAGGATTTCGCGGTAGAACTCGACCAGCGACGCCATTGGGTTCAGCCAGCGCACCAGCTGCGCTAGCGGACCGGCGACCTGATCGAGCGCATAGACAACGGGCGTGAGAAAGAACCAGAACTGAATGAAAATGCCGATCAGGTGAACCGTGTCGCGGTAGCGCACCGCCAGCGCGCTGAGGAACAACGCCACGCCAGACAGAAATATCGTCTGAATGCCGATCAACACTGGCAGATACACGAACGTCCACGAGAAGTTCGTCCAGGCGCCAGCGGCGCGCAACGGCGGATACATCCACTGAACCGCCGCCATCACCAGCGCCAGCATCGGCAGCGATAGCACAAAGTTCACCAGACTCGACAGCACTGAGACCAGCGGCAGCACCTCGCGCGGGAAAAACACTTTCTTGACCAGCGCAGCATTATCGATTACACTGCGCGTCCCGCTGCTCACCGCTTCGCTGGCGAAGTTCCACGGCAGCAAGCCAGCCAGGATGAATACTGGAAACATGGCAATATCAGCCCGGAAGAAGGCGCTGAACACAAACCAGAAGACCAGCATGAGCAGCAGCGGAGCAAGTTGCGTCCAGAGATAGCCAAGCGCGCTTCCTTTGTAGCGCACGCGCAAATCGCGCAGCACCAGGTTGCGGATCAATTCGCGGTACGCCCACAGTTCGAGGATTTTGCGCATCGCGCCGGCGCTGCGATCCACCGCCACACCTGCCGCGCCGAATGCTAATCCGACCACCGTCGCCGCTGAGAGCAGCAGTGGAATGCGCCGGTCAACGGCGCGTTCAGGCAACGGCGCGCGGTCGGCGCGATAGGCGTCACTCGGCGTATCGGGCGCAAACGCCGCGCCAAGGTTGCGATACAGGTATGCCAGCGCCTCCCGGATTGCCTGCCTTCCCGCTGCCAGACGCAGCAGGTCAGCGTCGATCTGCCGGAGCGCCGCGCCGGTAGCAGTTGCACGGCGCACCTCGAGCGCGGGAATATCAATGCGCGTCAACTGCTCCTCGCGCACTTCCAGGGCGCGGGTCAGATCGCTCAACTCTTCGTGCGGCAGTTGATCGACAGTGATGTGCGCCGAAACCGGCTCGACTGCGCGGTTGAGCGGGAACGCCTGCGTTCTAATAATTTCGCGCAGCAGACGCTGGAATGCCGTTTCCGGTTGACGCCCCTGGAGCGCCTCGGTCAACTCCCAGCCCATCAGATTGCGCAGAATCTCGCGCCCGCCAGCGGCGCGCACTGCGCGCGCCAGCGTTTCCGCCGCTTCATCTGCCAGCATTTGCGCTTCAAGGGGCGTCCGACCGGTGGCGAGAACTTCCACCCGCCCATCGGAGTGCGGCGCAAAACGCACGGCATACGTCGGACCGCCGAGGTCAGGACGGCGCGCCCTGAGCAACTCGAACGCCTGCATCTCAACCGCGCGATAGTCGTCGTCGGGCTGACCGTCGGTATACAACTCGCGGTAGCGCCCGGCCGCGTCGATCTGCACCGCTGCGACCGTTTCATAGCGAATTGGCTGCGAGAGAATCCGCGGTGCAGCAACTGCCAGCGCGCCAAGCGTACATAGTAGCAGCCAGAGCCACTGATAGAGACGCAACGGTCCCTGCTGGCGGCTCAATGCCACAATCCAGGTTGTCGGTGCAGCAAGACGCGCCATACCCGTCGTCTAGCGAAATTCCACGACCACGACATCGCCGACTTTTTCAACAGCGCGCAATTCCGGCGTTTCCGCCAATCGCTGTTCGACGACACTCCAGTGGAAAGCGCGGGTTCCGTCGAAGATTGGTTTTTCCAGGATCAGGTACCGTATCCCGAGTTCGCGCAATCGCCGCGCCGAGGCGCTGTCGGGGAATCCCCGCGAACGCTCATTGAAATCCTGGAAGACAGGCGGTATGTGCGCCTGATGCATAAAGGCGAACGTCCGCTTGCCATGGGTGAGCGTGCCGAACAGAATGTAGTAGTTGGTCGTTGCATCAATAACCGGAACAAATCCAACGGCAAAATCGCCTGACTGCTGCGCAAGCCAACGATCAATCGGGCGAGGCGTCAGCACGGTAGACTCATTGATGCGCCCTGGCATCAGGTCCAGGACTACCAGCGCAATGATCCCGACAGCAACAACGACCGTGTGCGATTTCATCGGCTTGCCCGACCCTGCGACGGCGCCGTTGCGTCCCGATGCGTTGTTGCGATGAACCAGGCGCGCTGCACCCACACCTGCCAGCAGGGCGACAAACAGTATCGTTACCACCCCGAATCGCGCCCATACACGCATGAGATTCACACCTGGCAACTGGTGCAAATAATATGCTGGCAGCCAGATCGGAGTATCGGGGTGCAGAGGAACATTTCCAGTGTGCAGATCGGTGCCGAGCGCCAGGATGGCCGCCACGAGCGCGGTTCCTGTCCAGACCCATCGGCGATCCCAGCGGCGCAGCGCAACCAGCGCCAGCATTCCAGGGACGATGCCGACATAGAGCGTTTTTTCAACCCACAGCGTCTCAGGGCGCAGTCGTGCGATGAATGCCCCCCAGAGCGGGTGCAAATGGAATGGCG
Organism: Roseiflexus sp.; assembly: GCA_025062325.1. Classification (GTDB taxonomy): domain Bacteria; phylum Chloroflexota; class Chloroflexia; order Chloroflexales; family Roseiflexaceae; genus Roseiflexus. The sequence continues at coordinate 5,146 of JANXAL010000008.1, forward strand.
CTACAAAGTTCACTGGACTCGCCGACCACATACGTATTGATTCGAGACCATAAGGCGTATAAATGCCATCGCGCGCCGTCAGGAGATAGGGCGCCGCCGCAAGCAACGCACCTATCAGGACAGCAGGGACCGCGAGCCACACCCGCGACCACAGGCAGACACAGCGTGTTGCCAGGGTCAACAGCGCATAGACAACCCCGCAGATCAGGCCAATGACCAGATAGTACTGCGACGCGGCGCCGAGCAGAAACGTCGCGCCAGCCAGACCTGCAAGCGCTTTCCGGTCCGGTTGTGGTCGCAACGAGGCATCCAGCGCCCAGAAGAAGAGCGGCAGCGGATAGGTGCTGACGATCTGCGGATGACCATAACTGTGTGCGAGACGAAATGGCGCCAGCATAAACGCGAGACCCGCCGTCAAACCTCCAAAGCGACTGTTGGTCAGACGTCGTATCCACAGATACGCACACAGTCCTGAGAGGAAATGAGCCAGCGCCAGTTGCGCGTTATACCCAAAGACCGGACCAAACAGCCACGTCAGCGGCGCCACGACGATGTACCCAACGTAGGGCACATCGGTGGCAGTCAGCGCCAGACCATCGGGCGCATTGATGCGCGGATCGACGAATGGCGACGCGCCGGTGCGCAGCGCCTCGGCGATCCATCCTGCCGCATAAACATACTGCACATTGTCGCCGGGCCATCCGATAATCCGGGATGACGGCGCGGCGAGCACCGGGTGCATCATTGCCAGCGCTCCACAGACGAGAAGCGCAACGACAGCCCAGTCGCCAGGCTGCATTCGCCACATCATCTGCGTCCACGCGCGCACGCTTGCTACGCCAGCCATACCGTCACCTCAACTGTCTCGCCAGCCGCCAGATCGAACGCCAGCGTCGCCCCGCGGATGATGGGATTGACGTTGCCATTCGCGCGCTGCACTGTCGCCTGTCGAATGTCGAAAGGCAGCCCGAGCGTCAGTCCCTCCAGATCGCGCGCGCTGCGATTGGTCACCACCAAGCGCAGGAGCGTTGTTTGGGACAGATCAGGGTTTGCGATTTCGGATTCGCGCCGCTCGATATGCACCTGCGTTATCGCCTGCTGGCGATCAGCAATCTCCGCCAGCGGCGCGATCCAGAGATCGCCAGCGTCGCGGCGCATGGCGGCATACCGCACGACCTCGCCCCAGGCGGCAATCTGCGCCGGGCTGACCACCTCTTCCGTATGCGCCCACAGGTCAATCATGCCGCCAGTGGCGATTGCCCGCTCAATCACAGCAGGCGCCTGCGCCGCGCTGCGTTCGGTCAGGTAAAAATCCGGGCAGGCGAGAATGGTCTCATGCCCCGGCACCGGTCGGCAGTGCGGATCGTCTCTGCTGACGAGGTGATACTGCGGCTGGCGCGGGCTCCAGTTGGTGCGGGTGACCGACGTGATCCCCGCGTCTGCCAGCGCTTGCCAGTTTGCATAACTCATCCCGGCGCTGCTGCTCCAGGGAAACGCCAGCGACCGTGCGGGCGGAACGCCACGCTCCACGGCGACAGCACGCCATTCGGCGAGGTCGCTGCGCCACTCTTCGGCGCTAGCAAGCCCGCCGTACAGGTGGCTGAAGGTATGGCTCTGAATGTCATGCCCCTCACGCTGCAGCAGCGGGATCAGGTCGCCGAAGTACCACGCCGGATCGGTAGCGACTGTGCCGTATGGATCGGGCGAAAACCAGGGTTGCTGCTGCCAGGCGTCGGTCTGCCAGCGATTGGCGCGGTTCGCCCACGTGAACGTCGGATCGCCCATGAAGCGTCGCCGCTCACGATTGCCGGTCAGGAAATTGTACCCGGTCGCGTAGTACGTTGCGCGGATGCCGTAGGGACGAAAGAGTTCCACCGTGGTCGTGACGCCCTCGCGCATCCGCATGCCGCGCAGCACCGGGTCCTGATCGAAGTTCGGATCATCGACCGAGCGCGAGTGGATCAATCCGCCCATGGTCGTCTCCCAGTCGAACGAAAATGACAGCGCAGCGCGTGCGCCATTGGGCCAGGGAAGTACACTCACGCCAGCCGGTCGCTCCGGCGACAGCGGCGGCATCTTGCCGGAAGCGGGAAAGCGTCCCGGTCGGATGCGAATCATGTCGAGGTAGATCCGGTCGTCGGAAGCGGGGTGGAAAGAAACCGCAAGGCGCGCCGCACCAGCCGGGGCGGTGAACCCACCGCCAATCAGCGACCAGGGTTGCGTATCGGCAGGTCCATTCCAGCGTCGCACCTCTTGCCAGCCGCTCCAGTCGGTGTGCAGAACATCGCCGCTGGAGTCGAGCCAGTGAAACCCTAGGCGCGCCCGCGTTGATGAGACCGAGTCGGCAAGCGCCCGCGCAACGGCGCAGTACGATACGCCGGGACGCACAGCCACATCAGGAGTGCGGAGATGATTGGCAATGCCAAGCAACTGGAACGAGCGACCATTGCCGGAAACGGTAAAATCCCCGATCTGCACGCCGGTTGCCGCTGCGCTCCACCCGACAGGCAGCAGCACGCCGGATGGCGTGCCAGGCGCCAGGTTCGTAAAATCGGGCGCCCCCAGCAGATCATCGGCAAGAAACGGCACCGATGCACAGCGCCCAACCCGTTCTTGCGCAATCGCTATGCCCGCGCCAACCAGAATGACGCCCAGCGCGACCGCCGCCGTCAGGACAGCGCCTCGCCGTATTCCCTTCATACTCCCGTTCCGGCCTCATCTTTCGCCATCGTTCAGACGGCGCATTATAGCACACCAGGGGAACGAGGCGAGAGGCGAGAGACGTGAGGCAAGAACCGAGAATGAGAACCAAGAACTGAGAACCAATCCTTCCCCCCAACCCCTAATCCCTGATCCCTCACCCCAACACATCCGCGTAACGTATACTCATGCAGAACACGTTGTTGATAAGGAGTTCCCATGGCTAACCCAACCACTCCAAACCGTGATCTCGCCACATTAGGCGGCGGGTGTTTCTGGTGTCTTGAAGCCGTGTACGATGAGATCGAAGGGGTCATCAGCGTAGAGTCAGGGTATGCTGGCGGGCACAAGCCCAACCCGACATATGAGGAGGTCTGCACCGGTAGAACCGGTCACGCCGAAGTTGTTCAAATTACCTTCGACCCGCAGGTGATTACCTTCCGCGATCTACTCGATATCTTCTTCAGCATCCACGACCCGACCACGCCCAACCGTCAGGGCGCCGATGTCGGTCCACAGTATCGCTCGATCATTCTGTACCACAACGACGAACAGCGCCGTATCGCCGAAGAGACGATTGCTGAGTTGAACGCAGCAAAAATTTGGAACGCGCCGATCGTGACTGAGGTGAAGCCGTTTACGGAGTTCTGGAGAGCGGAAGAGTATCACCAGAAGTACTTCGCCAAGAATCCATACCAGGGATACTGCATGGCAGTTGTTGCGCCTAAGGTGATGAAAGCGCGGAAGCAATTCGCCAACCGGCTTAAGGCGAAACGCTGAGGTTAGACTCCTGCCAGGAACGCGACCGCTGCCGCTGCGACCGGCACGCTCAGGTTGTCTGTTCCATGCGGTGACACGGCTTCGACAGCGGTAGCGACAGCGGCGCCAAAGAGTGCAACCGCAACTACGCGCATCGGATCCGCAGCGGGTGCGAACGGCGCCCATGCAGATCCCGGAAGGAGCAGCATGGTCAAGAGCATAGCAATCGCGCTGGCTGCGAACATCACTGCCGATCCTTCCAGGGTGCGTGTGCTGCGCCCGATAGTATACCGCCGCCTGCCAATGCGCTGACCGGTGAGCGCTGCCAGCGCATCGCCCCATGTCATCGCCATGACGCCAGCCGTCGCTGCCACGCCGCGATCAACCGGACCCTGCGGACGCCAGAGGAGCGCATAGATCAGCGTGATCGCCAGCGCGAAGTAGATCGTGCCAGGCGAACTGTCCTCACGATCCATGGCGCGCACGATCCGGTAGCGGTAGAGAATGAAATTGACGAAGATAAAGGTGGCGAAGGGGATAATGCCAATCTCCCAGCGATCAAAGAGGGCCAGGACGCCAAAAACCCACATGCCCGCACCGATGTGAATGATCTTGCGCGTCAGATCGGCAGGGAGTCCAGCAAAACGATGCAATGCCTCACCGAACAGGAGCAATCCGATTGCGTAAGCATACGAGATGCCTAGACCAATCCACTCACTTGCAGTCATTGACGACTCCGTTGTCTTACCCTGTGGGAGCACATGCATTTGCCCGCACAAGAACGGGTTAGGCCAGCAGGACGTCGCTCATTGGCGCCAGTCACAGCCGCTCCGCTGCTGATTCGCCGTTGCGGAAACTTCTCCCGACCTCACAAGTGCAGGTTTTCTGGCAAGCCTGCATCTGACGCGACCATATCGGGCATCAAGACGCCTCATCTCCCCCTTCCCTCTCACAAATGCAGATTTTTTGGCACGCCCTTCCATTGCATCGCTCGTCTCCGGCAACCGGATGCCCCGACTCCCCCTTCTCCCCTTGTGGGAGAAGAGGGCAGAGGGATGAGGGGAACACAGGCGTCAGGATGCGGCAAACTCATTTCGCACCCTAAAAGCCTACACTTGAGAACCCCTTCCTCCTCCGTGGAAGAAGGGGACTGCTCACAGATGGAGAGCTTTTTGGCAAGCCCTCATGTTGCGTCGCCCGCCTTTGAGCAGCGGGACGCTCACCTCCTTCTCCACGTTGGAGAAGGGAGCTGGGGGATGAGGGCACAAAGGCATCAAGGCGCGGAGAACACCATCCACACCCAAAAATCCATACCCGAAAGCGATCAGATTCCCGGCAAAAACCGTCCCGGATTGAGCAACCGAAGGGGGTCAAACTCTTCCCGAATGCGCCGCATGACCTCGATGCCCTGCGGCGGCGCGCCCCAACGCGGCGTGTCGGGAAGTGTCGTCGCCACCCATTGAACGCCCGGCAGATCGCTCAGCATGCCGGTCAGTGATGCGGATGTCACTGGTCGCACTCGCAAGTACAGAACACCGTTGAGCGCTCTGGCGCTGATACCAGCGGATGCGCCAGCACGTGCAGCGGATACCTCGCACCTGGCAACCGCATCCGCAACATCCGCTGGCAACACCGACAGTTTCACTACAGCTTCGTCAGCGGTCAGCGCAGCAGTCTGCGGCAGGTCGGCGATGCCTGCCCAGAACGCCTCTGCATCGTCACCATCCAACCGCTCGACCGATTGCGCACCGTGACGACGCACAAGCGCACTCATGTCGCGCAGCTGACGTTCAACCGCCTGTGGCAATCCCTCAGCAGCCAGCGCCAGCGCACAGACGCCCGCCTGTCCCAGCATCGTGAGCGCGCCGCTATTCAAGTACTCGGCAGCGACCGGCGCCAGTTGCGTGCCATCGAGTTCGTCGAGCGCTGCAAACGCCTGTTTGGGTTCCGCAAACCGGCAGACAATCGTTCCTGCCGCACGCGGCAGCGGCAACAGCTTGAAATTCGCGCTGGCAATGACCGCCAGCGTGCCGAAGCTCCCTAGGTAGAGCTTCATCATATCAAAGCCGCTGACATTTTTGACCACCATGCCGCCGCCGCGCGAAAGGCGCCCGCCTACTTCAACAACGGCAATCCCGATCAGGACGTCCCGCAGCGTCCCATACCCCAGGCGTCGTGGCCCATCCGCTGCAGTTGCGATCAACCCGCCGATCGTCGCCCGATCCGGCAAGGGCGGATCGAGCGCCAGCATCTGCCCGTGTCGCTTCAAATGTGCGCGCAGTGCGCCCAACGTCATCCCTGCCTCAACCGAAATCGTCAGGTCGTCGGGCGTGTGCGCCAGCACCCGGTCGAGGCGTGTAGTGCGCACAACTAGATCGAGACGTGCTGGCGGTGCGCCGATCCACTGCTGCGTGCCGCCGCCCCACGGCACAAGCGCTGCGCGCTGCTCCGCCGCCACGCGCATCACGGTCTGAAGCTCTCCGAGGGTAGCGGGTGCGACAACGCACTGTGGTCGGATGCCCTGCACGCTGAACGCCGTCAGGGATGCGTCGTCATCCTGAACGGAATCGGGGGGCAAGACAGATCGGAGCGTGTTGATGAGATCAGTCATAGGACGCCCAAGTCCTTGAGGATGCGCAAGACGGGTGGACGTTGCCACAGCCATTCGACGCGCAGCCACAGCCCGGCAATGACTGCGGAGTGATACACGCCTTCGGAAGACGGGACAACCAGGCGGTAGCGACCCTGCGGCGTCAACTGGTAGAACATCGCCTCTTCACGAAGCGGATCGATCAGCCAGTATTCGCGCACACCTGCTGCCTCATATTCGATGAACTTCTCGCCGCGGTCGCGCTCATCACTCTCTGGGGAGATAATTTCTACAACCAGATCCGCCGGACCATCGAGGAACGCTGGCTGGAGCAGGTTCAGACGTTCCTGCGCGATGAAAAGAATATCCGGTTCACGCCCGCTTGGGCGCGAGGGCAGTCGCATCAGGAAGGGCGCGTCCAGAATCAAGCCCTGTGGACGTTGTTCCAGATAGAGTCCCAGCACCTGCACCAGAAACACTTTGAGCAGTTGATGATCGCTACTGGCGGGAGACATCAGGATCACCCGCCCATCCACCCACTCGGCGCGGGTGTCTTCATCGCGCTGGGCAAGAAACTCCTCCCATGTCTGAAGCGTCGGAAGGGCGGTCGGCGCACCCTGTGGATGCTCTGTGCCTGGAAATGATGCAGACATTTTGCCCCACGTATGCACCTTCAACATGCAACCCTACAACCACGTTCCAGCCGGCGCACTGCCTGTGTCCGCGCCCATCAGATCGGTGACCGGCAACCCGCGCCGTCGCAGCGCCGCCAGTTCGCCGCAGCCGACGCCTTTGGGAAAGATCTTGCCCGGATTGAAGATTTCGCGCGGATCGAAACTGCGTTTCAGCCCCGCCATCGCCGCCAGATCGTCGGTAGTGAACAGCAGGTCCATATAATCGCGCTTTTCGACGCCAATGCCATGCTCGCCGCTGATCACGCCGCCCTGGTTGATCGACTCACGCAGAATGTCGGTGGCAGCGTTGAGCGCCCGCTCAAGCTGGTTTTTGTCGCGGCGATCAAACAGGATGAGCGGATGCAAATTGCCGTCGCCAGCGTGAAACACATTCGCAATCGGCAGGCGATACTCGCGCGACACCTCGCTGACGCGCGCCAGCGTCGCTGGCAGCCGCGTGCGCGGCACCACGGTATCGACCAGATAGTACGTTGGCGCCAGACGCCCCATGGCGCCGAACGCATTCTTGCGCGCTGCCCAGACCTGCGCCTGCTCAGCGGCGGTCTTCGCAGGGCGCACGTCCATCGCCCCCAGATCGCGGCAGATGCTGGTGATCTCGGCAAGCAAATCGTCCAGCCCGTCATTCACGCCATCGAGTTCGATCAGCAGCGCAGCGCCAGCGCTCTCCGGCAGCCCAAGGCGATACATGCCATTCACAGCGCGGATCGCCAGTTGATCCATCATCTCAAGCGCAGCCGGGAGAAACCCGCGCGCAATAACGGTCGAGACAGTCTGCGAGGCGGATGGAATATCCGGGAACAGCGCCAGCACCACGCGCAGCGACTCCGGCAGGCGCGTCATTCGCACCCACGCCTCGGTGATGATGCCGCATGTTCCTTCGCTGCCGGTTAGCACGCCTGCCAAATCGTACCCGATGCCGTCCTGTCGCCCGTCGCCCGTCCAGATGACGCTGCCATCGGGCAAAACGACGCGCAACGCCAGCACGTGGTTCGTCGTCATGCCATATTTGAGGCAATGCGGACCGCCGCTATTGTTCGCAATGTTGCCGCCAATGGTGCATGCCTTCTGCGACGACGGGTCGGGCATAAACGCATAACCGTATGGCGCCAGGCGCTGCGACAGTTCCCAGTTGATCACTCCCGGCTGCACGCGCACGCGCCGGTTGCGCACATCTATCTCCAGCACCCGTTCCATTCGTGCTGTCGAAATCACCATCCCGCCGTGGATCGGCGTTGCTCCGCCGGAGAGACCGGTTCCCGCACCGCGTGGCACGATCGGCATCCCCGCACGATTGGCGATCCGTACCACCTCGGCAGTCTCCTCGGTCGTTGCCGGAAGCACGACCACGTTGGGCGCGTGCGCATCCAGCACGCACCCATCCGCCTCATAGGTCAGCAGTGTGGCGGCATCATCGATGACTGCGCGCGGTCCGACGACTCGTCGCAGATCGTCCAGCACATCGGCGCGATTCATAGCGTTCCTCGCAGATTTGCAATGTCTGTCCCGTCGTTGGGCCGGAAGGGTCACGAACATTATGCTGATGTTCCTTCAAGAAGGCTGACGCCAGGGTGCAAAGACGCGGAGAAGCGCTGGATACAACAAGACTTTGCGCCCTTGGCTTATGCGTCAACTTGACTCGGAAGCGCCATAGGGCTCATGCACATATTACGTCTGCTTATCCTCATCGTTGAACAACTGGTTCATCCGGTCAATTTCGCCGGGCGCAATATGGATCGGATTGCCGGAGAGAATGCCAGTGACCTGGCGGAACGGACGACCGATATGCATCCCGCGGTTATCAATCGTAAACTCACGAATATCCTTATCGTGCATCGATCCGCGCATCTTCAACACGGTCAACCCGCGCCGCATCTCGCCAAACATCTCCACGTATCGCAGCAGAATGATCGAGTCGGTCAGCGTCGAAATATGGGTTTCAGTTACCGACTCACCCCCCATCAGGCTGGGGGTTGTCGACGTGAACAGACCGGCGATCTCCTGATGCTTGATGAACGACGTCAGGCTAATGACAAACTCGCGGAAGCCGCGGATCGTCGAGACGCGCTCCAGAGCGGAGAGGCTATCGACCGCCACGCGGTTGGGGCGGAACTCCTGGATCAGTTTCTTCATCGCAATCAGGTGATCCTCGAGTCCTGCCGTCTCTGGATACTCGCAGACGACGCGCAGCAACCCATCGCGTTCCATCTGCTCGAAATCGACGCCCCAGCCGGTCGCGTTGCGGAACAATTGCTCGCGGCTCTCCTCAAAGGCGAAGAGCAGGCAACGTTCACCGCGATTGACCCCGCCCGCCATGAACTCAGTCGTCATAAGGGTCTTGCCGGTTCCCGTCGCACCCGACACCAGGATGATCGAGTCGCGGAAGAAACCGCCGCCGCACATCCGGTCGAGTTCCGGATTGCCCGATGTGATCCGAATATCAGAAGAGCGCTGCTTGAGTTCAATGGCAGATAGCGGGATAACGACCATGCCTTCGCCCGACATAATTGTGAAGGGGAACTCACCCTTCTGATGCGACGTACCACGAAACTTCAAGATCTCAATGGTGCGGCGCCGCTTCTCATCTTCCAGCACGTTACGCAGAATGATGACGTTGTCGGCGACGAACTCCTCGACGCCGTAGCGCGCAATGTCGCCATACTCCTGGGTGCGTTCGCCGGTCATGATAGCGGTCACGCCCATCCGCTTCAGCGCCGAGACGATGCGGAACAATTCGCGGCGAACCACGGCGCCATCGGCGAATTGGGTAAAGATCGCGCCGAGCGAGTCCATCGACAGGCGCTTGGCGCCGATCCGACGCACGGCATTCTCGATGCGCGCCAGGAGGGCGCCAAGATCGTAGCTGCCCGCAAACAAGACTTCTTCACCTGGCTGGGGCGATGCATCGACGAATGCCCAGCGTCCTTCGCTCTCCCAGGTTGGAATATCCCAGCCCAGGGACTCCATATTGCGACGAATATCAGATGGCGGCTCTTCAAAGGTGACGAACACCCCTGGTTCGCCGTATTTGCGAATGCCTTCAGCGAGAAACTGCGCAGCAAAGACTGTTTTGGCGCTGCCGGCGGTGCCGGAAACGAGCGTTGTTCGACCAGAGGGGATACCGCCATTGGCAATCAGGTCAAAGCCGCTGATTCCGGTTGGCAGTTTCTCGATGGCTGGTTGACGCGGATTCTGAGTCACTCCTGCGTTCCTCCTGTGCCCGTGGGATGGACTGGCAGATCCAGCCCTTGCAGCACCTTGAGCGTATCTGACAGATCACCAATGATGCGCCGAACCGGCGGCGGCAGTTCCTTGATCAGCGTTGGCGTCGCCAGGATGCGTTCCTGTTCCGCCAGATGCGGTTGCTCCAGCACATCGATCACGAACAACTGATACTGACTGCCCAGGTTCTGCTCACAGATGCGACGCAGGTTCTGGATCGCCCGCTCCGTGCGCGGCGTCTGTCCGGTGACATAGAGCTTGAGGACAAACTTGCTCGTCATCGGTTCCCTTTCCCCTTTGAACGGTCTGGTCCCTCTCTTTCTCCGCCGCGAGTGTGCAGAGCATTATAAATCGCGCTCAATCAATGCGCTCCTCCAAGTGCATACGTGCGATAGTAAGAGACCAGGTATCCCATCAATTCGAGGACAAGCAGCCGACCCTCCTCGACATACGCCTGCATGCGGATCGCATTGGCATTTCGCACACGCTGACGGATCGCATGCGTATGGACATCAACGACATCTCGCGGACCAGCGCGGAGAAAGCCAAGTTGGTAGGCGATCTCACGGAGCGAATCAGACGTGTTGACATCTATTTTATACGCGCGCTGTTCCAATCGCTGATCCAGAATCTGACCGTACTGTGCAACCAGTTCTGCGAACAGATCCGGTTGCGCTTCGCGGAGCGGCGTGGCGCTGTACAGTTGCGCGGTCACCGACGTACGCGTATCGTGCGACAGTTGTTCGACGGCTGCAATCTCGCGTGCGTTGCGCGCTAGTTGTTCCTGCTGCCGGGCGCGTTGAAGCTCGCGCAGCAGACGCTGGCGTTCGACGGCGTAGCGCACCGAGCGCGCCAGCAACTCCTGGACGCAACTCCCTTTTTGCAGGTAATCCTGCGCACCGGCATTCACTGCCTGCACACCCAGCATTTCGTCGCTGAGCATCGTGAGCACGACCACCGGCATATCCGGCGCCTGCTCCAGCACGCGCTTCAGGGTATCAAGCCCGCCGCTGTCCGGCAGCGACAGATCGAGTAGCACGGCGTCGAACGAACGCTGCCGCAGCAGTGCCAGTGCATCCGCCAATCGCTCGACATGCGTGAGGACAAATGTCCCGACGCTTGTCGCTGCAAGCGCCTCAGCCGCCAGGCGCGCGTCGCCAGGATTGTCTTCGACGAGCAGAACTTCGAGTGGCGCACCGGTTTCACTATGCATGACATCGCCCCGACGACGCTCATGGCGTCTGCGCCACGACAGACGCTACGGAAGTGCCGGTAGTGTAAAACAGAACAGCGACCCGCCGTCGGCGGGGCGCTCCACCCAAATTCGACCTCCGTGCCGGGTGATCACCTTCCGACAGATTGCCAGTCCGATCCCGCTTCCTGGATACTGACGCCGACTCTGACCCCGAACGAACATGTCAAAAATGCGCTCTGCATCTGATGCCGGAATCCCAATCCCGTGATCGCGGACCGTAAAGAGCCACTCATTCGTCCGGCGTTGCGCACCGATATGAATACGAGGCCGCTCGTCGCCGCAAAACTTAATTGCATTGCTGATCAGATTGCGAAACACCAGCCCAAGTTCGACATCGTCGCCAAGAACAGTGGGCAACGGATCAAAGGTAATGTCCGCCTGACTCTCAGCAATCGCCACCTGCAGCATGCCGATAGCGCGCGCCAGCACATCATTGCAATCGACGGGACGCATCGCAGGCCGGCGTTGGTCGAGGCGCGCATATGCCAGCAGCTTTTCGATGAGCGATTGCATCCTCATCGCACCATCGTAGGCATACGCAATGTATTCGTTGGCGCGCTCATCGAGCTGTTCACCATACCGTCGTCGTAGTAGGTCGAGAAAACTGCTCACCATCCGCAGCGGCTCACGCAACTCATGCGATACGACCGAGGTAAACTGCTGCAGTTCAGCGTTGGCGCGCGCCAGACGCGTCGTCTGCTCGATTAACAGGCGTAACGATTGACGCGGAGCATGAGCCAGCCGCCGCCGTCGCCGCAATCGGTTCTGTAGGCGCTGATGCCGTTCGCGCAAATGGGCCAGCGCCTCAAGAGCCTGCTGCGCGGTGATGTCGGTGTTGACAAGCGCCACGCCACCCTGCCTGAGCGGCAGCGCCTCCAGACGAAACCAGCGCTCGCCAGCCTCGGTCTGACGACAGTATTCCCGAACGAAGGACAATTGTTCCCCGCGCAGCACCGCATCGATCCCGGCTGGCGCATCCGGCGCCACGGCGGCGAAGATACTCTGTTCAGCAGTCCAGTCATCGCGGTAACAGGCGCCTATTCGAAACAGTCGATCACCGCTCCGTGCTGCGACTGATCGAAACCATGCTCGATTCGCCGCAATGATGACGCCATTCTGGTCAAGAATGGCAATCTGCGCATTGAGCGCATCGAGTACGCTCTGACAGGCGATGGTTTCTGAGGCGTCGTCGTGTGTTGAAGCAAGAATAGGCATGACTCCGTTCTGCTCTGAACCGACATCGGTTAGCTGGCGGCTACTACATTATACCAATTCTATCAGGCGACGCTACGCTTCGTGCTATAATAGGCGCGTTCATCGTCGAGGCGGTTGTTTCTCCGCGCACTGTTGTCCGCCGCCTGACCGGCCGCCAGCGTGTTGATCGCGCCATTTCGCAGGATGGGATCATGGACGAACAGCCGACCATTCTGGTCATTGATGATGATCCGGCAATGCAGACCGTCTTGGAGATTGCCTTGCGCGAGGCGGGGTATGGTGTCGAACTTGCCAGCGATGGTCAGGAGGGCATTCACAAACTGGTGACCCTTCGACCTCAACTCGTCATCTGCGATATTATGATGCCGCAAATGGATGGCGTCGAGGCATTCCGGCGCATGAAGGATCAGCTCCAGGAGGACGGCATTCCAATTTTCGTGATTACTGCCCTGAGTCGTAAACCTTGGTTTGCCGACCTCGAAGCCGAAGGAGCAGTGATCATTCAAAAACCCTTCGACATTGACCAGGTAATTAGTTTGATTCGCACCATGCTGTCGTAGGGTGTCGATAAGATAAACAGAGGTTGCGCGACGTTGCATCGCTGAGATGACGTTTGGACAGGTAGATGCTGCCGCAGTGTGACATGTGAGAAGGGGGCGCTCACAAGAGCAGATTTTTCTCCGGCAGGTCCTCACGTCGCATCGTCCGGTTGGTTGAGGTGCGAGGACGCTAGAAAACGCTTCTCTCTCCCCAACCTCACACGCGCAGATTTTTCCGGCAAGCCCTTCCGTTGCGTCGCCCGTTTTGAGCGTCAGGACGCCCTAACTCTCCCTTCTCCCCTGGTGGGAGCAGGGGGCGGGGGGATGAGGCGGGAAAAGATCGCACGCTGAACGCCACACGACGGGCAGCGCCCGCGTCTGTTATTCTATTCGGCGCCATTCACTTATTCGCTTTCCCATTCGCTGACAGCGTAGAGGCAGGTAGCGAGCGACGGACAGGGTGCGGGCAGGAAAAGACAAGTAGCGTTGGTGCGGCGCAACTACGAGAAGAAGGAACACCGATCAGGGCTGTCAACACTGCTCGACACGGAGCGGAGAGCAACTGTTGCTCGCGCGTCCTGGCGCCGCTCGATAGTAATCGTCCCCGGGGAAGAACTGACGCGCAGCCGGATTACGCCAGCAATTACAATTTGCTGGCGTCTATAGCATCGCGCCTAATGATATCAAACATCGTCTGTGAACCGTCGGGCGCGAGCAGTGGACGATTGTGAAGCGCCAGCCTGCGCGTCATGCTGCCCTCCCAGCATTTGACCTCAAGTACGCCTCGATGAACGGATCGATGTCGCCGTCAAGCACTGCCTGTACGTCGCTGGTTTCATAGTCGGTGCGATGATCTTTCACCAGCGTGTAGGGGTGCAGGTAGTAGGTGCGCATCTGATTGCCGAAGTCCGCTTGGCGATACTCGCCGCGCAAACGGGCGCGCTCTTCACGTTTGCGCTGCAGTTCACGCTCAAGCAAACGTGCACGCAACACGCGCATCGCCGTTTCACGGTTCTGCAACTGCGAGCGCTCGTTCTGACAGGTAACGATAATCTGCTCTGGCGTGCCCGGCTTGTAAACAATTCGCACTGCCGAGTCGGTCGTGTTCACCCCCTGCCCGCCATGACCGGACGAGCGGAAAACGTCGATACGGATATCCTCCGGTCGAATGACGACTTCCGGCGCATCGTCCACTTCGGGCAGCACCTCGACCAGCGCAAACGACGTCTGGCGTGCATTGCCGGCATTGAACGGCGAGAGGCGGATCAGGCGATGGACGCCTGCTTCCGCTTTCGCATAACCATAGGCGTAAGGCCCGCGCAATTCAATTGTTGCACTCTTGATCCCGGCTTCTTCGCCGTCGCTCTTGTCAATCAGCGCCACCTGGAAGCCGCGCCGTTCGCCCCAGCGCATATACATGCGCAGCAGCATCTCCGCCCAATCCTGCGCATCCGTTCCGCCCGTACCGGCTTTGATCGACAGGAAGGCGTCGCGGTCATCGTAGGGACCGCTGAGCAGCACCTCAATCTCCAGCTCTTCGATCTCTTTGCTGGTGCGCTTGAGTTCGGCGGCAATGTCCGCCTGGAGCGAGTCGTCCCCCTCGGCAGCGGCGAGGTCGATCAGATCGGCAAGCGCTGCAAGCTGCCGGTCGAGCGCCTCAATCCGCTCGACCTCCTCTTTCAGGCGCGTTAGGCGCTGCATGACCCCTTGCGCCTCACGGGGATCATTCCACAGATTCGGGTCAGCGGCGCGCTCTTCGAGCGCCGCAATCTCCTGACGTTTTTCGGGCGAGTCAAAGACTCCCGCGAACGCTCTCAAAGCGCGTCCGCAGGACCTCCAGATCTATTGTTGTCACACACAACTCCTTACTAGCGTATTCATCCGGGAATCGGCGCTCCGAGGGTGCGCTCAACAAGCTGCGGCAACACTACTGCAACATCGGCGCGGATCACTGCCTCGGCGCGCCCGTCCATATGGGTCGGACCGGTATTGATGATAATCAATTTCGCGCCGTGGCGCAAGCCTATGGCGGGCAATTCGTTGACGGGGAAGACTTCCAGCGAGGTTCCGGCGACAATGATGACATCAGCATGCTCGACGGCGCGCCGCGCCAGCCAGTACAACCCGCGCGGCAGCATCTCGTCGAACAGCACTACATCCGGTTTGAGCGGGCAGCCGCAACTGCACCGCGGCGGCTCACCACGGCGGATTTTGGGGAGCAGAACGTGGGTGGGAACCTGACGTTCACATTCCAGGCAGGTGGCAGTGCGCAGATGCCCGTGCAATTCGTAGACTTCGCGCGACCCGGCGCGCTGATGCAGCCCGTCGAAGTTCTGGGTGATAATCGCCTTGAGCACGTTCTGGCGCTCGAGCGCTGCCAGTGCGTAATGCGCCGCGTTCGGCGCAGCGGACAGCACCCGGTCGAGTAAAGGGCGGAACCAGTCGTAGAATGCACGTGGATTGCGCAGAAAATTCTGGAGCGAGGCGACTTCCAGGGGATCGACCTGCTTCCACGCACCTTCAGGACCGCGAAAATCAGGGATGCCGGATGGCGTGCTGATGCCTGCGCCGGTGAGCGCAACAACATTGTGCGCATTCCGTAGCAGATCGGCGGCGTGTTTGATTGCGTCGCTGCTCATGAGACGATCACCTTCAGCATTCAGCACAGATCACGCTCGCCATCTCCAGCAGATGGTCGGTTCTGTCACAATGTTGCGCGAATGTTGCCCGACGCGGCAGTTTGGGAGATGTGCACTATTCTTGCTTGCATGATACCACATATTCGCAACATCCGAAAGAGCGTATAATGGTGAGGATACAGTCATGAATTGGCAGGCGGTTTGGATGCTTCGGTCGGCGCCACGTATGAAAGCCCACGGATTGACACGGATCGAGACAGATGCACACGGATTGACTTCCCTGGATCCGTGCGAATCCGTCGTATCCGTGCCAATCCGTGTCCCGTCCAATCATTCCCGGACCCTGAAGGTGTGCAGGTGATGAGGACCGGTCACACGCCCGACATTCCCGAGTCGCTCCGTTGCGCAGCGTGCGGCGCGCTGCTGATCGACGGGTATTATTTCATTCACGGACGGCGCGAACGCTACTGCGCACGCTGCATCCGTGAACGGGATCGCTGCGATGTCTGCTCGGCGCCGCTCGGCAACCGCTACTGGACATTGCACGATGGGCGGCGGCTATGCGAGACGTGCCATGCGACGGCGATTTACGATCCGCATGTTGCGCGGATGTTGTTCGATGAAACCGTTGCCGCGATCGTCGCCCAACTCGGCATGGTGCTGCGGGTCGGGGTCGAGTTCCGGTTGGTGGACGCGCCGACGCTGGCGACGGTGCGGGCGCAGGACAGACCGCCGCAGCCGGGGGAGGCGCCAGCGTTGGGGTTGTATCAGCGCCGCGGTCGGTTGCGCGTTATCTATATGCTCTACGGGTTGCCAAAGTTGCTCTTCCGCACCGTTGTTGCGCATGAATACGCGCATGCCTGGCAGGGCGAAAACTGCCCGCTCCTCAACGACCACGACCTGATCGAGGGGTTCGCCGAATGGGTGGCGTACCGGCACCTCAGTTACCTCGGCTGCCACAAAGCCGCCGCCGCCATGCGCGAGTCGAATCACCCTTACCGCCCGCTGCTCGAACGCATACTGGCGCTCGAAGCGCAGATCGGTCCGGCGGGCGTGCTGGAGTACATGCGGCGCGCGGGGGTGCGGTGATGTTCCAGAGCATTGACGAAGCGCGCGACGTCACTGCTATTGCCCGCCGGATCGCCAGGTTGCTGCTCCTGTCGAAGGACCTCGACGCGAACTATCGGCGGGTTGCCTCCCAGTGATGACCGTATGCCTTCTCTAGCCCGTAATAGAACACGGATACACACGGATTAAGTAAGACGGATGGATACGGACTGATAGAAACTCTCGGCTCTGGCGCCATCGCCTGAGCAATCTGCGCTCGGTGTGGATCTGCTGCCCAGGTCAGCGGCGTCTTGCCCGTCTCAGGCATCAAGATGCCATAACTCTTCCCTCGCAACCCTCTCATAGGTAGAGTTTTTCCGGGCGAGCCTGCATATCGAATCGCCCACTTTGGGCATCGGGACGCCCTGACTCCCTCTTCTCCCCCCAACCCTCTACGTGCGGAGGGCGCAGGGCTTACAAGTGTAGATTTTTTAGCAAGCCCTTATGTTGCATCGCCCATTTGAGGCGTCAGGACGCCCCTCCTCCCCTTGTGGGAGAAGGGGGCAGGGGGGAACTCACAAGTGTAGATTTTTCTCAAGCCCTTACGTTGCATCGTCCGTCTTGAATGTCAGGAAGCCTCAACTCTCCCTTCTCCCCTTGTGGGAGAAGGGGGTAGGGGGGATGAGGGGAAACAGGGCGTCGGGATGCGGCAAACCTGCTTCGCACGCCAAAAAGCCTACACGTGAGAGAAAGGGGGTAGGGGATGAGGGCAAAACCGGCGTCAGGACGCCCCACCTCCCCCTTCTCCCCTCGTGGGAGAAGGGGGCCGGGGGGATGAGGGGAAGCAAAGAGTTACCTTTTCCGCACCACGAGCAGATCGCCCTCGCGGGTGGCGCGGACGGCGCGGATGCCGCGCAGACGCGGCGGCAGCGGCACGTGCCGCCGGTAGGGTCCAACCCGCACGATCAGGTCGTCGCCGCTGAGGGTCAGCCCGATAGCGCCCTGCGGCAGACCGGGGAGTTCAAAGGTCAGCGCCGGTTCGCCGCGATACTCGTTGCCGATGGGCGAACGCACCTTGACCGCACCCGCGTCTCCCATCGCGCGCCCGGCGAGCAACAACGGCATGTGCCCGCCGGTGACTGCGCTTATGTCGAGCCGGAGCAGCGGTCGCGTCGACCAGAGCGCAGCGGCTTCGTCGAGCAGCGCCGCCTGCAACCGTTCGAGCGGCGCCAGGCGCGCATCTTCGGGGTTGGGCGGCAGGAGCGGACCGGCGACTAGCGCGCCGACGGTCACGCCGTGCAACTGAATGGCGGGGATCGCCAGGCGCGCCTCTGCCAGCGCTGCTGCGTCGGGACGCAGCACGTAGCAGACCATGCTCGCAGGCGCGTCGAGCAGGCTGCGCAGACGTTCGGCTTCCGCCAGCACGCGCCGCAGATTGCTCGTGAACTCCGGCGGCAGCAGCAACCCCGGCAGCAGTGACCCCTGCGCGGGTTGCCCGTCGAGACCGATGAGCAGCCGCGCAACCCAGCGCAGATTATCGGGAACGCCAAGCGCCGCGATCAACGGGTCGTGCGGACCGGCGTCCACCACAACGCGCTCGTATTTGGGAGCAAGCTCGCGGAGACGGATCAGCGCAAAGGCAGCGTCAGAGGTGGGGGGTTGGGGGAGTTCATCACTATCGAGGTTGTTGAAAGGCGGTAGTAAGGAGGTGCGGGTTTCTTCCCAGGCGGCTGCCAGTTCACTGCGGGCATCGAGCGCCAGGGCGTCAAGGCGCGGCGCGACTTCCACCGGCGTATTGCCGACTGTCACGCCCAACAACGCGCTCAGTCCTGTTATCGAACCATATGTTAGCAGCAACGTGCGCTTGCCAGCGTCAGCGGAGCGCGCTGCCTCCGCCGCTGCTGCGATACTGATGCCCACGCCGGGCGATCCCGTGTAGATGAGGATTTTGGCCACCGCTCAGACTTTCCAGGAACTTGTGCTGACCAACGACAGACGCGGCGGAGGCGCGCCTGTCGTTGAGGGAAGTGAACGTTGCTTATCGAGAGATTAAGACTAGACGTTGAAAGGGTACGGAACACGGATCCGCACGGATCAGGACGGATGCGGAAGGATTGAACAATTATGTCAGCGCGTGAGAGTCCTTCGCATGGCGAGCCGATGCCTGAGTGCTCTGTTCCAAACGACCTGTTGACTGTTCAGCGTTCGGCGCTGGCTTCGACAGGCTCAGCCAGCGCCACGGCGCGCGACGCCTGCCGACCGTATCCCCAGAGCGATCAAGGTCAAACGTGGCGACGGCGGGAGCGCGCCGGTGAAAGCATTTCCGCCAGCCAATGCAGGCGATGCGCAACCCAATCCGTATGAATCCGTCGAATCCGTGTGGATCCGTGTCCCAGCGCCAGTGACGCTCGCAGAAGCACAAGTGTTCAACTTCTGGCTAAATGCTCGACAAGCAACCCTCCAATATTTGAGAAGGCGCTTACCCGCCGCCGCCGCCGAAGCCCATGATACCGCCTTCGGTCATAGCGCGCACGTCGAGGAGTTCATCAACCTGTTCGGGAGTGAGCAGCCCTTTCTCAACCACCACTTCCTTAATCGTCTTGCCAGTCTCCAGCGCTTCCTTGGCAACTGCCGCACCGTTGAGGTATCCGATCACCGGATTCAGCGCCGTCACCAGGATCGGGTTCCTCGCCAGCCAGCCGGTCGCTTTCTCAGCATTTGCCGTGATGCCGACAACACACTTCTCGGTAAAGGCGTTGATAGCGCCAATGAGGACGTGCATCATCTCGAACAGATTGTGCGCGATAATCGGCATCATCACGTTCAGTTCAAGCTGCCCGGCCTGCGCCGCAAGCGACACGGTCAGGTCGCACCCCTGGACGTGGAAGCACGCCATATTCAGCATTTCCGCCAGCACCGGATTGACCTTGCCCGGCATAATGCTCGAACCGGGCTGCACAGGAGGCAGACGAATCTCGTCGAGACCAGTGGTCGGACCGGATGCCAGCAGGCGGAGGTCGTTCGCAATGCGCGTCAGCGTGATGCTCAACGTGCGCAGCGACGCCGAGAAGTCCGCTGGATCGGCCATGTTCTGCATCGCCTCGAACAGGTTGCCTGCCGAGCGGAGTTCTTGCCCGGTCAGTTCCGACAGGCGCTTCACCATGCGCATATGGTATTCGGGATGCGCATTCAACCCGCTGCCAACCGCTGTACCGCCAATGCCTATGCGGCGCAGTCGGTCGGCGGCAACCGCGATCCGCTCACGATCATGGCGCACCGCTAGCGCATACGCGCCAAATTCCTGTCCTAAGCGCACCGGCACCGCATCCTGCAGGTGAGTACGTCCCGATTTGACAATTGGGTCGAACTCTTTCGCCTTCGCTTCGAGCGCATCGGCAAGCCGGTCGATAGCAGCAAGCAATTCATTGATGCGCCAGAGGCAGCCAAGACGGATAGCAGTTGGGATGGTATCGTTGGTGCTTTGCGCCATGTTGACGTGGTCGTTCGGGCTGACCGGCTTCTTCGGGTCATCAAGCGCAAAGCCAAGGATCTGGTTAGCGCGGTTCGCGATCACTTCGTTGAGATTCATGTTATGGCTGGTGCCGGCGCCTGCCTGGAATGGATCGACAACGAACTGATCGGCATGCTTTCCTTCGAGCACTTCGTCAGCCGCCTGAATGATGGCGTCGGCAATCTCACGACCGCTGATTGTGCGGTCGCCAATCGTGACGTCTTTGAACAGTCCGAGGTCACGGTTCACTTCCGCAGCAGCGCGTTTGATCATTGCCTGCGCCCAGACGAATGCCGGGTACGGACGCATGCCGCTGACCGGGAAGTTCATCACGGCGCGTTGCGTCTGTGCGCCATACAGCGCGTTCGCCGGCACCTGCACTTCGCCGAGCGAGTCCCTCTCGATACGGAATCCTTCAGGCATGGGCTTCCTCCTCTCCTTTGGGGATGACCACGATGTTATGGTACCATGAATTTTACAGCGCTCTGCCGAGGCAGCGTCCTCTATCGCGGGTGTCGTTCTCTCGCATACGCTGCGTGCTTTCCAGACGCTTTCCCCTTCGTGGGTGAGTTTTTTTCTATCCTGTTGATCGCCAGACTATAGGGTTCATCAGCAAGCTAGGCTTCGTCCCTCTTCATAGGTCGCTCCCCGACTGAGAGTTATACGCCTTCGAGATGGGTTTTCCGCGTCTTGACGCCTTTTTGCCCTTATCCCCTCTGCCCGCAGGCGTAGAGTTTTTGGGCGCAATTGAGGTTTGTCGCGTCCTGATTGCCTGTTTTCCCCTCATCCCTCCGGCCCCCTGCCTCTCACGCGGAGGCTTTTTGGCAGACGAAGCAGGTTTGCCGCATCCCGACGCCTGTTTTCCCCTCATCCCCTCGATCCCCTTCTCCCGCACCCTCCTGCGTCCCCCGCATGTGGGGGGGTTGGGGGGAGAAGGGGGAGGTGGGGCGTCCTGATACCTTTTTCCCCCTCATCCCTCTAGCCCCCTTCTCCCACCGGGGGAGAAGGGGGAGGTAGGGCATCTTAATGTCTAAAGCCGATGATGCAAGACACGGTCTTGTTAGAAAATCTCGCTCCGAGAGCGGTCGCGCTTCCCATTTTTTACGCCAACTTGACAATTTCAGGATGTTGGCTACAATCGCGCCCTATATCGTGTCAGAGGGCGATACGATCACGCTTTCGTGCACGTAATCGTGTCGCGCCGCGTTTTGCGCCTTCAGCCGCACTGATGGCAGTGCGGCGATCGTGCGTGCTGCCAGCCAGGATGCCCGGCAGCCTGGACAGGCGCAAAACTGTCTGAGCCAGAGGAGTGCAGATGTTATCAGTACAGCGACTGCTCTTCGTGACCCTGCTTGGAGCGATCGTCACGCCATTTCTACCCGTCAACCAGACCCACGCCGAAGAGACTCGACCATCCCCCACTTCCGACGCTCCTGTTGCGACCTTGCCCGTCGCGCCGACCTACCGCGTCTTCGCCACACGCCAGGGACGCGTCGGTCGTCGCACTGCCAATGGGCATATCATCCAGCCGCGCGACCGGTTCGTGGCGCTGCCGTCGTGGAGCGTCCTCTCGAGCCGCGGCGGACGCGAGTATCAGGTGCGCGTCACCTACCGCAATCGCAGCGTGGTGCTGCCAGTGTGGGATGTCGGTCCCTGGAACACCCGCGACGATTACTGGTCGCCGAACCGGCGGTACAGCGATCTGCCGGTGGGTCTGCCAATGGCGCAGGCGGCGCGTCAGCATGGGTACAACAACGGACGCGACGAGTTCGGACGCCGCATTCGCCAGCCGAACGGCATCGACATTGCCGACGGCGCATTTTGGGACGACCTTGGCATGACTGACAGCGATTGGGTTGAGGTGACGTTTCTCTGGCTTGGCGCCGATCCATTCCTCGCAACCGGCAGCGATGCCTCGGCGGGGAATGATCGCACAGCGATCAAGCCGGGGGCGATTGTCGTGGACGACGGCGCTGCGGGATACAGGGCAACCGATGGAAGAAGCTGGCAACGCGCCGACTGCGGGTTTGGCGGCAGTCATGTCTGGAGTTACGATACCCCGCAGGCGACGACGCGCTCTCTTCACCGCGCCGTCTGGTCGCCCCATCTGCCAGGAGAAGGCTTCTACGAAGTGATGGCGTTCATCCCGACGTGCGGACCTACGCCGACAGACCGGGCGCGCTATCTGGTCACCCACAGCGGCGCTGTTTCTGAAATCGTTGTCGATCAGGCTGCAGCATCCGGCGGATGGGTCTCGCTGGGAGTCTTTCACATGGGACCAGGCAGCCAGGTCACGCTAACCAATCAGACCGGCGCCGATGGTCGCGCAGTTCACTTCGATGCGCTCAAATGGGTCCCGCACAACGATCAGACCCCGCCGGACGCCTCGGTGACAGGGGCGGCGCTCCTCCCCGAAGGCGGCATTCTGGTGCGCTGGGATGGGCAAGACGATGTCAGCGGCATTGCGTCGTTCGACGTGCAGGTGCGCCGCATGCCCGATGGCGAATGGATCGACTGGCGCATTCGGGCGACCGAACGCGAAGCGATCTTCGTTCCCTCAGCGCCCGGAACATACGCCTTCCGCGCCCGCGCCCGCGACTGGACGGGCAAAGAACAGCCCTGGCCCGATCTGGATGACATTCAGATCGTTGTGCCATAATTGCTATCTGATCCGAACGTCCCCGCTTGTGGTTGCGATATTGAGCACGTGGGCGCCATCGCCAATCGTGGCGCGCCATTCGCGTGGCGCGCCTTTTATGCCAGGCGCCTCGATGTCGCCGCTCACAGTTTTGATGAACAGGCGAAACCCAGCCCATGGCGGAAGTCGTATGTCAACATCGCCGGACACACTGGCGATCTCAAGGTGGCCGAAGAGTGCGCCATCTGCGTGAACCTTCCCGCTCGTAGTTTGCAGACGGACTGTATCGCCTGCCACATTGTGCATTGTGATCGCTCCCGAAATCGTGGTGACAGCCAGCGACCCATCGATGTCGCTGAGACGGATGGCGCCGCTAACGGTTCTGATGCTGGCGTTGGAGACGCGGCCACGCAGAGTGACATCGCCGCTGACCGTATTGACCGCCAGAGAACCGCCAATACCGCCGAGATGGACATCGCCGCTGGTTGTGTTGACCGTTATCCCACTGTCAAGCGCTCCGATCTGCACATTGCCGCTCACCTCAGTCACCCGCACGTCTGCCGCAGCAGGCGCATTGATCTGATAGCGTATCTCGCCGCAGAAAGGCCAGCAACTGGCCCGATGCGACACCTTCACCGTATCGCCATCGGCGCGCACTGCAACATCAACTTTCCCCATCGGCCATCCGACTCGTTGCGCCTGAATACGAAACCCGGAGCGATCCCAGCGTATAATAGTCACATCAGCGTTGCCAGCGTCGATCTCGATCCGACGACCACTGATGATCTGATCGAATAGCGTTTGACTTCCTGGTGACAACCGACTACCGACAACTTGGACCAGGATCCAGGCTAATCCCAGCGTCAGCAACGCCAGGCCTATGATCATAGCGCCATCCCGTCGCTGATAGTGTGGTTCAGCAGGCAGACGCGACAATATCGGCGAGTTATCTGCCGAGGACAAACGATTTCTGGCCGGATACTGTTCGGGATTGCGCGCATCCATCGCATCCTCCCAATCGCAAAAGAGCCAGAAGGTACAGCTCCTTCTGCTACGACGCTCCCTGGAAGATGTGAGTTGCACGCTGTGCAACGCCTTTCTGATGAGGAGCACTAATGCCCTTGCTGATCGACGGACACAACCTGATCGCTCAGATGCCTGGTCTGCGCCTGTCCGATGTCGATGACGAGGCGCAACTGGTCATGATCTTACGGCGATACGCAGCGCAGCGCCGCGGACGCGCGATTGTGGTGGTGTTCGATCAGGGAGCTTACGGCCATCCCCAGCACCTCGACGGGTACGGCGTCACTTGCATCTTTGCGCGTTCACCCCAGGACGCCGATGCGCAACTGATCCGGCGGATCGCAGCGATCACGAACCCGCGCGAGTGGGCTGTCGTCACTGCGGATCGTCAAGTTGCGCAGGCAGCGGCTGCGCGCGGCATGAGGGTCATCGACTCGCGCACATTCGCCCAAACGCTGGCGACCCTGGAGAGTCCGCCCCGGCGTAGCGCAGACTCTGAAAAACCGGAACGCACACCGGGGCAATCAGAAGTCGAGGAGTGGCTGCGTCTGTTTGGAGAAGAGGAGGGAGACGATCATCAATAGCATACCGTTACCGCTGACACCGAATAACCGTCTGCACCGTATCAGTATGATAGACGTAGAGATCGCTCCCTACGGCGAGCGTAATCCGATATCCTGGCGTAATGACCTGCTGGTACGTCATGCCAGGCTGCGGGCAACCGAGGCTTGTGTCGCTCCAGTACGTCGGATCGGCGATCACCACCTTGATCTGATCAACAGAAATCTCCAGTTCTTCCGCCAGTTTCTGGCGCGCCAGCTCGCTCATCGCCCGCATTGTCGCCTCGTTGATTTCGCTGGTCGGCTCGGGCGTCAGTTGCCCAGGCGCCGGGTATGCCGTATTCGGGTATGCAGTACTCATCGGGGCAGGATACGGCGAGACGGCGGGAGATGTCGGCGCTTCCACCACCACAACCGTGTTGATCGGCGCCTGCGTGGCTGGTGCAGTAGGCTGCGTTGCTGTTGGCATATTACTGCACGCCATTAGTATGAGCATGGCGGCAAAACCCCATATGAGCATTGACTTGCGCATCGGTTCCTCCTTGATACAATGACAACGATAGCTATTGCTGTTCGCTCTTGGTAATCTGACCCGAAATCGACACTTGTGCGTCGATGGTCGGGCGACTCAGGCGCATAGAATAGACGCCGCACTCGTGCCGCCTGTTCCATCGACGGAACACTGCCATTGTACACGACTATGTCCATGCTCTCTTTTGCCATTGACACTGCACGCCGCGCTGGCGCACTCCTGCTCGAAGGGCTGGCACGCCGCCGTTCCATGGAGCTGAAGAGCGCCTATGAAGTCGTAACCGAAGTGGACCGGGCGAGTGAGGAGTTGATTGTCACTGCTATCCGCAATGCCTTCCCTGATCACGCCATTCTCGCCGAGGAAAGCGGCGGCATCGAGCGGACGTCCCCTTTTCTCTGGCTCATCGACCCGCTCGATGGCACGAACAATTACGCCCATGGCTTTCCTTTCTTCTCGGTTTCCATCGCCTTGATGGAACACGGTGATCTGATTCTGAGCGTTGTGTTCGACCCGCTGCGTGATGAACTGTTCTGGGCGGAACGAGGCGCAGGGTCCTGGTGCAACGGGCAGCGTTTGCGCGTCTCTGAAACGCCGACCCTTGCGGCATCGCTGGTATCGACCGGCTTTCCATACGATTTTGCCACTACCACCGACAACAATGCGCAACAGTTCATTCGCATTCAGGCGCGAACGCAGGGCGTCCGGCGGGCAGGCTCCGCAGCGCTCGATCTGGCATATGTGGCAATGGGACGGCTCGACGCCCACTGGGAACTGCGCCTGAGACCGTGGGATACGGCAGCAGGCGCGTTGCTTGTGCTGGAAGCGGGCGGGCGCGTGTCCGACTGGCGCGGTTCGCCCTGGAATCCGTGGAACGACCGGTTGGCGGCCTCCAATGGGCGCATCCACGATGAGCTGATTGCGGCGCTCGCCGGATGACAGACGCAGCGTATGGCGTACTACGTTGAGGAAAAGCTCTCCAGTTCGGCCATCGGCGCACGACGACCCATTATCAACGAGTACTTCCTGTCGTCGTACACGATGGCCATCTACAATGGATGTGAGTTTGGCTGCCCCTACTGCGACGGATGGGCCATCCAGCCGCGCCCGCTGAACGAGCGGGTGCGCGTGCCTATCGACCTGCCCGAGCGCGTTCGACGCGAACTCGAAGAGCTGGACCGCGGCGATCTGGTTGGTATCACCGCTCTGAGCGACCCATACCAGCCTGCTGAACTCACCTACCGCCTGACTCGCCAAACACTTCGTGCATTTGCGGACTACGGGCAACCGGTCCTGATCCTTACCAAAAGCCCAGCGGTAGTGGAGGACCTGGCAATTCTGGAACGCATCCACGCCTCCAGCCTAGCGATTGTCATGTTCACCCTGCTCACCATTGACCCGCATCTATCGGAGAAGCTTGAGGATCGGGCGCCTGCTCCCGCCCTGCGCCTTGGCGCAATTGCGACGCTCAAGCGTGCAGGTATTCCCGTCGGCGTGGCGCTGCTGCCGATTCTCCCGTATGTCAACGATACCGACCTGATGCTCCACGCCACGCTCAACGCGATTGCCGACGCTGGCGCTGATTTTGTTATCTGGGATTACCTGCTCATTCCAGACGAACGCCATCGTGGACGGATTAACGAGATGCTTATGCGCATTGGGCGCTATCCGCCAGCATACTACCGCGACCTGTACCGCGGCCGCACTCTGCCCGATCTGACCTATCGCAACGAGCGCGATCAGGCGTTGCTGAAACGGTGTGATGCGCTCAATCTGCCGGTGCGCGCGCCGCATGCGCTCTATGCTGGCCGGTTGCGTCCCCAAAACGAAGCTGCGCTGCTTCTAAAGCATACGGCGTTTCGGGATAGCGTCCAGGGACGTGTGCATTTGGCGCGCCAGGGACGCGAACTTGCTGACCTGATCTACACCGGCAAAGCCACCGATGTTCAGTTACGCGCCAGCCCGCTCTATAATACGCTGAGCGCCATTCTGCAGCGAACGCGCGATGCGGATGCCTGATTGTGCTACAATGCGGCGTAACTAAGGGAGGAATGTATGCTGACTGTTGAACAGATTCTGGAATATCTGGAGCGTCGGATTGCCGAGCATCACCTCGCTGGCGATCGCCTGGCGCTCAAGCGCGACCAGGACGTGGCAGGGTTTTTGATGGCGGCAGCGCGTGATTCGGGCGATAAACAACTTGCTCTGCGCTTCCAGGTGCTAGCAGCGCGCGCCGCCGATATGCGCGAGCAACTGGAGCCAAACGCAAAGTAACGCGACCTTGACCGCCGTTCGATGATGAACGCGAGGAGACCATGCCAATCACCCTGGACGATATCCGCACGGCCCGCGCAGCGCTGCGCGGCATTATTATTGAGACGCCACTGCTTCCTGATGAACGTCTTTCACAGGAACTCAACGCCTCCGTCTGGCTCAAGGCGGAATGCACCCAGCGAAGCGGCTCGTTCAAAATCCGCGGCGCTTACACGATGATCAGCCGCCTGCCGGTCGCTGTGCGACAGCGCGGAGTCATTGCGCCATCAGCGGGAAACCATGCCCAGGGGGTGGCATTGGCAGCAAAACTGATGGGCTTACCCGCCACGATTGTCATGCCCGAGCGTGCACCGCTGACGAAAATCATGGCCACCCAACGCCTTGGCGCAGAAGTTATCCTTCATGGCGCTACGTTTGATGACGCTCAGGCGTATGCCCGCCGCCTCGAGGCGGAACGCGGAATGGTCTATGTGCCAGCGTTCGACCACGAGCATGTCATCGCCGGGCAGGGCACGCTCGGTCTGGAGATTGCCGAGGCATTGCCTGACCTCAGCCTGATCATCGTTCCGATTGGCGGCGGCGGCCTGATTAGCGGGATCGCCCTGGCGCTGCGGGCAACGCTGCCCCACGTGCGGATCATAGGCGTCCAGGCGGCTGGCTGCGCCCCGGTGCCACGCTCCCTCGCCGCCGGAGAACCTGTCGCCGTCTCGACTGCACATACGATTGCCGACGGGATTGCCGTCAAACGACCAGGAGAATTGACCTTCTCGATCATCCGAGACCTGGTGGACGAGGTGGTGACCGTCGATGATGATTCGATTGCGCGAGCGATTGCTCACGCCGTACAGCACGATCACCTTGTGGTCGAAGGAGCAGGCGCTGCCGGGCTTGCGGCATTGATCAGCGGACAGGTGACGCCGCGCGCCGGAGAAACGGTATGCGTTCCTCTGTGCGGCGGGAATATCGACAGTAACCTGCTGACCCGCGTGCTCGAACAGGTCGCCGTGCGTCAGGGGCGCTACTTGCTGCTTAGGTCGACCCTCGAGGATCGCCCTGGCAACCTGGCGCCACTCCTCATGCGCGTCGCCGAGTCGGGCGCGAATGTTATCGACATTTTTCACCGCCGCGCCGTCTGGCTGGCGCCGCTCGACCGGGTCGGCATCGAACTGGTGCTCGAAGTGCGCGACGAGCAGCACGGACAATACGTCATTCAGCACCTGCTCAACTCCGGCTACCACGTGGAGCGCGAAGGCGTCGGCGAATGGCCTGAGTAAACGCGGTCGCCAGCGGTGTACAGCGGTAACGAAATGGTAATGCTATGCACTTAGACTGGATACACAAATGCCTGATCATTGCTGCACCAGAGAAAGTGTAATAAGGAGGATAGAGGACCATGGGTCAGCGGCGTACCGAGTCTTTTCTGTTGCGCCTAGTCGTCCAAGATGACCCAACGGACCCGGAGCAGTGGCATGGTCGGGTGCAGCACATCGGAAGCGGTGATGAGCAGACGTTTCGGACGCTGCACGAGGCGCTGACCTTCATTCGCCATCGTTGTGAGCGATCGCGGGAGCGCAACCCATCGCTCGATGAACTGCCGCCGCCATTCCCCTGATAGTGCCTAATCGCTGCTGCCAGAACGCCACGTGGCGCTGCTGAAACAGGTTATTCCCGCCGTTTAGCGTTTGGGTCAGCCCTTTTGCGAAACCTTCCCGACGTTCAATCGGCGTCGTGCTGATCTCAGGCGGCGCTCACGGCGCCGGATCACACTTCGTGAGCAGTGTCTAACTGCGGAATTGTTTTCAGATGGGTTATGCGTCGCCCAAAAAAGAGACAACTCGTCACTCGCCACTCGCCACTCATCACTTGTCACTCGTCACTCACCACTCGTCACTCACCACTCGTCACTCATCACTCATCACCTGTCACTCGTCACTCACCACTCGTCACTCACCACTCGTCACTCGTCACTCATCACTATCAGATATGTTACTGTTTCGTGTATAATTAAGGTTAAGAGATTATTGGTTGAGCTTTCTCAACGAAAGGAACACGCACAATGCCGGGTCAACCCCTGCACACGCTTCAGCTTCGTCACAGGCACCCATCAGGGGCGGAAGAATGGTCATGTCCGCACTGTGGTCGTCGACTGCTGATTCACCTGGCGCCGGTCCGCCGCCGGACGGTTCTGGCGCAGGGTGATCCCTCCGCACTTCACGTCGGCGGCGGCGGTTCTCGCCAGACGACTCACGCGCCGCTTCGCCTGACCCCCGCTCGTAGTTTGCCGGTTGTTCCCGAAGAGCCGGGGCACATCCCAGTGACTGATGCCCTGCTCCCCTGGATCCGCTGGATGGATCAGGCGGGTTTGTAAACCTCAATCACACTTCTCCCGCATCGAGCGTGAGCGCTGACTGAGCGCGGCGTGGTCGTTGCGCGAACGTTGGTCGCTCACGCATTACTCTTCGCTGCCTCCTCTCCGATCGCGCGTCGAACCTGTTCGCAGCGTAAGCCAGACTTGTGACATTCCGCAGTTTCGCTGCACTGATCGCAAAGCGCGCCGTGAGCGGCGCGGCGTAGGATGCCCTTGCGCGTAAGCAACGCAGTGTAAGGTAAGGAAAGGGAGGTCACAACCATGGCAGTCGCAACTGCGAAACGAGAACTGGTGGCAGCGAAGGGAGTGGAGGTCGAGAAGGAAGAACTGGCGGTCGAAGAGCTGCAGGCAGCGCTGCTGGAGCGCCTCGAAGCGGCGTATGAGGAGGCAAAGGCGAGCTGGAAACCGGAGATCGCCGCGCCGACTAACTGGTGGGACATCATGGCGGTCGGTCCGTTCTCTGCGCCGGTTGATCTCGGCTTCCCCAAGCCCAATCCGATTGTGCGGGCCGGTCAGCAGGTGGTGATCTTCTCAGTGCTGTTCCTCAACCCGGCTGGTCCGCCAGCGCCATCGCCGATGCAGATCATCGGCGGCGCTCTGCTGCCCTACCGGATCACGTACCACACCAACAACGTCATTACGATGAGCCCCGACGCAGCGTTGAGCGGAACGGTGAACGGCAATCTATCGCCTATGCCATTCCATCTCAATGCAATCGTGCTGACGCCGACTACGCCAGGGCTGTATGAAGTCCATCTGCGTGCGCAGATCCTGACGGCAATGAGCACCACTATGGTTCCGTTCGCCGGGTATGCGTCGCGGGTCGACTCAATCCACGCCTCGATCTTCGGTCCGAGCGGACTCGTCATTCGCTTCGAGCAGCCAGTGCGCTTCGATGTGTATGCGTAAGGCGATAGTCTGTCGGTAGTCGGGCAACGGCAGAGACGTTGCAATGCAGTGGCGACATTGCATTGCCGTGGCGACGTTGCATTGCAACGTCGCCACGTGAGCCCAGTAAGGAGCGCGACAATGGACGATGACCGTCTCCGCGCCGCACGGGCGCGACTTCTGGTGCGCCGCCTGGCGCCGATGTTCCTCTACAACCCCGCCTACCGCGTCAATGTGGTCGATTTCGGCATCCCGATCCGCGCCGAATCGACCGACGAGCGCCCGACAATTCGCTTTCACGTCCCGCAAAAGCTCTCCCGCGCCCAGCTTGAACGCGCTGGCATCGAAGCAGTACCGCGGCAGATCGGCGAATTCACGACTGATGTAATCGAAGGAACGTATCGACCGCATCTCTGGGGCTGGTGGTATCCTCCACGACCGCCTGCCAGCGGTCCGCGGGCGCGCCACGATCCGCTGCGCGGCGGGATCAGCGTGTCGGTCGCACGCGACTTCAGTGCAGGCACCCTCGGCGGGCTGGTGCGCGATCGCACCACCGGCGAGTTGATGATTCTGAGCAACTGGCACGTGCTCGCTGCTGAACGCTGGGTTGCCGCCGGATTGCCGATCTGCCAGCCAGGACGACTCGATGGCGGTATGCCGCATGATGTTGTTGCGACCACGACGCGCCACGCGATGCAGCAGAAGATCGATGCCGCCGTTGCAACGCTGAATGGCAATCGCTCGTTGATCAACGATCAGTTGAACATCGGTCCGGTTAGCGGCGTGGCGCTGCCGCGCCTCGGCATGCGCGTCACCAAGTCCGGCCGCACGACCGGCGTGACCGAAGGGATCATCACCGGGGTTGAGGGACAGGCGCGACTATGGTATGGTTCAATGCAGCGCACCATCGAGCACGTCGTAACCATCGTTCCTGCACATGGAAAGCGCGAAGTCAGCGCAGGGGGCGACTCCGGTTCGTGGTGGCTCGACGTCGAAACACGCGCGGCGGTCGGGTTGCACTTTGCGGGCAGCGACGATCCGGAGCAGGCGCTGGCGATTGAGATGCTGAGCGTGCTTGATGCGCTCAACGTCGATATTGTCACCGAACGACCGCCGGTGACTGATCGGCGCCGACCGGAAGCGGTGGTGCGAGAGGCATGGCAGGCCGTCGAGCGCGAGATGCTGGAGACACTGGCGCGATGAATTCGCAATCGGCAGCATGGTGGCGCAAGGCGCGGCGGGTGGGGGGACGGGTTTTAGCGCCCAGACA
Source organism: Roseiflexus sp. (assembly GCA_025062325.1). GTDB lineage: Bacteria > Chloroflexota > Chloroflexia > Chloroflexales > Roseiflexaceae > Roseiflexus. The sequence goes on from JANXAL010000008.1 coordinate 36,865, forward strand.
TAAACAAACCGGGGGGACCCAAAAACAAAAACAACACCACACAAAAAGATTGAAAAAAAATGTAGAAAAAAAAAAAATTTTAAATATAACAGAGGATACAGTGAACCATTTTAAATAAAAATAAAAAAATTTAGTTGATATT
>JANXAL010000020.1 GCA_025062325.1 Roseiflexus sp.
AGATTTTTCGGCAAGCCCTTACGGTGCATTGCCTATTTTGAGCGTCAGGATGCGCAAACTCCTCCCTCTTCCCCCCAACCCCCGCTCTCACAAGTGGAGCGTTTTCGACAAGCCCTTACCCGGCATCGCTTGCTTCAGGCAGCAGGACGCCCTAACTCCCCCTTCTCCCCGGGGGGGAGACGGGGGGCGGGGGGCGGAGGGGACAAGAGCGTTAGGATGCGGTAAATCCGCTTCGCACCCCAAAAAGCCCACACTTGAGAGAACCCCCCGCTCCCCTGCCCCCCGCAAGCGGGGGGATCGGGGGCGCAGGGGGGGGGTGGGAGAAGCTCACAAGGGTGGGTTTTTTGGCAAGCCCTCACGTTGCATCGCCCGTTTCAGGCGACAGGACGCCCCAACTCCCCCTTCTCCCCTTGTGGGAGAAGGGGGGCGGGGGGATGAGGGGAAAAGAGCGTCAGGACGTGGAGAATATCCATCGCACCCAAAAACGCTCCACTCGTAAGGAAGGGAGCCGGGGGACGAGGGGAAAAGGCGTCATGACACGGTAAACCTTCCTCCTGCTCCAAAAAAATCGACACTTGCAAGGTCGGGGGGATAGGGAAACAAGGCTTTGGAATGCACACTCGCACCTCAAAAAACCTGTTCCCGTTCTGCGATGTTCGAGAAATACGCTAGACCACACTCGACTTTCCGGCGCCCGCACCGCCAATTGGCGATTGGCATCGTCGCCATGCTGCTGATGTTGCTGGCGCCCGTTGCGCACGCTCACCCACAGATTGTGTCGGCTGAACCGGCGCCGGATGCCCAGCTCGATGCCGCCCCTTCGTTCGTGCGGATCACCTTCAACGAGCCGATCGAGGAGGCGTTTGCATCGCTGCGGGTGCTCGACGCCACTGGACGAGCCGTTGATCGCGGCGATGGCGGACGGGCGCCGGATGATCCGCGAGCGCTGCAGGTCAGCCTGCCGCCGCTCGAGCCCGGCGTCTACACAGTGGCGTGGCAGGCAGTCGGGCGTGATGGACATCTGGTGAAAGGATATTTCGCCTTTACCGTTCTCGGCACATCCCCTGAGTCTGCTGCATTGGCGCCAACCCCGCAACCGGCGCCCGCTCCGGCAGCGGACAAAGCGCCAGATCCGCTGCCTGTCCCGCTCGAACCCGAATCGACAATGCCCGTTGCGCTGCTAGCGCTACTGCGCAGCACGATGCTGATCGGCGCTGTAGCCGCTATTGGCGGGTGGGTCTTTCTTTCTGTAGCGCTGCCATCGGATAGCGGAGGTCTTGCGGTATCGGTGCGACAGATAACCATCAGCGCATCGTCCCTTCTGCTGATAGCGACACTGGCGTTCTTTGCAGTGCACACGATCACGGTCGCCGGGAGTCTGACGCCGGATGCCATCATGGCAGTTGCGCGCGACACCCGATTGGGGCAGGCGCTCGTCGGACGGATAGCGCTGACGCTGGCGTTTATCGCGTTGTTGCGGTTGTCTAACCGATGGTCACGTTCAGGAGGCATTATTCTTGGCGGATTGATCCTGCTCACCTTTTCGATCAGCGGACACGCTGCGGCGACAACGCAACCTTTCGTATCAATTGCACTCGACTGGGTGCATCTGGCAGCAGCCACGATCTGGGTCGGCGGGCTGACGGCGCTAGCCGTGACGCTGATCCGGCAGAGTCGTGATGCGCCTGAACCTTATCTTGTGAAGCATGCGCTGATGCGCTTCTCGTGGATTGCGCTTGCGTCGGTTGCCGCCCTAACAATCAGCGGCGCGCTCGCGGCGCTATCGTACCTGCGCGACGTGAGCGATCTATGGGCGACCGACTACGGGCGCGCGTTGCTGGCAAAGACCGCTCTATTCGCAATCCTCATCAGCTTTGGCGCATACCACCTGAGATTAGTGCGCATGCAGGCTACCGTTCTCGATCACATAACGACAGCGATAATCGCGCTGGTGCGGCGGCTGCGTCGCTCCCTGCCGCTCGAGGCGACGCTTGCCGTCATTGTCGTCGGAATTGCCGGGGTGCTGACGAGTCTGCCGCATCCTGGTGTGGCGCTGGCGCCATCGCCGATTGTTGCTGCACCCACTGCCACGCCTGAACCTGCCAGCGTCATTGCTGAAGCAACCGCAGCGCTGGAAAAAGGAACATCGCCTCCTGCGCCCCAATCATTCACTGCTACCCGACCGGCAGGCGATATGCAGGTTACGCTGCACATTGAACCTGCGATCGTCGGTCGAAACTTGATACGCATTACCGTTACCGACGCGCAGAACCAGCCGCGCGATGTGCAACGAGTCAGAGTCACGCTTCGCCTTGACGACCGAGATATCGGGGAAACCTCGGTCATTGCCGAGCGGGAAGGCGAGGGAAGGTATGTTGTTCGCAATCAGATGCTTGGCATCGTGGGCGTGTGGCGGGTGCAGGTGCAGGTGCGCCGCATCGACGCCGACGATGTCGCTGCCGATTTCCTGGCGCCAATCAGCAGGTAGAATGCCATACTAGATACGGCGGAGCCGTTGCAATGCAACGGCTCCGCTCACCAAAAGCGTTTGGCGTGAGGACGCTGTTGGCGCTCACATGCGAATGGTGAATATCTGTCCACCCACAACGAGTTGCACACGTCGCAGAAGTGTGCTATGATTATAGCCATCAATCTTTGTGATAAATCGCACATGGTACGTGCAGACGCACAAGAGAATTGCTTGCCTGGACGACTGTTCCCTCTCGCTCAGGCAACGGTGAATATCGCACACAGAGCAGCGCCGAAAGTTCTAGCCGCGCTGCTTCTGTGGAACGTTGCGTTGCACGCTCCGCTCTGTTGCATCATCCATTGCCACATTGCGCCTTGGGTGATCGTGCGCACATCTGCGTACCAAAAACCCTTATTTACCTGCACCTTCGACATCGACCTCGACAGCTCGCTTCCGCCTGTCTCGTCGCTCCCGCCGGTGATCCGCGCGGCAATTCTTACGTTTCCAATTCTGTTGATCGTGATCCTGACGGCGGTTGGCTGGTTATCTCTCGTTTCGCCTGCGTTCTCCTATACTCTGGCGCCTCCTCCCACTCCTCCTCCTCGCAGCGCATAATCATCGCCTTAGGCAGCCCGACAGGACGGCGCACTGGCAGCTCACCGGAGACGCCGTCACGATCCGGGAACGGTCTCTCTCTTTGTCCTCTGGCAAAGGAGTGCTCATCTACTGGTAGGAGGATGCCATGAAACGAACATATACGCTCACGTTTGCCAGTCTGTTAGCGCTGGTTCTGGCACTTTCAGCTTGCGGCGGCGGGCAGGGTGGTCAAGTCGCCAGTGCGCCGGCGGAGCCGTTGCCTCGCACGATCTCAGCCAACGGTGATCCTGAAAAGGGCAGACTTTACTACGAGAACGAAGGCGGATGCCTGGCGTGCCACTCGACCGGAACCGACAAGCTTGTTGGACCAGGTCTTGCGGGTGTGATGACCACGGCAGGTCCAGTCTATCCTGAAGGGGTCGACTATGGCGGGAAACTGCCGAACGGTCAGCCGCGCACGGAGGAAAACATCGCAGCCTGGATCCGTAGCGGCGGTCAGGGCAAGATCGGCGTGATGTCGCCGCACGAGATAAGCGACGAAGATATGGCGAATCTCCTGGCCTACCTGCATACGTTGAAGCGCCCGTAGCCGCTCATGCAGGTTGCAGGGAGGAAGATGGGATCACAAGTAGAGAGTATTCGGGATGCAATGTATGTTTTCCGCGTCCTGACGCCCTAGTTTCCCTCATCCTCCCTGCCCCCTTCTTCCCTGTTGGGAGAAGGGGAAGGGTGCGCGTCCTGGCGCCTAGAACGGGCAATGCGGCCTAAGGGCTTGCCGAAAACTCTCCTCTTGTAAGAGGAAGATGGGTGAGGTTTCTACACCTCGCCCGGAATCTGAGAGGCGTGGCAACCGACACGCACGGCGGGTGATATTGGGGGGCGGCGTACGATTGCATTGCCTGCTGGATGGCAGGGATGCTGGATATTGTTATCTCAAAACGCCTCTCCTCATTCATCTCCGTTGCACCTCTAGCGATTGTCCGCCTCCTCGATGAGCGAAGCATCGATTTTCGACCGGATACCGGCGTGTGCAGGGAAGAAAGCGCACTCTGCTTTGTTGTTCCCGCGCACTGCGCCGCTCACAGAGAGAGCTTGGTATGAAGTGGCTACTCTACATCCTCAGCCGACCAAAAAGCGCACACTCATTCCAGCAGGTAAGTCTGAGCCTTCTCATGGGATTGATCGTTCTGTGGCCCTTTGCTGCACCGAGTGTGGCAACTGGCGCCACGATAGCCCAGGCGCGCCTGACGCCACAGGTGCGTCGTCTGTGGGAACGAGATATGCCGTTCATTTTGCGAAGCATGGGCATTATTCCGCAACCGCCGGAATATGTTGCGCAGCAGGTACTGTTCGCCCTTGATCGCCGCGATACGGCAGGCGTTATGAAGTTCGTCGATCATAGCGCACCGTCAGCGCATCAGGACATAAGCGAGGTGCTGCACCGATGGCCCGCCAATACCCTGCGTCAACCAGGATGCTGGGGGCGGATCGGACCCTATGAGCAGGAGGGCTGGTTTGCCGTTCCTCCTGAAGGAAGTGTGCGGCGCATTCCTCTCACCTTATCGAGTCCACGCGGGACAAACGAACTTATTCTATTGTTCCGTTTCAATGGGCGAACGTGGCAGATCGCCAGCGCGCATCACCGGCAAACAGATCCATAACATCAAACCGCGTCTGGCGTCATCGAAAGAGATACATCTCGGGCAGCGCCCAGTTTCGACGCCTTTTTCCCCTCATCCCTCGACCCTCTTCTCCCACCCCCACGAGTGGAGCGTTTTTGGATACGATAAATGTTTTCCTCGTCCTGACGCCTGTTTTCCCCTCATCCCCCCTGCCCCCTTCTCCCCTTGTGGGAGAAGGGGGAGCTAGGGCATCCAGATGCTTGAAACAGACAATGAGCAGGGGGCAGAAAAATCTACACTTGTGAGGAGTTGGGGCGTCCTGTTGCTTGAAACAGGCGATGTAACTCAGGAGCGCGCCGGAAAAACCTGCCTTCGTAAGCCGCCCCCTCTGGGAAGAAAGGGAAATTCGAGGCATTTCGATGCCTGAAAACAAGCAATTCGACGAAAGCGTTTGCGAACAAACCTGCCCCTGTGAGCTTAATCCGCTGGGCTCGGCAAAAATCGGTTACAATATTTATACTCACCCGTTCGTCAAAGAGAAAGGAGATGTCGATGACACCACGCAAACGAACGGTTGCGATCCTGATCTTCGACGACGTTGAGTTGCTCGATTTTGCCGGTCCTTTCGAGGTATTCAGTTCGGTGCGCAACCTAACCGGCGAACACGAGCGCCTGATGGACGTATTCACCGTTGCCGAGTCGCTGGCGCCAGTGCGCTGCCGTAACGGGTTGGTGGTTCAACCGGAGCGAACCATCGACGAGTGCCCGCCGATTGATGTGCTGGTCGTTCCGGGCGGCGCGGGAGTACATGCTGCGCTTGGGCGCAACAATCTGGTGGAATGGGTGCGCACACGCGCCCAAGACGCCGAACTGACCGTCAGTGTCTGTACCGGCAGCTTCCTGCTGGCACAGGCTGGATTACTAGGCGGTCGTCAGGCGACGACGCACTGGGAACGCATTAACGAAATGCGTGAGCGCTTCCCCGAGGTTGAAGTCGTTGAAGATGAGCGCTGGGTTGATACTGGCGAGATCATCACCGCTGCTGGGGTCAGCGCTGGCATCGACGTTGCGCTGCATGTGGTTCGGCGGTTGTACGGCGCCGATGTGGCGCGCGCTACGGCGCTCGGCATTGAGTACGATTACTGGGAGTGACCAGAGTCCTCACGCATAATCATCCGCATGTTGACTCAACCTGCGCGCCGCCGAGCACTTCTTCGCCTCGATCGTGCGGCGCGTCGGGCAAGGCGGATACCTCCCGATAGAGCCCCGATCTATCCGCGAATGTACTCCCCTATGAAATGTGCGCTAGGCGACGATGCCTCGCCTGCAAAAACTCCTGAACTATGGTATCATCATTTTGTCGCGTCGTGAGAGAACAGGAGGAGAACGTATGGCGACACTGGCGCAAATTGTGGCTGAGAAGGCGGGAATCACCGAAGCGCAGGCGCAGATGGCGATCAAAACAGTAGCGGATTTTCTCAAGGAGAAACTGCCAGCGCCGGTTGCTGGCCAGGTCGATGCAGTGCTTACTGCCGACGCCAGCGGCATTGCAGCGGCGGCCGAGTCGGTCATGAAGGGTCTAAGCGGATTTATGGGCAAGAAGGAGGGATGATTCGTCAGGCGCCGCCACACCCGTACCAGCACACCGTAGGGGCGCGGCGGCGCCGTGCCCGTTTTGCCGCACCCGTCCCCCGCGCCGCCGTGTCCCTACAGAACCATTCCCAACGCCAACAAGAGACCAAACACCAAGTGCAGCCGGGCGGTTCCCTTGAGTGCTAGGTTGAGCGCTCGCCCCTCACTAGTGAGCATAGTGCGCATTGGCGCGATTGCCAGCGGCGTCGCAAGCCACGCCAGCATCACCCATGGTCCGGTCAGCCCGCTCAGCCAGAGGAGCGGCGGCGCCAGGAATGCGCCACCGACGAGCAGCGCGTACTCGGCGCGCGTCGCCCGCGCCCCAACAATCACCGCCAGCGTGCGCTTACCCGCTGCGCGGTCAGTAGCGATATCGCGCAGGTTGTTGACCACAATAATCGCCGTGACCAGCATCGCCACCGGTATCGACGCCGCCCACGCCAGCGGCGGAACTGCGCCAACATGCAGGTATGCTGTCGCCGTCACTGCCACAATTCCGAAAAAGATGAACGTGAACAGATCGCCCAATCCATTATAGCCGAGGGGCCACGGTCCGCCGGTGTAGAGCACGCCAGCGGCAATCGACAGAATGCCGATCACCAGGATGGGCCAACCGCCGACGGCGATCAGATAGACGCCGATGAGCGCTGCTGCGCCGAACGTGACAATCATGCCGTTGCGCACCGCTTCCGGCGCCAGCAGGCCCGCCTGCGTGACGCGCACCGGACCCAGGCGTTCGGCGGTGTCGGCACCCTTCCGAAAGTCAAAGTAATCGTTCGCCAGATTCGTTCCAATCTGGATCAGCAGCGCCCCGACGAGCGCCGCGAGAAACGGCAGCCAGCGGAAACTCCCAGCGGCGAATGCCGCCGCCGACCCGACAACCACCGGCGCGATGGCAGCCGGGAGCGTCTGCGGACGCGCAGCAAGCACCCACGCGCGCAATCGTCCGGGATGGGATGGAGAGAGAGAGACGCTCATAGACAGGTGTTGGTTGTGATGGCAAACGTTCCTTCTCTTTCATAATACCACGTTCGATGTATGGGGTAGGAGTTAAGGGTTAGGGGGTTGGAATGCTCGCCTTTGCCCCCATAACGTTCAACATTCAATATTCAACACGCAACGTTCCCACCTGCGCATCTTCTCACCTGCAACGTATTCAACACGATGGTTGCAATGCTCCTGGTGTTGCGCCGTTGCGATGCTCCTGGCGGTGCGCCGTTACAATGCCCCTGCGTTGCGCTGTTGCGGCGCCCCTGCGTTGCGCCATTGTGATGCAACGTCGCTACGCGGGATGTTCCTCGCGCAACGCGCCACACACAACATTTTGGCATACACGACGTTTCGAGACGTTGCGGTGCAACATTTTGGCATACGCGACGTTTCGAGACGTTGCGGTGCAACGTCTCTACCCTGCAATCTACAACCTTCCCACGTTCAACCTTCCCACCTACAACCCCTCGCGTCTCCTGCCCCTCGCCGCTCGCCTCGCTCCGCCTGCCTCGCGCCTCTTGCCTTCGCCTCTTGCCCTTTGCCTTGCGCCTCGCCTCTTGCCTCGCATCTCTTGCCTCGCGCCTCGCACCTAAATATTCGACATATTCGCTCATCTGTCCTATACTCGTGATCGATCTCTGGATGAAGGGGAGAACCTATGCCGCTCGATCTGACCAGACTGAGCCGACAGGTGCGCGAGATGAGCAGCGCCCTGAACCGCGAAGCGCCGGAGTATGCGCAGCGCCGCACGCAGGCGCTGGAACGCTATCTGCGCGAGTCGTCCGCCCATGCAACCTGGGCGCAGGCAGTGGACCTGAGCCGCGACGGATGTGTCTGGTTGCTGGCGCGCCCGGTCGAGCCGCTCAACACGGTGCGCGACGCCCCGCCACGCCCGCCGGATTATGCGGTAATTGCGACGGACGGATCGCACATCGACATTGACCGGCACGGCGCAGCGCTCTGTTATGTGCTCAATATCGGGCGCGTCTACCTGCGGTATGGCGCGAATCCCACAGCGCACCTCTCGTCGCACCCGACGCTCTGCTTCCGCGAAGAGGATCTCTACCTGACCGACGGCATGCGGCGCATTCCGATCGAGGGCAACTACCTCAGTGCGCGGCGTGATGTCGCCGAAGGGGTTGAACTGGTTGCTCTAGCGAATGAATTTCTCGCTGCCAACGACATGCCGGCGCTGGCGCTCCAGGACGGCACGCTCGTGCGCTGGACGCTTGCCGGGGCTGAACGGGCTGTGCTCGATCATTTTCTGCGCCCGTATCTGAACTATCTCGACGAGATGCGCCAGCGGAAGATTCCGGTCGCCTCCTATATCAGTCGCCCCCGATCGCCTGAAGTGGCGGGGATGATCCGGTTGATGCTCTGCCCGGATGTGAACCTGGAACAGCAGCGCGGCGCAAAGTGCAGCGCCTGTAGCGATGCCGCCGCCGGACGCACGCCGTCGTGTTTTGTCTGCCAGGGGTTGAGCGATGCCGACATCCTGGCGGACATGCTGGACGAAGGACAACGCGGACCGCTATTCGCCTCAATGTCGCGGGTTAATGTTGAGTCCTATGGTGCGCACCTGATCCACTTCTTCTACATCCGCGTGGGGCGTGAGATTGCGCGGGTCGAAATGCCGCGCTGGGTCGCAGAAGATGCCGAATTGCTCGACCGGGTGCATGCGCTGGTCTACGATCAGTGCCTCAAAGGGCAGGGATACCCCGTCGCGCTGGCGCGCGCCCACGAGCAGGCAGTCATCCGCGCTGCCGACCGCCGCGCCTTTGAGCGGATTGTCGAACAAAGCCTGATCCATGCGAACCTCCCTGCAACCTCGTCGCGCAAGGCGGCGTCGAAAGAGCAGCAGGCCGTGTGATGCTCAGAGACGGTCACCATGACAAGGAGATGTCTGATGACACCAAGAGTCGATGCCCCAACAGCGCTCGCTCCGGTTGCTGGCTCCATGCTCCTGTTTCCGCTGGCGCTATCGCTCCTCTCTGGAACGCTGATCGGCGCTACGATGCCGACAATCCTGGATTGGGGAGTGCTCGGCTGGATTGGTGTGACGCCGCTGCTCGTCGCACTCCACACCCAACCGCTCCGGCGCCACTTTATCATTGCGCTGCCCTTCGGCATCGTCTGGTCTGCCATGGCGCACCTCTGGTACCCGGCGATGTTTGGTCCTGTGGCGGGCATCGCCTTGATCTTCGCCGTAGGATGCTTCTACGCCGGGCTGATCCAGGCAGGAACGGCGCTTCAGGAACGATTGCCGGAGTCGCTCAAGGTGCTGGGTGTGCCGATAGTCTGGTCGGCGCTCGAGTTCATCCGATTCATCGCGCCCGTGACCGGCGAATGGTGGATCGAACTGCTGGCAAAGAGCCAGTGGCGCTTCCCGCCTGCTCTGCAGATCCTCAGCGTAACCGGCTTCCCCGGTCTCAGTTTCCTGGTCATGCTGGTGAATAGCGCCATCGCTTTGCTTATCGTGAATGTCTGGCAACAACGACGGGCGCATATGCCAGCGATTGTGTCACTTGCAGCAGCGGCGGCGATCCTCGCCTGGGGAGCGCTGATTATTCCGCCTGCGCCAGATAACCGGTTTCGGATTGCAGCAACGGTCGATCTGGCAAATCAGGACCGCGCCATCCAGTCACTCAGTCGCCTGCCTGTCGATCAGGAGGGATACTACGCCGATACGCTGGAGATGTCACAGGCGATGCTCGACGTGAATGCGGCGCTGACGCGCAGCGTCGCCGCACTGCGCCCCGCCTTCGTCGTCTGGCCCGAAAACGAGTTCGCAAGCGCCGACGATCCCGCATTTACCAGGCAGATCGGCAGTCTGGCACGCGAGATGAACGCCTACATTGTTGTCGATATGGTCTGGCGCACATCAGAGGGCATGTACGATGCAGCAGTTATGTTCGGACCGGACGGCGCGGAGGCGGGACGGCGCGCCAAGATCAATGTAACAGATGAGGAGAGAGCGTTCGGTTTCACGCCCGGACCGCGCGACTTTTCAGTGATTGAGACGCCCTACGGCAACGTTGGGTTGGGGGTCTGCTGGGACCGTCATCTCACCTGGATTGTGCGCGAACTAGCGCGCGCCGGAGCGCAGATCGTGTTGATGCCGGTTGACGACGACTTCTCCGGCAACCGCTGGTTCCCGCCATTGCACGCTTCCGACTCGGTCTTTCGGGCAGTGGAGAACCGGGTTTCCTTCGGTGTAGGAGCGACCAGCGGCGTTGCAATGGTTATCGATCCGTATGGGCGAATTATGGCAGAGAGCGACATCAACCAGCGCACCGTGGTGACAGGTGAAACGTTCGTGGTTTCGGAGCGAACGCTCTACACCCGCTTCGGCGACTGGTTCGGCTGGCTCGTCGTACTGGCGATGGGCGCCGGGTTTGTGGGGCGTTGGTGGTACAGCAGGCGCTGAATTCACAACCCCATAATACGCGCTCTACGTCTTCTGTCTGCCGTGAAGAGCATACCAAACGCCGCTCAGAATCATCGCCATCCCTACGCCGCCAGCAATAAGTCCGACGACTATCGTTATCAAACTCGTCTCTCGCTGGTGCGCGATGTACTGGTTGCGTCTGCTGCCAGAAACGAATTCCGCTTCGATGGCGCGCCCTTCGCGTCCGTCAACGATCCGTCCGATCGCCATAACTGGATTGCCTGCCCTAAAGCCGAGATACTGCTTCGTTCCTTTGCCGCTGATCCACTGCGGGTGGTCTGACTCCCGCCATCGCACAGGCGATAGCACGGGCAAATCCGTATCATTTGCTATCTGGACAATGCCATCAGCGACCCGAATAATCAGGGGAGGCGTCCAGCGTTCGTCCTCTGTCCCTATTTCCTCCCCTTCATCGTCCTGGCCACGATATTCCAGACGGACATACGCAACGAAGTCGTGCACGCTCGTCGGGTTGCGCTGGTCAATCACGCCTTCGACGAGCACTTCTGCGCCAATGACGCCCTGCTCAACGTCACGCGCCGTCGCCGGAGACAGGTGCGCGACACGTTCTGCCGACTGATGAGCATCGCGCGCCAAGATGCCAAGTATGACGCCGAAGACGAGGAAAACAACTCCGAACGCTACAATACAGCCCCGCACATCGCAACCTCCTGCTATATTGAGGTGTCGATGATAATCTCTCGCCCGATGTCATCCTGACGATACAACAACTCACTGAAAAGAACGATACTGCTCAGGACGCGACACGCTAGCAGGAGCAGTCGCGCCGCGCCCCAACGACCGCTACGGTGCAACTACGGTAAACGATGCGCCCGCGCTTCTGCCGAAATTCTCCGGCGCATACGTACGGTACGCAGTCGCTGGCGGTGCGGCATACGTGCCAGGAACGGTCGCACGCGCCAGGTAGGTGTAGGTGTACGTGCCTTTTGGCAGGTCGGCGGCGAAGAGCGCCACCCGTCCTGCACGCACTTCGGTGTGCCCGAAATACCACCAATAGGGCATCTCTTCGCCCTCCGGCATCAACCCCGCTGCGCGCGCCGCCGCCGTCGTCGTCTTCAGGCTTGTGTCGAGCGCCTCCAAACCGCCGGGCAGGAAGTCTTCCACCGTCAGGTAACGCACATCGGTGGGTACACTCAGTGTGATCCGCACCTGCACAAGGTCGCCCTGCCGCGCTTGGGTGATCAACTGCCCCGTCGGGCTGAGGGTGTCGCTGGCGACAGCGATGTACTCGCGTCGCACGCCGAATCCCCGGTCGAGCGCCTGGGCACTGGCGGCGTCTTCGCTGTAGCGCAACCGCAATGTGTAGTACAACCGACCCTTGCCGCTCTGGTCGGCGGCTGCCTGTCGCTGCAACAGCACCTGGCTCCCTTCGGGCTTCAGGTCGGCGCCGGGGATCGTCACCCGGTCGGTTTCCCGCAGAGTCGCCGGTGAGACCACCGCCTCGCGGATGGTTCGCCCGTCGAGCGCAACGCGATAGCGGTAATCAGCTCGCAGATCGCCAGTCTGCGCCGCATACTCAGCAAGCGCAAGCACTGCGCCAGCGGAGTCGTAGGCGGTGCGCCACACGTCGCGCTCACGCTCGCCCATCAGCCAGCGCACTGCATTGGGAATCAGGAAGTTCTGCGGGTCAGCGCGCAGCAGCGCCCGCATCGCCAGTCCGGTGGCGGTCACGTCGCTGTCGAGCGCCCAGGGTGACATTTCGCCCGCGTCCCAGTGCGCGTCAGATACGGACAGCACTGCGCTGCCCATCAGTTCCGCAACCAGCGTGCGAATGCGGTTCTCCTCGCTGCCGACCGCTTGAAGGGTCATCAGCAGGTATGCCTTCCCTGCAGCGTTCAGTTTGCCGCGTTCGTTGTACAGGTTGACCGCCCGCCCGCGATCTGGTTTGCCCGCTTCGCTCAAGACGAAAAGCACATAGGCGCGATCATTCGGATCGCTCAGGTACGGCGATGTATTCAGCGCCTCGGTCAGGAACACAAGAGCGCGATCCAGCGCCGCTTGATCGACGGTGAAGCCAGCGCGCTGCGCTTCGATCAGCCCCTGCACCGCATAAGCTGTGAGGTGGGGACTGCTGATATCATCCCGCCACCATCCCCAACCGCCATCGAGTTTTTGCGATGCGTACATGTGCTGCAAGCCAATGGTCAGGCTGTCCTCCAGCGTTGCTCGCAACTGCGGATCATCGAACCCGGCTTGTTGGAGCAGGCGATAAGCAGCAGCAGCCGGCATGAAACTGCTGACTGTCGCTTCGCTGCTGAAATATGGCGTTTTCGTCAGTTGCTCGATACCGCGCACGATGCCTGCAACCAGCGATGGAGTCAGCTCCAGGTCAACGCGCGCATCGGCAGTCGCTTTGCCCGGCGACAGTCTAACCGTTTCCACGACCTGATCAATCACCTGCCCGGCGCTGGCGGTCGCTTCCGCTGTCGTCAGGAACCGGAGCGGGATGCGCGCCTCGACTGCATCGCTGAAACCGCCGCCGCTTGCACGCAACGTTAGGATCGCTTCATCGGCATCGCCAGGGGGCAGATTGACGATTGCCTGCCAGCGCACTAGCGCCGTGCCGTTCGCAGGAACGTTCACCCGCTGCTCAATCGCTCCTTCGATGGTCAACGCTGGGTCGGGCACTGCCTGCACCGTCGCCTCAATCGGCGTATTCGTCGTGTTCTGCACCACCGCCTGCAGCACCGGACGGTCGCCGACCGTGAGGGCGCGCGGCAGCGTCGGGCGGAGCAGCAGCGGCTTGCTGGCAACAATATCAACCGTCTGTTCGCCAACCAGCGTGTCGGCAGTGATGGCGCGCGCCGTCAGGCGCCATGTCGTCAGGTTATCTGGCAGGGTCACGCTAAACTGTGCTGTACCGTCGTCACCGGTGACGAGCGCCGGATTCCAGAATGCGGTGTCGGGGAAGTCACGTCGCACGGTCGGAGGCACTTCGAGACCGCCTCCGCCACCTTTGTCACCCGGCTGCAGCCGCAGCGTCACTCGGTCAACCAGCACCGTCAGCGGGCTAGAGGTGAACACTCCAAGCCCACGCTGATCGTAGAACGCCTGACGCAACGACGGGTTGGGATCATCCACCAGGGTCAGCACCGCTTTATCGACCAGCGCCAGCGACACCTCGGCGCGCACCCCCTTGCCAGTGTAGTCGGTCGCTTTGATCGTGTACGTCACTGTATCGCGCGGACCGACCTGCGTTTTGTCGGGAGTCAGAGTGATGGTCAATTCCTGGCGCTCAGTCGAGACCGGCAGTTTCACGATACCCACCCGCAGATCGGGCGCGGCTGGGGCATTGGGGGTGCTGCCATCGCCCGGCGCTTTGATCAGGGTCAGCGAAACATACACGTTTGGCGCATACTCGTCGCGGATGGGCACCTGGATGACCCCAGTAGTTCCCTGGAGGGTGAAGGTACGATGTTCGAGCACATTTCTGCGTTCGATCGTGAGCAGCGCAGTCATATCGGGGTAGGGCGCGGTTACCAGGATCGTAGCTGTGTCGCCTGGCTTGTAGAGCCGCTTATCGGCGATCAAGTCAACGCGGTTGCTGTCGTCAATTCCCCAGAAGACAGCGCCGCCCTCTACCCAGAGGTAGGCGGCTGTCTGCACTGCTCGCCCGGCGTCGTCCTTCCCCTTTGCGACAATGCGGTACACCCCGCCCTTCGACGGCGTGAACTGCACCTGCCCGCGTCCCTGGGCATCGGTGGTCGCTGTGCGCGTCTCGATCAATGTGTCGGTGTAGGCGGAGGTCCAGTAGAAGCGTCCGTCGGCGCCTTGTTCGCGAACACTGTACCATTCACGCTGATAGATCTCCACGTCAAGGGAGCGATTCGGCGCCGGATTGCCCTGTGGCGTCAGAGTGACGATTGAGATCGGTTGCGGTTGCCCGGCGCGCGCGATGTAGCCCTCCGGGCGCAGACCGATGTAGAATGCCCCGGCATGGACCGTGATCGTCGCCTGCGCGGCAATCACCTGCCCATCGACATCGGTCACCTCGACATCAAGCGTCAGCACCTGGCTGCCGGTGCGCGGACCGCCCGTCGGCGGCGGACGATCATAGGTCGATGCTGGCAGGGTCAGCGTGAAGCGTCCCTGTGCGTCGGTCGTCCCCTCGCCGTCGGCAATCAGGTCGCCGAAGATAAAATCCTGGCGGAACGTGTACCAGGCGTAAGCATCGTCAAAATCGACAAAACTGAAGTTCGGCGCACTGTCGCTGAAAAAGTAGAACGGCTGCGCCATGAGACGCCAGCGCACCGGCGCATTCGACGGCGCGCCGCCAGCGAAGTATGCCGCCTGAACCGTGACGTTCAGCGGATCGCCGCGCAGCAGGTCGGGGGTTGAGGGTGTGACAGTCACTTCAAACGCTGGCACACGGTACTCCGCCACCAGAAAACTTCCGAACACTGCTGGCGCGTCACTCTTGACCCCCTGCGCACCGCCGAGCCGTGCAACCATCGAGTAGGAACCGAGCGGCGCGCCCTGCGCCAGTGGCAGATCGATTGTGAAAGTTCCAAATGGGCTGAAGGTCAGCGCCGTCGAAAAGACAGTATTCCCTTCAGGATCGCTCACTTCCACGTACGCGCGATCTCCGGCGCCGGGCAGCACATACCGCTCCGCCTGTCCCTGCCCGGCGCTGACGGCAATTCCACGCATCGCGCCGCGCACGTGCACCGTCTGTCCTGGGCGATAGATCGGTTTGTCGGTGAACAGGCTGCCAGCGAACGTGCGGGGTCCATAGTCTGCCATCAGCCCAAAATCCCAGGGATTGATGCCATACTCCCAATCGCTGGTTGTGAATGTGACTATTCTGCCGCCGTCCGATGCCCAGAGAAAGATTGAGCCAGCCTCACCGGCATCAAACGGCGCCGCCAGTACGCCATCAGCGCCGGTGCGCCCAAGGTTGACCAGATTGCGGAGCGAGCCGCCGTAGCGATATACAGCAGCATCCACTGACAGATTGGCAACTGGTCGTCCGGTTGTCAGATCGACAGCCCAGACGAATAGGCGATCCGTGCTACGCTTGACTGTTAGCGCATACGGACTGACGACCATCACCTGACGGTCGACCAACCGGTTTGACAGGCGCAACTCCAGATAGTAGACACCCGGATCGAGCGTTCCTACCTCTATCGCGCCGACGCGCCCGCGATTCCGTTCGCCGCCGAGCGGCTGTGTTCCCTGGCGGACCAGACTGTCTGCCGGCGGGGAGTACTTCTCCCAGTACAGGTAGTCGGACATGAGGATGGCTGCAGTTTCCGGCGTCAGACGTGAAATACGCCAGTTCACTTCGGGAACGTTCACCCATTGCAGCGGCACACGCACATTGCCGACAGCGCGGTAGAACCCGGCGCGATAGGCGCCAATCAGACTGACAGACGGCTCGCGCGGACCGGTGCGGAAGGTCACTGTCGCGTCCTGACCAAGCGCAACGCCATAGGGATCGCGCGCGGCGGCGCCGACCGTGACCCGGTACTCGGTTTCGGGTTCAAACTGGAAGTAGATGTAGAAATCCGTCTCGTAGGAAGACGTAAACACCTCCGTCGGCTTTGGCTCGATGACCAGCGCACGACCAACCGTGTCCCAGTCCATTGGCGTACTGAAGGTCAGTTGAATGCTGCCAGCTTCAGGAGAGACGTTCGCCTCTGGCGCTGGATCGGACGTCACGAGCGCTGGCAGCGGCGCAACCCGGAAAGACGTGCTGAACGGCTGGTCCAACACGCCATTGCCACGCGCTGATCGGGCGCCAGCTTCGACAGTCACAAGGTGGGTGACACCGCGTTGCAGCGGCGCATCAGGGCGAAAGATCGCGTCAGTGCCGCTGACAGTGAGCGTACCGGCAACCTGCGCGCCATCGCCAGCGCGCGTGACACGCAGCGCACTGCGCAGCGACACCAGGTCCATCGCCTGGTTGAACGTCACTGTGATCGGGGCGGTTGGCGCAGCGAACATCGATACTGGCTGAACCTCGTTGACTGCCGGATCGATCGTGCGAAACGACCAGACATACTCATTGCGCAGCACGCCGCCGGTCTGGTCTGCCAGACCCGCTGCCACCCGCACGCGATAATCCGTCGACGGATCGAGCGGCGCTGTTGGCGAAATGATAAACGTCGACGTATCGAGCCAGCGCGCGACGCCCTGCACCGGCGGTTCAATCGTCGCCGCCACGGGCAGTTGGCCAGCCGCAGCGACATCGACCACTGGCACAACCGGATGGTTGAAGCGCACACTGATACGCTTGATATCGACCGGGACATCGCGCACGCCATTGGCGGGTTCCACCTGCTGCACTTCCAGGTCGCCAATGACGACGAACGCCCACTCGAACGGTTTGGTGTTGAGGATGGCGCCAGTTTGCGTGCTGACACCGGGTTCGAGCATCGCCCGATACCGCACGCCGCGCTGGAGCGGCGCGGCTGGCTTGAAGCGAATGCCGCCCTCAAAGGTTTCAACCGTTCCTGCAACTGCCACGCCGCTGGCGTCGAGCAGGCGGAAACTCGCGCCAGCCGACGCGGGATCAATATCGCGGTGGAGGCGAATTTCAATCGGGCGATCTGCCGCAACATCGGTTTCTCCATCAAACGGGCGCGTGTCGACAAGCAACTGCGCAGCGGTCGAAAAACTCCAACTGACCGGTTGTTCCATCCGCGCCGCGCCGTCAGGCGTCAGGTCGGCGCGCACGGTGACACGATACGTGGTTGCCAGGCGTAATCCGCCCTCTGGCGAGAAGCCGAAGCGCGTCGGCGAGAGCCAGCGCCCGACGCCGCTGACCGGGTTCGGGTCATTACCTGCGGTAACTGTGAGTGGCTGCGGTAGCTCATTTGCACGACGTGGATCATCAGCCGCTGCCGCGACCGCCTCCGCGCTGACCACTGGTGCATTGAACTCGACCATGATGAGCGTTTCGAGCGGAACATCGGCGCTGCCATCGGCGGGAGACACCTCGCGCACGGCAACGTAGGGCGCCGTGCGGAAGCGCACAGTCCGCGCGCTCTCCGTCGCACGCCCGAGCGCATTGCGCACACCGGCGCCGACGGTCAGCGTGTACTCCACGCCATACTGCAACCCGCCAACTGGTCGCACCAGTGCAACATTCCCCTGCATGTCGATGGTTAGATCAACCGACGGCTCAATCCGCAACGCCTTCACGAGCGAGTCTTTCTGGACCGGCTGGCTGAACTCGATGCGCAGCGGCGCCTGCGGGTTGACCATCTCCGCGCCGTCAGGCGGATCGATGCGCACGATCTGCGGCGCGCTCAGGAGCAGCGGACCGGCAAGAATGGCGACGATGATCAGGATCAGGCCGACTCCGGCTGCAATCAGCGCGCGCAGCGGGAAATGTGGAGTCCGTTTCATGGGTTATCTCCCGGTTTGTTGCTGTCGAATGAGCGGATGGGTCAACGAATAAACGAAAGGGTCAACGAATGCGTCAACGAATAAACGAATGGGTCAACGAATGTGCTAGAAGCGAATAAGCGAATGGGTCAACGAATGGGCGTGCTGCGGACTTCGAACTCGACGATGGGGCTGCGCACGATTTGTCCGTCCGCATCGCGTCCTTCGGCCCATGCCCGATGGATGCCTGGCTGCAATTGCCAGAATGCGCGCGGCGCCGCAGCAACCGGCTCGCCATCAACAAAGATGGTCACCTCCTCGATGTCTAGCGTTGCACCTGCAGTGATGGCGATACGTTGACGCTCAATAGGGACGCCGGGACTCACTGCAAATACCGCACCGTGTGCTGGGGATGTAATCAGCAGAGGAGGCAATTGCCGGGAAGAGACGTTCATTTCCCCGCTCGTCCACGCGTCGCCAGCCGACCGTGCATCGTCGCGTTGCTCCCTGGCGACGTCTGGCAATGGCGGGCACACGGCGCGCGGCGGGCGCGGCACGCCGGCGTTTGCCGCCCATGGCTCGGCTTCCGCAGGTAACAGGCGATAAATGCGCAACATCGTGCGCGCCTGTGGATAACCGTCCGGCGCACGGCATTCGCGCACCGGATCGACGCGTATTAGCACGTGCGTGTCGTCGGGGCGCTGCGGCGCAGTGCTGGCAATGAACCGTTCGAGCCGCGTCGCCGGGCAAACAGGCGATGGCAACAGGCCCCCTTCGGCGCAGATAGTCACCTCGACGATTCCCGGCGGGCGAACAAACGGACGCGGCGGCAATCCTTCGTGCGCCGCCAGCATCACCTGCCGCCAGACCGGCGCCGCGCCGGTGACGCCGCTTACCGCTTCCATTGCGCGACCATCGGCATTCCCGATCCATACGCCAACCACCCGGTCCGGCGTGTACCCGACCGTCCAGTTATCGCGCCAGTCGGTCGTGGTGCCGGTTTTGACGGCGGCAGGACGATCAATGTCGAGCGCGCTGCCAAATGCGCGCATACGGGCATACCTGTCACTCAGGATGTCGCTGATCAGGTAGGCGATCTGCGGGTCGAGGGCAGGAGATGGCGCTTTCCGCATCAGTGGCGCCGAAACTTCGTGCAGTGTTGCGCCGCTGATGTCCTGAACGGCATACGGCGTCACCCGCATGCCGCCATTCGCAAAAGCAGCATAGGCGCCGGTCAGTTCGAGCAATGTCACCTCGCCGCCGCCGAGGGTCAGCGCCAGCCCAAAGCGCCCCGGCTCGTCGCCGAGCGACGCGATCCCCAGGCGCGACGCCATCTCCAGCAGCGCCGGGACACCGATAAAATCGAGGGTGCGCACAGCGGCGACGTTCGAGGATGTTGCCAGCGCCTCGCGCAGCGACAACGGACCATGAAATGTGCGGTCGTAGTTCTGCGGCGCGTAAACACGACCATCAGCATCAGTAAATGCCGTTGGCACGTCGAGAATGGTTGTAGCTGGCGTCCACCCCCGTTCGAGCGCCGCCGCATAAGTGAGCGGCTTGATCGCCGAACCAGGTTGGCGTAGCGCCAGCGTCGCGTTGACCTGCCCCTGAATCGCGTCGTTGGTGAAATCCGGGCTGCCAACCATGGCTAGGATCGCGCCATCGCGCGGGTCGAGCACCACCACAGCGCCATTGCGAGCGCGACGGTTGGGGCTGCCGTCACGAGGATTGGCAAGCGCGTCGAGCTGGCGGCGCAGCGCCAGTTCCGCCGCCTCCTGCAATCCCAGGTCGAGAGTGGTGGTAATCGTCAGTCCGCCGCGCGCCACCACGTCGGGACCGAGTTCCGCCGTCAGACGCTCCAGCACGAAGAAGACAAAATGCGGCGCACGCGGCAGGCATCCCGGCGTCACACAGTTGCTTCTGAATTGCAACGGCTCGCGCGCGGCGCTCTCCGCCTCGGCTGGCGTGATGAAACCGGCGCGCACCATCGCAGATAGTACGTCGCGCTGACGGGCGCGCGCCGCGTCGGGGTTGACAAACGGATTGTAGCGCGACGGCGCCTGCGGCAGACCGGCGAGCAGCGCAGCTTCCGCAAGATCAAGGTCGCGCGCTGGTTTGCCAAAGAACCGCTGCGACGCCGCCTCGACGCCGTAACTCATGGCGCCATAATAGGTCTGGTTGAGATAGAGTTCCAGGATTTCGTCCTTAGAGAGCACCGTCGTTAGTTTGAGCGCCAGGACGATTTCGCGCGCTTTGCGTTCCAGGCTGCGCTCCTGCGCCAGCGAGGGATCAATCAGAAACGAACGCGCCAGTTGCTGCGTGATCGTAGAGCCGCCAGCGACGATCCGACCATGCCGCATATTGAGCCAGATCGCTCGTGTGATGCCGCGCAGATCGATGCCCGGATTGGCGTAGAAACTGGCGTCTTCGATCGCGATGGTCGCCTGGATCAGCGCTGGCGACATCTGACTCAGAGAAATGGGGCGGCGCTGCGCGCCGAGCGGATCGGGCACACTGTAGAGCAGGCGACCGTTGCGGTCCAACACCTGGGTGGCGCCGACGCTGGCATGCGCGCGGAGTCGTTCAGGAGAGGGCAAGTCGGTCGAAACCCACAACCAGACGACGATCAGCGACAGCACTGTGGCGCTGATACCCGCAACCCTGCAGGCGATACTGAAGAAACGACCCAATCGCCTTCTGTAGGACCGCTGCGCCACGCCTCGTCCTTCTTCCCTGAGCTGCTTGATGGTTCGTCCGGATCATAGCACATCGGTTGCGCTTACGGAATGAACGATGGATGACATGCGATTGACTTCAGAGAAATAAGGGTCTTGTCACGCCGCAGCATGCGCTGTATTATTGGATGTACATTCATCACTGAACAGGGATGTTCAGATGCGGATTATTGTGACAGCCGATCTCCACTATCGCCCGGCGCAACGCGATGCTTACGTTGCGTTCGCCGAGTGGGTGCGGCAGCGCAACCCTGATTGCTTCATCATCGCTGGCGACATCGGGCACCCGCTCCGCCTCTTTCAGCGCGGATTGCAACTCTTCCGCGGCCTGAACTGCCTTCGTGCCGTGATCGCCGGCAACCATGACGTCTACCGCAGCGACTATGACAGCCGTGCGCTCTGGGAGTCCTGGCTGCCGCGGATTGCGCGCGAGGAAGGGTTCATCTGGCTTGAAAACGATGTGCTGACGCTGGGAACTCTTGGCATCTGCGGTACCATGGCGTGGTACGACTATTCATCGCGCGCGCCGCATCTCTCACTTGGCGATCATGAGTATCGCATCCTCAAGGGAAGCGTCAACCATGATGCTGATTATGTCGACTGGCCCTGGAGCGACCGCGCGATGGCGCGCTATCTGGCAAAAGGGTTTGCCGGTCGCCTGGAGACGCTCATCGGCAATCCGACCGTTTCACAAATTCTGGTCGTAACTCACGTACCGATCATCGAAGCGGCAGTGCCGCATCACCCCGAAAGCGACTTTTGGAGCCTGATGAGCGCCTACCTAGGGAATTTCACGCTGGGGAAGTTTGTGCTCGACCAGCCTAAGGTGAGTCATATCGTCAGCGGTCACTTGCATCGCGCTGGACGCTGGACAATCTCAGGGCGCTACGGACCTGTCGAATGCCACGTCGTCGGCAGCCGTCCTGGAGAACCGACGGCGGTCGAGCTGAATTTTTAGAGCAGCACTCCGGGCGTCGGTTTCGACAGGCTCTCTTCTTCACGTTGCCGCACCCGACAAGGTGGATAACTTTTAGAGCGGCGCAGCAGGCGTCGGCTTCGACAGGCTCAGCCGATGCCTGCTGTGCATTGGGCAATGCTCAGGGACAGGCATCGCAAGCAAGACCGCAGCGTGTAGAGCCTTTGCGCCTCGGTGCAAGCAGATTCGACGGTCTGCCGCTAGACATCTCCTCGCGGCGTTGCACGCGCTTCCATCCAGCGCCGCACCTGCTCGCGCACCCAGGCGGCATCGGCGGGCCGCAGCGGCGGCGGCGGCACCGGGCGGGTGTAATCCACCGAGTCAGCGTAGTGCGCGCGCGCATACGCCGTCTCGAACACCTGCTGCAGGTTGAGCGTCACCACTCCAAAGTCTTCCGTCGTCGGCACCAGAATGGTCGGCAGCGGGTCGCGCAGGTCGATGAACCAGGCTTCGTAGCGATAGTCGGTCGCGCGCTTGAGCAGCACGCAGTAGTCGCTCTTCCCCGCCACCGCCTCGAACCGCTCCCCGCCGCGCAACAGGTCGATCTCAATCCAGTGAGTGCGCGACTCGAACACCACCGACCGCTTGCGCTCGAAGGCGACGGCGCTTGGCGTCCCTGGCGTCTTGTTGGCGGGCGACAGCAGTTCGATGATCGTCACCACGCGGCGGGTGCGCGCATCGCGGATTTCGATGAAGCGCTCACGCAGTTCCGGCTCCGGCAGCGGCTCGATCAGCGTCGGCGCGGTATAATTGGCGTCGAGTGGCGCAGTGACGCCGGGGCGCGCCGGAGTGACGACCGCCAGGTCAGGAACGATGGCGCCGATAGGCGCCGGGCTGTCGTCTTCCGCCACAATCAGGCGTTGCTCGATGGCGACAACAAAGCGCGGACTCAGTTTCTCCGCCAGAACGCTGCGCATACTGCTGATCAACTCGGTATGCACATCGGGCCAGAGATCGGGCGCTTCGAGGAACGGGTCCATGCCAGGAAAGGGTGAGCGCATCGCAGCACCTCGCGTGATGTACAATGGTGTGGTTTCAGTGTAGCACGCGGGAGCGCGGCATGCAATCTATCGAGTGTCGGGTGGGATGTGGCGCGTGCTGCATTGCACCATCGATCTCATCGCCAATTCCAGGGATGCCGAACGGCAAGCCAGCGGGCGTGCGCTGCGCCCAGTTGAGCGCCGACAATCGCTGCATGCTGTTCGGGCGCCCTGAACGACCAGCGGTATGCGCCTCCTTGCAGCCGACCGTCGAGATGTGCGGAACGACAAACGAGGAAGCGTTCATCATATTGACAGCCCTGGAGCGCCTGACATCGCCAGGGTGATAGAGAGGGTCACCGATGCACAACGTTCCTGAGTCGAAAACTGCTGCCTGGCGCCGCTGGCTGGCGCACCTGTGGTATGTGTGGGGCAACAGCCTGACCTATTGGGGGTTGCGCACAACGGATGTCGGTTTCTTTCGCGCGGCGGAAGGAGCGTACAGCCGCGCAATTGCACTCTGGCCTGAGTTCAGCAGCGCCTATTTTCAACGCGGCATCATCCGCGAACGCGAACTCAATCAGCGCGCCGCCGGATTGCGCGACCTGAGTCAGGCGATTGCGCTGTCGCCGGAATGGCCCGAACCTTACCTCCGCCGCGGTCTCATCCAGCGGTTCCACGGCAACCCGCACGACGCCATCGCCGACCTGGAACGCTATCTCGAGTTGAGCGGCGATTCCCCCTGGCGCGACGAGGCGGAGCGACAGATCGCTGCATTGCGGGCGGAATGCTAATATGCCGGACAAGACGCCATGCGGCATTGCTTCGCCTGCTGCACACACCTGCACTGCCAACTTGACGACGGCGCATCTGGCGATTGTCACCGGCGGTCGCCTGGCGCTGGTGGCGGCGTTCCGCATCATTTACCCGCTGCAACCGTTCCTGACCAACGAATTGAATGTTGACCTGCGCACGGTCAGCACGCTGATCACAGTGCAACTGGCAGCGTCGATGCTCAGCCCGATCGGCGGGGCGCTGGCGGACACCCGCGGCGAGCGAGCCACGATGAGCGGCGGGCTGGCGATCTTTGCGCTGGGAACAGCGCTGTGTGCACTTTCGCCTTCGTTTGCCGCCTTTGTGATCGGGTATGCACTGGTGGGACTGGCGGTTGCGCTCTACCAGCCCGCGGCGCAGGCGTACCTGGCGGCGCGCACCCCCTACGCGCGACGGGGTTGGGCACTGGGCACGTTTGAGACGTCCTGGGCGCTGGGGGCGTTGCTTGGGGTGGCGCCGCTTATGCAGTTGGTCCAGATGACACAGCAATCAGCGCCAGCCTTTTGGTCGCTATCGATTGCCGGTCTAGCGTCGTTAGCGCTGGTGTGGACGCTGCTGCCGGATGGATCGCGCCAACTCCGCGGAACAGTGCGCCGAATTGACTGGCGGGCGCAGCGCCCGCCAGGAGCGCTCCTGGCGTTACTGTTCGCAGCGCTGACCCTCTGCGCGTATGACCTGATCCAGATTGTACTGGCGCCCTGGCTTCGTGAGACGCTCGCAGCGAACGAGGCGCAACTGGGGCGGCTGTTCGCGCTGGCAGGCATGGGCGAACTGATCGGTTCCCTGGGAGTCGTGCTCCTGGGAGACCGGCTGGGCATCCGGCGCACGACCGCTGCCGGATTTCTTGTGGCAGCAGTATGCGTTGCTGCTCTGCCGTTTGTCGGTCAGGAATGGATCTGGCTGCTGCCGACCTATCTACTGCTATACCTGTCGTTTGAATACGCAATCGTTGCGTCGTTTCCGCTGATATCGGCAGTGGCGCCAGCCGCGCGCGGGACGATGCTGGCGCTCAGCGCCGCCGCCATCGGCGCGGGGCGCGTCGTCGCCTCGCTGATCGCCACCCCGCTCTGGCTGGCGTTCGGAATAGGCTGGACGGCGACGATCGCGGCAGCGATCCTTTGTGCAGCGATCCTGTGTCTGTTGGCAGTGAAACCGAGGGAGTAGGGGTTAGGGGTTAGATGTTAGCCTTCCACCTTCCCACTGTCCCACCTGCCGCCTGAATCATCTTTCGCCTCTTGCCTCTTGCCTCGCGCCTCATCTCCTCTTGCCTCGCGCCTCGCCTGCGGGATGATCCACGAAGGACACGAAGCGACACGAAGCACCTTTTCTTGCCTTCGTCACCCTTCGCCTGTTTGCCCTTTCTGCTTCGCCCCTCGCGCCTCTCGCCTCATCCCCTCGCACCTTGCGCCTCGTGCCTCTTGCCTCTCATGCCTCGCGCCATGCGACTGTCAACGAATGGTGAAGCGAAGAAGCGAATGCGGTCGGCGAATAGGGGAGCGAAGAAGCGAATGGAACCGTGTGCCCGGATGAAGACGAGCAATTCGGATATTATGTTGTCCGCTTCTCACCTCTTGCCTCTCACCTCATCGCCTCTCGCCTCTCGTCACTCATCACTCATCACTCATCACTCGTCACTCATCACTCGTCACTCATCACTCGCCTCATCTCCTCGCACCTCTGGCCTCATGCCTCGTGCCCCTCTTGCCTCACGCCTCACGCTCTTGCCTACGGAAAAAACGCATCCGGCGGCAGCGGCGCAACGTCCGTCAACGTCACGTGCAGCGCCAGATCTTCGCGGCGCACCTCGGCAACGCGCCCTTGAAACCGGAGATCCTCTTTGCGCCAGCGCACGATGTCGCCGACACGCACATCAATATGTTCCGGGCGAATGTAGGCGCCCTCAAAGTTAATGCTGAACCCATCCTGGCGCAACTCGTCGACCGGCAGGCTGGTGTAACGCCGACCATACCCGCGCCGATCAACATCCACGGTCAACAGACGACGCTCGGTCTGACTCACGTGCATTTCCTCGAAAGCGGATCAACATTCGCGCTATTATAGCATCACCTTGACGCGCTTTTCAGGCTGCGGTATACTCGCTGACAACATCCGCGCCTGCAGAAGACATCGTCCGCCTGGCGGCTCCCGTTTCCGAATCATGGTTCTGTGTACGACAACGCAGTCGTGCAGTTGTACATCCCCTCGCGGTGGCTGTACGCCTCGCGCCGTATTCCAGCGACGACTCTGAAAGACGCCGCTCTGCCCGCGATGAGGAGGGCTTATGAAACGTCCACGAGTGCAGCACGTCAGCGTTCCACGTCCACCCGGCAGCGATGAAGCCACTCGCGCTTTCTACGGTGCACTGCTTGGGCTGGAAGAGATCCCCGCTCCCTCGTCGATCGCCCATCTCGATGTGATCTGGTATCGTCTGGGCGATGTCGAACTCCATCTGTTCGCTGAGGAACCGCACCCTGACCTTTCCGGGAGACATTTCTGCATTGAAGTTGATGATCTCGAAGCGACGCGCTTGCGGTTGATCGCAGCTGGCTACGTGCCCGAGGACACCATCGCCATCCCCGGTCGTCCGCGGTTCTTCTGCCGCGATCCGTTCGGCAATCGGATAGAGTTCACCACGATTGTCGATGATTATTTGAAGTATCAGGCATGACATGCCAGATTGCTCTGAAGCGGAAGGGGTACAGGGTATGTCAAACACAATTGGCGTTGGTCTGGTCGGCTACAAGTTCATGGGCAAGGCGCACTCGAACGGGTACCGCCAGGTTGCCGCGTTCTTCCCGGATGTCGCGTTGCGCCCGGTGATGAAGGCGATCTGCGGGCGCGACGAGGCGGCAGTGCGCGCAGCCGCAGCGCAGTTTGGCTGGGAGGGGTACGAAACCGACTGGAGAAAACTGGTGGCGCGCGACGACATTCAGTTGATCGATGTCTCGACTCCGGGCGACACGCACGCCGCAATCAGCATCGCCGCCGCCGAGAACGGCAAGCACGTCTTCTGCGAGAAACCGCTGGCGAACACCCTCGCCGAGGCGCGGCAGATGCTCGATGCGGTGCAGCGCAACAAGGTTGTCGGCATGGTCAACTTCAATTACCGCCGCGTCCCGGCGGTGCAGCTCGCCAAATCGCTGATCGACTCCGGGCGCCTGGGGACGATCTACCACTGGCGCGCCGTCTATTTGCAGGACTGGATTATGGACCCGAACTTCCCGCTGGTCTGGCGTTTGCAGAAGGATGTCGCCGGTTCGGGAACTTTGGGCGATCTCGGCGCGCATATCATCGACCTGGCGCGCATGCTGGTTGGCGAAATCACTGAGGTGACGGGGCTGACCGAGACGTTCATCAAGCGCCGACCGGTGCTCGCAGCGACAACCGGCGGGTTGGGCGCGGCGGCTGGCGCAGAGATGGGAGAGGTGACGGTCGATGATGCGGCATTGTTCCTGGCGCGCTTCGCCAACGGCGCCGTCGGCACATTTGAAGTGACGCGCTTCGCCAAGGGACGCGCGAACTACAACAGTTTCGAGATCAACGGCAGCAAAGGGAGCCTGCGCTTCAACCTCGAGCGCATGAATGAACTCGAGGTGCTGCTCGACGACGACATGCCCGATGTCGCCGGGTTCCGCACGGTGCTGGTCACCAACGGCAATGCGCACAAATACCTGAGCGCCTGGTGGCCCGCCGGGCATATCATTGGCTGGGAGCATACCTTTACTCACGGCATTTACGATCTGCTGAACGGCATTGCCGCTGGAGTCTCGCCCGCGCCGACCTTCGAGGACGGTCTGCGCTGCCAGGCGATCCTCGACGCCGTCGAGCGATCCGCCGGGAGCAAACAGTGGGTGGCGCCGGAGTATTAGAGGCGAGAGGTGAGAGGTGAGAGGCGAGAGGCGAGAGGTGAGAGGTGAGAGGTGAGAGGTGAGAGGCGAGAGGGGGGCACGGTTGAAGGTAGAGACGATGCATTGCACCGTCTCCATAATCGTTGCACCGCAACGTTGCCAAAACCAATGGCATTGCACGTCGAACGTCGAACGTATGCGTGACCTTTGATGTCTCAGTCGGTGATTCCGGAGGCGTTCGAGGTATGTTGCTGCCGGAACGAACCGTGCCAGCGCTACGCACGCGGATTGACCTCAAAGGTCTGCGCCACGAATGCAGGAGAAGAGTCTATGCCGCGACCGGTTACTCTGTTCACGGGCCAGTGGGCGGATCTGCCGCTAGCGACGCTGGCTGCCAAAGCCAAAAGCTTCGGCTACGACGGACTGGAACTCGCCTGCTGGGGCGATCATTTCGAAGTCGATAAGGCGCTCGAGTCCGACCGCTACATCCGCGAGAAACGCGAACTGCTTGAGCAGCACGGGTTGCAGTGCTTCGCCATCAGCAATCACCTGGTCGGTCAGTGCGTGTGCGACCGCATCGACGAGCGCCACAAGGCGATCATCCCGGCGCGCATCTGGGGCGATGGCGATCCCGAAGGGGTGCGCCAGCGCGCCGCTGAGGAGATGAAGAACACCGCGCGCGCTGCCGCTGCGTTCGGCGTCAAACAGGTCAACGGCTTCACCGGGTCCTCGATCTGGCACCTGATCTACTCCTTCCCGCCCAACATTCCTGAACAGATCGAGGCGGGGTACGCCGACTTCGCCGCGCGCTGGAATCCGATTATGGACGTGTTCGATGAGGTGGGGGTGCGCTTCGGTCTGGAAGTGCATCCGACCGAGATCGCCTATGACATTGTGACGACTGAGAAGACCCTGGCAGCGATTGGGCGCCGACCGGCGTTCGGCATCAACTTCGATCCGAGCCACCTAATCCATCAGTTCGTCGATCCAGTGCTGTTCATTGAAACATTCGCCGACCGCATCTATCACGTGCATGTGAAAGAAAGCCGCCGCAACCTGAATGGACGCACAAGCATTTTGGGATCGCACCTCAACTTCGGCGACCCGCGCCGCGGCTGGGATTTCGTGTCGCCAGGGCACGGCGACATTCAGTGGGACCCAATCTTCCGCGCGCTGACCCGCATCGGCTACAACGGTCCGTTGTCGGTCGAGTGGGAAGACAGCGGCATGGACCGCGAGTTTGGCGCGGCGGAGGCGTGCGCGTTCGTGAAGAAGAGCGACTTCCCGCCCAGCGCCGTCGCCTTCGACGCGGCGTTCCGCAAGTCCTGATCCGAAGGATGGAGAGCGCATATGACCCGGCCTCTGGAAGGGAAAGTCGCTATTGTGACCGGCGCCAGCCGCGAAATTGGCGCCGCGATGGCGGAGATGCTGGCAGCGCACGGGTGCGCAGTACTGGCCGCGCACTTCGGTGAGGCGGAACGCGCAGCGGCGGTTGTCCAGCGCATCCGCGACGCTGGAGGGAGGGCGCTGGCATATGACGCCGATCTGTCGAGCGTTGCAGCGAACCGGGCGTTGATCGCGCGCGCCGTGGAAGCCTTCGGACGAGTCGATATTCTGGCGGCGAACGCCGGTCTCACGATCAGCGCACCGTTCCTCGACACGACCGAGGATCAGTGGGATACGCTCTTCAACCTGAATGTCAAGGGGTCATTCTTTGCAGCACAGGCGGCAGCGCGCCAAATGATCGCGCAGGGCGACGGCGGACGGATCATATTTTCGGCGTCGGTGACGGGCGTGCAAGTGATTCCTGGCTTGAGCGCCTACGGAATCACCAAAGCGGCGTTGCGGCACATGGCAAAGACCCTGGCGTGTGAACTTGGTCCGTATGGCATCACTGTCAACGCCCTCGGCATCGGTGCCATCCTGAATGAGCGCAATCGCACCGACGACCCAGAGTACGAAGCGCACTGGAACAGCGTCACCCCCACCGGTCGCGTCGGACTGCCCGCCGATGTTGCACAGGCGCTGATCTTTCTGGCGTCGCCTGGAGCGGCGCATATCACGGGCCAGACGCTCATGATCGACGGAGGATGGACGCTGACCAGTCCGCTGCCGCCGTCCTCCTGAGTCCTGGTATCATGCGCGCGGCGCAGGGGCGCCAGAGGATGCGTTCCGAATCGGGACAGACACCAGCGCTACGAGAACCAGGAGAGAGGAGGACAGGATGAAACTGGCGCAGATCGAAGGACTCGAGCCGGACGTGATTGCTCGTCTCAGTGCCATAGGCATCGACACGACACACGATCTGCTCACCCGAGGCGCCGAGTCGGCTGGCAGAGCCGAGATCATCGGCGCGTCCGGATTGAGCGAAACGGCGCTGCTGGCTCTGCTGTTCCGCGCCGATCTCGAACGAGTGCACGGTGTTGGTTGGGATTACGCCGGGTTGCTAGCGGAAGCGGGTGTCAGCACCGTGACCGACCTGGCATATCGTCAGGCGGAGGACCTGCGGAAGCGCTTAGCAGCGATCAACGCTGAACGCAGCCTGGTAAAGCGCGTCCCATCGCTGGCGCAGGTGAGCGCCTGGATTGATCACGCGCGCACACTTCCCGCCGTGCTGCGGTTCGACGGCGGCGGTGAAACTTTTTGAACTGTTGGTCCTGCGCCCTTCGGATTGCACATCTGCAAATCCGAAGGGCCTGTCCTGATCTAGAAACGAGAGCCTCTTATGAACGACCCGTACGAACCCAAACCTGAGCACAAGTTCTCTTTTGGTCTCTGGACAGTCGGTAACATTGGGCGCGACCCGTTTGGCGAACCGGTGCGTCATCCGCTGTCGCCAGTCGAGATTGTCCATTTGCTCGCCGAAGTCGGTGCATATGGCGTCAACTTCCACGACAACGATCTGATCCCGATAGATGCGACGCCAGCCGACCGTAATCGCATCCTGCGCGAGTTCAAGGCGGCATTACAGGAAACCGGACTCGTCGTGCCCATGGCAACGACCAACCTCTTTGCCGATCCGGTCTTCAAGGATGGTGCATTTACATCGAATGACCCGAAGGTGCGCGCCTATGCGCTGCAAAAAACGATGCACGCTATCGACCTGGGAGTTGAATGTGGCGCAAAAGTGTACGTCTTTTGGGGCGGGCGCGAGGGAGTGGAGAGCGATGTAGCCAAAGACCCGCAGGAGGGACTGAAGCGCTACCGCGAAGCGATCAACTTCCTCTGCGCCTATGTGAAAGACCAGGGGTACGATCTGAAATTCGCGCTCGAACCGAAACCGAACGAGCCGCGCGGCGACATTTACCTGGCGACGGTCGGGCACGCGCTGGCGTTCATCAACACGCTCGACTATCCCGACATGGTCGGGCTGAACCCGGAAGTTGCGCACGAAACGATGGCGGGGTTGAATTTTTTGCATGGCGTCGCACAGGCGTGGGAAGCGGGCAAACTGTTCCACATCGACTTGAACGACCAGGTGATCGGACGCTATGACCAGGACTTCCGTTTTGGCGCAGTGAACCTGAAAGCGGCGTTCTTCCTGGTGCGCTTCCTGGAGAACGTCGGCTACCAGGGAAGCCGTCACTTCGACGCGCACGCCTACCGCACCGAGGACTACGAGGGGGTTAAGGCATTTGCGCGCGGTTGTATGCGCACCTACCTGATCCTGAAAGAAAAGGCGCGCCGTTTCGATGAGGACGCTGAAATCCAGGCGCTGCTTGCAGAGATTGCCGCTGATGACGGCTCGATGGCGCCTTTTCAGGGCGGCTACAGCCGCGAGAAAGCGGCCGCGCTCAAAGCGCATCCGTTTGATCGTGCTGCGCTCGGACGGCGCGGACTGGCATACGAACGCCTTGATCAACTGACGAACGAACTGCTGCTCGGCGTGCGATAGACAGTATACGCTTCAACCGGCGAACATGCAGTCGACTCTACGACAAACGGGCGCGGCGATCAAGCACGAAACCGCCGCGCCGGTGAAGGTTTGGAGCGGAACTTTCGGCGGAGCGGCGCCATCTAAACTCCTGCTTCCTTCGCCATCGCTTCCCAAAAGTGCCACTCATACTCAAGGAGCAGTCTGGTTGACTCACGAATCTGGCTGGCAGTTACTCCCCGGTTGAGGGCGAGTTGCAAATTGGCTTCGTCAGGCTTGCAACCAGGGCAGTCACCTAACGATGTACCGCGATCCAGCGCCGCCTGAATGAATGGCAGCACTTCATCATCGTGAGGCTGATAGTTTGCATACATTTCAAAGAACCGCACATCCTCACGACTGAGACCGTAATGTTTTTGTAGTGCCCGGCTGACGCGCAAGGCATTAGCAATCCATACTTGAGCATCGAAGTAAAAGGCTGTGATGAGATCGGCATCCGTGCCGTACAGGCACAAAAATGCCTCATAGTAGCTGAACATCAGGGCTTCGGGCAGTTTTGGGGCATTCTGAAGATCCGCTTCGCTCAGCCCGATCGCCCGTGCAAAGGTCAGAAGCGCTTCATTTACGGCGAACTCAGCCTGAAGAAAATCGTTAAGCTTCTTACGACTGGGCTGATTGCCGTAGCGCGACAACAGCAGCGCAATATTTTGAATTGCGCGCGACACAATATGGTACTGCTGCGATGCTAGCGTTTTCAGCGAGTCTGATGGCACCCGGCCTTCTTCCAGAGCCTGCAGATAGCGGTGGGTCGTAATTCGCTGCAATAGCGGCTGCAACTCATTACGCATATCCTGAAGCAGCGTCGCGGCATCATAGGTAGATGTGGATAGTTGGTCAGACATAGTTACGCCTCCTCTGCAAAAAATCCACCCTCTGCATGGCAGAGGGTGGACTGAGCCTGAAAGGCTTGAACGTATCCCTTCGCCAGCATTACCCGGATCAGGTTCAACGGGTCGAGAACTGGACGGTTCTCCTCTCAGCCCGGCCACACCGAGCTCCCCGTACGCAGTTATTCATTTTTTAGTGGGACCAAAATACCATACTGGACAAAATCTGTCAACAAACCTTTCTTCTACTCTTGACGATATGCTCCGACGCGATATGATATCGGCAAGAGCCTCTCTGAACTGTAAGGAAGATCCCCATGTCCGCCTATCTTCTTGGTCTTGACATCGGAACCACTGGCGCCAGGGCGCTGCTCTGCGATGAGAACGGTCAGGTTCTGGCAGTGGCGACTGCCGAATACCCGCTCTCAACACCCCAGCCGCTCTGGAGCGAGCAGAACCCGGAAGACTGGTGGCGCGGCGTGTGCGAGGCGCTCCGCGCTGTTGTGGCACAGGCAGGCATTGCGCCGGAGCAGATTGCAGGGCTAGGACTGACTGGTCAGATGCACGGGTCGGTCTTCCTCGACGAACACGACCGGGTGATTCGTCCTGCGCTGCTGTGGAACGACCAGCGCACCGCTGCGGAGTGCGTCGAGATCACGCAGCGCGTCGGCGCTGAACGTCTGATTGCCATTGCCGGAAATCCGGCGCTGACCGGGTTTCAGGCGCCGAAAATCCTCTGGCTGCGCAATCACGAGCCTGAGCATTACACACGGGTTGCCCAGGTGCTGCTGCCCAAGGACTACATCCGCCGCAAACTGACCGGCATCAGCGCCACCGATGCCGCCGACGCCGCCGGAACCCTGCTGCTCGATCTGCGCCGCCGCGACTGGAGCGACGAGATCCTGGCAGCGCTCGACATCCCGCGCGCCTGGCTCCCGCGCGTCTTCGAGGGTCCAGAGGTTACCGGCGAGTTGATACCCGCCGTCGCCGCAGACCTTGGATTACCTGCCGGTCTGCCGGTTATCGCTGGCGGCGGCGACAATGCGGCGGCAGCGGTTGGCTCAGGCATCGTGCGGCCCGGCATCGTCAGCAGCAGCATCGGCACCAGCGGCGTGATCTTTGCCCATTCCGACGAGATTGCGCTCGATCCGCAGGGGCGCCTGCACACGTTCTGTCACAGCGTGCCGGGACGGTATCATCTCATGGCGGTCACGCTGGCGGCTGGCGGTTCGTTCCGCTGGTTCCGCGATATATTGCGCACCGTCACCGGTCAGAGTCTTAGTTATGACGATCTGACTGCACTGGCGACATCGGTTCCGCCAGGCGCCGAAGGACTGATCTTCCTGCCCTACCTCAGCGGCGAGCGCACGCCGCACCTCGACCCGCTGGCACGCGGCGCATTCATCGGGCTGACGGCACGTCACTCGCTGGCGCACATGGCGCGCGCTGTCATGGAGGGGGTCGTGTTCTCAATGCGTGATGGATTAGAGATCATGCGCAGCCTGGGTATCACACCAAGTCAGATCCGCGCGACCGGCGGCGGAGGCAAAAGCCCGCTCTGGCGCCAGATGCAGGCAGACGTTTACGCGACCGAGGTGGCGACACTGGCAGCGGAAGAGGGACCGGCATACGGCGCGGCGCTGCTCGCCGGAGTTGGCGCAGGGATCTTCCGTGATGTGGATGATGCCGTGGCACGCTGCGTAACGCTCACGACGACGACCGCGCCCGATGAGCGCGCCATTGCGCGGTATGATGAGGTCTACGCTATCTACCGCGATATGTACGCCGCTCTACGCGATGGCATGCATCGTCTGGCAGGTGTGTCGATCCTGGCGTAACCGCACAACAGAATTGCATGTCGCTATCCTT
The DNA here is from genome assembly GCA_025062325.1 of Roseiflexus sp. GTDB lineage: Bacteria > Chloroflexota > Chloroflexia > Chloroflexales > Roseiflexaceae > Roseiflexus. The sequence goes on from JANXAL010000020.1 coordinate 34,116, forward strand.
GCGAGGAACGTAAACAACGAAGGAATATCCTCAATCGGCGGCTTCGAACCATGGGGTCTTCGTGCATGCGTGCCTTTGTGTGAATCTGGAAGCTTGTATTGGCATCGGGTAGTATGCCGCACTATGATGATGCCACCGGGACCTGACGCGCGACCGTTGGCGATACCGACAGGAGCGATGCGCTGACCCACCCCGTCGCGGCGGGCGCGCGCACGCGATACCAGCGCTGGTCGGCGCTGCGCTCGATGATGATGACTGCGTCCTGAACGTTCACCTGCCCCAGGATGCTGCCTGCGCCAGGGGCGCTCTGAATCGGACCAGCGCGTACCGCGACTACCGTTGGCTCTGGAGCGCGCTGCAAGGCTCGCGTCTGCGCTGGCGCTGTAATCTTCACCCTGCCGTTAAGGTTGGTAATATCGACACGGAAAGCAACGGAAAACACGTTTGAGGGCTGCCGACGAACGTTGCCTGCGGCTGTCACCTGAACACGGCGTACCATACCATCGCCGCAGAGCCAGAGTTGCACGACACCGCGCTGAATGTTGAGATCGAGCGGCGTATTTGCACTCGTCGCACGCGGCGGCACAAGCGGTCTCCCCAGCGCTCGCAGCGCTGCTGGCGCTGCATCAGCGCCTGATTGATACGCCGTACAGCGTTGACCATCAATCATTTCGGTGCGACCGCGAGACATCTCCGCCAGCGGAAGAGCATCCCCTAATCGCCGCAGTATGTCTTCAAGGCGGTAAGGCGGCGTCAGAAACGACGGCACGTCCGAACCAATGGTATACCAGACCCGATCGGTTGCGCCATGGAGAGGAAGAGGACCGACGGCATAGGTTACCCCATTTGCGCGTACCGCAGTAATGCCAGTGGTCGGATCGATACCCTGACGCAGTAATTCCGGCGAACGCAAGACGAACGCAAAGTTTGCGCCGTTGTACTCGCCGGAGTACTCGATCAACATTTCCTCGCGCGCACTGCGTGCACCCGCCACCGTGCCCGCCGCGCGAACCGATACGGCCATCCGATACGCCGACGCCTGCGATGTGCGCTCCAGCGCCGACGAGAGCAGACGTTCGGTCTCTTGCGCCAAGGGACTGAGCGGCGTCCCTGTGGGGCGTGGCGCCCCGCCAGGCGCTGACGTAGGAGTGACTGGCACAATTGTCTGCGCCAATACCGGTTCTGCCACCGGTGCAGGAATGGCGACACCTCCCAGCAGCGTCACACTCAGAATCAGGACAACTAGACGAAGATGCATGGCTCGCCATCGGTATCATTCGGACATGTCAGCATCCAAGTATACCCCAATCGGCGCCGGGATAGGGCGGGACTTTTGGGGGAGGCGGGGTGAAGCGTTGAACGTTGTTCGGTTGAACGTTGAACGTTGAACGTGTGCACGATCGCATGCCTCTGACACGCCCACGAGTTCCTCTGCCAGCCATTTGCAAGATCAGAACTTTTGTTCTAAAATACACGCCACACGGTCTCTTGGTGAAACAGGCGCCTGAGCACTGTGGCGCCTGCCAGCGGTCACTCGCGAACCGCCCGCCTGCTGAAGGAGTCGTGCCATGCTGCGACCAAAGGTATCGCTCCGTGTTGCAATGATCGTGCTGATAGTGAGCGCTATCGTTCTGTATCTGGACCATCGGTATGCGCCTTCGCCCGTTGTTTTCGGTCGGCCGCTTCAGCAGAACGGGATGTTTGCCCTCATCTGGTCGCAGGCGATGGGAGTGACGACTGCATTTGCGAGTTCTTCCTCTGCTCGTTTTGTTCTGGTTGGCGAGAGCGCTCCGTTAAGCCTTGCCGGTGATGTCGGTTACAACGTTCGCGCAGCGCTCGACGCCAGTAACGGCGCTTTGCGCAATGTTATCATTCGTCCAGGTGAGACATGGAGTTTCAACGCCAGTGTTGGTCCGCCCGCTCGCGTTCATGTGCGCGTGGTTGCTGGCGTGCCTGGCGGCGGATGGTGCGACCTTGCCAGCCGCTACGTCCAGGCGCTACGCCCGGTATTACCGCCCGAAGCGTTCGCCTTTTCGAACCATGTGCGCACCACTGGCATCGGGTTGCTGAACGTCGCCGACGAAGACGCTGTCGCCATCTGGAACATTGATGGTCAACCCGGCTCCTTCGGCGGACGACAGGATCTGCAGATCACCAACACGACCGAGGCGACGCTGCAGTTGGTTGTGGTCGAAGGACCATCGTCGGATCAGATCGTCGTGCGGGCGCTGCAGGTGGAATGGTGAATGGGGCGAGAGGCAAGAGGCGCGAGGAGAGATGAACGGTGAAAGAGGGTGCAGGCAGGAAGGTAGAACGTTCCACGTTGCACGTTGACGGTGAAAATGTCCCATATAAGACATTGTATCATAACGTTCTCGAAGCGTTGTGCTTAAGTTAGGTGTGAAGGTGCAAAGGTGGAAAGGTCAGGGACGCGCCTGACCCTTTGAGGTCTCTGCCACTGATCAATCTCTCGCCGTGGCGCCTGGCCAGTGGAACGATCCTCGCATTCCGTTTGCGCACGTCCCAAACTCAAGGCTCTTGGGAGAAGGAGCACGGAGATAAGAAGAAAATGCACGAGTTGAAGGTGCAAGAGTCATGGTTAGGAAACAGGATAGATCACATTTCCCTATGTGCTGATTCACCGCCCCATTCGTTTCTTCGCTTCCCCATTCGTTGACCCATTCGCTTATTATTCGCTGCCCCATTCGCTGACGCCATTCGTTCCTTCGCCGCCCCATTCGCTTATTCGCTGCCCCATCCGCTTATTCGCCGCCCTCTTCGCTTTCCGGTATCATGCCCGTAGCTTTACACCATTCAGGGGAGGCGCCTGTGTTCTCGCTCACCGATCACCCGCATCGACGATACAACCCGCTGACACGCGAGTGGGTGCTGGTTTCGCCACACCGCACCAAACGCCCCTGGCAGGGGCAGGTCGAGCAACCGATGCCGGAGCAGCGCCCTGTCTATGATCCGAACTGCTACCTGTGTCCTGGAAACGTCAGAGCGAACGGTGAAGTCAACCCGCACTACACACACACGTTTGTGTTCACCAATGATTTCGCAGCGCTGCTGCCGGATATTCCGTCCGGCGAGTACGCTTCGAGCGCCGGATCGCCCGACGATGCCGCGCCGCCGCTCCTCTACGCTCGCAGCGAGCGTGGCATCTGCCGGGTCGTTTGTTTTTCGCCGCGCCACGACCTGACTCTGCCGGAGATGGATGTCGCAGCGATCACGCGCGTAGTTAACGTATGGGCGCAGGAGTATGAGGAAATCGGTGCGCTGCCTTACATCGGCTACGTACAGATCTTTGAGAATCGCGGAGCGATGATGGGCGCGAGCAACCCGCATCCCCATGGTCAGATCTGGGCCACTGAGCATCTACCATTAACGATTAGGCGCGAGGACGCCGCACAACGCGACTACCTGGCAGCAACTGGACGTTCCCTGCTAGCGGATTACTTGGCGCTCGAACTCGAACGTGAAGAGCGCCTCGTCTGCGCCAATGATCACTTCGTTGCATTAGTTCCATTCTGGGCCGTCTGGCCCTTTGAGACGATGATCATCAGCCGCCGCTGCGTTGGCGCCATCAGCGACCTGACGGCGGACGAGTGCGTGGGGCTGGCGGATATTCTCAAACGCCTTACAACGCGCTACGATAATCTTTTCCAGGTATCATTCCCCTACTCGCTCGGCTTTCATCAGCGACCCACTGATGGCGCGCCACACCCGGCATGGCATCTCCATGCGCACGCCTACCCGCCGCTCCTGCGTTCCGCAACCGTGCGGAAATTCATGGTCGGCTTCGAGTTGCTCGCCGAAGCGCAACGCGATATTACGCCCGAACAGGCCGCTGAGCGCCTGCGCAGGCTGCCGGAATGCCACTATCGAACGTCATAAAAACACGAAGCGACGCAGTTATATAAACCGCATCGCTTCGTGTTGTCAGGACCCACAAGTAATATCTTAACCGGGCCGGGGGATCCAATGATCCCCCTGGAAATCTTTCCGATTTCCTACACCTGCCCAATGGCTGGCGCCCCGGTTCGTTTACAGTATAACGCATTGCACTAAAAAGTGAGTTGCGCTTCGATCACCTCGACGTTGATAACACGTGGTTAACCAGAAGTTAATCAGGAATGAAGGCTCCTGACGAAGGAGCGCAGGCGAGTCGCCCGAATCGCAACCACAGCACCTCTGTGCCTTCGTGCCTTTGTGTGAGATGATCTGACGGCTCTATCGGTACTCCGGCAACCAGTCGCCATGCGCTGCGATCAGGTCATCCACCAGCGCCCAGATCTGATCCAGGTCGAGTTCAGCGGCGGTATGCGGGTCGAGCATCGCTGCGTGGTAGATATGCTCGCGCTTGCCGGTCAGCGCCGCCTCGACGGTCAGCGCCTGCACGTTGATGTTTGTTTGCATGAGCGCCGCCAGATGCGGCGGCAGCGCGCCGATCCTCGTCGGCTGGACGCCGTTTTTGTCCACCAGACACGGCACCTCGACGCAGCACCCCTGCGGGAGATTGTCGATCAGCCCGTGGTTGGGCACATTCCCGTAGATCACGCGCGGCTGCCCGGTTTCCAGGCTGTGGATGATCAGCGAGCCATACTCGTGGCTGCGCTCGACCTTCCCTGCCTCCAGGTCTTCGGCAGCCCTGATAACGTATTCAATGAACTCGTTCGTCAGGTACGGGTTGGTTCTGGAACGTTCACGCATTATGGCGCGCAGATCGGAACTTGTGATCTCAGGATGGTCAAGTTTGTACTGCACGAACTCCCACCCCGCCAGTTGCATTTCGCAGCGACGGATGTATTCATCCAGCGGAATGTTAAACCGCTCAATCAGATCGGGACGGTCGCGCTTGATGAACCAGGGCACGTATTCGCTGAAGTGCTCACTCGACTCGGTCACGAAATAGCCGAGACGACGGAACACTTCGTAGCGCACCCGGTTCCATGCCGGTACGCGTCCTTCCTCATAGACTTTGCGAATGAGGGGGTAGAGGTCCTCACCATTGCGCTCGAAGCGCAGGTAGAACGCCATGTGGTTGATGCCAGCGCAGACATAGTTGATCTCTTCCACCGGCACGCCAATATCGCGCGCCAGTTGTTCGGCAGTGCCCTGAACGCTGTGGCACAACCCGACCGTCTTGATCGTACTGGCGCGGCTGATCGCCCAGCAGTTGATTGCCATTGGGTTGACGTACTGCAGGAATGTCACATTTGGGCAGACCTCTTCCATGTCGCGGCACATTGAGAGCAGCACCGGGATGGTGCGCAACCCGCGCATAATCCCGCCGATCCCCAGCGTATCGGCGATAGTCTGGCGCAATCCATATTTCTTTGGCACCTCGAAGTCAATCACGGTGCACGGCTTATATCCGCCGACCTGGATCATACAGATTGCATAGTCTGCGCCGTCGAGCGCGCGGCGGCGGTCGGTCGTCGCCTCGATTGTCGGGCGCGCATCGAGCGCAGCGGCGACCTTGTGCGCCACGATCTCGGACGTGCGCAGACGTTCCGGGTCGATGTCGAACAGCGTCAGAGTTGCGTCAGCAAGTTCAGGGAAGCTTAGGATATCGCCCATCAGGTTTTTGGCGAACACCGTGCTGCCAGCGCCAATGAAAACAATCTTTGGCGGCATGGAGAACCTCGCTTTTCCTGTGTAGAGCAATCTTGCTCAGCGTGCACGGCCATTATGCCATATCCCGCACTGTGTCCAGAGGGTTCTCACGAATGCTAGCGCAAAGGTGCAAAGACGTATAGGTACTGTATTGATTGAGGAGCCCGGCGCCTCTGCATCTTCCTTCGCATCAACCTTACTCGAGAAATGCCGCCATGCAGCCAGCGAGGCACCGCAAGGTTATCGGATTACAACCTTCTGGAGAGCAAACGTCAACTGTCACTGATACGCCAGACCTGCATATAATGGCGCTAACGCTGTCTGCTGCCGCGATCCGTTCCTACCCCCATTCGCTCTTCACCCACGACGCTCTGGCTGAGTCCGGCAGGTTCCTCGCTTGTTGTGCAAGGAGAATGTGGCATGGAAACGCAACCAGTGGAACTGCAACCCGTGGACGCAGTCGAGATCACCATTCTGGTCGATAATGTCATGGATGCGCTCCTCGCCAGCACACCCGACGTCCAGCGCGCGCCGTTGCGCTGGGAGAGCTTCGAGCAGGCGCCGCTCCTGGCGGAGCACGGCTTCTCGGCGCTGGTGACAGTTGAGCAGCAGGGCCAGCGAACATCGATCCTGTACGATACCGGCATGGGACGCGACACGCTGGTCCACAATATGGATGTGCTGGGTGTCAATCCCGCCGATCTCCGCGCGATTGTCCTGTCGCATGGGCACACCGATCACCATGGCGGCCTGGCAGGTCTGTTGGCGCGCCTCGGTCCCCGGCGGCTGCCGCTCATCTTGCACCCCGACGCCTGGCGCGAACGCAAGGCAGTATTTCCCGGCGGGAACGAACTTCACCTGCCAGCGCCGAACCGCGCCGACCTCGAACGCGAGGGGGTCACCCTGGTGGAGCGCCGCGATCCGTCGCTCCTGATCGACAACCAGGTGCTGGTGACCGGTCAGGTAGAGCGCGTGACACCGTTTGAGAAGGGGATGCCCGGACACTTTGCCCGAACCGCCGATGGTGCGTGGGAACCGGATCCCTGGCTGTGGGACGACCAGGCGCTGGTGGTTAATGTGCGCAATCAGGGGCTGGTCGTGCTCTCGGCGTGCAGCCACTCCGGGATTGTAAACATTCTCCACTATGCCCGCAAACTGACCGGCGTCCACGACATCTACGGCGTTATCGGCGGTCTCCACCTTTCAGGGCGGGTGTTCGAGCCAATCATTCCCGACACCGTCGCAGCGCTGGTCGAAATGGCGCCGAAGATGGTGCTACCGGGGCACTGCACCGGGTGGAAGGCGCAACATGCGATTGCGCGCGCACTGCCGGACGCCTATGTGCAGACCTGTGTCGGGACGCGGGTGCGGGTGGGGTCATAGCCTGCTGATCGAATGCTTGCAGCATTTCCAGAAGGATCGGCAAGCCCTTCTGTTGCATCGCCCGTTTTGGGCGTTAGGATGAGCAAACTCTCCCTTCTCCCCTCGTGAGCGAAGAGGGCGGGGGGAATGAGGGGCAAACCGGCGTCGGGATGCCGAAAACGTCCCTCCGAGCGTAACCCTGCCCCGCTCCAACGCACGTTCACCGCGTGCCTACGAGTGTGGCGACACCACGCCCCTCCCCGTCGCATGCTCACGGGCGTGGCGATGCAACGCCCCTATACCTCCTATCTTCAACCTGCCACCTTCGCACCTGCAACGTACAACATCTAACATTCAACGTTCAACGCTTGATCATGGTACTATACAAAGGATGCCATCACCGGAGCTGCTACAGAATCTATGAAACTCGCCGTTCTTGCCGACATCCACGGAAACTTCCCCGCGCTCGAAGCCGTCGCCGCCGATATTGACTCCTGGCATCCCGATGCTGTCGTTGTTGGAGGGGATATCGTCAATCGCGGGCCATCGTCGCTGGCGTGCCTGCGCTTTGTTCAGGAGCGCGCCGCCGATAGCGGTTGGCGCCTCATTCGTGGCAACCACGAAGATTATGTCATTTCCGTGGTCTACGATCCGACCGACCGACCTGGCATTGAGGGCGTCATCCGGCGCAATGTGCGCTGGACAGCGGATCAGCTCGGCGCGGCGGCTGCGGACCTCGAAAAGATGCCGGAGATTGTGCGTCTGCACGATCCGGTTGGCGGCGAGGCGCGTATCGTGCATGCTTCGATGCGCCACAACCGCGACAACGTGCTGGCAACGACGCCAGATGACGAACTGCGCGAGCAGATCGCCCCACCATGCCCGCTGATTGTTGTCGGGCACACGCATCGTCCGCTTATCCGGCGGATCGACTCGACCCTGGTGGTGAACGTCGGTTCAGTGGGTCTGCCGTTCGATGGCGACACGCGCGCATGCTACGGGCGGATGGAGTGGCGCAACGGCGCCTGGCGCGCTGAGATCGTGCGCGTGCCCTATGACCGTGAACGCGCCGATTATGATTTCATCGCAACAGGGTATCTCAAGACAAGCGGACCGGTAGCGCGGTTGGTGTACGACGAGTTTCGCACTGGCTGGCCCCGCATCTACACTTGGGTGGCGCGCTACCGCGAACCGGTGTTGGCAGGGGCAATTTCGATCGATGAGTCAATTGATGAGTTGCTGGCGATTTGCAATGGCGGTCCTCCACCCGACTGGAGGCAACCAGCGGCGCCATTCTCTTAACGGGTCGGACGTCCCTGAAGGGGTCGAACATCGACTCCCCATGATCGGAGTTCCTGCACCACAGCATCGACCAGGGCGTCAAGACGCGCTTCGCATTCGGGGGTCAACTCCAGCCCTGGTTCCGAGACCGCTGGCTCCATTCCCCACAGCACCAACCGCTGCGGTGATGACCCCTCTCTGCCGTGAAGGGCGATCAATTCCTGCAGACGAACATCGTGCGGCAGCAGATGCATGGCTTCGGCGCGAGCGATCTCTTCCCCCTCGAAGCGCACAAGCGTGCCTGATCGCCTGCCGGTATGAACAGCGTCAATGATCAGCACATCTTCAACGCCATCGAGAAACGCCAGCAACGACAGTCCGAGCGCACCGGCATCGATGACTTCCACCCCTTCGGGCAAGACATACCGCTCCAGAAGACGCTGCAGCGCATGAACGCCCACTCCTTCATCGCGAAGAATCACATTCCCCAACCCCATTACGAGAATCGGCGCCATCGCTCTGCTCCTCTCGCTCACCATCGATACGAGACATGCTGTCGGCACATTGCGGGTAGCTCACCACCGATCACCGCTCATACAACTCTGCGCACCACAGTTCCTCTGGCGAAGTTCGATGTCCGTGCAACTGTTCATGGCTTTCTGGCGCAGAATCTTGCGCATGTGCATGCACCTGAAGGCGCCGCACCCGGTGTGCCACGCTCAGCATGCGAAGAGTTTCTCGCAGAGAAGATCTCAACGAATTTCAACACGGACATCCCTTTTGTATCATACCATGATAGACCTGCTGGCGCAGTAATAAAGTCATCCGCTAAGGTTCCGAGTCGCGCACCGTTGAAAGGCTGGTATCATACGCGATGGGGAATGGAGGATCAGTCGCGCACTATCAGATGCTATGCGCACAGCGATGGAAGGAGAGATGGTATGACGCAGCCAACGGGCATCGGCGTGCTAACCAGCGGGGGCGATGCGCCGGGGATGAATGCCGCGCTGCGTGCGGTCGTACGCACGGCGCTGAGTCGCGGCGTGCCTGTGTATGCGATTTATGAAGGATACCGCGGCATGGTGGAGGGCGGCAACCGCATCCGTCCGCTCAGTTGGGATGATGTCGGCGGCATCATGCATCGTGGCGGAACGATTATCGGCACGGCGCGCAGCCGCGAGTTTCGCACCCGCGAAGGGCGCCTGCAGGCTGCTGCCAATTTGATCGAGCGCGGGATCAACCGTCTGGTGGTGATTGGCGGCGACGGAAGCTTGACCGGCGCCGACACCTTTCGCCGCGAGTGGCCCGATCTGCTGGCCGAACTCGTCGAAACCGGCAAACTGTCGCGCGAAACGGCTGCGCAATACCCGTTTCTGGCGCTGGTTGGGCTGGTTGGCTCGATCGACAATGATTTCTACGGCACCGATATGACCATTGGCGCCGATTCGGCGCTGCACCGGATTACTGCTGCGATCGATGCACTGGTCAGCACCGCAGCCAGCCATCAGCGCACATTCGTCGTTGAGGTGATGGGACGCAATTGCGGGTACCTAGCACTGATGGGAGCAATCGCTGGCGGCGCTGATTATGTGCTCATTCCCGAAAATCCGCCTGAACCAGGCTGGGAAGAGCGCATGTGCGCACTGTTGCGTGCTGGACGCGCCGCCGGTCGCCGTGAGAGTATCGTAGTCGTGGCTGAGGGTGCGCGCGATCGTGAGGGAAACCCAATCGCCTCAGAGTATGTGCGCCGCGTCCTCGAGGAGCGCCTTCAGGAAGATGCACGGGTCACAATCCTAGGGCACGTGCAGCGCGGCGGCACGCCAAGCGCCTTCGATCGCTGGATGAGCACGCTCGTCGGGTACGCCGCCGTTGAAGAGTTGCTGTCTGCCACGCCCGAAAGCGAACCGCAACTGATCGGCATGCGCTACAACCGCATTACGCGCCAGCCGCTCATGCACTGCGTCGAGCAGACGCAACAGGTGACCATGGCAATCAACGCGGGTGATTATCAGCGCGCGATGGAACTGCGCGGCAGCAGCTTCACCGAGATGTTCCAGACATTTCAGGCGCTCGCCAGCGCCCTGCCGAGCGTGACGCGCCCGCGTAAGCGCCGGATTGCGTTGTTGCACGCAGGAGGACCCGCGCCCGGCATGAATACGGCAGTGCGCGCAGCCGTGCGTCTTGGTCTCGATCAGGGACATACGATGCTGGTTGTGCGCAATGGCTTTGATGGCCTTATTGCCGGTCACGTCAGCGAGTGCGAATGGCAGATGGTGGACGGCTGGGGGCCGATGGGAGGCGCGGAGCTGGGCACCAGCCGCCGTGTCCCATCGGGCGATGATCTTGCTGCTGTCGCCCAGGCGCTGACCAAGCATAGCATCGACGGTTTGCTGATCATCGGCGGATGGAACGGCTATCAGGCAGCGCACCGTTTGTACCACGAGCGCGATACGTATGAACCGTTCAATATTCCGATTATCTGTCTGCCTGCTTCGATCAATAATGACCTGCCCGGCTCGGAGTTGAGCATTGGCGCCGACACTGCGCTAAATGCCATCGTTGAAGCGCTCGACCGCATCAAGCAGTCGGCAGTGGCGGTGCGACGCACCTTTGTGGTCGAGGTGATGGGTCGCTATTGTGGCTACCTGGCGCTGATGAGCGGGCTGGCGTCGGGAGCAGAACGGGTGTACCTGCACGAAGAGGGCATCACTCTCGACGACCTGCGCGCCGACATTCGGACGATGATTGAAGGATTTCGCGCCGGCAAGCGTCTCAGTCTGGTGATTCGCAATGAGTACGCCAACCGCCTCTACACGACTGACGTGATCTGCGCGCTCTTCGAGGAGGAAGGGAAGGGATTGTTCGATGTTCGCCGCGCCGTTCTGGGTCATCTGCAGCAGGGCGGAAGTCCATCGCCTTATGATCGGATCCAGGCGACACGTCTCGCAGCGCGTTGTATCCGCTTCCTGACCGAAGAAATGGAACGCGGCACCGCAGCCGCAGCCTTCATCGGGTTCATCAACGGTCGGGTGCGAATCTTTGACTTGGGTGAGCTGCCGCATATGGTCGATGCCACCTACCGCCGTCCAAAGGAGCAGTGGTGGCTCCAACTGGCGCCGATTGCGCGAGCGCTCGCGCAGCAGAAGTATGACACGAGGATGCCATGACCACGTTCACCGTCGGACGTTTACGTTGTGAGTACTTGGACAATCCGCTGGGGATCGATGTAACCCGCCCGCGTCTAAGCTGGCAGATATTCAGCGACCGGCGCGGCGCGCGGCAGACAGCGTATCGCATTGTGGCGGCATCATCCGCCGATGACGTCGTGGCAGAGCAGAACTTGCTCTGGGATAGTGGTCGCGTTGAGTCGGATCAGTCGATCCATGTCGCCTACCATGGCGGACGACTCCGGTCGCGCCAGCGCGTCTTCTGGCGGGTGCAGGTGTGGGACGAACAGGGCCACGTTGCCGTTAGCCCGGTCGCCTGGTGGGAGATGGGGCTGCTCCGTCGGTCAGACTGGTCGGCGTCGTGGATCGGCGCGTCGCTCGTCGGCGGACGCTGGACGACCATCCCGGCGCCGTTTCTGCGCCGCTCGTTCACGCTTAATGCGCCGGTGGCGCAGGCGCGCCTGTACATCACGGCGCTGGGGCTTTATGAGTGTACGATCAACGGGCAGCGCGTCGGGCAGGATTTCTTCACGCCAGGCTGGACCGACTACCGCCGACGGGTGCAGTACCAGGTCTATGATGTCACCGATCTTCTGCGTGAAGGCGAAAACGTAATCGGCGCCATCCTGGGAGACGGTTGGTACTGCGGGCATGTGGCATGGGCAGGTCGCCAGAACTACGGCGACCGCCCGAAACTGCTGGCGCAACTGATGATTACCTATGCTAACGGCAGCACGCAGACGATCGTTAGCAATCGCTCCTGGCGTTACGCTTTTGGTCCTATTCTAGAGAGCGACATTCTGCACGGTGAGAGTTACGACGCTCGGCTGGAGTTTCCCGGTTGGAACATGCCTGGTTTTGACGACTCCTCCTGGCAACCAGTGGAACTCTTCACTGTACCCGACATTGCTCTCGTTGCTATGCGCGGTCCTACTGTCCGGCGACACGAGGAACTGCGCCCGATAAAGCCGCCGACTGCCTTTCGTTCGCACCAGGCGACGCGCTGGGTCTTTGATCTGGGGCAGAACATGGTCGGGTGGGTCCGGCTGCGCGTGCAGGGTCCAGCAGGAACAACGGTGACCATCCGCCACGCTGAGGTCCTGAACCCCGACGGCACAATCTACACTGCCAATCTGCGCAGCGCACGCGCGACCGACCACTACACCCTGCGCGGCGAAGGGGAAGAAATCTGGGAACCGCGGTTTACCTTCCACGGCTTCCGGTACGTTGAACTCTCCGGCTACCCTGGCGTTCCTGACATCGACGCCGTGACCGGCATTGTCGTCCATTCCGCCGCGCCGCCGACCGGCGAATTCAGTTGTTCCGATCCCTTGATCAATCAGTTGCAGCACAACATCGTGTGGAGTCAGAAAGGCAACCTTCTCGAAGTGCCGACCGACTGCCCACAGCGCGATGAGCGCCTGGGATGGACCGGCGATGCGCAGGTGTTCGTCCGCACCGCAGCGTTCAATATGAACGTCGCGCCATTCTTCACGAAATGGACCCAGGACCTTGAAGACGCCCAGAATCCCGAAGGAGCGTACCCGCCGGTGGCGCCGCTGGCAGGCGTCAGCGAATTGACCGACGGCGGACCGGCGTGGGCGGACGCGGGGATTATCTGTCCCTGGACGATCTACCTGTGTTATGGCGATACGCGTCTGCTTGAAACACACTACCCCTCGATGCAACGGTTCATCGAATACCTTGAGCGGAGCAGCTGTGGCTTCATCCGCTGCTACGAGGATTATCCCGGCTTTCGCGGCTTTGGCGACTGGCTGGCGCTCGATGGGAGCGGCAAAGTTGACGGCGGTACAGCGAAAGACCTGATCGGCACAGCATTCTTCGCCTACTGCGCCCGACTGATGAGCCGCATCGCAGCGATCCTGGGACATCAACGCGATGCTGCACGCTACCGTCGGCTGTTCGAGCGGGTGCGGCAGGCATTCATCAAACGCTACGTTACCGGTGCGGGGCGTGTGGCTGGCGAAACGCAGACCGGCTATGTCCTGGCGCTGCACTTCGACCTGTTGCCGCCAGAGTTGCGCCCGGCGGCGGCGGAGGCACTGGCGCGCGACATCCTGGCGCGCGACACCCATCTATCCACTGGTTTTGTCGGAACGCCGTACCTGCTCCACGTCTTGACCGCTGCCGGGCGCCTCGATCTTGCTTATGCGCTGCTGTTCCAGCGAACCTGGCCCTCGTGGCTGTACCCCGTGACGCAGGGCGCCACGACAATCTGGGAACGTTGGGACGGCTGGACTCATGACAAGGGGTTTCAGGACCCCGGCATGAACTCATTCAACCACTACGCCTACGGCGCCATTGGCGAATGGCTGTATTCCACCGTAGCTGGCATTGATGTAGACCTAGAACAACCGGGGTATCGTCATCTGATCCTGCGCCCGCGACCGGGAGGCGGGCTGACGGCAGCGCGCGCCGCGCTCGAAACGATGTACGGGCGCGCCATGAGCGCCTGGCGCATCGACGACCACCGCTTCACCTGGGAGATCGTTGTGCCACCGAACACGACAGCGACCGCATATGTCCCGGCGCCTGAAGGAACGCCTGTACGTGAAAGCGGCATTCTGGCAGAGGAGGCAGAGGGCGTGACCCTTGTGCAGCGTGATGAAGCGACAGCCGTCTATCGTCTAGCAGCAGGGTCGTACACATTTACGGTAGGATAAGAGCGGCAGGCAAGAGTGCTGGCTGAGAAACATATCGAATTGAGATGATCGACGGTATATGTCATGTATGGAACAATTCTAGCGGGGCACGGCGGCGCCGTGCCCCAACAGTTGCGCCCCATCGCTAACTCACCTTTCCCAACCCGCAGAGAACACAGCATGCCATTCTCCGACCCTGCCCGACACCACAAATTGCGCGGCACTCCCGGCACACCAATCTGGCAACGCCATTATTACGAACACATCATCCGCCACAAACGCGCCCTGAACGCTATCCGGTGCTACATTCTGGAAAACCCGCGTCGTTGGCATCTGGATCGCGAAAATGCCCGTCGCATCGGCAGCGATCCGCTGGCGCGCAAAATCTGGGCAATGCTCCAGGAGGACGATCGCTGCGTCGCTGAGGGCGATCAAGGAGCATAGCATTCGACTGAAAGCGAGGCTCTGCACTGCCATCGCTGCCAGCAAGCGGCTTCGCTCGATGGGTGATGCTTGAATGCGTAATCCTGGCGTTTCTGCGCCCCTGGCAGAGAGCCATCCGCCTTGCTTGCCATTCGCAGTACGCTGCAGGCGCATGCCGAGATACATAGCGGATCAAGGGTCCACCTGCTGCTCGTAATACGGTAGCGGGTCTGCTGCGCAAACGTATGATAGGTATGGAGAAAGTCCAATCATGGTCTCGCTGCATATGCTATCAGCAGTCGCAAAATTTATCACATTTGCGCACACTCACCCGTAGACCTGCCCGCTATTCTGTGCTATACTACCGGTTGTGACCCAAACCACGATCCCAAGTCGGTATCGTTCCTCGCCGCGTTTCTGCGACTTCACGCTTGATTGTTTGGGTGGCGCAGGCTCGTCAGTGACCATCGTCACTGACGTAGGGCAGGCGCGGCTTACGAACCCATTATTCATAAGGAGGGGACGATGACTCAGACTGAGCATGAGGTGCTGCGGTGCCCGCACTGTGGCGCAGAGTGGCGCCCGACGACTCTGGCAATTGGCATGCAAATCAGCTGCCCAGTGTGCTTCCATTACTTTGAACATTCTGACGCCCCGGAGACGCGCAAATCGCTTAGCGTGCGCGATTTCGCCGAGCAGATTAGCGCACTGATCAATCGTGCGCGAACTGCAGGCTTGAGCAGCGATGTCATTACCAAAGTGCTGCGCGACGAACTCGTCTATAACGCTGAGTTAGCCAACCCCAGCCATATCTTTCACGTCCAGATTGTCGATCTTGGTCCGGCTGAGGGTACAACACGCACACTGCCTCCCAATGAAGCGCGCATGATCCTGCAGCGACGCAGCACGCCGCTCGTCAAGCGGTAGCCGTCGCTGCCGCCCGACAACTGACGCTCGATGGCGTGCGCAACAACGCTGCGCTCACACCTGATGCGTCAGTTTCCTATGCGTTCTTCCTGTTTCCACGTTTTCGTTCAGGCGTCCTCATTGGGGGCGCAATTGAGCGTTTTTGCCGGAGTGCGTCTATGAACCTTGCCACATTCGCCAGTGATCTTGTTCGTCGATTCGCATCGCTTGCAACTGCGGTGCAACACGCTTTTCCACCACTGCGTCAGCGCCCGCCGCTATCGGATCGTCCTATCCGCGGGGTGATCCTGACAACGGAACAACTCGAGGCCCGCGCGCGCACGCTTGCCGCCGATCACATAGTCGTGATGCAGCCTGGAAAAGCGAGGGCGCTACTGGCATCAGTGGACCGTAATCATCGTCTGCTGCAACTGGCGTACCAGACGCTCGCTGCAGACGCTGCGCAACGCCAACCGCTCACTCCGGCGGCCGCCTGGCTGGTCGATAACTATCACGTGATTGTTGGACAGATTCGCGAGATCCGGCAGGACCTGCCGGGCGGCTATTATCACCAACTCCCAAAATTGAAAGGCGGTCCTCACAATGGCAAGCCGCGCGTCTATGCCATGGCGCTCGAACTTGTCGAGCATACCGACGGACGCATTGACCTTGAGCAACTGACGCGATTCGTGCTGGCGTATGAGGCCGTTGCACCGCTGTCGATCGGCGAGATCTGGGCGATCCCGATCATGCTGCGCGTTAGCCTGATCCAGAACCTGGGACGCCTGGCGCGCCTTATGCTCGATGAGCGCCGCCTCCGCCTCGAGGGCGCAACGTGGGCAGAGCGCATTCTGGCACAAAAAGATGTCGGGTCATTTGAAGGAAATACGGCCTTCCGCCAGCTTGCACGCGCCTATCCGCAACTGCCGCTGCCGCTTGCGGTCGAGTTGATCCAGCGGCTGCGCAGCCAGGAGGGAGAATTTGACATCGCTCAACTGATGGTCTGGCTCGAACAGCAGCCCTCTATTCCATACAACACCGCCGAAGAAATTATTCTCGCCGAGCAACGCCGCCAGTCTGCCAATCAGGTGTCGGTCGCCAACACTATCACGAGCATGCGGACGATGGACGCGGTGGACTGGCCCGACTGGTTTGAGCGCGTCAGTCTGGTCGAGCAGGTGCTGCGCCAGGACCCGGCAGGCGCGTATGGCCAGAGCACCTTCGCCACACGCGACCGCTACCGCCATGAATTGGAACGTATGTCGCGGCGCAGCGGCCTGAGCGAAGACGCAATCGCACGGCGTCTGGTGCGCATCGCGGCACGGGCGCAGGAAGAGGGCCGCCCTCTGCGCGAAACGCACATCGGCTATTACCTGGTGGATGAAGGGCGCACGATGTTCGAGGCGGCGCTTGGATGTCGTCTGACCCCTGGCGAGGTGGTGCAACGCGCCGTGCTGCGGCATCCCGAAGCGGTCTATCTAGGAGCAATCGCTGCGGGAACCGTTGCGATCACAGCGGCTGGCTGGCGCTTTGCGCGATCCGGGGGAGTGCGGGCGCAGTCTGATGCGTCACCGATCCTGACGGCCACACTGTCGCTCACGGCAGTTCTGCCCGCATTTGCACTGACAAAGGAATTGGTTGACCGTGCTGTGACTCGCCTGATCCCGCCGCGTGTCCTGCCGCGCCTCGACTTCCGCAACGGTATTCCCCGCGAGCTGCGCACGATGGTGGTGGTGCCGACGCTGCTGCTGACGCCGGACAGCATCCGCACCCAGATCGAGTCGCTGGAGGTGCTAGCGCTCGCCAATCAGGACCCGCACCTGCACTTTGCATTGCTGACCGACTTCGCCGATGCGCCGCAGCCGCACATGCCCGAAGATGAGACATTGCTCTCGCTGGCGGTCGAACGAATCAAGGCACTCAACGAGCGCTATGGCAGCGACCGTTTCTTCCTGCTTCACCGCCGCCGCGTCTGGAATGAGCGCCAGGGGTGCTGGATGGGGTGGGAACGCAAACGCGGGAAGCTCGAAGAATTCAACCTTCTGCTCGCTGGCGCGAAGAATACGACCTACGAGATGTTCATCGGCGATCTCAGCGTCCTGCCGCAGGTGCGCTACGTGATCACGCTCGATGCCGATACACAGTTGCCGCGCGATGCGGCGCGCGCGCTGGTCGGCACGCTGGCGCACCCGCTCAACCAGGCGGTGATCGACCCGCAAACGCGGCGCGTGGTGAAGGGGTACGGCATCCTCCAACCGCGCGTTGGCATCGATCTGCCAAGCGCCCTGCGCAGCCGTTTTGCGCGCATCTCTTCGGGGAATGTCGGTGTTGATCCGTACACTACTGCTGTCTCCGACGTCTACATGGATCTGTTCGGTGAGGGGATCTTCGCCGGGAAGGGGATCTATGATCCGGTAGCGATGCGTGAGGCGCTGCACGACCGCTTCCCGGAAAACACGCTCCTCAGCCACGACCTGATCGAAGGGTGCTATGCGCGCGCGGCGCTGCTCTCCGATGTTGAACTACTCGACAGTTACCCGACGACCTATGCTGCTTATTCGGCGCGCCAGCATCGCTGGGTGCGCGGCGACTGGCAGATCGCCAGGTGGTTGCTGCCGCGCGTGCCGCGCGCGTCCGGCGGGTACGCGCCGAATGTGCTGCCGCTGATCAGCCGGTTCAAAATTGCCGACAATCTGCGGCGCAGCCTGACGCCGCCAGCGACGCTGGCGCTGCTTCTCGCTGGCTGGTTTGCGCTTCCAGGTCGTCCGGCAGTCTGGACGTTGCTAGCGCTTGGACATTATCTCGCGCCACTGACATTCGCAATTCTGAATACGCGCCTTGTGCCAGTAAACTGGCGCTATCTGCATATCAGCCTGATCGTTGCAGTCGAAAACCTGCGCTGGCCCGCGCTGCAATTGCTGCTGAATGTCGCCATGCTTCCTGATCAGGCATGGCTGAATCTTGATGCGATCGCTCGCACTCTCTGGCGCATGGGAGTGACTCATCGACGCATGCTCGAGTGGGAAACTGCCGCCCAAGCGCAGCGCCGCCTCACTAATTCGTTCGACTATCTGCTCAAGCGCATGGGTCCATCGGCAGTTGCGTTTCTCGCGCTGGCTGCCGCGCGTTCCGAGCGCCTGAGCGATGCCTGGCTCCCCGCTTTGCCGGTTGCGCTCTCGTGGGTCGCTGCGCCCTTCTTTGCCCGCTGGCTTGATCAGGAATATGTTCCTCGTCGCATCGAGCCGTTGTCCGCCGAGGATCGCCGGATGCTGCGCCGAGTGGCGCGCGCGACCTGGGCGTACTTCGATCGCTTCGTCGTTCCTGAACAGAACTTCCTAGCGCCGGACAACTTCCAGGAGACACCGCGACCAGCAGTGGCGGAGCGCACTTCCCCGACCAACATTGGTTTGCAATTGCTCTCCGATCTGGCAGCGGTCGACTTCGGATACCTGGGTGTGCGCAGCCTGGTCGAGCGCCTCGGGCGCGTGTTCGAGACGATTCAGCGCATGGAGCGCTTCCGCGGGCATCTGTACAACTGGTACGACACGCGCACGCTTCATCCGCTGCCGCCGCTCTATGTCTCGACCGTCGATAGCGGCAATCTCGCCGGGCATTTGCTCGCGCTGCGCCAGGGATTGCTCGCGCTGCTGGAGCGGCCGCCCTATGGACCCTGGATCATTGAGGGGTTGCGCGACATTCTTGAGATCATTCAGGAACGCCTGCCATCCGACGCTAGGGGCCGCACGTCGCTCGTGGCGCTGCTCCAGGCGCTCGATGCCACGCCAAACACGATGGAGGGGTATCGCGCACGCCTGCTTCAGGCTGCCGACCTGGCGATCATTCTGGCACGCGAGACGCGCGTGGCAGAGTGGGCTGAGGCGCTTGCACGCCAGGCCTACAGTCTTCTTGACGATCTGCCCCACGATGGCAAGCTCGCGGCCCCAGAAGACCCGCAGTTCCGCGCGGCTGTCGAGCGGCTGTCGAATATGTGCATTGATCTGATCGCGGGGATGGATTTCCGCTTCCTCTACGATGAGCGCCGCCGCTTGTTCGCCATTGGCTACAATGTCAGCGAAGGACGGCGCGATAATTCGTACTATGATCTCCTCGCCTCCGAAGCCCGTCTGGCGAGTTTCATCGCTATCGCGCTCGGCGAAGTGCCGCAGGAACACTGGTTCTATATTGGGCGCAAGATTTCGCCCGCTGTGGCGACGCCGACCCTGCTCGCATGGAGCGGCACGATGTTCGAGTACCTGATGCCCCTCCTGGTAATGCGCAACTATCCCGAAACGCTGCTCGACGCCACGTACCGCGGCGCAGTCGAGCGCCAGATTGCCTATGCCGCCGAGCGCGGCATTCCATGGGGCATTTCCGAATCGGCGTTCAACCTGCGCGACTCGCAGATGAATTATCAGTATCGCGCGTTTGGCGTTCCAGGACTCGGATTGCAGAGTGGCCTGGCGAATGATCTGGTTGTTGCACCATACGCCACGCTTTTGGCGTTGCAAGTCGCGCCAGCCGAAGCGGTCGCCAATCTGCGCACCCTGATGGAGTATGGCGCTTTCGGGAACTATGGCTTTTACGAGGCGATTGACTTTACGCCTGCGCGCCTGCCGCCCGGCGCGAAGAGCGCCGTCGTGCAGACCTACATGGTCCACCATCAAGGGATGGGGCTGCTGGCAATCGACAATGCGCTGAACGACAACATTATGCAGCGCCGCTTCCACGCCGAGCCAATCGTGCAGGCGACCGAGTTGCTCTTGCAGGAGAAGATTCCTGCCGACCGACCGCTGCCGCTGCCGCAGGAGAGCGCCGTCAGCGAAATCGCGGTCACGCCCGACATCGTTCTGGAACGTCACTTTACGACGCCGCACACCGCGGTTCCGTACACTTACATGCTCTCGAACGGCGTTCTAACCTCGATCGTGACGAACGCTGGCGGTGGCGGCTGCCGGTACACGCTTCCCGAACGCACGACGTCAATTGCTGTCACGCGCTGGCGTCCTGATCCAACGCGCGACGCATCTGGCAGTTTTATCTATGTGCGCGACGTCCGCAGCGGCGTCACGTGGTCGCCGACGTACCAGCCGTTGCGCACCCTTGGCGACGATTACCGAGTCACCTATGGTGCAGGACGGGTTGAGTTCCGCCAGCAGTATGCGGGGATCGACACACGCCTGGAAATCACGGTATCGCCTGAAGACAACGTCGAGGTGCGCATGCTGACGCTGGTCAACCTGACGGCGCAGCCGCGCGAATTGGAGATCACGAGCTATGCCGAGATCGCGCTGGCGCCCGACGCTGCCGACGCAGCCCATCCGGTCTTCTCAAATCTCTTCGTTGAGACAGCGTTTGATCCGCAGAGCGAGGCGTTGCTGGCGACACGCCGACCGCGCGCGCCAACCGATGAGCGGCTGTGGGCGGCGCAGGCGATTGGCGTGCGTGGACGCACCCTGGGAGAGGTGGAGTATGAAACCAACCGTCTGACGTTCATCGGGCGCGGGCGCGATCCATCGCACCCGCAGGCGCTCAACCGACCTCTGAACGGCAGCGTCGGCGCGGTGCTCGATCCGATCTTCAGCCAGCGCCGTCGGGTGCGGATTGTGCCTGGCGGACAGGCGCAGGTGATTCTGACCCTGGCAGTCGCGGCGACACGCGAGGATGCTCTTCGTCTGGCGGCGCACTACTGCGATGCCGCGATTGCTATGCGCGCGTTCGATATGGCGCGTACCCAGGCGCAGGTCGAACTGATGCATCTCGGCATTGACGCTGACCAGGCGCATCAGTTCCAGCGGCTGGCGTCGCTGGCGCTTCTGCCCGACCCGGCGCGCCGCACGGCTGCCGAGACGCTGGCGCGCAACACCAAGGGGCAGCCAGGGCTATGGGCGTACGGCGTCTCCGGCGACTATCCAATCGTGGTGGGGCGTATCGCTCCAACGTCCGACACCTCGCTGGCGCGCGCCCTGATCCAGGCGCACGAGTACTGGCGGCTGAAAGGGACGCTGATCGAACTCGTGCTGCTGGTCGAAGACAGCGCCGACTACCGGCAGGAGCGGTATGAGCAGGTTATGACGCTGGTGCGCAGCAGCCGGTCGAGCCGCTGGCTGAATCAGCGCGGCGGGTTGTTCGTGCTACGCACCGGCGTGATGCCTGAAGCCGATCAGGTGCTGTTCGAGACGGTCAGTCGCATCACGCTCTACAGCCGACGCGGCGACCTGGCATATCACCTGCGCCGTCGCCTGCCCGACAAAGCATCGCCGCCGCCGCAACCCGCCACACTGCCGCTCGATAGCGAACCGTTGCCGCCAGAAGACTTGACGCTGGCGACGGAGTACGGTGGGTTCACATCCGATGGGCGCGAATATGTGATCGAGGTGACGCCTGGCAACCCAACGCCGCTGCCCTGGGTGAACGTTGTTGCCAATCCAAACGCCGGGTTTATCGTCTCGGAAAGCGGCAGCGGCTACACATGGGCGGAGAACAGCCGCGAAAACCGCCTGACGCCCTGGTCAAACGACCCGGTCAGCGACCCGCCTGGCGAAGCGCTCTACCTGCGCGACGAAATCAGCGGCGCGCTCTGGTCGCCGCTGCCGCGTCCCTGCGGCGCCGGTCGTACGCGCGTCTGCCACGGGATGGGATACACCCGCTTCCTGCAACGGTACGACGGCATCGAGAGCGAAACGACCCTCAGCGTTGCACCCGACGACCCGGTGAAGATCGTCCGGCTGCGCCTGCGCAATCGGTCTGACCGCGAGCGCCGCTTGAGCGCAACGATGTATGTCGAATGGGTGCTGGGCGTGCTGCGTGACCAGACGGCGCTGTTCATCGTAACCTCGACGATGCCGGAACTGAGTGCGCTGCTGGCGCGCAACACCTACAGCCACGATTTCGCCGGGCGCGTCGCCTTTCTGGCGTGTAGCGAGCCGGAGGCGCTCTTCTGCGGCGATCGGGCGGCGTTCATCGGGCGCAATGGCGACCTGGCGCGACCAATTGCGCTAGCTGGCGACCACGACGGCGCCTTCGATCATCGCATTGGTGCGGGGTTCGATCCGTGCGGCGTCGTTTCAGCGCGGCTGACTCTCGCACCTGGCGAGGAGCGCGATGTCGTCTTCCTCCTGGGGCAGGGCGCGAACGAAGAGGAAGCGACCCGCCTGATCGCCCGCTACCGCGACCCTGCCGCTGCTGCGGGCGCAATCGCAGCAACCATTGCTCGCTGGCGCGACCTGGTCAGCCGACTCCAGGTGCGCACCCCCGACCCGGCGCTCGATGTGCTGCTCAACGGCTGGCTCATCTACCAGACCCTCGCCTGCCGTATCTGGGGACGTTCGGCGTTCTACCAGTCGGGCGGGGCGTATGGCTTCCGCGACCAGTTGCAGGATGTGATGGCGCTGATGATGATCGAGCCGTCAATTGCGCGCGAACATATCCTGCGCGCCGCGGCGCGGCAGTTCGTCGAGGGCGACGTGCAGCACTGGTGGCATCCGCCGCTGGGGCGCGGCATCCGCACTGCGTTCTCTGACGACTACCTGTGGCTGCCGTTTGTGGTGTGTCAGTATGTTGACACGACTGGCGACGATGCGCTGCTCGACGCAGTGGCGCCCTATATCAAAGGGCGACCGCTGGCAGAGAACGAAGCCGAGTACTACGATCTGCCCGAACCGGCGAATGAGTACGGCAGCATCTACGACCACTGCACGCGCGCCATTGATCGGGCGTTGACGCGCATGGGAGCGCACGGATTGCCGCTCATGGGGTCGGGCGACTGGAACGACGGCATGAATCTGGTCGGACACGAGGGGCGTGGCGAGAGCGTCTGGGTTGCCTGGTTCTTGATCGTGATCCTGAATCGCTTTGCGCCAATTGCTGAACAGCGGCGCGATGTCGGACGCGCAGCGCGCTACCGCGCTGAGGCGCGCCGCCTCAGCGAGGCGATAGATCGCCATGCCTGGGACGGTGAGTGGTATCTGCGCGCCTTCTACGACGACGGCACGCCGCTTGGCTCGTCGCGTGATGAAGAGTGTCGCATCGATTCGTTGAGTCAGTCGTGGGCAGTCATTGCCGGAACCGCCGATTCGGTGCGCGCGCGACGGGCAATGGAGGCGGTCGATGCGCACCTGGTTGACCGCGAAACCGGCATCATCAAACTGTTCACTCCGCCCTTCGATCAGACCCCACGCAACCCCGGCTACATCAAGGGGTACGTCCCGGGCGTGCGCGAAAACGGCGGGCAGTACACCCACGCTGCCATCTGGGTTGCCTGGGCATGGACGCTGCTCGGCGACCATGCGCGTGCTGGTGAACTGCTGCGCATGCTCAACCCGCTGCGCCACGCGCAGCAGAATGGGCGCGTGTATGCGGTTGAACCCTATGTCATTGCTGCCGACATCTACGCCGCGCCGCAGCACCTGGGGCGCGGCGGCTGGACGTGGTACACCGGTTCGGCGGCATGGTTCTACCGGCTCGGCATTGAGCGCATCCTGGGCATCCAGCGTCACGGCGATCACCTGACCCTGACACCTTGCCTGCCCCCCGACTGGCCAGGGTACGAAGCGCGGTACCGCTGCGGTTCGAGCGATTACCACATTGTCGTCGAACGGAGCAGCGGCGATAGCTATGAGCTGACGATTGACGGCGAACCTGTGAGCGACATGCACATCCCGCTGCACGACGACGGGCGCGAACACATCGTCCGGCTGGTGTTGCCCGCGTCGGGAGTGGCGACGCCCTCGCGCGATGGCAGATGGGTGACAACGGAGCCAGTGGAGCGATCCGGGCGCGACGTGCGTGAATAGCACACGGATTCACACGGATGCGGCGGATGGACACGGATTCTGGTGTGAGGGCGACCGATCCGCGAAAATCCGTCCCGATCCGTGTCAATCCATGTGCTCCCAAATGTAACCTGAAGAGCACACGGATGCACACGGATGCGACGGATGGACACGGATTCTGATGTGAGGGCGACCGATCGTGAAAATCCGTCCCGATCTGCGTGCTCTCTACCGCATCAAGGACGAGGGGGAAACAGGCGATCAACAGCGATTTCGATCCGCGGCAGCGTTTCCGCACGCAGGATGCTGCCGCTCCGATATGTTTGAACCTGCGTGTACTGACCTTCTGCCGGGCGGGTGTACTGCTCGACCGCCTGCTGACGCACGTCAATGATCCACACTTCGACAATCGCCGCCTGAGCATACAGCGGGAGTTTCACGGTGCGATCATAGTCGAGCGAGGTATCCGCGACTTCGATGATCAACAGCACATCCTGCGCGCACGGCAGCGTCTCCTCGTAGTCGCCCGGATGAGGACACAGCACGGCAATGTCCGGTTGCACTTCAGTGTCATCGCTCAGGCGCACGCTATTTTGCACGCTCACAATCGCATCGTCGCCCGCTGCGGGCAACAGGAGGCGATTCAGCCGGTTGACGACCGCCATATGCGGCGGACCGATCGGACTCATACGATAGATCGCGGCTGCCAGCGCCAACAGCGCCAGCGGTGCGCCGTGGCATTCGGCGCTGCTGTATTTCGCCGCTGCCCGATCATCAACGATGATGATTCCGCAGACCTTTGCCGGTTCCTCCCAGATGTGAGCGAGACACTCACGCTCCCAGGAGCGCCATGATGAGCGAACAGTCAGCACTCGTCTCTCATCACTCGCCCCTCGCCGCTCATCACTCGTCTCCCATCACTCGTCCCTCGCTACTCATCGTTCGTCCCCCACTACTCATCACTCATCACTCGTCACTCGCCACTCATCACTCGTCCCCCACCACTCATCACTCATCACTCATCACTCGTCCCTCATTTGACACCCCTCATCACGATCCGCTAAGATGCAGAGGCACACGGTCTTTGCTCAAGCGGAGCGCCTATGGAATTGCGCACCAGAGCGGTCGGTCCCTGGCCCATGAACAGTTACGCGCTGGTTTGCCCGACGACGCGCCACAGCGTCCTGATCGATCCCGGGGCGGAACCGGACGAACTCGCTGCGATGCTCGACGGCACAACGCCAGTTGCCATTCTGCTGACGCATACGCACCCGGATCATATTGGCGCACTCGAGGAGATGCGCAGCAGGCTCGGTGTACCGGTCTTCGCCCATCCCGGACCCTACGCCGCTGATGGGGAGTTGCGTGTGGATCGAACCCTGGCGCACGGCGACGTTGTGACCGTTGGCGCCTCAACGATTCGAGCCTGGCACACTCCCGGTCACACCGCCGATATGGTGTGCTACCTGGTCGATGGCGCACCGATTGCCATCGTCGGCGATACCCTGTTCGACGGCGGACCGGGGCGCACCTGGTCGGCAGAGGATTTCCGCACCACGCTGGCGACGCTACGCACGATTGTGCTGACCTGGAGTGATGACACAATCTGCTATCCCGGTCACGGTCCGTCCTTCCGGCTTGGCGACCGGCGCGCCGCTATCGAGCGCTTCCTGGCGCATGCGCCTGAAGGATTCTTTGGCGATGCAACGTGGGACATGTGAGAGGAGGCTATGCCCGCTTCGGCAAAACTGGTTGCACGCGCAATGGTCGGGTCTCCCATCGCGCGGCCGTTTGGGGGATGTCTGTTCGTCGCAGGAATGCTGGCGCTGCTCGGCTTTGCCTTCCTGGGGCACCTGGCGCTCTGGATACTGGAGCCATTGACGCGGGTCGGCGTCTTCCTGACCGGCGTCCTGATCGGCACGGTCGCATCGCTGCCGCTCCTGGCGTTGCTCCGCTGGCTCGACCGGCGCGAGCGCGAGTCGCTCTGGCTGGCAATCGGCGCGGTCGTGTGGGGCGCCGTTATCAGCACCGGTCTATCTGCAATCTTCAATGCGCTTGGTTTTGGCTTTATCACTGTCGGACTGGAGATTGTCGGCGGGGTCGACTCCGAACTGCTAGGACAATTGCTCGCGGCGGCGCTGGTCGCTCCGCCGGTCGAAGAGGCGTTCAAAGGACTGGCGATCCTGGTGCTCTTCTGGTTTCTGCGCGCTGAGTTCGACAATGTGCGCGACGGCATCATCTACGGCGCGCTGGTCGGCGTCGGGTTCAATATTGCCGAGTACGCGCTCTATGTGATGCAGGGGTACGCAGAAAGCGGCGTAGCGCCGTTCGCTGAGCAGTTCGCTGGTCGGTTCGTCTTTCTCGGTTTCAACGGACATATGCTGTGGAGCGCAATCTGCGGCGCTGGCGTCGGGTTTGCGCGCCAGTCGACCGGCGACGGCTGCACCACGCTGGGAGCGCCGGTCGCCGGATACCTTGCAGCGGTCTTCGGGCACGCGCTCAACAACTCGGTCGGCGTGTTCCTTCTCGCTGTCATTCTCGTGATGATGGGGTATGATGTCGAAAGCGGGCTGATGAGCATCCCGCCGTTTGCGCTCTGGACGGCGGCGGCTGTCATGAATGTGCTGGTGCAGGGCGTGTTCTACATTGCCCTACTGGTGTTGCTGGCGCTGACCTCGCGCTGGGAGCGGGACGTGATCCGCACCTATCTGGCGGACGAAGTCGGCATCAGCGTTACGCCTGAAGAGTATAACGCGATTGTGAATGATCGCATGTTTGGCGCGCTGGGGAGCCGCGGCGTTCCGTGGCGGCTGGCGCTGGCGCAGAACGAACTGGCGTTCCGCAAATGGCATGTCGCGCGTGAAGGCGGCAACCCGGCGACCGATCCGCTGGTCGCGGCATGGCGCCAGGATATTGCGACTCTGCGTGAAGAGTGGCTGCGTTCCAAACGAGCGAGGCAGGCATGACTGTCGATACCGATCAGCGTCTTGCGCTGGCGATGACCATCCCGGCAGCACCGGTCTGGCGGTTGAGTCTTGAACAGTACCATCGCATGATCCAGACCGGCATCCTCACCGATGATGATCCCGTCGAGTTTCTCGAAGGGTTGCTGGTGACGAAAACGCCCAAAAATCCGTCGCACAGCCTTGCGACCCATCTGACGCACAACGCGCTCGCGCAGGTTGTGCCAGCGCAGTGGTATGTCGATGCGCAGGAGCCGTTCACTGCCGACGACAGCGAACCGGAACCGGATGTTCTGGTCGTTCGCGGCGAGCGCCGTCAGTACCGCGACCGCCATCCGCAGGCGCAGGATGTTGCGCTGGTTGTAGAAGTGGCCGATACGACGCTTCAGCGCGATCGAACCCTGAAGAAGCGAATTTGTGCCCGCGCGATGATTCCAGCGTACTGGATCATCAATCTTGTCGAACGCAAAGTCGAATGGTATGCATACCCTTCGGTTTCCGCAGGCGAAGCCGATTACGCAGAGCATCACGATGTCGCCGAGGGCGAGGTAATCCCGGTCGTTCTCGACGGCGCGGAGATCGCGCGTCTCCCGGTGCGCGACCTGTTGCCCTGACTGTACTTCGCGAAAGTGAGTAACCAATGTCGCGTCTTGTTTCCGTTGGTCTGGTGCAAATGCGAATGACCGACGATCCGCAGCGCAACTTCGCCGCAGCCGTCGAAGGCATCCGCGAGGCTGCGGCGCGCGGCGCGCAGATTGTCTGTCTGCCGGAACTGTTTCGTTCGCTCTACTTCTGCCAGAGCGAGGATCACCGTCATTTCGCGCTGGCGGAGCCGGTTCCCGGTCCGTCCACCGAAGCGCTGAGCGCGCTGGCGCGCGACCTCGGCGTGGTGATCATCGCCAGCCTGTTCGAGAAGCGCGCCGAGGGGTTGTACCACAACACCGCTGCCGTGATCGACGCCGATGGACGCTACCTGGGCAAGTATCGCAAGATGCACATTCCCGACGATCCGCTCTACTACGAGAAGTTCTACTTCACCCCCGGCGATCTGGGGTTCAAGGTGTTTGCCACCCGTTATGCGCGCGTTGGCGTCCTCATTTGCTGGGACCAGTGGTACCCCGAAGCGGCGCGGCTCACGGCGCTGCGCGGCGCCGATATCCTGTTCTACCCGACAGCCATTGGCTGGCATCCGAAAGAGAAGGACGAATACGGCGCGGCGCAGCACGCTAGTTGGGAGATCATCCAGCGGTCCCACGGCATCGCCAACGGATGTTACGTCGTCAGTGTCAACCGTACCGGGCACGAAGGCGACCCGAACGGCGGCATCGAGTTCTGGGGGCAGAGTTTCGTTTCCGATCCGTCCGGAACGATCCTGGCAAAGGCGGCGGTTGATCGTCCAGAAGTGCTGGTCGCGCCGATTGACCTGGCACGCATTGACGAGCAGCGCACCCACTGGCCCTTCCTGCGCGACCGGCGGATCGATGCGTATGGCGAGATCACCAGGCGCTACATTGATGAGGAGTGACGCAGCGCGTATGACGACATCCCAACCAACGCCAGCGCAACTCGGCTACCGGATGCCCGCCGAATGGGCGCCGCACCAGGCGACCTGGCTCTCCTGGCCCCACAACGAGGAGTCGTGGCCCGGCAAACTGCACGTCATCCTGCCGATCTATGCGCGCATGGTCGCCGCGCTGGCGCGCTCCGAAACCGTCCACATCAATGTCAACGACGAGGCGATGGAAGAGGACGCGCGCCGCCTGCTCCACAGCGTCGGCGCCGAAGGCGATATTCGCTTTCATCATTTTCCGACGAACGACGCCTGGTGCCGCGATCACGGCGCGATCTTCGTCGTGCGCGACGGCGACGATCCGCTGGCGGCGATCCGGTGGGAGTACAACGCCTGGGGCGGCAAGTATCCGCCCTACGACCTGGACCAGCAGATACCCTGGCGCATGGCGGAGGCGCTTGGCGTGCCCTGCTTCGACGGCGGCATGGTGCTGGAAGGCGGCTCAATCGACGTCAATGGCGAAGGGCTGCTGCTGACCACTGAGGCATGCCTGCTCAACCCCAATCGCAACCCGCACCTCACCCGCGATCAGATCGAGCAGCGGTTGTGCGATTACCTCGGCGTCTCACACGTGCTCTGGCTCGGCGACGGGATCGTCGGCGATGACACCGATGGGCATATCGACGACCTGACCCGCTTCGTCGCGCCCGACACAGTCGTAACCGTCGTCGAGAGCAACCCGGCGGATGAGAACTACGACGCGCTTCAGGAGAACCTGCGCCGCCTGCGCGGCATGACCGATCTGCGCGGCGGAGCGCTGCGGATCGTGG
Organism: Roseiflexus sp.; assembly: GCA_025062325.1. GTDB lineage: Bacteria > Chloroflexota > Chloroflexia > Chloroflexales > Roseiflexaceae > Roseiflexus. The sequence continues at coordinate 63,611 of JANXAL010000020.1, forward strand.
AGTTGCCCATGCCGCCAGCCGTGGTGTACGAAGGACGGCGCCTGCCTGCCTCCTACGCTAACTTTTACATCGCCAACAGCATTGTGCTGCTTCCAACGTTCAATCACCCGAACGACGACCGCGCGGCGGCGATCCTGGCGGAACTCTTCCCAACGCGCGAGATTGTGGGGATTGACTGCACGGATATCGTGTGGGGACTCGGCGCCTGGCATTGTCTGACGCAGCAGGTGCCAGCGGTTTGATCACCCGCTCGTCCATGCATACACGCCAGCGGCGACGGCGCCGCCGGCCAGTGAACTGAGGAAGTTGACCATATCGTTGTTCATCCAGCGCCAGCCGCGCACCAGAGGAAAGACGCACCCCTCGCGCGAGGCGCGCTTTTCCGTTTCGCCAGTTGGCGAGAGGTACATCGCCTGCACTGTTGCGCCGAGCAGACTATCGAACAGACTGCCAGCCACTCCGCCGACGAGCGCTGCCAGCAACAAAAGAGGAAGCCAGACTCTGCGTTCAGCAGCCACCAACGTCAGCGCTGCCGCGCCGATCAGGAGCGCGCCCCCGGCTGACGCGCCGAGTCCGTAGAGCGTCACGCCGCCGGACGTGCCAGGCGGTACGATCCTGCCAGAGGTGATCAGACGCGGCGGATGCGGACTGAGGACGCCAATCTCGGTTGCCCAGGTATCGGCGGTCACCGTCGCCATCACGCCGACGTATGCCGCTAGCAGCATTACCGGCTCACCCGTTAACCCATAGACGACAGCAAGCGCCGCGCCCGCACCGCCGTTGGCAAGCGCTTGCCAGAGATCGCGTCGTCCGCCCTTCTCGAACTTCTCACCGGCGATTTGTTGCTTCTGCGCCTGCCGAAAATGGGAGAGCGCGCTAGACGTCACAAAGAAGACAATCAGCACGCATCCCCATGTCCATCCGCCAAACCCAAAGGTCAATGTACCAGTAATGATAGCGCCCAGCCAGCCGCTGCGGTCAAGCGATTGTCGGTGATAAGCAACAGCGCCGATAACGGTGCTCAACACCAGCCCGGCAGCAATGCGAGGAATATCGATCATGGCGTTTTTCGCTGGAAATCGAACGCCATGCATCATACCACAGGTGCGAGGCGCGAGGCGCGAGGAACGGGTGACAGGTTACAGGCAGGGACGCACCGCTGACGCGCCCAGGCGCGGTGGAAGGTTGAAGGTGGGAAGGCTGAGGGCACGAACCCGGCCTGACCCTTGAGGTCTCTGCCACTGCGTTTGCATGGCGCGATGCAGCGACGCCAACGCCCAAGGTACGAACCCGGCCTAACCTTTGAGGTCTCCGCCACTGCCCCTCTCTCGCAAAGGAATGTCGCTTGCGGAACAGTTCTCACTTGCTCCAGGCATATGGCTTGACCTCAAAGGTCTTGGCAGAAGGAACTAACCCCTAACCCCTCGATCCTCCGCGCAAGCGCCGTCAGCACCTGATCAAGATCCGGCCCAATGACATCAGCAACCTGATCCGCAGGCACCATTGCAGCCAGTGGTCCGAGCATTGGCGCGAGGTCAACCGTCAGCTTGACGCGCAGATTGGTCTCTTTCCCCTCTGGCACAAACGACCAGCGCGACTCAACGGTCACCGGGTGGCGTGATGTGAAAACAACCTCTTGATTGTGCTGCCAGTGCACATCACCTTCCGACCGAATGGTTACAAACGGTCCCACTGCCATGTGCGTCGCAACGCGCGCACTAGAGGCGCCACGATGCAATACCTCAACCTTCTTCACTCGCGGCAGCAATCCGGCCAGCGTCTGCGGATCAGTGAGTACATCAAAAACGTCATCCACATTTGCTGCGATGCGTCGACTGCGCTCGACTGTCACCACTAGACCGTTGTTCGCCTTTGCTCTCCCCCACGTTAGATCACCGGGTCGGACCGTGTTCATGTGCGCCTCCTGAGCGGCAGACTGCCGCAACCGTCAGAGATACGACGAGCGTTGCGGGCATCGAAGTTGCGGAGATTGTGTGCCTTGCAACTACTCCTAACGTACTACGATCCTGTGCAATCGGCGGATGTAAGGCGTGCAGAGACTTGAACGATCACTGATCCGTCGGAATCCGTCCCAATCTGCGGGTATCCGTGTCCCATATCACGGCTCTTTACACCCCGACGTAACAAGGTATGCTATAATGTTCAGTAGTGAACGCCAACCCGCATTCATTAGGCGACGGAGAAGATCATGGCAGAAAAGAAGTCGAAAACCGACGTTACCGCACGCGACAAGACGGGTAAGCCGACCAATCGCAACTGTGCCAATTGCGGCGAGCGCATTATGAACGACCGCGAGATGGTGGTAGTTATGGACAGTCGGCGTCGCAACAAGACGTACCATCACCGCGCGTGCTTCCAGAAAGCGATCGCATAAGCGCATTGCCGCGCTCTAGTGAGCTTCATCGGCTCATCCGTTGCGCGCGGGTGAGCCGATGTGTTATCTGAGGCGCTGTATGGTTGAGGATCGCACGCAGATCGAGTTTCCAGCGCAGGGTGCAACGACAGTCGCTCTATGCGAACCGTTTGGCGTGCTGTGTTGTCGAGCGTCCGGTCCGGGCGGGCATCCATTGCGCGTGCTGATTGACACCGGCACTGATCCATCAGCCATGGATGCACGGCTCGTGCGCCGCCTCGCATTGCCCACCGGCGGTAGTGGCATTGGGCACGGCGCTGCCAGTGATGCGGTTGCGTTCACTGAAGCCGTGTTCCCCTGGCTGCGCCTGGGCAATGCCGATGCTCCCGGTAATCAGACGCTGACGATTCGCGATCTTTACGCGCCTGCGCTCGATCTGAGCGGTTTGCCCTTTGCCGTGGACGTTGTCATTGGGTACAGCGTCCTGCGTCATCTGACGCTGCGGATCGACTTCCGCGCACGCTCGCTGACGCTGGCGCACCCCGACCTGGGATTTCCGTCAATGGGCGCCTCTGGCGTTGTGATGCCGCTCTCTTTCTTCGAGCATTTTCCAGCCGTTGGCGACCTGGTCATCGACGGCGTCGTCATCCCGCAGGCGACTATCGATACTGGCTCAAACGCCGCAATTACCGTCGGTCCTGATCTGGCAGCGCGTCTGGGACTGTATGAAGATAGCGCCAATGTGCGGATTGTTCGAGGGGAAGGCTTCGGCGGCGGCGGCGATGTGGCGCGTCGCCGGTTCGACCAGGTGCGCCTGGGACCGTTTACCCTGACGGATGTCGATATCGACGCTCCTCTTACCTGGGCCGGCGATCTGGGACGCGCATCACGCGCCAATATTGGCATGCAGTTGCTGGCACGCTTTGCGACTGTTGTGATTGATTATGGGCGGGGGCAGGCAGGGTTTGAGCCGTAGACGCACGGACGGCAGCGCCCAGTATGCCGCTGTCACGGCAAGCCACTATTTGGCCTGAGTTGCTGGATGACGACACTGGCCTGCACTTGCCGAGCAGTTGCTCGAAGGTTCAGAACCTGTGGACGGCCGTGTCGCACCCGCTCAGAGGTGATTGCCATCAGCGGAAAACCACAGGGATCGTCATCCAGCTCTATACCGGTCACTCCTCATCAGCATACGGACCGTGATCGGGGCAGTCGCCCCCTGGCGCATCATCAGGCAGATCGTCGTAATCCATGGCGCTGACTCCTCCAGTGATCGATAACCCTGGAAGAACCATATGCGCCAGGCGTGGGTACTACCAACATTCGAACATGACAGGACGGTTAAATGCGCATGCGCCCCTAGCGCGTCTCGAAACGAAAAGGTCGACACAGAAGACACAAAGGCGTAAAGCCTCGCAATTACTGCGCCCCCCACGAATCGCCTCTGCGTCTTCGTGCCTTCGCGTCAGACTTTCTGAACAGCCCTAACCAGCAGATATGCCGCTTCTTCCCAGCATCCGCCGCATCAGCGCCCGTTCTTCAGGACCAAGCGCGCCAAGCGCCCAGAGCGCCGTCAGATAGACCAGCGCTCCGACAGTGATCGCCAGCCACGGCGAGAGCGCAAGTGCGGGCCACATAGCGGCGCCCATTGCAAATGAGGCGACCGCCGGGCGCCACATCAGACGCAGGAGCGGCGGCGTGGCCTCTTCACGCCGCAGAATGCGCAGAAATGGAATGAGCAATACCAGCTCTGTCGCAACGGTCACGACTGCTGCTGCGAGGTATCCATACGCCGGGATGAGCAGCAGGTTCATCCCCAGGTTGAACGCCGCGCCGATGACGAACGCCACTGTGATTGCGCGCTGGCGTCGCAACGCAATGAGCACGTACTGTGTCACCCCGTTCGCATAGGAGAGCGGCAGATACCAGATCAGAACCGCCAGCGCTAGCGCGGCGCCCGGCAGGAACGCCTGTCCGCCGATCACTGCTATGATGAATGGCGCCAGCAGCATTCCGCCAACCGCGCCGGGCCAGGCGAGGAGTTGAAGCAAACTGAGCGCGCGATGGTACATTCGCTTCAGTGCAACGCGATCCGTTACGGCGTAGCGCGCCAGGAGCGGAAATAACGCCGCCACAAAATAGGGCGGCACGATCTGCGTCATGTTGATGACTTTGTAGGCTGCATCGTACAGACCAAGCGCGACTGCGCCAGCCTGCGCCCGCAGCAGCACGACATCGAACCGAAAAAAGACTGCCAGCAACAGGCTGTTCAACAGCAGCGGGAACCCCTCACGCAACAGATCGCGTCCAGCGGGCCAGTCCCACACCAGTGGCGCGCGGAACAGCATCTGCCGCTGAAGGATGTAGAATACTGCAGCATTCAGAATAGTCGCCGCCAGCGCCACCGCTGCCAGCGCTACTACCCGCGAGGGCGCGTCCGGCGCGATGAGCAACGCCCCAACCCCGGCGAGGGTCTTGACTACATTCGTCAGCAGCGCTACCAGCGCCGTCACTTCCATACGCTGATACGCCTGGAACGACGCTGAGCAGGCTGCGGCAAGCGCCGCTGGATACAGGTGCAGCATCAGCAATGCCAGCGCCGTGATCTCGGCGCTGCTCAGGGGACGTTCAATCAGCGAATAGCCGAAGACGAGCAGCGCAGCAACGGGGAGCAGCAAGGTGGCAATGCCAAGACGAAGCAGCAACGTGATGCTGAAGAGGCGCGGCGCGCGCGTGAGATCAGGCGCAGCTTCGCGGACTGCCAGGTCGTTCAGGCCCCAGTTCGTAATGGTGAGAAAATAGAGACCGGCAATCAGCGCAACGAACGCATACGCGCCGTTCCCTTCCGGTCCTAGAAAGCGCAGCGCGATGACCGCAAACCCGAAGTCGATGACCTTGTTAATCAGGTTCGCAGCAATAGGCAGCGCACTGTTCTTAGCAATCGTGCGCGCAGCATTGGACTGGTCCTCGCGGTAGAAGCGCCGCCATGCCCAGGCTGCGCCCAACAGCAGCGGTATCAGCGCAGCGACTGCGAGCAGAAAGATTTGCGCTTTTGCACTCAACACGCGGTCTATGATACCATAGCTGCGTTGCACCTTGGGTATGCCAGCGTGCGACAATATTGTATTGTCGCTCGGAAGGATTGACGCGAAGACACAACGCAACCGATATTCCTCCAAACTCTGCGTCTGCGCGCCTTTGCGTCTCCCCTTCCGAAAAATCCTCCCAGGGGGCGAGAACCTGAGTTACTGGCGTATCACGGCAATCGCCAGGTACGTCGCGCCAGTCGAGGTGTCCTCGGTATGCGCAAGCGCCAGAAGCTGATCGCCGTTGCGCCATCCGGCATAACTGATCGTATCGCCTTCGACAAGTAACCGATTGTCGGCGCGCCACCCGTTGCCTTCAAGTTGCCCGGCGTAGAATTGTTTGACCTGTTCCCAGGCGACGCTTCCCGGAACCCGAAAGAGGCGGATGGCGGAAGCCTGCCGCTCGCCGACGATCTCAGCCGTCAATCCGCTCACCATCGCATCTGCCAGCGGCGACTCACCACGTGATGCGGCAGTTGCATTCGGATAGACCGGCGGCTCCGCCAGGGGCGCGCCGCCGCAGGCGGCAACGAGAAGCGCAAGAAGCGCTATCAGTAGGAAACGCGGTGTCATGTGCAACCTCGCAGGTCGTGATACTCTCGCTGGTATCAGAGTACGCAGACCTGTGATCAGGGGATGCGTTGTATGCTGTTTGAACAAATACTCCTGTCTGCCTGCTCGCCCGGCGGTTGATAGACTTTGAATAAATTCTTCTATGTCCTGAGCAAGGACCTGAGCCTGCAGCTCAGCGGGCGTGCCTGGCGGCGCGGGTATACCGAATTTTTCTTTTCGTAAGCCCTTGCTGAAATCGTGAAAACATTTCTGCGGTTACACAAAAATGTCCGCCACACGCCAGCTAAACCCGGGAAGCACGTCCGGGTCCTGTAAGAGATCATCGCCCGAAAGCGCCTGAATCGAACCTGTCGCTCGATGCACAAGCACTTCGCGGGTGCGTGGATGGACTTCCCAGACCAGACGGGCGCCAGCGAGGAGAAAATCGCGCACCTTTTCGCGAACGTCTTCAGCAGTCTCGGATGGGGAAACAATCTCCACCGCCAGATCGGGCGCCTGTTCCCAGAACCCTTCGGGAACACCTGTTGCCGGAATGTGATCTGCTGCGACAAAGGCGACATCTGGAGCACGCACGGTATCGGGGTTGCGCGCAAGCACAAACCCGGACTCAACACAGACGACCCCGTGACTGCCTGTTTCCGACCATTGCTGCAATCGTGCGCCGATGCGGAGCGCAAGCATCCCATGTCGTCCACCTGGCGGCATTGTTTCGACAACCTCCCCGCGCACCAGGGCGCGCCGCACCGGTCCTTCCGGCAGCGACCAGAACGACTCGGCGGTCATCAGTTGAGCTGGCGCAATGTTCATACGACATTGAGGCGATAGACTGACGCTCATTGTACGGTACCGTATTGTACCATTGTTTCCCTGCCAGGATCGTGCTATACTGCGCAAGAATAAGGGCTGAAGAACGCCCGATGCTGTAGACACGGCTATGAACGAATCCCTGACTCCTAGGCAGCGCGCGGAACGTCTGATCGACGAGGGGATTATGGCGATCCGCGCGGGCGACCAGGCGCGCGCCCGCCAATTGCTTAGTCAGGCGGTGCAGCTCGACCCCCAGAATGAACGCGGCTGGCTCTGGCTTTCCGGTGCGTTGACTGACACAGCACAGCGCCGCTACTGCCTCAAACGGGTTCTGGCGATCAACCCGCAGAACGATATTGCGCGGCGCGGTCTGGCAAGCCTCGCGTCCGCCACGCCGTCGCCATCGCCTGCCGCTTCATCGCCTCCATCCATCGCGCCAGCATCGAGACCCACAGCGTCGGCGCAACCAGCGCAGCGCCCATCATCGGTCTTCGACCCGCTCGCGCCCGATGCGTCCGCGCCGAAGCCAGCGGCGCCCGCGCAATCGGCGCAGCGTCAGCAACCGGTGTTCGATCCGCTTGCGCCTGATGCCACTGCAACGCAACGTCCAGCAACCGCTGCTACGCCGCCGCACCCGCCGACACCTTTTACTGTCACTCCGCCAACGTCTCAAACCGCTGCTTCTAACACTGCTGCACCAGTAACCGAGGTGCAACAGAAAGCGGCAGAGGCGCCCCGGCAATCTCTTCCGACGACACCCGCTGAACCGGCACCGGTTGACCCGCTGGCGTCGCTGCGCCCTGGCGCAACCACAAAACGCAGCGGTCTGCTGCGCCGCCCAGGAGATGCCAGCAAAGCGACGGCAGGCGCCCCGCCTGCCAGAATGCCGGTTGAGCAACCCAAAAAGCGCTCACGCGCTGTCATCTTCGCTCTCCTTGGCGTTATCGCTGTCATTGCGCTGCTAGTTGTGGGACTGGTGTATCTGTATCCTGATATTCTGATGCCGCGACCCGCTGAAGAAGCAACGGTCCCGACCGCCGAGTCGGAGACGCCGACGCCGGTTCCAACGCCGACCAGTCTTCCAACGGCCACTCCTGCACCAACACCGACGCCAGTCGATGTTCAGGCGCTGATCCGTGAGGCGGAGGAACTCGCCGCCAGTGGCAGCCTAGGGCAGGCGGCGGAACGCTATACCGAAGCGATCCGCGCTGATCCGTCGTCGTTCGAGGCGTACTTTGGACGCGCTCAGGTCCATTTCAATCTGTCGCTCTTCCAGAACGCCGTGGATGACTACACAAAAGCGCTGGCGCTCGACCCGGAGAATGTCGAGGCGTACCATCAGCGCGCACGCGCGTTCTATCGCCTCAAGCAGTACGATGCAGCCATCCGCGACTTTACCGAAGCGCTCGCGCGCGACCCCAACAACGATGTGCTCCTGATGCGTCGCGGCGTTGCTTACCGCGATAATGGCCAGTACGACGAGGCGCTCGCAGATTTCGATCAGTCGCTCCAGTTGAACCCAGAGGTCAGCTTCACCTATTACCACCGCGCGCTGTTGTTCCAGGCGATCGGCAGGCTCGACCGGGCGCGCGCCGATTTTGATCGGGCGCTAACGATTGCGCCGGAGTATCGTCTGGCATACGTCGGGCGCGGGTTGCTGCGGCTGCAACAGGGCGATGCTCGCGGCGCGCTGCGAGACTGTTCCCGCGCTATCGAACTCGATGCGACCGAGATCGACGCCTATCTCTGCCGCGCTCGCGCCGCCATTGCGCTCCGCGATTATCGCGCCGCCGTCGCCGACCTCGATACGGTCATTGTGCGCGACCCCGCCAATGCCGACGCCTACCGCGATCGCGGGAGGGCGCATCAGGCGCTGCGCGATACCGCCGCGGCGCGGGCGGATTACCAGCGCGCCGCCGAACTTTACCGCGCCCAGGGGCGCAACGCAGACCTGGCGGAAGTTGAACGATTGCTTGCTGCACTGAAATAGCCGTGCGGATCGATATCCATATGCACTTTCAGCCCCCGGAAGCGCTCGCGTATCTGGCTGACGCCGCGGAACGCGAACCGTACTGGGCGATGCTCCTCGGTCTGCACTCGACGACTCGCCAGTCGCTGGCGTCCGCAGACGAAGGGCGCGTTCTAGCAGATATGGATCGTGCGGAGATCGACCGTGCGGTGATTCAGGGAGAATACTACCGTCAGCACGAGTCGTGCGTTGCCGCCAATAACCGCGCGCTGGCGCTGCACCGACGATACCCGGAACGGTTTCTGGTCTTTGCAACCGTCCAACCTGCCGATGCGCGCGCGCTTGATGAGGCTCGACGCTGCGCCGCCTGCGGCGCGGTCGGCATTGGCGAACTTAACCCGTATGCTCAGGGGTTCACCCTCGACTCGCCCGCGTTCCTGCGGTTGGCGGAAACTTGCATTGACCTCGACCTTCCGCTCCTGCTCCATGTCAATGAGCCGGTGGGACGCTACTACCCTGGCAAAGCCGTCACGCCGCTGGCGCAGTACTATGCGCTCGCGCTCCGCTTCCCCGATCTCAAGATCATCCTGGCGCACTGGGGAGGCGGGTTGTTCTTCTACGAACTCATGCCGTCGGTGCGCCAGGCGCTCCGCAACGTCTGGTACGATACAGCGGCGTCGCCGCTGCTCTACCCGACCGCCGATATTTTTGCAGTGGCGCTGCGGTGCGTCCATCCGCGCAAAATTCTGTTCGGCAGCGACTATCCGCTGCCACTCTACCCACGTCTGTCGCGCGAACCCGACTTCTCCGCCTTTCTCAAAGAAATCACGGCGCTGGACATTGCACCCGACATTCGGGACAATATTCTGGGACGCAACAGCGCGCGCCTCCTAGGATTGATGCCATCCGACGAACCGCCAGCGCCGGAGTCTCCGCCGAATGCACGCCCTTTGCCTCCTCCCGAATGCCCGATTACAGCGCGTATGTCGGTCGCAGCCATTGCTGCCGCCTGGTCTTCAACCCGCGTCGTGCTGGAGGCGTACGGCATTCCCTGGGAAACTGTCGAGGTTCCGTTCTGGGAACCCCTGGACCAGGCGGCAGCGGCCCGCGGGATTGGACCGGAGCGCCTGGAGCGCCTGCTTGCTGATCTCAATGCCGCTGTTCAGCACGAGAGTGAGACGCCATGAATCGCGCGCTCGCCGTTTTTGTCTTCTTCGGCATTGGCTACTTTCTCTCCAATTTCTTCCGCGCCGCCAACGCTGTCATCTCTGGCGACCTGATGCGTGACCTGGGGTTGAGCGCCGCTGACCTCGGCATGATGACCAGCCTGTTCTACGCTGGCTTTGCTGCGGTGCAGTTGCCGCTTGGCGTTGCGCTGGATCGCATCGGTCCCCGTTTCGCTGTGCCAGCTCTGATGCTGATGACAGTCATCGGGTGTTTGCTGTTCGCCACAGCGATGGCGCTGCCGCAGCTTGCCATCGGGCGCACCCTGATTGGCATTGGCATGGCAGGAAACCTGATGGGTGCGGTCAAGGCGTTCAGCGCCTGGTTTCCGCCACAGCGCGTGGCGACGTTCACCAGTCTAATGGTGGGCATCGGAGCGCTGGGGGCGCTGGTGGCCGCGACGCCCCTCGCCTGGCTGAACCAGCAGTTCGGCTGGCGCGCCGTCTTTCTCGGCAGCGCTGCTGTGACTGTGCTAAGCGCCGCCGGGATTGTCCTCGGCACGCACAACGCCCCACCCGGCGTCATCTGGCGCGCCACGTCCGACGTATCCGACGCCGGATTCGCTCAGATTTTTCGCAACCCGCACTTCTGGCGCATTGCGCCGCTCAATCTGACGCTGCTCGGCACAACGCTTGCCATTCAGACCTTGTGGGTGGGACCGTATCTTTTTGATGCGTTGCGCCTGTCGCCGCTCGACGCTGGCAACCTGATTCTGATCCTTAGCGCAGGCGTGGCGGCCGGTTACGCCAGTTGCGGCGCGCTAGGGGATATGTTCGGCGCACGTCGGGTGATGACGGTAAGCGCTATCGTGTTTCTGGCAGCCCAGATGCCGCTGCTTTCGCCGGTTCCTTTGCCGCTGACGGCCCTGGCGATTGTGTTTTTCCTATTCGGCTTCAGCGGCGCGTTCAGTCTGCTGACGCTGGCGCAGGTGCGCGAACTGTTTCCGCCGTACATGGGCGGGCGCGCCGTCACTGCTATGAACCTGTTCGGCTTTGGCGGAGCGACGGCACTCCAGTGGGGCATGGGCGTGATTATTAGCTCATTTGCGCGGAACGGTAGTGGCCGTTACCCGGTCGAGGCGTACATCGCCGCATTCGGCGCAGTGTTCGTCCTCAATGTGGTTGCGCTCATCTGGTACCTGACGCCCATACCAGTGAGAGCGAAGAAGATGAAAGCGGGTGGAGTTAAAGGTTGAAGGTAGGAAGGCGCCACGTTGAACGTTGAATGTTGAACGTCTCCAGAAGAGACGTTGCATCGCATCGTCTCAGCCAGAAACCGTCCCGAAACCCTTGATGTTGCACGTGGAAAGGTCGAACGTTGAATGTGGCAAGGTTGCAGGTGCGAAGGCAGCAGGTGGCGGGGGGAAGGTTACAGGTTGCAAGTTAGGAAGGCTAACCCCTAACCCCTCAGTTCTCGGTTCTCCCAGCATGCCCATCTCCCGTTACAACGCCTACATCTTCGACCTCGACGGCACCGTCTACCTTGGCGACGCGCTGTTGCCCGGCGCTGCCGAGACGATCATGTGTCTACGCGCCGCGGGATCGAAGGTTATCTTCCTTTCTAACAATCCAACGCGAACCCGCGCTCAGTACGCAGCAAAACTGACCGCGCTCGGCATTCCAACCACGGTAGACGAGGTGATCAACTCATCGTATGTTATGGTGCGCTGGTTGCTGGCGGAAGCGCCAGGAAGTCGCGTGTTCGTCGTCGGCGAACAACCCCTCTGCGACGAACTGCGCGCCGCCGGGTTCGACCTCGCCGACAACGCCGATGGCGTGCAGTTCGTCATTGCATCGTTCGACCGCACCTTCACCTATCGCAAGTTGCAGATCGCCTTCGACGCCATCCGCGCCGGAGCGCGCTTCGTCGCTACTAATCCCGACCGCTACTGCCCGACTCCTACAGGCGGCGAACCCGATGCGGCAGCGATGATCGCCGCCATCGAAGCGTGTACTGGTCAACCGGTTGAGGTCGTTGTCGGCAAGCCATCGCCGATCATGGTGCAGACTATCGCCGAGACGCTGCGCCTGCCGCCAGCGCAATGCCTGGTCGTCGGCGATCGCCTGGAGACCGACATTGCAATGGGGCGCGCCGCAGGCATGGCGACAGCGCTAACGCTCACCGGCGCAACTGACCGCCGTGCGCTGGCGCAGGCGGCCATCCAACCGGATTACGTCATCGAGTCGCTCGCGGCGCTGATCGAATAAGACGAGAACCTGCGACCTTGCAGCGCCTTCGCCAAACAGGTATACTGACCGCGTCATACTTCTCAAGGGAAAACAGACCATGACCCCGACATTGCATCCGCAACAGCTTCGCATTGCCACATCAGACGATGAGACCATCGTCAGCCTCGAACCGCTGCAAGGACTCTGGACGGTTGAGCAATACCTGGCGATCACTGACCACAGCCGCCGCTTATATGCTGATGGCACGATTGAGATATTGCCCATGCCAACTGACCGGCATCAGGTCATCTCACGGTTTCTTCTTTTTGTTCTGCATGCATACATTCAGCCGCTCGGCGGCACAGTGCTGCATGCACCGCTCCGCCTCCAGATCCGCGAAGGCAAGTTCCGCGAACCAGACCTGCTGCTGGTGCGACGCGCCAATGATCCACGACGCCAGAACCGGTACTGGCTGGGCGCCGACTTGGTGATTGAAATCGTCGGCCCTGATGATCCAGAACGCGACACTATCGTCAAGCGAGCAGACTATGCCGAGGCTGGCATTCCAGAATACTGGATTGTCGATCCCGATGCAGAAAGGGTCACGGTGCTCACTCTACAAAATAACTCATATGTCGAACATGGCGCCTATCATCGTGGAGCACATATACAATCCGCACTGCTGCCGGGGTTGACAATCAATGTCGCTGAACTGTTCAATGCCAGATAATCCGCGTCTATCGCACTGCCTGACCATAGACCATCTCGACGGCATCCAGCATCCGCTCCCGTGAGAAGAGCATTCGCGCACGGTGCACGCCTGCTTCGCCGTACTTCGCCCGCAGCGCCGGGTCATCCCGCAGGCGGCGGATAGCCTCTGCCAGCGCTGCTGCGTCTCCTGGCGGTACGACCAGGCCAGTCTCTTCGTGCACATTCACGAAATCAGTCCCGGTTCCGAGCGCAGTGCTGATGCACGGCAGTCCGCTGGCCAGCGCCTCGACCAGCACAATCCCAAACGCCTCGGCACGCAGGTGCGACGGCAGCACAAAGATATCCGCCTGCTGGTAGAGCGCAGGCAGGTCAACATCCGCCACATCGCCGAGAAACCGCACCCGATGGCGCAATCCAGCGTCGGCAACCTGTCGCTCCAGTCGCACGCGCTCCGGTCCGTTCCCGGCGATCCAGAGTTCAACGTCTTCGACCTGACGCAGCGCATCAATCAGAATGTGCAGCCCTTTGTAATACCGCAACCGTCCGACGAAGAGCAGGCGCGGCACAGCAGCGGCGCGCCTGTCGCCTGGAGCGAAGCGTGTGATGTCGACGCCGATCGGAACAACCTCGCACTTTGCGGCGTGAGGGCGAAGAAATGGGGATGAGGCAATGTACCCCGGACTGGACGCAATGATCCGCGCTGCGCGTCGCAACGTCAGCGCCAGCAACGGACGGTAAAGGCGCAGCAGCGTCTGCTGGCGCACAATATCGCTATGGTACGAGATAACAAGCGGCGATGACCCAGGCGCTGCCATCGCTGCCAGGTCGCCAGGCGGATAGGGAAAATGCAGGTGAACAAGATCAGCGCAAATGCTGCGCGCCAGTGCAATCATCGCCGGACTGAGCGGCGTCGATGCCAGATGAACCAGCCGCGCCGCGCGCACGACTGTCAATCCGGGCAACGGTCGTTCAATGGATGTGCAGCGGCTGGTGTTGGTCACCAGCACCGTCACCCGGTGATTGCGCGCAACCAGACCCTCCGCCAGATCGCGCACATAGCCTTCGATGCCTCCAAGAACCGGCGGGTAGTCCTTGTAAATGTGAAGAATGTGCACCGCTACGCCGCAAATGCCTGAATGAACGCCCCCATGCAGCGCATCGCCGTCCAGTAGTCATCCAGTCGAATGTTTTCATTCGGCGCGTGGATCAGCGATCCCTGGTACCCTGTACCGCACCCCGTCGTCATCGGCGTACCCACTGCTGTACAGACCGCATAGACCGGACCGGTGCCAGCCATCGTCGGGTAAATGACCGGCTCTTTGTGGTAGGTAGCGCGAATTGCCGTCGCCATCGCCCGAACAACGTGCGAGTCGGGGTCGGAGCGACCCGGCTTTTCGTGACCATATTCGATAATTGCGATGTCATCAAAGCCGTTGGCATCAAGATGACGCCGCAGCGCCGCCACAATCTCCGCCGGATCCATATCGGGCACGAGACGGAAGTCAATTTTGGCGCGCGCCTCAGAGGGCAGCACTGTCTTCGAGCCTTCGCCAGTGTAACCGGAGACTAGCCCGCAGATGGTGCAGGTGGGATTGAAGAGGTGCGCTTTCAGACGCTCGATGCCGCGCAACCCGCCGAGGAATTGCGGAATGCCGAAATCCGCCAGCAGCTCGTCGTCGTCGAGCGGAATGCGCTCCAGCGCCGCCAGATCCGCTTCTGACGGCGGGCGCACCCGATCATAGAAGCCGGGGATCAGCACCCGCTCATCAGGCGCTTTGAGCGTTGCCAGCGCCCACGTGAGCCGCCACGCCGGGTTGGGAACCATCGTTGCATTCGCGGAGTGCAGGTCGTGCGATGCGCCGCGCACGACCAGCTCGACATAGCAGATGCCCTTAGCGCCGCACATGATCGTCGGTTGCTCGAGGGCATTCACGCCGCCGGTTTCCCACAAACACCCGTCGGCGCGCAACAGATCGGGATGGCTCCGACAGAACGCTTCGAGATTGACCGAACCAATCTCCTCTTCCCCTTCGATCAGAAAGTTGATGCGGCAGGGGAGAGCGCCATACGCCGCCATCCACGACTCGATTGCTTGAATGCGCAGCATCAGGTTGCCCTTGTTATCTGCAACGCCGCGCGCATATAGTTTGCCGTCGCGCAGCATTGGCTCGAACGGCGGCGAATGCCAGAGATCGAGCGGCTCCGGCGGTTGAACGTCGTAATGGTTGTAGATCAGGAGGGTGCGATCGCCGCTGCCGATGCTGGCGTATACTATTGGCGCAGCGCCAGGCAAACGAAAGACCTGCACCTGCGCACCCAATCGTTCAAGGCGCAGCGCAACGAGCGCTGCCGTCTCCTCAATGCCAACTCCTTGCGCTGCGATCGACGGCTGGCGCAGCAGTGCGCAGAGTTCGTCGAAGTAGCGTCCCTTGTTCTCCTCAATGTGCGCGTCGAATGGGTTCATAGCATCGAGACCTTTCAGCTTACACACCGGCGTAAAGACCTTTCATTGAGCAGAGCGCCTGTCAGATTTGCGCGGCATGAGGTCTTAATCGCTCACACGAAGCCGCAAAAGCGCAAAGTCTCTCGGTCAGAGTTTTACTGATCATCCGTTATACTATTGATGCATAGTGTACCACTGTTCCCGACACTCGCTTCTCAACGCTCGGCTCCCGGTTCTTGGTTCTCACTGATGTACTACTACCCCGGCGCCATTCATATCCACACCCACTTCTCCGACGGCAGCGGCAGCGTCGAAGACGTGGCGCTCGCAGCGCGTGACGCGGGTCTGCGCTGGATCATTATCACTGATCACGATGATCTTCAGGCGAAGCAGTACGAGGGCTGGCTGCACGATGTGCTGGTCATTGTCGGTCATGAGATTACGCCGCCGCGCAATCATTTCCTTGCGCTTGGCATCGACCGCGTTATTGACAATCGCCTTCCGCCCCAGGAGTTTATCGATCAGGTGTATGCCGCTGGCGGCTTTGGCATTATTGCCCATCCCGACGAGCGAGTGAAAAATAGTTTCAAGGATATCTACCGCTGGGACGACTGGGGAGTCGATGGTCCGAGCAATCGCAACGGACGTACTGTCGGGATTGAACTGTGGAACCTGATGAGCGACTGGGGGGAGCATCTGACCTCGCGCAACAAAGAGGCGATCTATTTCTTCCCGCGCCTTGGCATCAGCGGTCCGACGGCAGAGACGCTCGCCTGGTGGGATCGGCTGAAC
This sequence comes from Roseiflexus sp., assembly GCA_025062325.1. Taxonomy (GTDB): domain Bacteria; phylum Chloroflexota; class Chloroflexia; order Chloroflexales; family Roseiflexaceae; genus Roseiflexus. The sequence continues at coordinate 79,758 of JANXAL010000020.1, forward strand.
ATGGCAGGGAAACGCACCTTTGGCATTGGCGGGGTCGATGCGCACGCATTTGTACGCCAGACGATCTGGGGACGAGTCGAAGTCTTTCCGTATCGCTGGATGTTTGGCACACTAACAAATTATGTCGTGTTGCCTGATCGCCTGCCGACGAATGCCGCTGCTGCAATAAGCGCTCTTCTCAACGCCCTCGCCGCCGGTCGTTCGTATTTTGTCAATCGACTCGACGGCGACTGTCCGACGCTTACGTTTCACGCAGCGCGCGGGACGGCCCGTTGGCATCCGGGCGACACCGCCGACCTGCGCGACGGTCCGCTCACCTTTGTCGCGGACGTCGGATGCGACGCACAGGTGCATCTGATCCACAATGGTCGCATTCTCGCACGCGGCGCGCGTCTGCTGCGTCATTCGGTGATGCTGCCCGGAGTCTACCGTTTGGAAGCGTATCGCCGGGGAATGCCATGGTTGTATGCCAACCCGGTGTATGTGGCAGGCACGAGGTAAGAGGCGCGAGGCGAGAGGAGTTACAGATGGAGAGACGCGCCTGCGGCGCGCCCGCGCGCATAGACGGGATCCGGCAACGGTCGGGGCGCGCCGCAGGCGCTCCCCTTTGCAAGGGGAGATTTTTCCAGCAAACCCTCGTGCTGAATCGCCCGTGTGATGCATTAGGACGCCCCAACTCCCCCTTCTCCCTTTGTGGTAGAAGGAGCCTCACAAGGGTAGATTTTTTGGCAAGCTCTTCCGTTGCATCGCCCGTTTCAGGCAACCGGATGCCCCAACTCCCCCTTCTCCCCTTGTGGGAGATGGGGGCTGGGGGGATGTGGGGAAAACGGGCATCAAGACGCGGAACACATCCATCGCCCCCGAAAACGCTCCAATTGTGAGGTAGGGGTGACGAAAGGCGCCCAATCTCAGTTGTACGTTTTTCTCCGTTGTTGAGCGCGTCAATAGGATTGGACCATCTATCGTTTTGGGAGCGGCATGGACTCTGACGTCGACCATGCACGTTCTGATACCCTGCCTGGAGGGAGTGGGACAGAAGTCGCTCCTCCTTGTGACCGGCTCGATTGCGCTCTATAGCATGCTAGCATATCGCCTGATGCTCACCGTCATTCTGGCCTGCAAAATTTGGGCGGAATGCGCAGACTGCCTGACTGCTGGATGCATTCCTGCCTAGCGTGCTGGCAATGCTTGTCATTCCCACATTTCCGCTGCTACTCCGGTGAGCTAGCGAAGGAAGCACAATGCTGCTCGATATCCACGACTCAGCCGAGCATAGGAACGTAGCTGCATCAGAGCAAGCGTTGGTTTGCATTGGCGCAGCGCTAGCCGCGCTAGCGCTCTACCGGCACAACGGCGCACCGACAGCGCTCCTGATTCTGCCCGCTTTTCCGCCCGTCAGACGACGGGCGCACCAGCGACAGATTGTAATCATCGGCAGCATTACGCTGGCGCTGGCACTGCCGGTGAAGGCGGCGCTTTTCTGCGTGACAGCAATCGCCATCCGACATCGGTCGTGGCGTACGGCAGGACTAGCACTGTCGGTTGCAGCTCAGTCAATGGCATGGATGATGCTGCTTACAGTGCAGGATGTTTGGTTTCAGTATCCGGTCTATGTGGTAAGCCTGCCGACATGAGGGTCGCTTTTCGTTCCCTCAATAAGTCATTCTCTAGAGTTCGGAAATGAAAAGCGACTTCACGCGGACGCCGGGCGCAGCAAACATATTCCGCTATCCGCCCGTCTGTTCGGCGTCCAAAGTCGCAAGCGACGGTCGCGAAGCCCGCCTGCGCGGGCTAGATCCGGCAATACCCGATTATTTCTCAAACTCTATAGCATTACGCTCCTGGCGTAGTTGCGGGAGGGTATCTTGCCCCAGAACCCCCGTCCGCCAGGAGCGTGACGCCCCTCACCGGTTGACCCATGCATCGGTGCGTCGGGCGACCTCTTCGTACAGCCGACGCACATGTTCTAAGCCCTCTTCGGTGACGACCGGCATATTGCGGTACACCTGCTTATCGAGCATGCGCTCTTTCACCCCGCCGGGCCAGATGCGCCACGAGTCGTTGTCGATCACGTCGGCGACTACCAGCGCGCCTGAGGCGTCGCGCCCGAACTCGATCTTCAGATCGCACAGCACAACATCCTGTGCTGCCCAGGCTTCTTCGATCAGCAGAAAGACACGCCGCGACTCGGACGCCATCTGTTCCACCTCGTCGGCGCTGGCAATCCTCTGAGCGATGATCTCCTCCGGCGTGATCTGCGGGTCATGCCGCGCATCGTCTTTCAGGAAGAACTCGAGCAGCGGCGGATCGAACCGGGTTCCTTCAGCGACATCAGGATGCCGCCGGATGTACGAGCCGGTGGCGATTCGCCGATTTACCACTTCGAGCGGGATCATGGCGCACCGCCGCACGATCATGACCGTCGGCTCAGGCGCAGCAACAAAATGGGTGGCGACGCCAGCGTGGTTGAGCATGGTGAATACATTGGCAGTCGTGCGCCCACTCAATGCTCCTTTGCCAGGGATGATGTGACGCCGCGCTCCATCGCCAGCGCTGATCCCGTCCTTATGAATGATGATCGCCAGGGTCGGATCGTTGGGATGGGCATAGACGATCTTAGTCTTGCCTTCGGCAAGTTTCTCTCCCAGGTTCATTGGTCGCTCCTTTCGCGCAGACGCGCCAGTTCCGCCTCCAGCGCTGCAACGCGCGCCGCCAGTTCTTCGGCGCGTTGCCGCTCCGCTTCGGCGCGTTGTCGCTCCGCTTCGGCGCGCGCCGCCAGTTCTTCAGCGCGTTGCCGCTCTGCCTCCGCGCGTTGCCGCTCTGCCTCCGCGCGTTGTCGCTCCGCCTCTTCTGGCAACAGCACGAGCGTCCCATCGGGATGGAACAGACGGGGCCAGGTGTGCTCTTCGCCCATGTAGACGCCGCGCCAGGGACCGATCCAGAAGCCAAGTTGCTCACTCCACAAACGCCCATGCTCGTTGGGCGTCAGCGGGTGGTAACGCATATCCGGTCCTAGCCGCCAGCCGAGCAACCGCTCGACATCGGGAGCGATGCAGAAATATTCCGGGGTTCGGAATCGCTGCTCGTAAAGATCCTTCTTCGAACCCAGATCGAATCGCTCCGTGCTCGGCGACAACAGTTCGATGATCACATCCGGGTATTTCCCATCCTCGTCCCAGATCGCCCAGTAGAGACGCGGCTTCGTGCCATCCACTCCTTTGACGAAATACATGTCTGGTCCGCGATACTCGTCGTTGCGGATCTGCTTCCAGCTATAGTAGACGAACGTGTTAATGCCGATGTAGTAGTCGGTCATGACCCCGCCATGCGCTGCGACGTAGGCGGCTTTGAGGATCATGGCGCTCTGCACGTGCCACGGTGACTCCATACGCTCTCCATCGTCGTATGGCAGGTCGCCAGGCGGCGGCGAGAGCAGCACCCCCCATGGCAGCCGCGTCGCTTCAGAAAGCGCCGCCGGATCGGTTACTGTCGAAGCGCTCATACCTGTCACCCCTGTACCTGCCAGTTCTACACGAAGAGGGGTAGCGTGCTTACGGCAGGATGTCAAACGTATGTTCTATTCGATCAGACGGACTCCTTCGCCCCTGACTACCTCGCCGACCTGCCGCGCTTCGGGCACGGTGCGCAACGCGGCGTCAGCAACGTCGGGCGGAACGATCACCAGCATGCCGAGACCCATGTTCAGCGTGCGATAGGCTTCGTACTCATCGAGACCGGCGGCATACACAACGAGTGCGCAGATCGGCGGGATGTCCCACGTGCCGCGCCGGATGACTGCGCCGCATCCTTCTGGCAACACCCGCGGCAGGTTTTCGTACACGCCGCCGCCGGTGATGTGCGCCAGCGCATGCACCGGTACGCCTGCCGCCTCAAACTGCTCGAATGCGGGCAGGTAAGACTGGTGCGGTTCGAGCAGCGCTTCGCCAATGCTCCTGCCGCCTAATTCGGCAGGGGTGGCGTCATAGCCGTAGGCGCTGCCCGGTCCAAGCGCTCGCCGCGCCAGCGAATAGCCGTTGGTGTGCAATCCGCTCGACGGCAGCGCCAGGATCACGTCACCGACCGCGACGTTCCGCGGCAGCATCCGTTCGCGCTGCACTACACCGACAATCGTTCCTGCCAGTTCAAAGGCGTCATCGCGGTACACATCAGGCATTTGCGCCGTTTCGCCGCCGAGCAGAACACACCCCGCCTCGCGACACGCAGCGGCGACGCTCGCCACTAGCGTTGCAGCGCGCTGCGGATCGAGCCGGTTGACTGCCAGATAATCGAGCAGGAACAGCGGTCGTGCGCCCTGCACCAGAATATCATTCACACAATGGTTGACTAAGTCGTAGCCGAGCGTCTCGTAGCGACCGAGCGCTGATGCGACCAGCGTTTTAGTGCCGACGCTGTCGGTGGAGGCAACCAGCACAGCCTCGCCGATCTCTCCGCCTAGTGCCACGCGCAGGTCGAAGCATCCGCCAAAGGCGCCGATACCCGCCAGCACCGCCGGGGAATAGGTCGCGCGAACGGCCTCCGCCATCAACTGTCTGGCGCGCGCAGCAGCATCGATATCAACGCCAGCATCGCGGTATGTGGTCATGCCGCCGCTCCATCGCAATGATCGATCCCTCCTTATCTTACCACGAACACGCCTTCTCCGACGCCGTGTGCTATACTGTTCGCGTCTTGTGCAGCGCCATGGAGGTGTGGCATGGCATCGAACCACCGTCCCGGATGGCTCGACCGGTTGTTGCGGATCGAGCGTTCGGAGTCACGTGATACCATCGAGGCAGACGTTGTTGAACTGAGTAATGTGTCAGCAGGCGCGGTCGAGGCGCAGAAGGCGACGTTGTCTCGCGCGTTTGCACGTTCAGTAACGGCGCAGGATGATGTGTCAATGACGTTCAGCGCCGCGCTGGCGGTACAGGCTGGCGGTGATGTGAACATGACCGGCAGCGCCGCAACGGCGCTCATAGCGGGGCGTGATGTTCGTCTGAACGGTGCATCCGCCGGATTCGTGGCAGCGCGCGAAGCACGCATGGAGTCGGGCAGGGTCGGGGTGCTGCTGGCAGGGTCGGCGGAGCTTGGCAATCAGACGCATGTGCTGATCACCGGGCGCAATGCGCTGCTGCTGGGTGCGGCATTCGGCATCTTCTTCCCGCTGGTTGCCTACCTGCTGCGCCGTTTCGCGCCGCCGCAGGAACAGACGCCGCGCCCCTGGTATGCGCGCGCCGGTCGCTGGGCGCTCCGCCAGACGATGGTGCTGGGAGGCGTCGGATTGCTTGGGTGGGTTGCCTATCGTTCGCTCCGCCAGCGGGTGATGCGCCTGCTGCCCGGTCTCGCTGGTCGGTGATGAAACAGACGCTGTATATGCGCCTGATCTGCGCCGATCCGCCGCTATGCGAGGAGCAGTCGCTTGAATTTCGGTCTGCAAGGACCGTGGTGACAATCTGACGCCAGGCGTTGCGCTGCTGGATGGCGCGTTGCTGTTTTCCTTTTTACAAATCCGTGTGAATCCGCCGTGTCCGTGTTCATCCGCGTCCTATTCATGATGTCAGTCGAGTGATGAGACGACCAGGAACACGCACACCGCAATGGTCCTCGCCGTCTATGGGTTCTGATGCGCCGCAGAATATCCGCCGCCGCCTAATGGTACGCGGAATCGTCCAGGGGGTCGGTTTTCGCCCCTTCGTCTATGGTCTGGCGCAACGCCTGGGGTTGGGCGGGTTCGTGCTCAACGATAGCGACGGTGTGACGCTGGAGATCGAAGGTTCCGCTGATGCGCTCGACGCCTTCGAGCAGACGCTGCGCACCACACCGCCGCCACTGGCGCGGATCGACGCAATCAGCGTCGAAGCGGTCGCTCCCTGCGGCGAAACTATCTTCCGCATCGAAACCAGTCGCGCCGCAGCCGTGCGCAATACCCTGATCTCTCCCGACGTAGCAACCTGCGACGATTGCCTGCGCGAACTGTTCGATCCTGCCGACCGGCGCTTCGGCTATCCCTTCATCAACTGCACCAACTGCGGTCCGCGCTTCACAATCGTGCTCGATGTGCCGTATGACCGGGCGCAGACGACAATGCACGTCTTTCCAATGTGCCCGGCCTGCCAGGCAGAGTACGACGATCCGCTCAACCGCCGGTTCCACGCCCAACCCAACGCCTGCGCCGCATGCGGTCCGTCCCTGGCGTTCCACTGGCGGTCGACAGCGTTCCGTCCCAGCCTGTCAACCGACGCATCGCCGATTGAACAGGCGGCGGCGGCGCTGGCGCAAGGAGCAATCCTGGCAATCAAGGGACTGGGCGGGTATCATCTGGCATGCGATGCGCTTGACCACGCTGCTGTTGCGCGATTGCGCACCCGCAAGCAGCGTGAAGCCAAGCCGTTTGCACTCATGGCGCCGGACCTCGAAACAATCCGGCAGTTATGTTATGTCAATAAGGACGAAGAGGCCCTCCTTATGTCGCGCCAGCGCCCGATTGTGCTGCTCGATGCCCTGCCCGATGCGCCGGTGGCGCCGTCGGTTGCGCCAGGATACGCAACGCTTGGCATTATGCTGCCATACACGCCGCTTCATCATCTTTTGTTGCGTGCGTATGCGGCGGCAGCGTCGGGCAGACTGCCAGTGCTGGTCATGACGAGCGGCAACCTGAGTGACGAGCCAATCGCCTATCGTGATGACGATGCCGCGATGCGGTTGGCATCCATTGCCGACGGAATGCTGACCCACAACCGCGATATTCATATGCGCTGCGACGACTCGGTAGCGCGCATCGTCGCTGGCGGAGTGCAACTGCTGCGCCGCTCACGCGGGTATGCGCCCGAACCGGTCACGCTGGCGCTGCGCTTCCCCAAACCGCTGCTGGCGGTCGGCGGGCATCTGAAGAACACCTTCTGCCTGGCAAAAGGACACGACGCCTTCCTCAGCCATCACATCGGCGACCTGGAGAACCTGGAGACGCTGACCTCTTTCCGCGAGGGAGTGCGCCATTTTGCGCGTCTCTTCGATTGCCATCCCGAAGTCGTGGCGTATGATCTGCACCCCGAATACCTGGCAACCAAAGAGGCGCTGGCGTCGGACATTCCGCTGAAGATTGGCGTGCAGCATCATCACGCGCACATCGCTAGCGTCCTGGCGGAGCACGGCATTGAGGGTCCGGTCATCGGCGTGGCGGCGGACGGGACAGGGTATGGGCTTGACGGTGCGATCTGGGGATGTGAGGTGCTGATCGCTGATCTGCGCAACTTCGTGCGCTTCGCGCACCTGGCATACATCCCGTTGCCGGGCGGCGACGCGGCAGTGCGGCAGGTGTGGCGCATCGGCGCAACATATCTGTGGCGCGCCTTTGGCGATGCGTTCCTCGACCTTAACATTCCCTTCGTGCAACGGATCAATCGCCAGCGATGGGCTTTAATCGCTCGCATGATCGAGCGTGGCGTCAACGCGCCGCCAACCTCGAGCCTGGGACGCCTGTTCGACGCCGTCGCCGCTATCGTCGGCATTCGCGATCATGCCCTGTACGAGGGGCAGGCGGCCATCGAACTGGAAACGGCTGCCGGATCGGACGATCGTCCCTACCCATTTGCGCTCCTGGAAGGCGCGCCGCTGCGGATCGACCCGTTGCCGACCATTCGCGCGATTGTCGCGGATCTGCAGACGGGCGCGCCGGTTGCGCAGGTGAGCGGACGATTTCACGGCACCGTGGCTGAGGCGCTGGCACAGACGTGTGAACGGGCGCGCGCAACCGGCGCGCCCGCGACAGTGGCGTTGAGCGGCGGTGTCTTCCAGAATCGGCGCCTGACCGAGCGGCTGGTTGCGCGGCTGGAACAATCCGGCTTCCGGGTGCTGCTCAACCGGCGCGTCCCGCCGAACGATGGCGGTCTCTGCCTGGGGCAGGCGGCGGTGGCAGCGGCCAGACTCGACAACCTACGCAGTTGATTGCAGCAGTCGCAGCGCTCAACTGAACAGTTGAGCGCCAGCGGATTGACACTCTTCTCGAATTGTACTACACTTTACCGCACTATTCTTTGCGCCTTTTGCTGCCAGAGTTCGCCTGAGACTCCAGGTTTTTGCCTGTGGGTCTCTGTCGCGTATCGTGCAGGCGAAGGCGTTCACAGGATCCGCGCGAATGGTACACCAGGAGGTTGAAGATGTGTCCCCCGGAAACGCTCGCTAGCATGCGATCTCCTGAGATCAGCCGACGCAACCTGCTCAAATTCAGTCTGGGCGCGGCCGTCGCAGCTACGCTGCCGGTCGGGTCGGCGCACGCAGCGACCGTGCGCCGCACAACGTTCCGAAACGTGCTCGATCTGACCCACGTGCTTGGCACCCAGTTTCCGCTCTTCCCCGGAGCGGCGCCGTTCCGCATTCAGCAGGCGGTCTCACACGACAAAGACGGCTACTACGGGAACATTCTGACCTACTGGGAACATTCAGGAACCCATATGGACGCACCAGTGCATTTTGCGCCCAACGGCCTGTTCGTTGACCAGTTGAAGGTTGAGAACCTGGTCGTTCCGGCGGTAGTGATCAACATTACTGAAAAGGCGCGCCGCGACCCCGATGCTGTGGTCACACCCGACGACATTCGCGCCTGGGAACGACGCTACGGGCGCATTCCCGACAATGCCGCCGTGCTCATGGCAAGCGGATGGGGCGCGCGGGCCGGTTCGGTTGAAGCGTTCCGCAATACCGACAGCAGCGGTGTGATGCACTTTCCCGGTTTTGGCAAGGAGGCGATTGACTTCTTACTCACCGAACGGCGCATCTCCGGCATCGGCGTGGATACGCTGAGCCTCGACCACGGTCCGTCAACGACGTTTGCCGTCCACTACACGCTCCTGCCGACCAACCGATGGGGGTTGGAGAATCTGGCGAATCTGGAAGCAATCCCGCCGAGCGGTGCAACGCTCTTCGTTGGTGCACCGAAGATTGCGGCAGGTTCCGGCGGACCCACGCGCGTGATCGCCGTCTGGTAAGCTCTCAGATTATAGGCGTCTCGAACTCCGGCATAGCGAACACGCCGACTCGCAGCGAGATCATCTCGCGGTAGCGACGCTCCTCGCTGGCGCTGCGCACCAGTTCGTACAGTTCATCGCGGTACTGCGGATCGTCGAAGCTGCGGGCAAGACGTTCGAGTCGCAGTCGCTGCTCCGGAAGGGTGGTCAACCGATACAAAGGGTGACCACAACAAACTGTTTTTCTCACCAATACCACCGTTTCCAGTTAATACAGCGCATCGGCAACGGCCCAAGGGTTATCGCGCAGGCGTAGCTTTGCGTTCGCAGCTCTCATGCGCAACAACGGGTATTCAGCGAACAGAAGAACGAGTCTAAGATTCAACAGCGAATCGAACTGACCAGGGGAAATGATCTCTTG
>JANXAL010000096.1 GCA_025062325.1 Roseiflexus sp.
CTCCAGCGTCGGCGCCGCCAGCCGGCAGGCTGGTCGAGACCACCATACTCTGTGATGGTTGATCTGGACGGGGCAAGGGCCGCCACTGACCGAACAGGATGCCAAGCAAAACGACGACGATCAGGCTCGACACAAGAGCGATGCGTCCCGTCCACGATTGCCAGAAGCGCGAAAGACACTGTGCGAGGGCAGCGGGCGTCGCGACCGGCAGCGCTGATGCTTTGGAAGCGCCTGTCGCCGCTGTGGGCTCTCCTGTCTCAGCAGATGCGGCAGCCGATCCTGATGACATCGTAATGACCGATTGCTCCTGAGGAGCGGTGCGATCCACCACAGTCGGCGACTCATCAAGAGGCGGGAGAACGCCGGCAAGCAGCGTGTTGATCTCAGTCCAGCGGGTCAGATGGAGGAGTTCCGGAATGCGGAGCATCTCCTCCTCGGTCAGGTCGATCTCGCTCGAACGTTCAGTCACCAGATAGGCAGGCAGTTCATCGAGACCCTTCAAATCAACCTTCCAGTCGGTTTCGACGCGTGAACCTTCCTGGATCGTTGGCGCAATCACCACCAGGCGGCGGCAGGTGCGAAAATCAACGGTCTTCGCTTTCTGGGGCGACAACAATTCAGCGCGATGGTCGTTGAGGAAATTGACCAGGTTGTAGTAATAGGAGATCACCTGGTTATAGGGATTCTTGCGCCCAGGGTTCAGTCGTTTACGCTCGCCGTTGGAGCCTTCGACGAACCAGGGACCATTGACATCACCGAACACCTTGCCATCACAGTGCTTCAGTTCGATGATAAAGATCGCATCTTGCTTGACGATGACCAGGTCAATCGTGCGCCCGCCGACGGTGAAATTGGCAAGGATCAGATACAGTCCGTCGAGACGATCAAGCCCGCGCGCCAGCGCCATAATTGCGCGGCGTTCATTTGGGTGCTCTGGTTTCTCTCCGATCCAGACCTGAACTGCCATTCCGGGTCTCCTCAAGCGCCCAAAAGCGCATGGTGCATCCACCACGCGCATATTGCTTCATTGCGTACCAGATAAAGGGAAGTGGCGTCGTTCGTCCGAGGACTGCAAAATCAAGGCGGGGTCGGGCATAGACAGTGACCAAACCTTCCTCCTCCTTCTTATTATCGCGCATGTTGTCGTGAGATGCAATAAGCGGATGTGAACCTAGTGTGATCATCTTGCAAGCGCAACAATGACGCCTTCATTTGCGCGCAACTCGAGTTCGCTCTGCACGATGCTGCCGCCGCGATCAAGATGAGTTGACAGGGCAATCGTTCCTTTGCGAATGCCAGTAAGGTGCATCCAGGCGGGCCTCGATGCAAAGTTGAGAGCGACAAGAAAACGGCAACCGTCCGCTTCACGCATGTATGCCAGCACCGACTGGCGTGCTGCGTCATCGCCTTCGACAGTGACCGCCTGGTATGACCCGATCGACAGCGCTGGCTCGGAACGGCGCAGCGCCAGCAGACGACGGTAGAGCGACAGCATCGAATAGGGCGCGTTGCGCTGCGCTGCCACATTGCACTGCCGGTAATCGTCAGCGAGGGGCAGCCATGGCTGAACTTTGCTGAACCCCGCGTACTCGCTGGCATCCCACTGCATCGGCGTGCGCTGCGGATCGCGCCCATGCCCCTCGCCGGGCACATTCTTCTCGAACGGATCCTGGACGCGATCAGGCGGGATCGGCACATTGTGCATGCCAATCTCGTCGCCGTAGTAGATCGTCGGTGTACCGCGCAGCGTCAGAAGCAGCATAGCAGCAACCCGCGCCTGCGCCTCGCCGACCCGACTGGCGATCCGCGGTTGGTCGTGGTTCCCCAACACCCAGTTGGGCCAGCCATGCGGCGGGAGCAGCGCCTCATACGCAGCAATTGTCTGCGCAATGGTACGTGCGTCCCATGGCAACAGCACCAGCGCAAAATTGAACGGCAAATGCGCTTCCGGCATGTCAGGCGTTCCATAGTAGCGCATTAGACGATCATACGGCAGATAGATCTCGCCGACCATCGTCCGCTCGTCGTATGAGTCGAGCACCCGGCGCATCATGGCAACGATCTGGTGGACTTCCGGCTGATCGGCGGAATAGGTCTCAAGCAGGCGCATGTGCGGCATCATGCCGGGTTTCCAGTCGGGATTGGGCGGATTGTCGCGGAACTGGTCGTCCTTGATCAGCAACCACATGACATCGACGCGAAACCCATCAACGCCACGATCAAGCCAGAAGCGCATGACATCAAGCATCGCCGCCTGCACCTGCGGATTACGCCAGTTCAGATCAGGCTGCTCTTTGAGAAAGAGGTGCAGGTAGTACTGCCCGGTGGCTGCGTCGTACTCCCAGGCGGATCCGCCAAAATACGAAAGCCAGTTGTTCGGGGGACCGCCATCCAGCGCCGGATCGCGCCAGATGTACCAGTTGCGCTTCGGATTGTCGCGCGAACTGCGCGACTCAATGAACCATGGGTGCTGATCCGATGTGTGGTTGGGCACAAAGTCGAGGATAACCTTCAGGTTGCGTCGGTGGGCATCGGCAACCAGTGCATCGAAGTCAGCGAGCGTGCCAAAGAGCGGGTGAATATCGCAGTAATCAGCGACATCGTAGCCAAAATCAGCCATGGGCGACGGAAAGATCGGCGAAAGCCAGATGGCATCGATCCCCAGATCCACCAGATAATCGAGGCGCGAGCGAATGCCGCGCAGATCGCCGACGCCATCGCCGTTGCTGTCCTGAAACGAAAGAGGGTAGATCTGGTAGATGACACCGCGCTGCCACCAGAGGTGTCCGGCCGGTTGCTTCGTCATGTCCGACCTCCGTTTCACACAAAGCGAGAAGAAGCGTGAGACGCCAGTGCGTGGGCACCTGGTTGCGGGACGGCCCGGCGCCATTATACCGCGTAACGGTTCGGCTGTTCATCTCGCTTGCGCATCAGGGGAGGGGCTCTGTCGCAGACGCGGCGCTTTGCTGCTATACTCCTCTGCGCCAAGTGGAACGCACTGGCGTAATGATTATCAGGAAAGGGAGGAAACCCGTGCCCGATCTTCCTATTCGCCGCATGCTGATGTACCGTCACGGCGTCGGCTACTTCGAACGACGCGGTTCGGTCGCAGGCACAGAACTGCGTCTGATGTTTCCAAGAGACGCGATGGACGATATTCTCAAAAGCCTGATCGTCCTCGATCTGAGCGAAGGTCAGGTGCTGGGCATCGACATTGAGACGCCAGAGGATCGCGCAAAGCAGATCGAGCGCGGCTCCATTCATCTGTCTGATACCCGCAGCCTGCTCGATCTGCTACGCGATCTGCGCGGGCGCAGGGTGCGCCTGTCAGTCGAGAGCGAACGCCGCCATAGTGAAGATGGCGAGGAAACGCTCGAAGGCGCCGTCATCGGGATTGATTTGGACGAGCAGGAACCGCTCGACAAACCGCTGGTCTCGCTCTATCTTGCAGAACAGCGTGAAGTGCGCACCGTACCGGTGCGGCGCATTACGCGCCTGACGATCCTCGATGATCGCGCGGCTGCGGATATGACCTACTTCCTGCGTGCGGCGCAAAGTGAGGAAGACCGGCGATCCGCCGTTGTACGGCTGTCGGAAGGCGACCACGACATACTAGTGAGCTATATCGCTCCCGCTCCCTCCTGGCGCGTCAGTTACCGTCTGCTGGCAGAGCCGAAACCCGATGGCGAAGACTCCGCCAGCGGCGGAGAGCGTGACATTGGCGCACGGGTGACGGTCCTGCTTCAGGGGTGGGGACTGTTCGACAATCAACTCGACGAAGACCTTGAGAACGTTGAATTGACGCTGGTTGCCGGCATGCCGGTATCGTTCCGCTATCGCCTGTACGAACCGCGTATTCCCGAGCGTCCCCTGGTGCAGGACGACGTGCGCACAGTTGCAGCGCCGATAGAGTTTCAGGCGAAACGGGCGAAACAGACAGCGCCAGGAAAGTTGGCTTCTGCCGACGAAACTGTCCTCTTTTCGTTCGACTCATTGCCGGAAATAGAAGGAGCGCTAGCGGCAGCACCAGCGTTCAACATGGAGGATCTCGAACGTTCCACCGAAGCGGTAAGTGTTGGCGAAGAGCGCGGTGCGCTGTTTCAGTACCGCGTGGCGCACCCGGTCAGCGTGGCGCGCGGCCGATCCGCCATGGTTCCGATTGTCAGTCGGCGCCTCGATGGACGCAAAGAATTGCTGTATAACGCGCGCAAACTGCCCCGCCACCCTGTCGCCAGCTTGCGCATACTGAATGAAACTGGTCTGACCCTTGAACGCGGACCGGTGACCATTGTAGAGCGCGGCGATTACGCTGGTGAAGCGGTGCTGCCTTTCACGCGCGCCGGAGCTGAAATGATTGTCGCGTATGCGGTGGAACTCGGCGTGACGATCACCGAAGAGCATCACACGCAGCGTACAATGGCCGGGTTGAGCTTCCACAAAGAGTATGCCATCTTCGAGGAATGGGACGTGCAGCAGACGCGCTACCGCATCACCAGCACCCTGCCCGACGCCGTGGACATTGTGATTGAGCAGGAACGACTGGCGGGCTACGACCTGTTCGACACGCCAGCGCCAGCTGAAGAGGCGCACAATGTTGCGCGCTGGCCTGTGCGTTGCCCGCCCGGCATCGAGACCGTGTTCACTGTCAATGAGCGGCGCAAGACCTCGCGTTCCGAAGAGGTGCGCAAACTCGACATGCACCGGCTGCAGTCGTTCCTGCGCGACAGATATCTCGACGGAGCGACCTTCAGAGCGCTCGAGCGCATTCTGTCACTCTACGATCAGATCGCAAAGCATCAGGAAACGCTGCGCGAAATCGACCAGGAGCGAAAAGACATCCTGGCGCGCCAACAGCAGATCCAGGGGAATCTCGGACCGCTGGGGCGCGAGGGGAGCGAACGGGCGTTGCGCGAACGGTATGTTGCGCTCCTTAACCAACTTGAAGATCGTCTGACTGAATTGCATTCCCGCGAACAGAAAACACGCGCCGCTATTGACCGCCTGGAACAGGAGGCGGCGCAGGCGCTTGCGGCGCTGTCCAGGTGACTACATCTGGTCAACGTTGGTGCTGGTCTCAGACCTGCCAGAGGAATGCTCTTGGACACAGGGTATTGTTCGCGCCCAAACACCTTGTTTCCCCTTATCCCCCCTTCTCCCATTCTCCCCTCCTCTGCGCTCCCGCGTGCAGGGGTTGGGGGGCAGCGCGCGGCCCACGCTGCGCCGCATGCTCTCTGCGCTCCCGCGTGCAGGGGTTGGGGAGGAGAAGGGGGAGTTAGGACGTCCTGTTGCTTGAAACGGGCGATGCAACGGAAGGGCGTGCCGGAAAAATCTACTCTTGTGATCAATCCCGCCTGCCCCCTTACCCTCACACGTGGAGCGTTTTTGGGGCGATGGATGTCTTCCGCATCCTGACGCCTTGTTTCCCCTCATCCCCCCGCCCCCTTCTCCTATCCTCCCCGCGCCCCTGCATCAGGGGGTTGGGGGAGAGAAGGGGAAGTTGAGGCGTTCTGATGCCTGAAACAGACAGTCAGCACGGGGGGATTGCCAGAAAACCTCCGCTCGTGAACGGGACTCCTCCTCCGTAAGCGTGCGGGGAGAAGGACGAGACCCAGCTTTCTGATGGAGCAATCTGGTGTTGCTCTCAAAGGGACGAACAAAAACCCTTATCCCGACAAGGTTTCAGAGCCGCTTCTCAGAGCTGCATCAGCAAAACCTCGCCAATGTATGCCTCGAACGGCGCCAGGGCCAGATGCGTCGGGTCTTCTTCGTGCGCGGAGCGCGTGTGACTGGAGAATACTGTGCGCAGACGCGCTCCGTCGCCGAACGAAAACTGCGCCGTTACCGGTTCAGCGGAGAAGTTCAGCGCCACCAGGCAAGATTGTTCTGGCGTGGCGCGCAAAAACGCAAGATAGCGTTCCTCGTCGGGATGGAGCGGCGTGTAGTCGCCCGCCAGCAACGCCGGAGTCGCCTGACGGGCAGCGATCAGCCGCCGATAGTAGTTGAGCAGGGAATGCGGATCGCGCTCTTGATCGGCAACATTGACGCCCCGGGCATAGTTTGGATTGACCGGCAGCCATGTCGTTACGCCTGGCGGGCTGAAACCGGCGTTAGGCGCATTCGCCCACTGGAACGGCGTGCGGCAGCGGTCACGGCTGATCTTCGCCGCCATTGCCATCGCTTCGTCCGGGGGAACACTGTCGCTGACCGCCAGGTGGTACAGATTGATTGCCTGATTGTCGCGCAACTGCTCAAACTGTTCGAGCAATAGATCAGTCATGCCGATCTCCTCGCCATTGTAGAGCACCGGCGTACCTTTCAGCGTCAGCAGCATCGCCGCGTGGAGGCGGGCAAGCGCCGCATCGTTGACCCCATCACCGTATGCCGACCACATGCGCCCGACATCGTGGTTGCCCAAGGTATTGCAGGGCCATGCGCCAGGCGGCAGCGCTGCCAGCCGTTCCTGCTGATTGGCGCGGATCCAGGCAGGCGTCAATCGGTTGGTGCGCATGAGCGGAAAGTTGAACACCAGGTGCAACTCATCGTTGCCGTTGCCGTAATACGCAATATCATCCCCCTCGCCAATCAGCACGCGATCACCCGGGTATTCGTCCACCAACGCGCGCAATTCCTTCATCAGTTCATGCAATCCCGGCTGCCGCACCTGGTAGCGAAACATCAGGGCGAACTGCTCCCAGAGCTCCCTCGTCTCTTCCGGCGGACGATTCTCACGCCAGATGCGCAACATCTCGATCTGCGACAGCTTCGATTGCTGCGGTGTCAGATTCGGATCTTCAAAGATCGTATCGATGGCATCGAGGCGAAATCCGTCAACCCCCATATCGAGCCAGAAGCGCACTGCCTGCCACATCGCCCGCTTGACCTCCGGGTTGCGCCAATTCAAGTCGGGTTGTTCCTTGAAGAAGAAATGGTAATAATATTGTCCAGTCGTCTCATCAAATGTCCATGCCGAACCGCCGAACGCAGAATACCAGTTGTTCGGCGGTCCGCCGTCAGGCGCCGGGTCACGCCAGATGTACCAGTCGCGCTTCGGGTTGTCGCGGCTGGAGCGCGACTCCTTGAACCATGGATGCTCTTCCGAAGTGTGGTTAAGCACGAGATCAAGCACGACGCGCATCCCGCGCGCGTGCGCACCCTCCAGGAAACGCCGGAAATCATCAAGGGTTCCGTACTCCGGTGCGACGCCGGTGTAATCGGAAATGTCGTAGCCGTAGTCAGCGTTAGGCGACGGATAGTGTGGCGAGAGCCAGATCGCCCCGACTCCCAGATCACGCAGGTAGTCAAGCCGAGCGATCATGCCAGCGAAATCGCCGATGCCGTCCCCGTTGCCATCAGCGAAACTGCGCGGATAAATCTGATAGAACACTGCCGTCTGCCACCATTTGAGCGATTGCATGGATGAATCCTCCGTCTAGAGCGCATTCAACATTGAACGTTTCGCGGCTTACCGCCTTTTCTGACAAGATCGACTCAGAGGTGCAAAGCTTCGCAACCGTCCCCTTATTTTGTATTCTGGCGCCTTTTGCCCCCTCATCCCCCCTGCCCTCTTCTCCCACGAGGGGAGAAGGGGGCGCTGGGGCGTCCTACTGCCTGAAACGGGCGATGCAACGTGAGGGCTTGCCGGAAGAGTCTACCTTGATCCTTGCCTACTCCCTTTCTCCTATGAGGGGAGAAGGGGGAGGCAGCGTATCCTGGCGCTCGAAACAGGCGATGAAATGCAGCGTAAGGGCTTGCCAAAAAACTTGGAGGAGAGAGCCGGGCTCGTCGGGATGTTCCAAGTGAACGCGAGACGACAAACTGCGCATTAGAAAACCCGACCTGGCAAGGGCGACCAGCCCTCTCCATTCTGCCTTTGCGCCTTTGTGTCAACCTTTCTAAGCTCACAATGATGCCCAAACTCTACCTAGGGCGCTGTGCTGCGAGCCAGGTCACAAATGCTGCGAGATCGGGAAACTCCGCCAACTCTTCGCTTGCGTCTACCCAGAACTCGTCCAGTGAACGGTTGCCAGCACGCTCATATGCCAGCGCCTGAACCAGGGTTTCGACACGATCAAGCGCTTTGACAAACCGCGCTTCACGCGAGGCGCCAGTGACATACTCCTCCCACAGACGCATCAGGCGATCGCCGCCAGGGAGCGCTGCGCAGAGTTCTGCAATTGCCCGGCGCTCGGCATCGCGCTTGACGGTCTCTCCGATCAGGCGACGCGCAGAGAGCGGAAGATCACCGAGCAACGCTTCAGCAAAATCGTGAACCAGCGCCATCGCCAGCACACGCTCGCGGTCGAATGAGTCATCTGCCGCCGTGAACACGAGCGCCAGCGCGGCGGCGCCGAAGCTATGCTCCGCCACACTCTCGGCGGCGGTCACGCCGCGTTGGAGCCATCCGGTGCGTGGCAACAATTTGAGCGATATGATGCGCTCAGCCAGTTGAGCGTAGACAGCGGCAGTCTGATCGTTCACAGGGGCGCCCTCGATCCAGGTGCGCTTATTATGGCGTTCTTTGGCGCACGCGTCAACCAGACTCTCTTCCACCCGGCTGCATGGTATACTAGGATATCCCGGACTGTCCGTTCGCGGAGGAGGAGTTTTTGTGAGTCGGCGTCCCGATATTGTGTTGCTCGTGCTGGATACGCAGCGTATCGATAGACTCTCGTGCTACGGCTACCCTCGCCCAACCTCACCTCACCTGGACGAACTCGCCGCCGAAGCGACCCTGTTCCGCCGTGCGTTTGCCACAGCGCAGTGGACCATCCCTTCGCATGCGTCGATGTTTACCGGTCTCTATCCCTCTGAACATGCCACGCACCAGTCATCATCGGCGCTTCCGACGAGTATTCCGACGCTGGCGGAACGTCTGCGCGAGGGCGGGTACATGACAGCAGCGTTCTGCAACAATCCTCTGGTTGGCGTTGTCAACAACGGCTTGCGTCGCGGCTTCGAGAGTTTCCTGAACTACAGCGGTCTGATGACCTCGCGCCCCAACCAGGCTGGCGCGCATCCCGGTTTGATCAGCCGGTACCGCCAGTGGTTCAAAGGGCGCTTGGCGGAGGCGCTCAACCGCATTCAGAACTCATTTGCGCACTCGGAGAGAATGCTAGAATTCGCTTTTACGCCACTGATGGTGCCGCTGTGGCAGACGGCGCTCAGTTTCAAGGGCAACACCCCCAAATCCTTGAACGATGCGGCGCGTTTGCTCATAGAGCGGCGCGGCGTGGAGCGCAACCAGCCAATCTTCGCCTTCATCAACGTGATGGGGGTTCACACGCCTTATCATCCCGACCGCCGCATGCTCGAACGCTTTGCGCCGGAAGTGATCCGCGACCGCCAGGCAGCGCGCTATGTACGACGATTCAATGGCGATGTGTTCGGCTGGCTGGCGCCGTTCTCCGGCATAGACGAACGGTACCACTATGTGCTCAGCGATGTGTATGACGCTGAGGTTGCCACGCAGGATGCACACATTGGCGCTTTCCTACGGCGTCTGCGTGACAGCGGCGCCCTTGATCGGACGCTGCTCCTAGTGTGCGCCGACCACGGCGATCACCTGGGAGAGAAAGGGCTGGTCGGGCATACAGTATCGGCGTACAACGAGTTGGTGCACGTCCCACTAATGGTGCGTGACCCGTCCGGCGATTTTCAGCGCGGCGCCGTGGTCGATCACACTGTTTCACTGCGCCGGGTTTTTCACACGCTGCTGAGCGCTGCCGGGCTCGCCAGCGGAATCGAGCGCGACCGGTCGCTGGCGCAGTCGCCAACCGCCGATCCCGATGGCGGCACAGCCTTTGTTGAAGCGGAACCGTTGCAGAACGTGCTGGGGATTATGCTGCGCCGTCAACCAGACCTTGCGCGCGCGCGACGGTTCGACCAGCCGCGCCGGGCAGTGATCAGCGGCTCATATAAGCTGATTCAGACCGGCGATGACCACGTGGAGTTGTACGACCTAGACGCCGATCCGCGTGAGACGGTCGATCTAGCGGCAATTCTGCCGGAGCGGGTCGAGGAACTGCGGGAACGCCTCAGTGCATTCATGCGGCGCACCAGCGCAGTTGCGCCGTTGATCCGGCGCGCCGAAGGCGTGGACGATCCAGTCGTGCAGCGGCGGTTGAGGGAATTAGGGTATCTGGAGTAGGCGCAATGGCGTTCGATGTTTGGAGCGGCAAAGGATAGCATGTGATGGAACACGGATCTGGACTGACAGAGAAGGATTCATAGGGATCGGGATGATGTACACAGACCGAGTGCCCGTTGTTGCAAGCAAATCCGCGCCAATCCGTGGCGTCCGTGCAAATTCATGTTCCTTTCGCCAGTATGTACCCACCTGTTGATCCAATTATTATCCAGCTTGGTCCACTGACGCTGCGCTGGTACGGCGTGCTGATCATGACCGGCGTTGTCCTGGCAGCGTGGGTTGGGGCGCGGCACGTCGAGCGGCGCGGGTTCGACCGCGACTCGGTGTGGGATCTGGCGTTCTGGGTGCTTATTCCCGGTCTGATCGGCGCGCGGCTCTATTACGTCTTCATCCAGTCGCCGCGCGGACCAGAAGGGCTGGGACGTTTCCTTGCCGATCCGGTCAGGATTCTGGCAGTGTGGGAAGGGGGGCTGCATATTTTTGGCGGGTTTATTTTTGGCGCTCTTGGATTGTGGGCATTTGCACGCGTCCGAAAGGCGCCGCTCCTGGTATACGCCGACGCCGTTGCGCTTGGTCTGCCGCTTGGTCAGGCGGTCGGGCGGTGGGCGAATTTTATCAACCAGGAACTGTACGGTCCGCCAACGACTCTGCCGTGGGGGTTGCGCATCGATCCCGACCATCGCATTGGTCCATACCGCGATCTGGCAGCGTTTCCCGAAACCACGCTCTTTCATCCGCTGTTCCTCTACGAATCCCTCTGGAATCTGATCGGTTTTGCGCTGATCTTCTCGATCTGGCAACGCTATGGCGATCGCTTGCGCGACGGCGACGTGTTGCTCATGTATCTGATCTGGTACCCCCTGGGGCGCTTCTTCATCGAGTTCCTGCGCACCGACTCGTGGTTCTTCCCGGGAACGCCGTTCAATGTTGTGCATATTCTCTCGTTCGCTGCGGTCGTCGGTGCGGCTATAATGCTCTATCGGAGGCATGGTCGGCGGCGAGAGGCGAGAGGCGAGGGGCAAGAGGCGATGGTTCGAGAAGATTGAAGGGTTGCCAGGTTGCACGTAGAGCCGTTGCAATTCAACAGCGGCAGCGTGAGGCATGAGGCAAGAGGCGATGGTTCGAGAAGATTGAAGGGTTGCAGGTGATGAGGTGCAAAAATGTGAAAGGTGGGATATCTAACCCCTAACCCTTAACCCCTGACCTCTGGTTCTCAGTTTTCAACACATGGCAATGCATCCTCAACTGCTCATTATCGGCCTTGATTGCGCCGAACCATCGCTGGTGCTCGACCGCTGGCGCGCCGATCTGCCCGCCCTCAGCCGCCTGATGGCGGAGGGGGTCTACGGCGAACTAGAGAGTTGCATCCCGGCCATCACGGTGCCCGCCTGGAGTTGCATGATGAGCGGGCGCGATCCGGGCGAGCTTGGCATCTATGGATTTCGTAACCGCGCCGACCGCTCCTACAGGCGCATGGTTGTCGCCGACAGTCGCGCAGTTCGGTTTCCACGTTTGTGGGATATTCTTGGCGAAGCGGGATGGCGCGTTGCCGTGATCGGCGTGCCTGGAACCTACCCGCCAGCGCCGGTCAACGGCGCGCTCGTCTCATGCTTCCTGGCGCCCTCGACCGATACGGAGTACACCTTCCCGCCAGTGCTCGCCGAACGCGTCGCTGCCTGGACCGCATCCGCGACGCCGGGGCGTCCGTACCTGCTCGATGTGCCGGACTTCCGCTCCGACGACAAACAGCGTATCTTGCGCGACATCTATGCTATGTGCGACCAACGCTTCGCAGTTGCGGCAGCGCTGCTCGACGAGGATCGCCCTGATTTTCTGATGCTGGTGGATATGGGGGTGGATCGCGTTCATCATGCGTTTTGGAAACATATGGATCCGCGCCACCCGCTATTTGTACCCGACTCGCCGTTTGCTGACGCCATTCGCGCATACTACCGCCACGTGGATGCGCGGATTGCCGACCTGCTGGCGCGTTGCGGACCTGATACAGCAGTGCTGATTGTATCGGACCACGGCGCGCGCCCGTTGATGGGCGGGGTGCGGATCAACCAGTGGCTGATTGAGCAGGGCGATCTGGTCGTCCAGACAATGCCAGACAGCCCAACGAGTCTTGATCAGGTGGAGGTTGACTGGTCGCGCACACGCGCCTGGGGCGCTGGCGGCTACTACGGGCGCGTGTTTCTCAATGTGCGCGGGCGTGAGCCGAATGGGATCATTCCGCCAGCCGAGTACGAACGCGCGCGCGCTGAACTTGCGGCGCGTTTGGAAGCTATGACCGGACCTGATGGCCATCCGCTCGGCAATCGCGTCTTCACGCCACAGCACCTCTACCGTGCGGTACGCGGCGTTGCGCCCGATCTGATCGTCTACTTCGGCGATCTCGGTTGGCGTGCAGTGGGAACCGTTGGCGGCGAGGAAATCTTCACTCAGGAAAACGATACCGGTCCTGACGACGCCAACCATGCGCAGTACGGCATGTTCATCTGGTACGACCCGCAGCGCCCTGGCGGCGGGCGGCGACTCGACAGGGTGCAGATTTACGATATACTGCCTACTCTGTTGAAACGGTTCAACATGCCGGTTCCTGAAGGACTGCGCGGCACAATGCTGGATGTGTAATCTCGGAGGGTAATTCATGCCACTCATTCCGCCGTATGGTGGTCGTCTGATCAACCTGCTAGTTTCCGGCGAGGAGCGACGTGCGTTGATTGAAGAGGCAGCGCGCCTGCCCTCGATCCAGATTTCGGCGCGCGCGCTGTGCGACCTTGAACTATTGGCGAATGGCGGCTTTTCGCCGCTCGACCGGTTTATGGGGCGCGCCGACTACGAGCGCGTGCTGCATGAGATGCGGTTGGCGGACGGTACGCTTTTCCCGCTGCCGATCACGCTGCCGGTCAGCGGGAAAGCGCTGGCGCGCCTCGGTGATCGTGTGGCGCTGCGCGATGCACGCAACGAACTGATCGCCGTGATGGATATTGAAGAGACGTTCTCATGGGATGCCGCCCTGGAGGCGCGCCTGGCGCTCGGCACAACCGATCCGCGCCATCCGCTCGTGTCGGAAATGAGCACATGGGGCGATACGTACATCTCTGGCAAGCTGCGGGTGGTGCGCCTGCCACGCTACTACGACTTCGTTGACCTGCGGCGCACCCCGGCTGAGGTGCGTTCGATTCTGCATGAGATGGGGGCGGAGCGAGTCGTCGCCTTTCAAACGCGCAATCCGCTCCACCGCGTCCACGAAGAACTGACAAAGCGCGCCGCAGCCGAAGTTGGCGGCATACTCCTCATTCACCCGGTGGTGGGACTGACTCGCCCCGGCGATATTGACCATTACAGTCGGGTGCGGATTTATCGCACAGTAGTTGAGCGCTATTATGATCCACGACGCACACTGCTAAGCCTCTTGCCGCTGGCGATGCGGATGGCCGGTCCGCGCGAGGCGCTCTGGCATGCGATCATTCGGCGCAACTTCGGCGCAACCCATTTCATCGTCGGGCGCGACCACGCCGGTCCGGGTCTCGACAGTCGCGGCAGGCCATTCTATGGACCATACGAGGCGCAGGAGCTGGTCGCGCGTTACGCTGATGAAATCGGCGTGACCATGGTGCCATTCCGGGAGTACGTGTATCTCCCCGATACCGACGAGTACGTTGAAGAAACCGCCGTGCCGCCGGGCGCGCGCGTCTGGACGATTTCGGGCACGCAGGTGCGGGAGGAGTACCTGGCAAAGGGCAGACTGCTGCCGGAATGGTTTACCCGTCCTGAAACGGCAGCGATCCTGGCGCAGAGCTACCCGCCGCGCCACCGCCAGGGGTTCTGCGTCTGGTTCACCGGTCTTAGCGGCGCGGGCAAATCGACGATTGCCGAGGCGCTGGTGGCGATGCTGCTAGAGCGGGGACGCCAGAGTACGCTGCTCGACGGCGACGTAGTGCGCACCCATCTGTCGAAAGGGCTTGGGTTCAGCCGCGAGGATCGCGATACGAACATCCTGCGGATTGGATTTGTCGCCAGCGAAATTGTGCGGCACGGCGGCGTGGCAATTTGTGCGGCGATCAGCCCGTACCGCGCGGCGCGCAACGAGTGCCGCAAAATGGTCGGCGACGACCGCTTCTTCGAGGTGTTTGTCGATACGCCGCTCGAAGTCTGTGAGCAGCGCGACACCAAAGGCATGTACGCCCGCGCCCGCCGCGGCGAGATCACCGGCTTCACCGGCATCGACGACCCCTATGAGCCGCCGGTGGCGCCGGAAGTGCACCTCACAACGGTCGATACCACGCCGGATGAGTGCGCACGGCGCATCGTGGCGCTGCTGGAGGAACGCGGGTTCCTAATGCGAACAGGCCCATAGCGCGATCAACCGGGTGTTGAACAGTCCTGCTTGCTTTCGTGAGCACAGCCCGCGATGGGACACGGATCCGCACGGAGTGAGACGGATTCATACGGATTGTGCCAGGCGGATACGTGACTGTCGTCGATGTACAGTAGGAGCGCCCCCCGCGTTCAGGTGTAGACTTTTCTGGCAAACCCTCGCGTTGATTCGCCCATTTTTGGGTATCAAAATGCCTCAACTCCCCCTCTCTAGCGACACTGGAGAGGGGGCAGGCTCACAAGGGTAGATTTTTCCGGCACGCCCTTCGGTTGCATCGCCCGTTTCAGGCAACAGGACGCCCTACCTCCCCCTTCTCCCCTGGTGGGAGAAGGGGGTAGGGGGACGAGGGGAGAAAGAGCGTCAGGATGCAGCACATCCGCTTCGCACGCCAAACAGCCTACACGTGAGAAGAGGGGGCAGGGGGGTGAGAAAGAAAAAGGCTTCGGGATGCGGAAAACACCCCTCGCGTCTGAAAAACGCTCCACTTGAGAGGCGCCCCCCTGTGGGCGCCACCATGGGTGGATCGATGGCAAGTGGGGCAGGCACGGGGGCCTGACCCTACCAATGCGGGGCGTTGATTGGAAGGGCGCTCCCATGTGGGCGCTTGAGCAGGAGCAGCGCACCTATTATTCCTCGCGGCATTTCACGCGCGCGAGCGTGGCAATGTAGTCTGGAGGTAAGTGATGTTCCTCTGCACCACGCACCACCCGTTGCCAGTATTCACGTGTGGGCATGATGTCATTCTGTCTTCGTTCAGAAATATAAGTGACGACCTCAAGCAGGGTTCCGTCCTGTAAGAAAATCTTCACATTCAGACGCTCATAGCCGCTCTCATATCTGTCCAGTCGTCTTAAGTCATTGGGTGATAGTTGATATACGACGCCCCACACCTCTGACCCCGGGCGCCTAATGATATTGGCCTTTGCCGAACCGTCCTTTTTGCTTCGTTTGTCCCATACCAGAGCGACGTTCTGGGACACGGTCGGAGTTCGTGGCAGAGACCTCAAAGGTCGGGAACGTTTTCCGCTCTTCCACTTCTTAACCTTCAACCTTCTACCTTTCCACGTGCAACGCGCAACATGCGCCGTGCGCCGCGGCGCCGTTGCGCGGCTGCGGCGTTGCGCGACTGCGGCGTTGCGATGCAACGCTGCTACCGTGGGCGCCGTACAACGATTTTCTCGCCTCTCGCCTCCTGCCTCTCGCCTCTCGCCTCCTGGTGTACAATACTCCCGCTACGGCAACAAGAGAGGCGAAGGGGGAGGACAGGGAAACCTATGGATCAATTGCCGTTTCGCCGTCCAGGTCGTTTCTACCGCGGCAATCTGCACACCCATTCCACCGTCTCCGACGGCGAACTGTCGCCGGAGGATGTCGTCGCCGCCTACCGGGCGCAGGGGTATGATTTTCTGGCGCTGACTGACCATTTTTTGCCCCAGTACCATTTTCAGATCACTGATACCCGTCCGTTCCGCAGCGCGCAATTCACCACGCTTCTCGGCGCAGAATTGCACGCCCCGCAGACATCCGCCGGACGGTTGTGGCACATCGTTGCAGTTGGCTTGCCACACGACTTCGCACCGCCAGCGCCGGACGAGACCGGACCGGCGCTCGCAGCGCGCGCCGCAGCCGCCGGCGCCTTTGTTGGGATTGCGCATCCTGCCTGGTATAACCTGACTCTGGAGGATGGGTTGTCCCTCGACGCTGCACATGCCGTTGAGGTCTTCAATGCGACCGCCGTGTGGGACAATGATCGAGGTGATAGCTGGTATTTCAGCGATCTGCTGCTGGCGAAGGGGAGGCGTTTGCTGGCATACGCCGCCGACGATGCGCATTTCTACATTCGACCTGACACATTCATGGCATGGGTGCAAGTGCGCGCTGAGGAATTGTCTCCTGAAGCGATCCTGGAAGCGCTCAAGAATGGCGCGTTCTATTCTTCCCAGGGACCGCAGATTGACGATGTGGATGTTGATGATCGGCGGGTGGCGGTACGCTGCTCCCCGGCGCGCGCCGTGTTCGTCTCAGGTCCCGACGAACGCTCGCAGCGTCAGTTGGGTCATGGCATCACATCGTGCGAGCTGCCCGTGCCGTGGATCCATGAGGTTCCGTACATCCGGGTGACGGTGGTGGATGAGGCGGGACGGAAGGCGTGGACCAATCCGATCTGGATCGAATAGAGATACCGCTCCTTGCCATCGTCGGTCCGACTGCCGTTGGCAAGACGGCGTTGAGCCTGCACCTGGCGCGGTTGTTCGACGGCGAAATCGTGTCCGCCGACTCGCGCCAGGTCTACCGCTGGATGGACATCGGCACCGCCAAGCCAACGCCAGCCGAGCGCGCCGCTGTGCCCCATCACCTGATCGACGTCGTCGATCCGGATGAGGAATTCTCGCTGGCGCTGTACCAGGACATGGCGACTGCCGCGATCGCCGACATTGCGGCGCGCGGGAAGTCGCCGCTGCTGGTGGGGGGAACCGGGCAGTATCTGGCGGCGGTGCTGCAGGGGTGGCAGTTGCCGCGCGTCGCGCCGCGTCCCGACATTCGCGCTGCGCTTGAGCGTCAGGCGGCGGAACTGGGCGCAGAGGCGCTCTATGAACGTCTGAAGGAGGTTGATCCGGTCGCCGCTGCCCGCATTCTCCCTGGCAATGTGCGCCGCATCATCCGCGCGCTCGAGGTCTACGAAGCCACCGGCAGGCCGATCTCCGAGCAGCGCTCGGTGCAGCCGCCCCCCTACCGTATCACGACCATCTGGTTGACCCTGCCGGCGCCAGTGTTGTACGCGCGCATCGACGCGCGCGTTGACGCGATGATGGCTGCCGGGCTGCTCGACGAAGTGCGCGGGCTGCTGGAGCGCGGCTATCACTGGAACCTGCCCTCGATGTCGGGGTTGGGGTACCGCGAATTTCGCCCGTACTTCGAGGGGCGCGCCACGCTCGAAGAGGCCGTCGCCCGCCTCAAGTACGACACCCACGCCTTCGCACGCCGCCAGCCCGCCTGGTTCCGTCGCCTGCCCAACGTCGTGACTCTGCCTGCCGACGCGCCCGATCTCCTCCAGCGCGCCGAAGCGATTGCGCGGCAGACATTCGGCGCATCGCCGTAGGGACGCTCCTTCGTGATCCACGAAGAACACGAAGGGGCACAAAGGACGGAGCGCCACATTAATCCGCTGGCAGTCTCTCCTGGAGCGCCTTCCGCATCTCCAGCGCCAGCGGATGCCCCGGAAACAGCGTCAGATACTCATTGAGATCGGCGATGGCGCCGTGCAGCGCTGCTGCCGGGACGCTCTGATCGGCGGCGTAGAGTTTGCGCGCCTGCGCTTCGCGCCCTGCTGCCAGGCAGTAGATGGCAATGAGGAACTTGTCTTCGCATTGTGATACTCATAGTCCGTAGACTCATAGGCTGGAGCTGCATTATATAGTGCCTATGAGCCAGCAAGATGACATCCTGAAGCGCTTTGGCGCGCGAGTGCGGACGTTGCGCCTGAGCAAAGGATACTCGCAGGAGTCTTTCGCCGAGAAGTGCGGACTGGACCGAACATACATTGGTGGAGTCGAGCGTGGTGAGCGAAATATAGCTCTTCGCAATATCGAGAAGATCGCAAAAGCGCTCGGTATGACCCTGTCTGAGTTGTTTTTAGAATTATAGATGTACGAGCTATGGTAAACTCGGATTTGAAGCTAAAGTATGAGGCGGTAAAACAGGCATGTAATGCTAATGCGAAAAGCGATCAAGCAGGGCAGGCAATCCTGGATCTGGCGGTAACTTCCCTGGATTTTCTCAAAAATTGCAAAAAAGTCAGTCTCACATCAAAGGTGCAAGATAAGTCATACATAGCCTTTCAAAGCGGCAATATCGTGTCTCGACCTGCAAATCAGGAGTTCTTCCTTATGAATTCAAAAGATATTCAATCTCTTTGGGGAGATTGGATAGAAGGGAAAGCCGATAAAGAAAATTTTGAAAAGTTGATTTATACTGTAGCACTCGCTCCATGCCTGGCCATAGAGTTATTTGATAGACAAAATAAAAAGGGGCCAGCAACTTTCTTTGAATGCTATGTCAGTCATCTCTTTTCGAGGGCAGTCAATGTCAATCCCACAAAACGAGCAAAACTTGATCTTGGGAATACCAGAGTTTCGATGACAATGGACTTTCTATTCGAAACGAACGATTGGAGAGTCCATCTTCCTGTAAAGATGTCCTCACGTGAAAGAGTCGTACAGGCCTGGGCGCATCAGCGACTACTAGACGTTGTTTACGCTGACAGACCATATCGAGGAATAATGGTTCTCTTCTCTGAGACGAAACTAGACTCGCGCTCACGTGAAGTTGTCGAAATATGTGTCCCTGATCAGTGGCTGGCCTATCAAAAATTGCTTTCCCGTATGCATCGTATCTATTATTTTGATGTTCCTGATCGATATCTGCAGCTGGCTCGGCAATTTCCCGAAGACATCGTAATCAAACAGTTTGGAGAATTCTTTACTGAAAAAGGGGAAGTTCTTCGTTCGTAGCAGAGAAAGGTTGTGATTTTCTGGAACCGTTTGTTGCAATTTGTAAGCGATGTTTGAGACCTAACCAGCGCTTACGCCCTTTTGGTTTGCGGAATACCAGAAAATAGGAGTGATTCTTTCTCGCGTGGGCTTGATTGAGAATACGACTCACTCCTGGCTTGCTATTTCGCACCACAACAAACAGATCCTCAGTAATAAAGCCATAAGTTTGCAATTCGTTGATGATCTCAACGTGTGTCAGGCGTTGTTGATTGGCGCAAACCTCATCCTGGCATTTGACGATGTAGATGCCATCTTGCTTGAGCACGCGCCATGCCTCGCGAGCCGCAGTAAAGTAAAGGTCCAGCACTGCCTCGTGATACTTTTTTTCAGAATTTGTCTGGTTATTTTTGTAGTAGCTTTCATAGTTCTGATGATTAACGTGGGCAGTGCCGCCTGGAGTGTGCATATATGGCGGATCGAACACCACACAGTCAATAGACTCATCCTGATAGGGCAAGTTTCGACAGTCGACACCAGACTCAAGATCAGATGCCAGAAGCTTGTAAGCGTCACGCGGAACTTTGCGCCAAAACACCCCCCGACCATACGTGACGTCAGCCACAATGCTTCCGGGGGCGACATAGAGTGAGAGCACGTAAGGGAACACCTCATCATTTGTGCCTACATAGGCGCTGAACACAAGGTCGTTTGTCGGGCTGCCGTCTGGAGATTTGCGCTTTTTCGCCGCCATATCAGACCTCGAAGCATCAAAAGTTCAAAGTGCGATTATACGGGTTGATTTGTCAGTGTCAAGGCCCCTACCACGCGGGATTGGAGAGCAGAGCGCCTTTGTGTGAGATTCATCAGAAAAACTTCCCCCCTTCGTGCTCCTTCGTGTCCTTTGTGGATGGCATGATCCACGAAGAGCACGAAGGCGCACGAAGGAGGTAAAACCACCTTCGCACGTTTGCACCTTCAACCTTCAACCCTGACTCTCCCGTATCGTCCAGATCGCCCACGCCGACAGTGCATACGCGACGAGCGACGCTGCCAGCACTGGGGTGAAGCCGTAAGCCACCTGGATCTGTCCGCTGACCCACGCCGACGCCGACCAGCCAAGCGACCAGAGGACGCTCATCAGGCTGACCGCAATCCCCCGCTGCTGCGCCGGGGTCAACTGCATGACCAGCGCATCGTTCAGCGGGTAACTGGCGGCAATGAAGGCGCCGCGCAGCATGTAGCCGGCAACCACAATCGGCAGAAACGGCGTCAGCATCAGGAGTACCGCAAACACCGCGCCGAAGCGCAGCACGCTGGAGGCTCGACGCAACCCCAGCCGCGCAGCGACCGGCGCGCCCATGAGCGCCCCAAGCCCCATTCCAAGCGCCCCCAGCGCCAGCATTACCCCGACAACCGCATCGTTCAGCCCGAAGACGGTGCGGAAGAAGAGGTTCTGGAACGGCAGGAACAGACCGCCGCCGATCCCCAGCAGAAGCGAAGGAAGCGCGAGCCGCAGCAGCCGCAACGGCATCGCCTGTCGCTGTGGT
>JANXAL010000005.1 GCA_025062325.1 Roseiflexus sp.
TGCTGCATTCTGACACCCTCGGTCCCCTCATCCCCTCGCCCTCTTCTCCCACTAGGGGAGAAGGGCTCACAAGTGCAGAGTTTTTGGTAGCGATTGATGTTGTCCGCGTCCTGATGCCCTTTTCCCTCTCATCCCCCCTTAACCCCTTAACCCACCACCCAGCACCCCCCGCATGCGGGGGGATGGGACGTGAAATGAATGAAGGGCCGACCAAAGCCCACAACCCTGCGCCCCCCGCATTCGGGGGGTTGGGGCGGTTCCGAGCGAAGATATTGCCGTTGCGCCACTGCGCCCCCCGCTTGCGGGGGGTTGGGGGAGTAGCTGGAGGTTGCACATCCTAACGCCCTTTTTCCCCTCATCCCCCCTACCCCCTTCTCCCACCCTCTCAAGTGTCGGCTTTTTGGCATGCGAAGCGGATTTGCCGCATCCTAACGCCCTTTTTCCCCTCATCCCCCCTACCCCCTTCTCCCACAAGGGGAGAAGGGGGAGTTTATGCATCCCAACGCTCCAAAAGGCAATGCAACGGAAGGGCTTGCTGAAAAAACTATCCTTGTGAGCCTCTTCCTCCTCCCATCCTCCCGCATACGGGGGGATAGGAGGAGAAGGGGGAGTTAGGGCGTCCTGACGCCCAAAACGGGCAATGCAACAGAAGGGCTTGCCGAAAAAAATCTACACTTGTGAGGAAGGGGGTAGAGGGCGTCCTGTTGCCCGGAACGGGCAATGCGACATAAGGTCTTGCCGGTAAAAATCTACCCTTGTGAGCCCGCGTGCGGGAGGTTCGGGGCAGATTGCTCAACGCAATGCCGGAGAGCACCTCTGCGCTCCCCGCATGCGGGAGGTTGGGGGAGAAGAGGGAGTTTGAGCCTCCCACTGATGTGAAAGGGTTCGTGGGCAAGGGTCTATCTGCGCGCTGCCGCCTCCATCAGCGCCTGAATGCGCCCAACCATCTCGGCAGGATTGGGATGCAATCCTTCGAGCAGCAGCGCATTCTCGTACAACTGCTCGATCAGATTGCGCACCAGTGCTGCATCGCCGCCTGACTCCACCAGGCGCGCCAAATCGACGATCAACGGGTGACCGCGGTTCAGTTCGACAATCTTCGGCGGCACCTTGAAGTCGCGGTCGAGGATGCGCTGGACACGCGCCATCTCGCGATTGTACTGCTGATCCTCGGGCGACACCAGCCGCAGCGGGTTGTGGCGCAGCACATTCGAGGCACGCACCGTCGTCACGCGCTCCCCTAGCGTCTCCTTGAAAGCGTTCACCAGTCTGGTGAACTGCTCATCGCTGATCGAGATCTCTGGCGTCGACGCCTCACCCGGCAGCGAGAGGTTTGGGTCGTCCACGTTGCGCAGTTTCAACCCCTGGTACTCGCGCAGTCCGTTGAGCATGAAGCTGTCCATCACATCGTAGAGCAGCAGCGCCTCGATTCCGCGGTCGGTCAGCGCATCGAGGTGCGGACTGCGCCGCGCGCTTTCCAGGTCGGCAGCGAGGACGTAGTAGATCTCCTTTTGACCTTCGACCATGCGCCCTTTGTAGTCGGCGAGCGATGCCAGTTGATCGCCTGATTTCGTAGTATAGAAACGGAGCAGCGGTATCAGGTCGTCGCGCGCTAGCGGATCGGTTGCGATGCCTTCTTTGATGAACGGGCTGAACTCGTTCCAGAAGGTCGCATATTTCGCCGGATCTTTTTCTGCTAGATCGACCAGTTCTTTCGTCAGGCGGTTGGTAAGCGATTTCTTGATGCGCTGCAAGATGGGATCGCGGTTCGGACCTGCGTCGCGCTGCACGCCTTCACGCGAGACGTTGAGCGGCAGATCTTCGCTATCGACCACGCCCTCAACAAAGCGGAAGTACGGCGGCAGAACGTCTTTTGCGTCTTCCTGAATAAGCACTTTGCGGGAGTAGAGGCGGATCTTTCCTTCCATCCGCCGTTCGATGAAGCCGCGCTCACGCTTCGCAGGCACAAATAAGATAGCGTGCAGGTCCAGCGGCGCTTCAGACGAGAAGTGGACGTACAGTAGCGGGTCTTCGTAGTCGAAAGTCATCTGGCGGTAAAACTCGTTGTACTGCGCCGCTTCGACATTGCGCGGCGGTTGATGCCAGAGCGCAGTCGACTCGTTCACCCGCTCGTTGCCAATGTAGATCGGGAAGGCGACATAGTTTGAGTGGCGGCGCACGATCTGCCGCAACCGCCATTCGTCGGCGAACTCGTATGCCTCCTCTTTCAACTTGAGCGTGACCGTTGTACCGCGCTGCTCACGCTCCGCCGCATCGACGATAAAACTCTCACCCCCCTCCGAGCGCCAGAGCGCTGCTTCGGCATCAGGTCGGTACGACCGTGAGATAACCGTCACTTCTTTGGCGACCACGAATGCAGAGTAAAAACCGACGCCAAACTGGCCAATGATATTCGAGCGCTGCGCTGCTTCGAGGTTTTCGATCAGCGCGCGGGTGCCCGAGTGCGCAATCGTTCCCAGATTTTCGATCAGTTCCTCACGGGTCATGCCGATCCCGGTATCGCTGACCGTGATTGTTTTGGCATCCTTATCAACACTGATGCGTATCTCCAATGGAGCGTCTGGATCGCGCACCTGCTGATTGGTCAGCATTTCGAACTGAACGCGGTGCAGTGCATCGGAAGCGTTCGAGATCAGTTCACGCAGAAAGATTTCGCGATCCGTATAGAGCGAATGCGCCAGAATGTTGAGCAACTGGCGCACTTCGGCGCGAAACGGCACTGACGTGGGTGCATGCGTTGTGGTTTCGGTTTCTGTGGCCATAGCGTCTGCTCCGATATTTTTCTGTCAGTGACGAGTGATGAGTGATGAGAGACTCGTTGAATGCGACTCTGCTTTCCATGATAGCGAGAAAGTCGGCATATGCACGCTAATGTTTTGTTAGAGCTAACACGTGAGGTGCGCCAGGGCGCCATCATGAACTGGCAACGAACGCCCTGTGCACTGCCGCCGCCCATTGTCCTGTCCATAAACGCCGGTGAGGGCAGGCCGCAGCCCGCCCTTGCTGGACATCGTCAGCGTTGTTCCAGCCTTGACTCCTCAGACACCATAAGGGCGGGTCTGAGACCCGCCCTTACGCTGACTCGCCGGATATATTCATTCCAAAATATCGACCCGCGCGCTCATCCCGGCCCGCAGCCCAGTGATGTCGTCGAGGGCGATGCGCACCCGATAACTGCGCGAGAGTCCCTGCACTGTAGCGGTTGGCGCGATGAACTCAACTTTGCCGGTGTATTCGCGCTCAGGAATGCTGCTGATCGAGATTTTCGCCCGTTGACCCTCTCGCACCCGGCTGATGTCCACGTCGCTGATCTGAACATCAACATACAGTTTGCTCATATCGACGATCTGGATCGCTGGCAGTCCCTGGGTCACACTCGGATCGCCAGGGTCGATTGAGACGATTGAGATGATGCCATCGAACGGCGCCCGCAGTTCGGCGCGTTCACGGTTGATCTGCGCCAGCGTCAACGCGGCGCGCGCCTGTTCGACGGCAGCGCGCGCCGCCGCCTTCTGCGACTCGCGCGGGTCGGGGATGATGCGCGCCTCCTGAGCGCGCGCCTGCGCTAGAGCTGCCCTGGCAGCCGCCAGTCGGTCCGGATCGGGCGGCAGCCGTAATTTCTCGAGGGTTAGGCGCGCCTGCTCGACCTGCGCTTCTGCTGCTCGAATGCCAGTGATTTCCGCCTGGCGCGCGCTCTCGGCGCCTTTGATCGCCAATTCAAGCGCTTTTTCCGCCTGACGCAATCCGGCTTCCGCCTGGATGAACTGAGCGTAGTAGTTTTCGCGCTGCCCATCGCTCAGTTTGTTGGGCACGCGCTGCCCGTTCGGCGCTGTTACTTCGGGCACAATCGGGTCGTTGCCGGTGTCGCGCGCATACTCCCAGTTGTACTTCGCCTGTGCATAACGCGCCTGCGCCTGCGTCAACGCGGCAGCCGCCTGCTCCATCTGGATCTCCGCCTGAGTCTTGGCGAATGACAGGCGATCACGAGTGGCCTGCAGGTTGGCTTCGGCAGCCGCCAACGCCGCTTCCGCCATGCGAATGTCCTGTTCTTTTGGTCCGCGCTGGAGCGCTTCGAGCGCCGCCTGCGCCTGGGCCACGGCCGCACGTGCCGCAGCCAAGTCCACCTGGCGCGGAGCCTCGGTCAGCGCCGCTTCCTGCGCCAGGGCATTGGCAAGCGCCGCTTTCGCCTGTTCGAGTTGCTGATCAAACGCGCGGGTGTCGAGAATAGCGAGCAGGTCGCCCTTCTTGACGACATCCCCTTCTTTGACAAAAACCTGCGCAACTGTGCCTTGCACCTGGAACGAGAGGTTGGCATCCTGTGCGCTCTTCACCTCACCGATGCCGGTGATGCCAAGCCGGATCGGCTGGCTAGTCGGCAGCGGCACCGGCGTCGGCGCCACGACAGTAGGTTGAGCCGCCACAGGCGCCGTGGCGGTCGGCGCAGGGGCAGCGGGCTGTGCGCTGCACGCCGCCAGTGCCGCAGCAGTCAATCCTGTAACAACACCTGTGATCAAGCGACCACGTTTCACGGTTTGTTTCTCCCTGTTCATTCCACAACCTTCCCCGGCGCCTCAATCGGCGCGTGCCCATCAAATCGTTGCTCCGCGCGAACCTGATTGAGCGGCTCGCTTGTCATCCCGCCATTCGCCAGCGTAAGAGCGACTGCTGGAACGTCTCCGTTGACGGACGCCAGCTCTGCCTCTCTTGCTGCCTGCTCTTCCGCCCATCCTTCTGGATCAAAGCGGCGGCGGAACCAGTTCGATACGCGCTCGGTGAACGAGTCCATCAGGCTGTAGGCGGTTGGCACAACGAGCAGCGTGAGAAGCATCGAGGTCATCAATCCGCCGATCAGCACAGTCGCCAGCCCTTTGCGGAATTCACCGCCTTCACCGGTGCCGACCAGATGGATGCCCATCGCCACCGGCAGCGCGCCCGCCACCAGCGACAGCGTGGTCATCAGAATCGGGCGGAGGCGGATGGCGCCAGCCAGTTCAAGCGCAGCATGCTTGTCCAGTCCGGCGCGTCGCAGGCGGTTGGTGAAGTCCACCAGCAGAATCGAGTTCTTCACCACCAGGCCGAGGAGCATGATCAATCCGATCATGCCGGTGATGTCGAGATCCACATTGATCAAGCGCAGCCCTAGGAATGCGCCGATAAAACTGAACGGCATCGCCATCATAATCACGAGCGGCTGCGTGAACGATCCGAACTGCGACGCCAGCACCATATAGACGAAGATCACCGACAGGAGCATTGCCAGCAGCAACGAGCCGAACCCTTCGTTCTGCTGCTGCGCCAGACCGGTGAAACTGGCAATCACGGTCGGTGGGATGATCCCCTTCGCTTCCAAACGCTGTTGCAATTCATTCTGCACTTCGCCAAGGTTGCGCCCCTGCAGATTGGCGCCGATAATCACCTGGTTGAGTTTGTCGAGACGCCGGATTGTCTGCGGCGTCGACGCGAGTTCAATCCGCCCTAGTGCGCTCAGCGGAACCGTGCCGCTGCGGGTCGGAATGGCGATATTCTGCAACGCTTCCGGTGTCGCGCGATCTTCAGGGCGCAGGCGCACGACAATGTCGATATCCTGCCCTGCCTGCCGCAATACAGTTGCACGGTCGCCGTTCACCAGCGCGCGCACCGATGCAGCAATCTCTTCATTCGTGATCCCCAGGTCGCCAATGCGCTCCGGGTCGGCGATAAAGCGCAGTTCCGGCCTGCCGGGACGATAGCTGGAGTCGATGTCCACCACGCCGGGAATGGCCGCCATTTCCGCCTTGATCTGCTCGATCACCGGCGCCAGTTCCTGTACAGGTCCTGTCGTTTGCAGGCTCAACTGCAACTGCCGACCAGTAACGCGCGTTGTGGTCGGCACGCCAATCGACGGCAGCCCGAATGTCAGGTTGGGAAGAAACGCCAGTTGCGGGCGCAGTCGTTCTTCAACCAAGCGGGTGGGCACGTCCTCCTTCAGTCGCACGAAGAACTCGGCGCGCTCCGACGAACGCTCCAGCGCATCGGCGAAGCCAACCGTGCTAATGACTGACTCGACATCCGGATCGGCAAGAATCACTTGCTCCGCCTGACGTGCAAGACGGTCGGTTTCTGCGAGTGCCGTGCCTGGCGGCAACTCGAAGCCAACCAGGAACTCACCGGCATCCTGCTGCGGGAAGAAACTGAACTTCAAGCCGCTAGCGACAACCACGCTCAACAGCAACACCACGACCGCAGTGGCAATCACGATCAAGCGATTGCGCAGGCTGCGCAGGCTCCAGGAGAGAACGCGCTCATAAAACCGACCGAGCGGGCCTGGATCTTCTTCCGCCTCGTGGAGCAGGCCAGCGTCCGCCTGGTTGGGATCGATGTTGCGCAGGCGCCGCGCTGCGCGTCCGATATCGCCAGCGTGTGAATGCGCCTCATCGCGCGGATGCGGCTGCACCTTCTGGCGGCGGAAAAGATTGGCAGAAAGCATCGGCGCGAACATGAACGCTTCCACCATCGACAGCAAAATAGCGATGGCGATAGTAATGCCAAATGACTTGAAGATAATGCCGGTTGTGCCGGTCGTAAAGGTCACTGGCACGAAGACCGCAACGACCGTCAGAGTCATTGCCACCACTGAAAGCGCCACCTCCGCCGTGCCCCTGCTAGCAGCAATGCGCGGCGACTCGCCGCGCTGCGTATGGCGGAAGATGTTCTCGCGCACCACAATCGCGTCGTCAATCACCAGACCGACACAGAGCGCCAGTGCTAGCAGCGTCACCAGGTTGATTGACAACCCAAACACCGGCATAAACGCAAAGGTGCCCATCAAGATGATCGGCAGGCCCGCCATTGTCACCAGCGTGTTCCGATCACGGATGAAGGTCAACACCACGAGCAAGCCAATAGCAATCGCCAGGACCATCACCTTATCAACCGGAACACCGATCGCAGGAAGGATGACGAGACCAACCAGCGCAATCGCGGCAGGAACAGCTGCAGTGATGAGCATGTTGCGCAAGCCGCTGAAGAACAGCATGACCACCAGCAGCGCGGCAACCGATGCATAGATCAGTTCTTCAAGCGAGCTGATGGTCGACTGGCGAACGGCTTCCGAGGCATCGCGCGGGATGACGTAAGTCAGGTCATTGCGATTGGCAAGCGCACGTTCTAAGGCAGCCTTCGCATTATCGGCGACGATGACGGTATTCGCGCCGCTCTGCTTGAGGACATCGATAATAATGGCTTCAACGCCGTTGAGACGAGTGTAACTACGCTGTTCGGCAATCCCGTCCTCCACTGTCGCCACATCGCCGATGCGGTACGGTGTTCCCGTAATCTGGATCCTGGCAATATCTTCTGGGGTCTGCAGGAGCGATGGCGCACGCAGGTTGATCTCCTGCGCACCAGTGGTAATCGAGCCAAGACCGAGATTGGCGTTCGCCTGCTGCAGCGCTCGTGTGATCTGCACCGGCAGGATGCCATAGGCGCGCAGCTTCTCCAGGTCCATCAACACATTGATCTGGCGTTGCAGACCGCCGGACACTCGGACGGAGCCAACGCCCTGTGCGCGCTGGATCAGCGGTGCAATCTCGTTATCTACAATCCGGCGCACCTCGAGCGGCGACTGGTTCTGCGTTCCAGCAATGGCGAAAGAGATAATCGGCGCGGCGTTTGGATCGAACTTCTGAAAGATCGGCTCACGAACATCGCGCGGCAACGTCGGGCGAATGGCGTTCACCTTCTCGCGCACATCCTGATCGGCGCGGTTGACATCGGTGCCCTGGGCGAACTCAAGGACAATAAGCGCCAGACCCTCGCTGGCGCTGGTGGTGATGTTTTCGATGCCTTCAATCGTATTGACGGCATCTTCAATCGGCTTGGCGACCTGTTCCGCAACGCTTTCAGGGCTTGCGCCAGGATAGGGCACGCTAACAGCAATGATTGGCACCTCTACGTCGGGAAGCAGATTGACCGGCAATGAGCGGAACGACAGGATGCCAAACACCACTGTCAGGAGCATGAGCATCGTTACGAACACCGGCTGGCGGATCGAGGTGTCCGAAATGGGCATGCCATTGAGTTCTTCTTCACGTCGTCGGGTTGCCATGCACGCCTGCCTCCGTGTGTGCCCGCCACAGGCGGGAGCTGAATTGCAACTCAAACAAAAACGCGGCGAGAAGCCTTGTTGGATCGCCTGCGCCGCGCCGCGCATTTCGCTGTGGAACAATGCGCTCTAGAATAAGCTTTACAGCAAGACTACTATACAGTAAAATATGCTTACGCGCAAGTAGGAATCTTGACTGGCTGGTAGGCTTTGATCTTCTATCGGGCTTCTACGGAAGTGCGCGGGGGAGTGGATGTCGAGTCGAGGGGCGAGAAGGTCGAAGAGCGCCGCGCCTAGGAGTGAAAGTGATGGACGCCTGCCTCTTACTCGTGGTACCGCTCCGGGGCGCGCGAGCGCCGCGCTTGCATTCGAAAGAATCTCGCCGGGGGTGTGGACATCTCGCCCACATTCGGGCGCATGACGATTACACGAGATGCACAGGTGTGGGTGGCGGGCGCCTCCCGCGCCCCTGGCGGCATCAACGCCTCCGGCGCAGGCGGGTGTGACCGTCACCCATCGGGAGAGACCGCGTATGACTCTGACACTTCGTGAACGACAGAAACAGGCGCTCCGTGAGGAGATTATGAGCGCCGCGCAAGAACTGGTGGCGGAAAAGGGCTACAGCGCCATGTCTATGGACGAACTGGCGGCCCGTGTCGGCATCTCCAAACCGACACTCTACGCTCACTTCGCTACCAAGGAAGAACTGGTCGTCGAGGCGGCAACGCGCGAAATGAAGCAGATGATTCTGCTGATCGAGTCGCAGGCGGACCGCTCGCCAATGGAACAGTTATGCTTCATCATGCGCCAGATCCTCCAACGCCAGGTGCAGATGCACACGCTTGGCATCGGTCCCTGGCCCGAAATCTTTCGCCTGCTCTGCGCGAACGATGAGGCTTTTGGATACATCCGGCGCATCAGCGATGACATTGTTGCGCTGGTGCAGCGCGGCATCGCGCAGGGCGAGATCGATCCCGCACTCGACCCGGAGGCGGTCGTGCGCGCCTTTTTTGGTCTGGCAAGCGCACTGCACAAGTGGTATGTTGCGGCGCCCAGCCCGATCAACCCGCAACGCGCCGCCGACAGCCTGGTGGAGATTTTCGTGCGCGGCGTGCGACGTGGGAGGCATCCAGAAGCCTGATGTATCGTAGCTGGCTGTCAGCGAATACATGAAGGGGCGAATAAGCGAACGTCTTGCTAGAGGATTTCTCGCGCGGTTCTGATCCCCGGTTCAACTGATCGTCTGAAATGGGGACGGGGGAAGCCACCGAAAAAAAGAAGCGGCGGCAATGCATCTGGACAGCGCCAACGCGTGGCGCACCGCTGCCCCAAGGCGCCGTTCACACGGGGCGTGACGCCTGCGCCCAGGAGCAGCGCGAACAGCGACAAATAAAGACCGCGAGGCTTAGCACGATGACGGAGCGGACATTCACGACGGCGACGACCAGCACCTCTTCGCAAAGGAGACACATCATGCGAGAGAACGACGTCATTCTGAAGCGTCAGAAGTACAAGACGCGGTTCAAGAACGGTGATATGGACTTCATGTTCCACTGGGCGCTAGGGATAAGCCAGATCGTTGGCATGTCGCCGTCACAGGTCTTCTACGCCGTCCACGACATCCGGGACGGCGACCCAGACGGCTGGCGCGATGGCTTCTGGCGTCAGGGCGACTATCAGGCTGAACGGGCGCAGGAGTTTCTCAAGCATGGACATCGGCGAGCAGCGGGGCAACTCTACCTCGGCGCCGCATATGCGTACCGGTCGGCGTTACAGTACACCCATCCCGGCGCCAGCGACTTCAGCGCCCGCGTCCGGGCGATGGAGAGTGCGTTTCAGCGGGGCGCCGACCTGATCGGCGCGCCGATACGCCCGATTGAAGTTCCATTCGAGCACGCAACGCTGCCGGGCTATTATCTGGAGCACGATCAGCAGCTGCGCCCGGTAGTGATAATGGTCGGAGGCGGCGATACGTTCCATGAAGACCTGTTCTACTTCGCTGGCTATCCTGGCTGGAAACGGGGCTACAACGTCGTGATGGTCGATCTGCCAGGGCAGGGAATCACGCCAGATCGCGGGTTCCATTTTCGGGTGGACATGGAACGCCCGATCAGCGCCGTGCTCGACTGGCTCGAAGCGCACGCCGCCGTCCGTCCTCAGCAGATCGCCATCTACGGCGTCAGCGGCGGCGGCTACACAACGGCGCTGGCGGTGTCGTCCGACCCGCGCATCAACGCCTGGATCGCCAGCACTCCCATCTTCGATCTGGTCGAAGTCTTTCGACGCGAGTTCGGCAGCGCGATGAAAGCGCCGGGCTGGGTGCTCAACACACTGATGCGACTGGTGGGCGCGTTCAACAAGAGCGCCGAGATCAACCTCGACAAGTATGCCTGGCAGTTTGGCGCAACTGATTTCAAGAGCGTCGTAGATGGCGTCGTTGCGCTGGCGAAGCGGGTGGACTACACAAGGATCTCTGTACCGTCACTGTTTCTGATGAGCGAAGGCGAGGGCGACGAACTGAAGCGCCAGACGCTCGAACTCTACCGCGATTTCCATCAGCGCGGCGTCGATGTCACGCTCTGCGAATTCACCGCTGCCGAAGGCGCGGATGGGCATTGCCAGGTGAATAACCTGCGCCTGGCGCATACAGTGATCTTCGACTGGCTGGATCGCGTGTTCGGGCATACGCCAGGCGATGAGCGGTTGTGCATGTGAATTGGCAAAGATAAATGCCAAATTCACTGTAGTCGCGAGCGCGGCAGCGGCGCGCTCCTACGCTTTCCCTACGCCACATGCTACGCGCATCTTGCGGGCGCGCCAGCGCTGTGCCCCTACCTTTCAAACATTTCGCGCACCACCGCCAGTTTGCCGGGGTCGCGGGCGACGGCGCTCAGGTCGAACAGCAGAACCCCCTGATCCGACACAGTGCGCGCGATTTCCAGCGCACACCCGAGTTCTGCTGCCGACAGCGCTCCCGGCGCGTCAATGGTCTGGACGATAGGCAGAATATCTGCGCAACTCCGCATGCGCATCTCTTCGACGACATCGGCGATCCATTCGGGGGATTGACCGCAGAGGCGATGATAGACCATCGGACTGATGGCATCGACGCGTCTGCCAAGCAGCGTTACATCCTGCCCGGCAATCGTGCGGATGGCGGCATCGTAATCGGTCAGCAGCCAGGGGAGCGCAAACAGCCCTAGACGCAGATCAGGACGATGTGTTCTAAGGAAGTCGCGGATGTCCTGCACGAACCCAGCGATCCGCTGGCATTTCCATTCGACCCAGGCATCAAGACGTTTGTGCAGAATAGCGTGTATCGCCGCCATGCGCTCATCGATGGCGTATTCGCGCAGCGGGTGGGCAAAGAAGAGGGCAAGGCACTGGTCGCAGAAGCAGGTCTGCATCAGGTTTGGTTGTGGAACTTCCCAGCGGAGCGGGTAACGCACAAAATCGAGCCAGATGCCGTGCAGTGCATCCCCGTGTCGTTCCAACACACCGCGCAAATTGGCGAGACGATGAGCGCGGATGCGCGCGTGATTCGGGCAGAGCGGCACGTACCAGTTGTCTATACCCATCGCGCTGCCGTGCTCATCGACCGGGGCGCTGTCGGGGAAACTCACACGCAGGTCGGCGCCGGCAAACAGCGGCAGATCAACATAAACCATTACGCTATGCTGCTGACAGCGCTTAAGGAGTGCATCCGTGAGTGCGTGCATCTGGATCACGACGCTGTTGGCGCCGCTCTGGACGAATGCGTTCCATTCCTCGTCGAGATGCGTCGGCGACGGCGACCAGTAGAAGCCGTAGATTGGGGGCATATGTTTCCTCGAACCGAGAACCGGAGATGAGGGGTTAGGAGTTAGGGGTTATAGGAATGCCTTCCTCCCTGAAACCTGCAACCTTCCCCGCCTGCAACCTGCAACCTTATTACATTACCCCTGCTCTGGTGAACCATAGAGACGCCGAGGACACCGAGAGCACCGTCACCCCTCCTGCCTCTTACCTCTTGCCTCTCGCCTTGCGCCTTACACCCCTCCCTGCAATGCAACGTCGCTCCCAGGACTCGTGAGGTCAGGTCGCGTACAAACTGGAAACGAAGGATCATTCCGCCGCTGCAGTTCTGTGGTAGCTGCCAGGTCAGTGGCGCAGATCTCAAGGGTTGGCGGCGTTTTACCCTTCCCTCGTTCCAAAACGTATTGTCGAGGGCATGGCGGCGCCACGCTCCTGCGTGTGACCTTCTCACATTCAACGTGCAACGTGCAACGTTTCAAGGCTGAACCGGCAATGGCGCATCGTCCGCTAATGCGGTATCGTCGACGTCCTCATCGTCAATCAGGTCAATTGGCGAGCGGGCGAAACGCAATGCTGCAGCGCGCGCCCGTCCGTCACGCTCCTCCGAAAGCGACCAGGCGGCGTGGGAGACCAAGAGCGCCAGTTCCAGGCTACGCCCGATGGTCAGCGCCAGACGCCGCGCCCCGCGCTCTAGACGCCCCCGGTCTTGTGTTTCGCCAAACCAGCGCCGGGCATGGTCGAGCGCAGCGCGCGCGCTAGCGCTGGCCCCAGCGAGACTCTGGTCGCTGATACCTGCCGTCAGCTCATCTGTCAGGCTCAGGATCGCATCCCAGGTTCCCGGTTGCGCCAGCGCGCGCAGCGTGTCGAGCGCGAGGACATTGGTCGTTCCTTCCCAGATGGGAAGCACGTGCGCATCGCGCAGCAACGTTGGCAGACCCGTGTCTTCCACATAGCCAGCGCCGCCAAACGCCTCGATCACTTCACTCATCACATCGACTGCCTGCCGCCCTGTCGTCAGTTTTGTAATTGAGGTCAAGATGCGCAACAGGTGCTGCTGGCGCTCGTCGGCAGTCCCTGCTTCTTCCGCTCCCAGCAATCCGGCCGTCAGAAAACTTAGATGGAAGGCGCCCTCGAATTCCGCTTGCAACATCGCCAGGGTTTCGGTGTGGAGGGGTTGCCGGTTGAGCGGCGCGCCAAAGGCAACGCGGCGACGGGCATAATCGCGCGCCAGGGCGATGCCCCGCCGCATCAACGATGCTGCCGAGATACTGTTCCAGATACGGGTCACCTGGAGCATTGGCACAATTGCACGCACTCCGCCATTTAATCCGCTAACCAGACGCGCCGGAGTTCCTTCCAGGCTGAGTTCAGCGGTTGGCACCTTGCGCGTGCCAAGCTTATCTTTCAGGCGATTGATGCGAATCCCCTGCAGGCGCCCCTCTTCGTCGCGCAGTTCGATGTAGAAGAGCGCCAGCCCGCGACTGT
This sequence comes from Roseiflexus sp., assembly GCA_025062325.1. Classification (GTDB taxonomy): domain Bacteria; phylum Chloroflexota; class Chloroflexia; order Chloroflexales; family Roseiflexaceae; genus Roseiflexus. The sequence continues at coordinate 13,385 of JANXAL010000005.1, forward strand.
CCGGCGGGTTCCCTTCGGGACGAGCAAGCGCCAGCGCCATCTGTCCGGTCGTCGCTGAGGTGAACCATTTCCTGCCGAACAAGCGCCAGACGCCATCAAAACCGGGACGGGCAATCGTTTCTGTGCGGCTGACGTCCGAACCGCCGGGCAGTTCGGTCATCCATTGGCCACTTGTCCAGCAACGATCCGGATCGCGACTCGTCAGGCGTGGCAGAGCGCGGTCGACCAGAGCTGCATTTCCTGCCTGCACCAGAGTACGTGCTGCGCCATCGCTCATCGCCAGCGGGCAGGTGTACACGTCGGTCGAGGGGTGGAACAGGTATACGAGCGCAAACTGGACGATCCGCGACAGAGCGCCGTAGGTCTGTTCATAGGGGAGTGCGACCAGACCGTATTCGGCGGCGAGGCGCGCGGCGCGCTTCCAGAGCGGTGAGACTTCGATGTGGTCAATCCGTTCGCCCCAGGCGTCCCACTGCGTCAACACCGGCTCATTGAGGCGGTCGGCGAGGTGCAGGCGGTAAAGTTCGCCGCCTGCCAGTTCACCCATTGTCGTCAGGTCGGGTTCGACCTGCACCAGTACATCGCGCGGCAGTGCGCGTCGCAGGAACGACCGGAGCACGCGGTCGTCGGTGTACTGATTCCCCAGCGTCGGGGGTGACTGGTGAAATGCCTCCATCATCGCAGTTCCATTTCCTGTACGCCGATCCGGTAACCTCCATTATACGAATAAATGCCTGCACTAGAAAAGAGTTCGGCAGTACAAGGCAACGTCAAGCCAGGCGCGAGCGTGTCTGATTAGGAATGGATCACGGACTCGCACGGATGCGACGGATGACCACGGATATGCCAGCATCGCTGCGGTCTGATGAACAGAACGAAACAGGTGCGCCAGCTTTGTTCGACTGGGCATCCTCGGCGCTGTGGGCTGTTGTCTGATCCGTGAACATCCGTCTAACCTGTGCATATCCGTGTCCCATGATGAGTCACGCACAGAGCAGGTTGATCCTGGCGGTAAAGACTGATCTGCCAGATTCCTTTCGCAGCGCGTGTGAGGTACAATGGATTCAAGCGCGCTGTACCCGTTCGAGGAGTTGCAGAGACAAACCAGAGGAATCGCATATGTCGTACCCGGCATATCTCGAGCTCTACGAACAGGGCATACTGCAGGAACGGGCGGCAACTGCCCGCGAGCGGCTGGCGTCCTGCACCCTCTGCCCGCTGGCGTGTCGCTCCGACCGGCTGCATGGCGAGGCAGGCGAGTGTCGCGTCGGGCGAGAGGCGATTGTGGCGTCCTACGGTGCGCATTTTGGCGAGGAAAATGTACTGCGCGGCTGGCGCGGATCGGGAACGGTGTTCTTCAGCGGCTGTAATTTGCGCTGCGTGTACTGCCAGAACTACGACATCAGCCAGTTCGTCAGCGGCCATGCGGTTGATGCCGCCCAACTGGCGGAGATTTTTCTCGATGTGCAGCGGGAAGGGTGCCACAACCTCAACCTTGTCACTCCGTCCCACGTCGTCGCGCAAATCCTCGAAGCGCTGGCAATCGCCGTGCCGCGTGGGTTGCGCCTGCCGATTGTGTACAACACCTCCGGGTACGACTCAGTTGCGGCGCTGCGGCTCCTCGACGGAGTGGTGGATATCTACATGCCGGATGTTAAGTACAGCGACTCGGCGATTGGTCAGCAGTACTCGGGTATTCCGCACTACTGGGAAGTCGTGCGCCCGGCGCTGCGCGAAATGCACCGGCAGGTCGGCGACCTGCGCATTGAGCGTGGGTTGGCGGTGCGGGGGTTGCTCATTCGTCATCTGGTGCTGCCAGGACGCCTTGCGGGTTCCCAGGAGGTGTTGCGTTTCATCGCTGAGGAGATCTCGCGCGACTCGTGGATCAATCTGATGGATCAGTATCACCCATCGTACCGGGCATACGACTACCCCGAACTGGCGCGACGGATCACGCCTGACGAATACGCTGAAGCGGTCGCCTACGCTCGCTCGCTTGGATTGCACCGCGGCATTCCGCTGGACGCACGACGATGAACAGCGACAGTTACGACATCCTGCGGCGCGCCGTCGTCGAAGCGCTTGGTCCGCGCGCAACGCCTGAACGCCGCCGTCAAATCGCGGCTGAACTGCGCGCCCTAGCGGAACAACAGGAGCGCATGGCGGAACGCATTGAGATGCAACGCGCACCGGGCGCGCCGGAGCGGCGCACAGACCGCGCTGCCGGGATGTACGTCCGCATCCGCCACGAACCTGATCCGGTCACCGGCGCGCGGCGCATCCGCCTTCTCTTCGGCAAACAGATCTGGTTCGACCTCGGTAGTCCCGAACGGATCGTCGTCCAGCGCGTCGGTTCAGAAATCTGGGTCGTCGAGTCGAAGGGCGAAAGCGGTCTCCGCGTCGAAACTGACGTCGGGCTGCCGGGGTGCGTCGTTCCCGACGGCACGCCGCTCGACCGGCTGGCGCCGGGACGGTACGCCGCCACATTGCGCGCCGGGGCGCTGGTCATCGGCGC
>JANXAL010000084.1 GCA_025062325.1 Roseiflexus sp.
CATCCGACGCGCCGTGGCTGGACGAGGCGCTCGATCATCCGTCGTTCGATCCGGCGGGTTTTCCGGTATTGCCGCGACAGTTCCTCGTGCTGATGAAGTTGCAAGCCGGTCGGGCGCAGGACGTGGCGGACATCACTCGCCTGCTGCGCACAGCAGACCTCGACGAACGCGCCCTGATCCGCACCATTATCTCCAGGTATGCCCCTGATCTTGTTGAAGACTACGACGCACTGGTTATGTTGACTGATCTGGAGTTCGGCACACCAGAGGCTTTGCAGGCGGACGAGTCGCCCGGCGACTGATGGTTTTTGAGAAATTATTTGCCTACCCGCCCGGCGCCTGAAGTCGCGGGCTACGGAAAGCGAAGCCCGCCTTCGCGGGCTAGACTGAGCGATACCGAATTATTTTCTCAAAGACCATAAGCCCTGGCTGAGATCGTGAAAGCCCCTTTGGGGCTTCCATGCCCTGAGCGAAGGCTTTAGCCCGCAGCTCAGAGGATGCGCGGCTCGGCAGCACAGGTCGACCAGATTCAATTCCTCACGAGCTGTGAGCTACGAAAAGTGAAGCCCGCCTGCGCAGGCTCGACCGGGCGATACAAACTATCTGTCTTCTCAAAGTTCATCAATCTATAGCACTGAAGAAGCACTGAAGACCCTTTGGAGAGACGATGATTTATGATCTGACCCGAACACTGGTGAGCGGCATGCCAGTCTATCCTGGCGACCCCGAGGTGCGGATTGTTGCTGGCGGCGCGCCGCCGTGGCGGGTCAGCGCGCTGCACCTGGGGAGTCACAGCGGCACGCACGTTGATGCGCCGCTCCACTACGTCGCCGAAGGACGCGGGATTGGCGCATTTCCGCTTGAACGCTTCATTGCTCCGGGGATGGTGGTCGATGCCCGCGGGTATGCCGATGACGCTCCGATTGGCGCCGAGGTTCTCACTGGCTACGATCTCCGTCCAGGGATGATCGTCGTCATCCGTACCGGCTGGGAAGCATTCTGGCAGGATGCGCGCTATTTCCGGCATCCCTACCTGAGCGCCGACCTGGCGCGTGCGCTCGTCGAGCGTCGCATATCGCTGGTGGCGGTTGATGCGCTGAACGTCGACTCGACCATGAGCGGCGGTGAAGCAGTGCATGCCATCCTTCTCGGCGCCGATGTTCTCATTGCCGAAAACCTCTGCAACCTCGCCCCCCTGCAGTGTGGGCAAACGTACATGTTCGCCATTCTTCCGCTGGCGCTCGGCGCGGTCGATGGCGCGCCAGCGCGCGCGCTGGCGTGGGATATCAATCACCGTTTCGGTTCCGACCTTTTGTGATTGACAGGAGGCGCAACGTGGCAGGACGTTCGCAACCAATCGCCGCTCCTCGAACCTTTGCCCGCAAAGCGACCGGTCTGGTGCGGCAGGCGGGTATGCTCGACGTGCTGGTGTACAACGTCAATTTCATCAGCATCGGCTTGATGGTCGCGCTGATGCTCCTGATCATCCCGTCGTATGCGGGGGGCAACGTTTATCTGTCGCTGCTGTTCTGCACGCTGCTGGCGTTGCCGACCGCCTGCGTCTATGCGTTTCTCTCGGCTGCCATGCCACGCAGCGGCGGCGACTACGTCTACGTCAGCCGCGTGCTTGGTCCGGCGCTCGGCATGATGGGCAGTTGGAACATGACAATCTGGTGGATCCTGTACGGCGGCGTCCCCTCCGCATTCCTGGCGACTTACGGCGTGGCGCCGTTCTGCCGTGTGCTCGCGGCAATGACCGGGAATAGTGCACTGATCGACATCGCAGACTGGATGGTAACTCCTGCCGGGCAGTTCGTCGTTGGCGCGATCCTGATTGTGCTGCTGACAACACTGTTCACCGTCGGGCTGAAATCGTTCTTCCGCGTGCAGAACGCGCTTTTCCTCCTGGCGACGTTGAGCGCGCTCGTGGCGCTGGTTGTTGGATTGACGGCGGACGCCGCCACGTTTCCCGAGGTGTTCAACCGTTATGTCAGTGCACTGAACGGGCAGCCCGACACCTATCAGCAGATCGTCGCCGCCAGCGGCTATGCCGCCGCGCCGTTCGACTGGATGAACACCCTGTTGCCGATGACCTGGATCTACCTGACGATGGGTTTCAGTTTCTCGTCGGCGTACATCGGCGGCGAGGTGAAACAGGCGGCGCGGTTGCAAACGTGGGCGATCCCCGGTACCGTGATCTATGCCGCCATCTGGGGCTTCCTGCTGGTGTGGGCGACGACGCGCACGGTCGGCGCCGATTTTCTTGGCGCCGTGAGCACGCTCAGCGACCTGGGAGCGGAAACCGTCGGCTTGAGCGCCATGCCGCGCTTCCACGAACTGATCGCGTATGCAAGCCAGAACCCGGCGGTCGCGTTTCTGATCTGCTTCGGCTTCATCTTCTGGTCCTACGCCTGGTTGCCGGGGCAGATTCTGAATGCGTCGCGCAACCTGCTGGCATATGCGGTCGACGGATTGATGCCCGCGCGCCTGGCAACGGTCAGCGAGCGTTTTCACACACCGGTTGTCAGTCTGTGGATTATGGGCGTTCTGTCGATTGTCTCGCTGGCGATCTACGTGTTCACACCATACTTTGCGACCCTCTCCGGCATCTTTGGGTTTATCCTGACCTTTATGCTGGTGTCGCTGGCGGCGGTTCTGCTCCCGTACCGGCGCCCTGATGTGTTTGAGGGATCTCCGGTAAAATGGCGGTTGGCAGGCGTGCCGGTGATCAGCATCGTCGGCGTGCTGTCACTCGTAGCGTGCGCCGTGATGGAATGGGCGTATCTGAACGACCCGTTCTCCGGCATCAGCCTCGATCCTTCCACGCTGAGCGAAGGGGTGCTGGGTTTCGGCATGTTCCTGATCAACATCGGCATCTTCCTGTCAGGGCTGATCGTCTACTTTGTGGCGCGGGCGATCCGGCGGCGCGCCGGGATTGACGTGTCGCTCAACTACAAGGAGATACCGGTCGAGTAAATGAGGGTGTATGAACAACGTATCGGACAATCGCTGCGCTGAACTCGAGCGGCGCGTTGCAGAACTTGAGGCGGACCTGAATGCGGCGCGGCGGCGCATCGCCGAATTAGAGCGCATTGTCGAGCGCGGGTATGGCATGGTGGATGCCATCCCTGCAATGGTCTACTTCAAGGATCGGGAGCATCGCTACCTGTACGGCAATCGCGCATTCACGGAGCGCATCAGGGTGCGCGCCGAAGATATGGCGGGCAAAACCGACCGTGACCTCTTTCCGCCGGAGGTTGCAGAGGCATACCTCGCCGATGATGAGCGCGTCATGGCGACCGGTGAGCCGAGCATCGGAGTCGAACTGCCGGTGAACCGTCCAGACGGCACAATCGGATGGGTGTCGAACTCCGCCGTGCCCTACCGCGACCGCAGCGGCGCTGTGGTCGGCATGGTCGGGATTGCGATTGACATCACCGAGCGGAAGCGGATCGAGGAGGAACTGCGGCGCTCCCAGGAAGTGCAGCGCGCTTTGCTCGACACCATCCCGGCGATGATTTATCTCAAAGATCGCCAGCATCGCTACATCTTGGGCAACCGCGTGTTTGCCGACGCAGCCGGCATTTCGGTCGACGAGGTCGAAGGCAAGACAGATCACGACCTGTTTGTGCCAGAAGATGCGGAAGCGTACATCGCCGACGACGAGCAAGTGATGGCGACCGGCGAGCCGCACCTCGGCATCGAAGAGAAGATCACCGAGGCGAATGGCAAGGTGGCCTGGTTGATGGTCTACAAAGCGCCCTTCCGCGACGACCAGGGATGCGTGACCGGCATGGTCGGGATTGCGTTCGACGTTACGGCGCGGAAGGAAATGGAAGAAGCATTGCGACGCAGCCAGGCGGAGCAGCAGGCGCTGATCGAACAGCAGGCGCAGTTGCTGGCAACTATTCGGAAACTCTCGACTCCAGTGCTTCCGGTGACGCAGGATGCTCTGGTTCTGCCGCTGATCGGCGACATCGACACTGCCCGCAGCCAGCAAATCACCGAAGCGTTGCTGGACAGCGTGCAGCGTCACCACGCGCAATGGGCGATCATCGACATCACCGGCGTGCCGTTGATCGACACAGCAGTCGCCAATCATCTGATCCAGGCGACGCAGGGGGTCGCGCTCTTTGGCGCACGTGTCATCCTGGTCGGCGTCTCCCCCGAACTGGCGCAGACGATTGTCGGGTTGGGGGTCAATCTGAAGGGATTGATCACCCGGAGCGACCTGCGCTCAGCGATTGCATTCGTGCTGAAGCGTTCGCAAAAACAGGCGGTTGTGCCATAAATGAGGCTGTTTGCCGGGCAGGGAGGGGTGTGCTAGACTCGTGGCACGCTGTACCGTAATGTCAAGAAAGAAGGCGTTTTCGTATGACGCCAGACCGAAAACTGGAAATCGCTGCTTATCTTGAGCGAGCGGAGCAGTCCATCCAGGCAGCAGAGCGTTTCCTGAACGCTATTCAATCATTGCTGCCCTGAATTGATGAGAGGACATCTTAATGACCACCATCCGAGTCACCGTCTGGAACGAATTCCTCCACGAACAGGACAGTCGCCATCCTGCGAGCAGCGTCTATGGCGCGCAAGGGATTCACGGCGCGATTGCTGAAGGTCTCCGGGAACACGGCGGGTTCGAGGTGCGCACCGCCACCCTCAATGAACCGAATCACGGGTTGACTGATGATGTGCTGGCAACCACCGATGTGCTGATCTGGTGGGGGCATATGGCGCACCATCTCGTGCAGGATGCCATTGTTGACAAAGTACATGCCCGCGTGCTCGACGGTATGGGGCTGATTGTGCTGCACTCCGGTCACTTTTCGAAGATCTTCCGCAAACTGATGGGGACGACCTGCGATCTGAAGTGGCGCGAGGCGGACGACATTGAGCGCGTCTGGGTGGTCGAGCCGGGACACCCGATTGCCGCCGGGCTGGATGAGTGCTTCGAATTGCCGGAGGAGATGTACGGCGAACGGTTCGACATTCCGGCGCCGGAGCAGTTGGTGTTCATCAGCTGGTTTACCGGCGGCGAGGTGTTTCGCAGCGGGTGCTGCTACACCCGCGGGCGTGGCAAAATCTTCTACTTCCGCCCCGGTCACGAGTCCTACCCGACCTATCGCGATCCGAATGTGCGCCGGGTGATCGCCAATGCCGCGCGCTGGGCGGCGCCGTCGGGCGGATCGAAACCGGTGTTCGGGAATGCGAAGCCGAGGAGTTAGGGGTTAAGGGTTGGGGGTTCGACGCTACTGCCCCTTTGCGTGCGTAACGAGAGGTGAGAGGCGCGAGGGTTACAGGCGGAAGTTCCATTCGTTTATTCGCTTCCTTATTCGTTGACCGTGTGAGGCGTGAGGCAAGAGGTGAGGGGCAAGAGGCAAGGGGCGAGAGACGAGAGGCACGAGGCGCGAGGCAAGGGGCGCGAGGCGAGGGACAAGAGGCAAGAGGCAAGGGGCCTGCGGGACGCGGCGCATTCGTTCATTCGCGGGCATTCGGTTATTCGCCTCCTCTTCATTGAAGCAGGGATGATCAGTGTCTACGTTACTGGATCTTCTAAACACTGGCGCGCCTGATGCGCCAGCGCTGCTAGCGCCAGAGACGCCGCCGCTGCCGTTCGCCCGGTTGCGCGAGCATGTGGTCGAACTGGCGGAACGTCTCGCTGCGTTTGGAGTGGCGCGCGGCGAACGGGTGGCAATCGCGCTTGGCAATGGTCCGGCGATGGCGTTGAGCTTCCTGGCGGCGGCGACGTGTGCAACCGCTGCGCCGCTCAACCCGAAGTATCGCCAGGATGAGTTCGCCTTTTACTTTGAAGATACCCGCGCCTCCGCGCTGATCGTACCGCCGGAAGGGATGGAGGCGGCGCGCGCCGCCGCATCGCCTGCCATGACCGTGGTGGTTGCATCGCTCCGCGCCGATGGCACGCTCGACCTGACACCTGAACGCGGCGCGCGCCCGCCGCAACCGTTGACGCCGCCACAGCCCGATGATGTGGCGCTGATTCTCCATACCAGCGGCACGACCAGTCGCCCCAAGCGCGTGCCGCTGCGCCAGCGCAATCTGGTCGCCTCGGCGCGCAACATTGTCGGCGCCTATCGGCTGACGCCTGATGATCGGGCGCTGTGTGTGATGCCGCTCTTCCACATCCACGGCATTGTCGCCACGTTGCTCGCGCCGCTCGCCTCCGGTGGATCGGTCGTCATTCCCCCCGGTTTCGATGCCATGCGCTTCTGGGGCTGGCTGACGGCATTTCACCCAACGTGGTTCTCGGCGGTGCCGACGATGCACCAGATGTTGCTGGCGCGCGCTGAGCGCCAGATAGCCGCGATTCGCGCCGTGCCGTTGCGCTTCATCCGTTCCAGCAGCGCTCCGCTGCCGCCGGTCGTCCTCGAACAGCTCGAAGTGACATTCCAGGCGCCAGTGCTCGAGTCCTACGGCATGACCGAAGCAAGCCACCAGATGACGACCAATCCGCTGCCGCCGCTGCCGCACTACGCTGGTTCCGTCGGGTATGGCTTCGGCGTAGAAGTGACCATTCTCGACGAAAACGGCGCTGAACTGCCGCGCGGCGAACGCGGCGAAGTCGCAGTGCGCGGTCCGAACGTGTTCGACGGTTACGAGAATAACCCGGAAGCTACCGCTGCCGCATTCGTGAACGGCTGGTTCCGTACCGGCGATCAGGGACGGATTGATGAGCAGGGGTATCTGTGGCTGACGGGTCGCCTGAAGGAATTGATCAACCGTGGCGGCGAAAAGATCTCGCCGCTCGAAATCGACGATGTGTTGCTCCGGCACCCAGCGGTGGCAGAGGCGGTCACATTCGCCGCACCGCATCGAACGCTCGGCGAAGAAGTGCACGCTGCCGTAGTGCTGCGCGCCGAAGCGACGGAGCGTGAACTGCGCGAGCACTGCGCTGCATTTCTGGCAGACTTCAAGGTGCCGCGCGTTATCCACATCCTGCCGGAGATTCCGCGTGGTGCGACCGGGAAAGTGCAGCGGATTAAGATGGCACAACTGCTGGGGCTCACCGATGACTCACCGGAGAGGATGCCATGAAGATCTGCATTTTTGGCGCAGGTTCGATCGGCAGTTACCTGGGTGCACGGCTGGCGCATGCGGGTGAGCAGGTGACGCTGATCGCGCGCGGCGCGAATCTGGCTGCCATCCGCGAACGCGGCGTGACGCTGATTGAGACCGACGGAACAACGCTGACCGCCCGTCCTGCCCTAGCAACCGACGATCCGTCGGTCGCTGGCGCCCACGACGTCGTGATTGTTGCAGTCAAAGCGCATCAGTTGCCAGCGGTCGCACCCATGCTCCGCCCTTTGTTTCACGATGAAACGATTGTCGTCCCGGCGCAGAACGGCATTCCCTGGTGGTACTTCCAGCGACATGGCGGACCGTTCGAGGGACGGCGCATCGAGTCGGTCGATCCTGATGGCATTATCGCCGCCAACATCGAGACCGATCGCATCATTGGATGCGTTGTCTATCCGGCGACCGAGCTGGAAGCGCCGGGGATCGTTCGCCATATCGAGGGCGACCGGTTTACGCTCGGCGAACTCGATGGGTCGCGCAGCGAGCGGGTGCAGCGCCTTTCGCAGATACTGACGCGCGCTGGACTGAAGGCGCCGGTGCGTCCGCGCATCCGCACTGACATCTGGGTCAAACTATGGGGCAACTTGGCGTTCAACCCGGTCAGCGCGCTGACGCGCGCTACGCTGATCGAGATCTGCCGTCATCCGCAGGCGCGCGCGTTGATCGTCGCTATGATGGAAGAAGGACAGGCAGTCGCCGAACGCCTTGGCATCACGTTCGGCATTACCATCGATCAGCGCATTGCTGGCGCCGAGCAGGTTGGCGCGCACAAAACCTCAATGCTTCAGGACATCGAGGCAGGCAGAGCGACCGAAGTGGATGCGCTAGTGGGAGCAGTGGCCGAGCTTGGCAGGTTGGTTGATGTGCCAACACCGCACATTGATGCGATCTATGCCGCTGTCAAACTATTGGAACACACAGTGACGCGCGCTACACCGCCTCGTTCCGTTTGATGCGCTCACAGAGTTCGGTCGTCTCCGGGAGTGGTTCTATGCCGAGTTCGTCCTGCAGCGCCTGAACACAACGCGCATAGGCGCGCAATGCCTGCGAGCGACTCCCGGCGCGAGCGTAGGCGCGCATGAGGGTCTGGTACGCCTCCTCATAAGCGCGGTCACGGCGAATAATGTGTTCGCATAGATCAATGGCTTCGTCGAATTCGCCGCGATCAACTAGTAGTCTGGCAAGGGTTGCTGTTGACGCCAGATGACGCGCCAGCAAGCGCTCACGTTCTTCGAGCGTCCAGGGGTCGTAGAGCGCTTCGGCCAGATAATCGCCGCGGTACAACTGGAACGCTGTGCGGCGGTTACGGATCTCGACCTCTGGGTCACGTCCTGGCGCTCCGGCCGTACGCAATTCGAACTCGTCCACATCAATCCAGCACCCATATGAAGGCGCAAAGCTATACGCCAGCCCCTGCCGCCGGATGAAGAACGGCGCTACGCGCGGCGGTCGGCGCGGCTCGAGCACGTTGTTGAGCGCATTGAGCGTCACCTTAAACTGCCGTTCGGCTGCCGCTGGCTCACTATCGGGCCAGAGCCAGGCGCAGATCTGCTCACGTTGCAACCACGTGCCGCGGTACGTCAGTAACAACTGTAACAACTGCCGCGCCTTCTCGCGCTGCCACTCACGCGCCTGAATTTCGTGCGCTCCACGGAAAATGCGGAAGCGCCCTAGCATATAGACCCGCAGCGTATAGCCGGGATGATAGGTATCGACAGCATCATCGGCAGCGATTGACGGAAAACCCTGGCGCAACAAGCGGTGCGCTACTAACGCCTGCCGCTGCGCTGCGCCACGCAATGCCCGACCCCGGAGAAGCAGCGGCACGAGGATAGCCAGGTCTTGGGGACCAAAGAGCGTGCGTGTGGTCAATAGGCCATCGAACCCATGCACTCCAACCAATTCGAAGAGACGCGCTAGCTGCCGATCGGCCTCCGCCTCATTGCCAGACTGTAGATGAACGTGCGCTGTCCAGAGCAGCGTCACTGCCTGACCATACTGATCGTCGCCGCGTACAAACCGCTGATACGCCTCGCTCAGCCACTCCAGTGCGCGGGGGTCGTTAGCGGCGGCTGCAACGCCGCCGAGCGCCAGCCAGATAAGCGCAGCCGTCCATTCATCACCGGCCTCTAATGCGCGTTCAAGACCATCGCGAGCATATGCTTCAGCAGCGGCAAGGTTGCCAGCGTGCCCCTCCAACAAGGTCAACCCCAGCATCACCTCGGCGCGTGTACGCGGAATGCCAACCGCCTCAATGATCTCAAGCGCAGCGCGGTAGTGGCTGCGCGCCATCTCATCGCTCGACGCCGTCACAAGGCAGGCGTGACCAAGGCGCATATAGGCAATTGCCTCGGTCAGTGGTGAATCGCCGCGTTGCGCTTCGAGCAACCCACGCTGCGCGAGTGCCAGCGCGCGCGCCCCATTGCCCAGCATACACTCAATCAACGCCAGCAACAGAAGCGGATTGCGGTGCAATGTATGTTCTGCGCGCGCCCTGCCAGCCTCAAGACCGAGTTCCTCTTCTAGGAGACGGCGCGCTTCGATCAGCCTGCCGCTACGCAGCAACAACCGAGGCGACAGGATGGCGGAGCGTCGGTAGCCCCCGGCAGCATTGACACGCGACGTTTTGCCATACGCCTCACGATGCGCGGCTGCAATGATCAGGACAGACACGTCGGCGCGACCGCGATTGATCCAGTTTTCCGCTTGCAAACTGAGGATCGTCGCGCGTTCGGCGCGGCGATGGCGAGGCAGGAGTTTCATCGCACGCTTGAGCAGGACGGCGGCTGGCGCTGGTTGCACCGTATCGATATACACCTCTGCCTGACCGCGTAAGGCGCGCACCTGTCCCTCGATATCACCCTGCGCCCGGTACTGTTCTTCTGCTTTGCGATACGTTTCTATCGCCTGCGGATAGCGACCAAGACGACGTTCAGCGATGGCGCGCGCCTCGAGCAGTGGAGCACTGCTCCGATGCGCCGATGGGATCTGCTCGATCCATTCCAGAAGCGCCGTAGCCTGCGGACCGGACATGCCAGAGAGCGCCATCCGACTCAGAGCCGCAGCGGCGTCGTCCCACTGTTCAGCAGCCAGAAAATGGTGCGCTGCGCCGTGATCGTCGCCATGCGCAGCATAGTATCGACCTAGTTGCGCATGGATCGCGCGCCAGTCGGGCAACTCACGCTCTGCCAGGCGTGCAAAACTGGCAGCCTGCAACGGTTGGTAGACACGCCGACCGTCCGGCAAAGCTTCAATGAACAACTCCCACCGTTCAAGCAACTTAAGATCAATGTGGAGGTCTGCCAGCTCAGCAACGGCAGCGCACGCTGCCTCGTCGATCCAGCGCATCAATGCTGTGCCGAGCACCCAGGTGCGCACATTCGATGGCAAATCGCCCAGCACCTCACGCGCTAGATAAGCATCCAGATGAGGCGCGATCAGTTCCAGCAATCGGTCGAGCGGCGGCGGTTGATCAGGCGGCGTTGCAGAGTCGATGCGCGCAACAGCAAAGAAGCGGAGCGCCAAAGGCCAGCCGCGCGCCAGGTCATTGAGGTCGGCCTCAATCGGATGCGGCGGTAGCCCATACGCCGCAAAGAAGTCACGCGCCTCGGCGTCCGTGAATGCCAGTTGCGCCTGGTTCAGGCGATACAGCTCACCGCGCGCAGCAATGATCGGCAGAGAAGCGAGCGCAGGCAGCTCTCGGCTCGCCAGCACAACGTGGAGGCGAGGCGGCAAGCGGTCGATCAGGTGCTCGATCAGCGCGCGTAATTCAGGGCGCCGGTCGGCATGGTGGAAATCGTCCAGAATCAGCAATGTTTCGTCCCCCAATGCCGTCAGCGCGTTGATCAGCCCATCGAGCACATTGATCGGATGGGCGGCTGTAAACCGAGAAGGATCGAAGCCAGTAATCGGGCGAAAGGCAGTTGCCAGATGCAGCGCCAGCGACATTGGCGTGTCCACAGGATCCAGCCGACACCAGGCAGTGGGCCAACCGCCATGACGCGCAAAACTGGTAAGCGCGACGGTTTTACCGCTGCCAGCCGGCGCGAGCACAAGGGTCACCGGATAATCGGCGACTGCGGCAAGCAACCCATTAATGCGCGGGCGCTCAATGATTCGAGCCGGTTGTGGCGGCGGTTCCAGGCGCGGAAGCAATACCGTCGATACAAGAGACACAGCAGCGCCGAACTCGCCCGTAACTCGAGAAACTAGCATGATGCACGATATATTGTATTATACTCAAAGTGAGCAATACTCAACATCACTATGTGTGACCAGAAGCGCTGTGCCTGGAAAGGAGCAGACTCGTGACTGTCAAGAATGCTGAAGACACGCTACGCCGGACTTACAGCAGCGCTCAGGAAATGGTCAGCAAATCGGTCAAAGCCTGGACCGAACTAGTTGCTGTCAGCACCGACATGGCTTATGAGATGGTGCTGAAAAACTGGAACTACAGCCGCAGTATTCGCAGCTCTGCTGAGCAGGCTATCGAAGACGCCCTCAACACCCAGGCACGCTTCGCTAAAGAGATGATGGGCGTTTGGAAGGACTATGCTGAAAGCGTCTCCGACATCATTGGCAGGACGGCCAGGAAAGAATGATGCCGGAGACGTACCGTAGGAGAAATGCCGAGGAGGCCTTCACTCGGAAAAGGGCCGACCGACGGCATTTCTACTGTTTCCGCCAGTCCAATAATTACAAGCGTCCGCGCTCCTGTAGTCCAACTGATTGGCGTTGTCTCTTTTTCTCCTTACTTTGAGCCCACACACGACCCAGATACCTTAGCAGGCGACACGGACTACGTATGTCTATCGTCCTGTATCATCCGTCACCTTCTCGTGAGTCGTGCTTGCCCCGGCATCTCTCCTTGCACCTCTCGCCTTTCACCTCTCGTTTCACATATACGCACCGCCATTGACGTTAATCTGCTGCCCGGTAATGTAATCGCCGTCAGCAGCGAGGAAGACGACTGCCTTTGCCGTTTCCTCCGGCAGGCCAAAGCGACCCAGCGGGATGCGCGCTTTGATCTGATTCTGCACATCCTCAGGAACTTTGGCGAGCATGTCGGTGAGCGTGAACCCGGGAGCGACGACGTTGACCGTAATGTTGTACTTCGCCAGTTCGAGCGCAGCGGTCTTGGTAAAAGCGATGATCCCGCCTTTACTCGCACCGTAGTTCGCCTGACCGAAGGCGGCAGTCTGACCATTCATCGAGCTGATGTTGATGATCCGACCGTACTTTTGTTCGATCATCGGCTGCATAGCCGCTGTGGTGCAGAAGAAGACGGAATTGAGGTTCGTCTGAATGACCTGCAGCCAATCCTCATCGGTCATCTTCCGCAATGATCGGTCGCGCGTGATGCCTGCATTATTGACCATAATATCGAGTCGCCCATAGGCATCGAGGAATCGCTTGACCATGGCGCGCGCCTCGGTTGGATCGGCGACGTTCGCCTGCAACAGCATGCACTCGCGCCCCATCGATTTGATCTCGGCTGCGACCTCCTCCGCCAGCGCCTGGTTGTGCTGATAGTTAACGCCAACGGTGCATCCTTCACGCGCCAGTTCCAGTGCGATGGCGCGCCCAATCCCGCGCGAAGCGCCCGTCACGATTGCGTACTTCCCTTCAAGACGACCCATGCTGCTACCTCCTTGCTTGCTATTATGCGTTATGGGTTAGGGGTTAGGGCTTAAGGGTTAGGAGAACCAAGAACTCAGGAATGAGAACCCAGAACTGAGAACTGATGCTCTTCGCCCTTTCCCCAACCCCCTTCTGAACTACTGAGGAGCCTTGCTATCTTCGACCTCAAGGCGACCATGAGGGACGCCTCTACCGCCACCGTTCCCGCGTTCAACGTGCATCCAAGTCGCTGTATGGCGTGTCTCAGTCCTGTGGCGGCTGTGCTACCGCCACCGTTCCCGCGTTCAACGTGCATCCAAGAGAGGCCGTTGACATACGCGCCACCCTCGTGACTCATGCGCACGAAAATGACGCTCCGGCGAGCGAAGGGGCAGTCTTACGATTGCACAGGTTAGCCACGCCTTCCATCTTCCTGCCTTCAACCTGCAACTGCTAACCCCTCGTGCCCCGTGCCTCGCGCCTCACCTACATCCGCTCGAAGATTGCGGCGATGCCCTGACCGCCGCCGATGCACATGGTGACGCAGGCATAGCGACCGCCGGTGCGGTGCAGTTCGTAGAGCGCCTTCACCGTTAGAATCGTGCCGGTTGCGCCAATCGGGTGACCAAGCGAGATGCCGCTGCCGTTCGGGTTGACCTTCTCCATCGGCAGTTCGAGGTCGCGGATCACCGCCAGCGCCTGCGCAGCAAACGCTTCATTCAACTCAAATACGTCGATGTCGTTGATCGTCAGCCCAGTCCGCTCCAAGACCTTGCGTACTGCTGGCACCGGACCGATGCCCATGTATTTGGGATCAACACCGACCACACTATAGCCGACCAGACGACCCATTGGCTTGTAGCCGCGCCGCTCGGCGACGCTACGCTCCATCAGCACCACGGCCGCCGCAGCATCGTTGATGCTCGACGCATTGCCCGCTGTAACAGTGCCATCCTTTAGGAACACCGGGCGCAGCTTAGCAAGTTTCTCCATGCTCGTATCAGGGCGCACGCCCTCGTCGGTATCGAACAGTTGCGTCCCGCCCTTAACCTTGATTTCAATCGGAAGGATCTGATCCTTGAAGCGCCCTTCAGCGATCGCTGCTGCTGCGCGTTTGTGGCTTTCGACGGCCAGCGCGTCCTGATCCTCGCGGGAGATTTCCCATTTGCGGGCAATGTTCTCGGCGGTCACTCCCATGTGCACATCATCAAACGGGTCGTTCAGGGCAGCAACCATGACATCGACCATTGTGACGTCATTCATGCGTGCGCCCCAGCGCATCGCGTGCGCCCAATACGGGCTGCGACTCATCGACTCGGCGCCGCCTGCGACCGCTGCGTCAGCGTCGCCGAGCATAATCGTCTGCGCTGCCGTGATGATCGCCTGCAACCCGCTGCCGCAAAGACGATTCAGCGTCAGTGCCGGAACGTCTACCGGCAGACCGCCCTTGACGCCCGCGACCCGCGCCAGATAGTGATCGTGCCCATCTGTATGAATAATGTTGCCGAACACCACCTGCCCAATCTCTGCCGGTTCAACACCTGCGCGCTTTACCGCCTCACGCACGACCTGCGCCGCCAGTTCACTCGGCGGCTGGTCTTTGAGGCTGCCGCCGAAACTGCCGATCGCGGTGCGCACACCGCTCAGCACCACCACTTCGCGTCCATTGGCCATCATTGCTTCCTCCTTCGTCTGCGATAGCAAAGCTGCGCCATCACATCAGCGATGCCGCCACTCGAGATCATCCGGCTCTGGGGTGATTCATGCGAGTGTCTGATACCGACACCCGGCTGTTATCGCGGAGCGACAGCCAGGATGTCACACAGTCCTCAACGTACGTCGTCACGGCAGGTATGCAGGATGGGTTGCATTCCCTATTGTACCATATGTAGCAGCAGGGTTATCAATGTGGTGTTAGGATGTTTTCGTTGCGAGTAACCATTTCTTCACCAGATGTGGCGAAGACGCTCATGTGTGAGGATGGATACTATGGTAAAGTAGGTGTACTCCACATTCACGCAGCACCATCCGTCGGCGAACGATATAACTGGACGACGCCGGAAGGCGATGGCGAACTGTAGTGTCATAACGGGAGGTGATTGTATGGTTGAGCGCGTGGAAGCGCCAGTTGCCGCAACGTTGCGCAACGGCCAAACGGTAACGATTCGACCGCTCGCTGAGCACGATCGCGAAGCGTTGCTCCAGTTTGGTCGTTCGCTGCCCGATGAGGACTGGCTCTACATTGAGACGGACTTGCACAACCCCGACATTATCGACCGCCTAGTCAATGCGCATGCCGCAGAAAACTGGCGTCAGCTTGTCGCTGTGACCGAGAACGGTGAGATCGTTGGCTACAGCGCCGTCCGGCGGTTGCCGGGATGGTCAAGCCACGTCGGAGATATTCACCTGATTGTGCGCAAGGATTATCGTCGCTGCGGGCTGGGCACCATGCTGGCGCAGGCAATCTTTGATGCAGCGCGTGACCTGGGAGTGGCAAAGGTGATCGTCGAGATTTTGCAGGAACAGACCAGCGGGATTGCAATCTTTGAGCGCCTGGGATTCAAGATTGAAGGCTCGTTCAGCGATCACGCGCGCGATCACGCAGGCAAGCGCCATAACCTGTATATCCTTGCCTACCACATTGTGTAGTACAATTCAGACGTCACAGGCCCCATCGAGACCTGTGCGAGACCTGTGGCGTCTGAATTGCAATGAAGATCGCATTTGCCGATCTGCAAACCTATCGCAGCGCCGCACCCGATGAGGCGGTCGTGGTCGTTGATGTGTTGCGCTCGTTTACGACCGCTGCTTACCTGTTTCGTGCTGGCGCTCGCTCTCTTCTGCTTGCAGCGACCCCCGACGAAGCCCGCATGCTTGCTCAGCGTTTCCCTTTAGCAGTGACCGTTGGCGCCGCTCCTGGCGGTTTTCCTATCGACGGGTTTGATCTCGGCAATTCACCAGCCGCCCTTCAGAATGTCCACCTGACCGGTCGGGACGTGGTGCTCTGCACGGCCGGCGGCGTGCGCGGCGCCAACGTTGCTCGCCATGCTGCTCTGCTGCTTGGCGGATCGCTAGTGTGCGCCGCTGCGACAGCACATCTGCTGCGGCGTCTTAACCCGCCGCGCGTCACCCTCCTCATTACCGGAATCTATGCCGACCGCGACGGCGATGAGGATATTGCGTGCGCCGAGTACCTTGCAGCACATTTGCAGGGTCAGACTCCCGATCCGGCGCCATTCGAGCGGCGGGTGCGCGAGTCCACCTTCGGCAGGCGCTTCGGCGATCCTGCCTATCCCCATCTCTCGCGCGCCGATATGGACCTCTGCGCACGGGCGGATGTGTTCGATTTTGCGCTGCCGATTGTGCGACAGGCGGGGATGATGATGGTGGTGCGGGGGAATGATGATGCTCTCGAGAAAGGGTTGACACAAAGGTGTATGAAAGGAGACCGGAATATCGGGGTACAATAGAGCGATGAAAGTTGTGCCTGTGCTGAACATTGTACGAAAGGCTCAGGAACGATGACCAACCGGTATGCAGACTGGTTTCGACAGGCTGAGGCGGACCTGCGCCATGCCCGGAATGCGCTAGCGGACGGCGACTATGAGTGGAGTTGCTTTGCTGCTCAGCAGGCTGCAGAAAAGGCCCTGAAGTCCCTGTTTCAGCGATTGGGCATGGAGGCGTGGGGGCACGCGCTCACCGTGATGATTGGCAATCTGCCGCCAAATATCCAGACGCCGCCCGAACTGGTGGAATATTGCCGTATCCTGGACAAACACTACATCCCTACCCGGTATCCGAACGGTTTTGCCGCAGGCGCGCCGACTGATTTTTACACACAGAAGGAAGCCGAAGATGCTATTCGATATGCAGAGGCCATCCTCGAGTTCTGTCGTGATCAAATCAATTGATCGAGCGCGCGTTGAGCAGGCTGTCAGGGAATATGCAGCTCGCTTGTTTGCTGCGCATCCGGAGATTGAGCGCATCATCTGGTTCGGCTCGTGGGTGAACGGCATCCCCAGGCCTGGGAGCGACGTTGACCTGTGCCTGATCCTCTCCTCGACGGATAAGCCCATGCACGAACGCGCCGCCGACTTTCTGCCGGTCGGCTTTCCGACAGGAGTTGATCTCTTCGTCTATACGCGCGCCGAGTTTGAACGTCTCCAGGCGGAGTACCCCGGCTGGTTCCAGGCCATCGCCTCCGGCAGAGATCTGGCAAGGTCTTGATCTGCCTGTTCCTCAGCCTCGCTACGATGTTCTGCTGCGTCGCACTTCGATGCCATCATGTGGAAAGCGTGCGTCCAGGGAGTAGACAACTTTGTTTTCCGTTTCACTGGCGGCTGCCCAGACGAGCGCATCGGCGAAGGAAATGCGTCCTGACGGACGACAGAGCAATAGCGCTTGGAGCAGCGTTTCTTTGCGCAGCGCAAACGGGAAAATATTACGCTTCTGGAGCAAAAGAATAAGCGTATCGACAACGGCTTCGCGCGGTACGCCATAGCCTGACGTGAGAACATACGCGGTTTCTGCGATAACGACCTCAGGAATGAGCAGATGTTCTTCGCTGTCGATAATCTGTGCAGCCAGCATCGCCAGGTCCGGCGGCTGTCCGGTGAGATACCGCACGATCGTGCTTGTATCCAGCAATCCGCCCATCAGGCATCCTCTTCCGGCGGTTCTTCCTTCTGGCGGACTGCCGTTTCCCAGGCGAGTGCACGCACTTCCGCCCAGGACTCGTTGCCAACGATCGTCTTGATGTGCGCTGCCAGGCTGCCTTTCAGTGATTGATCATGCTCCGGCGGAACAAAGTAGAGTTCCACATGACCGTCTACCAGGCGCTGGAGGGCGATCCAGCCGGGTTTGATCCCCAAACGTTCGCGAATATCTTTGTTGATGACAATCTGCCCTTTCGGTCCTACAATGGATGCCATAGTCATACCTTTCTGATGCAGTATAACTCTAGCATGCCTGTATAACGTACGTCAAGAGGAGACTCATCCTTATGAAACTGCTCCTGGCGCTCCTCATCACTGCCGTGCTGCTGATTCCCGCTGCGCCGGTCTCAGCCGCCCCCCTCCCCGACGGTTTCGCCGATTCCGCCTTTGCTGCGCTGTGGACGCGCACCGACCGCGCGGTTGCGACCGGCGCGATACAGCGATCATGGACGTATGGCGCGTCTCCAGGTGAGATGCGGTACGAATACTTCCGAGGTGCGCCGGGCGACGCGCGCCTGGTGCAGTATTTTGACAAGGCGCGCATGGAGGTGAACGATCCGAACGGTGACCGCCGCTCCCCCTGGTTCGTCACCGGCGGGCGGTTGGTGGTCGAGTTGATCACTGGCAGGATCCAGACCGGCTTCGAGACCTTCGAGCCGCGCACGCCCGCCGCCATTCCGGTCGCTGGCGATCCGGTCGGCAATCCGCTGGCGCCGACGTATGCGCAGCTTGCCGCGTATGTCTCATTTGATGGCGGCGGGCGCGCGCCTCAACGCATCGGCGCACGGGTCAGCGCTCTGCTCGGTCCCGACGGCCTCGGCGAACGGCCCGACCTGGCGCTGCCAGCAACGACGATTGTGCGCTATGAGCCGGTAACGGGCCATAACGTGCCGCGCGTTTTCCGCGATTTTATGGCAGCGGCGCCAATAGACGCGCTCTTCGCCTTCGGGTATCCGATCAGCGAGCCGTACTGGGCGATTGTCCGCGTCGGCGGCAAAGAGATGCCGGTGATGTTCCAGGCGTTCGAGCGTCGCCTGCTCACCTACAACCCCGCCAACCTGCCGCGCTGGCAGGTTGAGATGGGAAATGTCGGGCAGCATTATTTCCTCTGGCGTTACGGTCGTTCGCTCCGCTACGCTGCACCGCCCTTCTCCGGCGTGCGTGTCCGTGAGACAACGCTGACGATCCCGACCTATGACTACCATCAGGCGCTTGCGTCCACAAATCCTGGCGATCCGATCTATCCCTATCCGCGTCTCGATCCGGCGCGCGTCGGTTCGCCGCAACCGCGCACGTACCGCGCCATTGCAGTCGAAAATCGCTTCCTGGAACTAACCTTCCTCCCTGAACTTGGCGGACGGCTGTACCGCGCAGTGATCAAGTCTACCGGTCAGAATGCGTTCTACCAGAATCCAGTAGTCAAACCGGCGCCATTCGGGCAACGCGGCTGGTGGCTGGGAGTCGGCGGGCTGGAATGGGCGGCGCCTACTGAAGAGCATGGCTATCTCGAAGCCTTTCCGTGGGATATAACGGTCGAACGTCAGACCGGCGCCGTCACGGTGCGCATGACAACGGCTGAACGTCAGCGCGGACTGGACATGACCGCAGTTGTCACGCTGCGCGCCGATGAGGGACTGTTCCGAACGCAACTGGCGGCGCGCAATGCGTCTTCCACCCCTCAACCAGTGCAAATGTGGATGAATGCCGCGCTTGCCTCCGCCGCCAATCGGGTCGGACCTGCGGCGCGTTTCGTTGTGCCCGTCGATCAGATGATCGTCCATGCCGCCGAAGACCGCGACCTGCCGCCGCCGCGCG
This sequence comes from Roseiflexus sp., assembly GCA_025062325.1. GTDB lineage: Bacteria > Chloroflexota > Chloroflexia > Chloroflexales > Roseiflexaceae > Roseiflexus. The sequence continues at coordinate 19,242 of JANXAL010000084.1, forward strand.
CCACCGTCGGCTGGCCCCGCCACAATCAGCGCGACCTGTCGCGTCCGTCGGCATGGAACGGGTATGTGGGGCTGTTCGCTGTGCGACCGGTACGTTTTGCCGGATTCTACGACGCGCAGGCGGACGCGGGGATGGTTGCGCTGCACGATGCCGGGTTCGCCGGGACGAAGGTGTTTGCGTTCAGCCAGAACTTCGACCGCCGCCTGTTTACCGATGACGGGAGCGATTATGCGGAACTCTGGGTCGGCGCGCAACCAACCTTCTGGGATGATCCGCTGTTGAACAGCGGTGATCGGCGCGTCATCCTCGCTGACTGGATGCCGTTGCAGGGGCTGGGCGACCTTGTCGCTGCGAGCGAGTCTGGCGCGCTTGGCGTGCAACGTCGGGCTGGCGGCGCGCTGACCGTCAGCGTGGTTGCGGCGCGTGTTCAGGCGGCGGCGCCAGTGCGCGTTCTGATCGACGGGCGTGAGGTCTTCCGCAGCACGCCGATTGCGCTGCGCCCCGATCTGCCGCTCACCATCGAGTTGCCGCCGGGTCGCGTGGGTGGTACACTGCGTGTCGAGACTGGCGGATGGGCGCTGGAGACATCGCCCGGTTCGTGAGGAGGCTGCTATGAGTGCGCCGACTGCGGTTGATCCATCGGCTGCGACGCAGCATCCCGCGCCGCTCAGGATGACCTACGCTGAGTGGCTGGCGTGGGACCACGCGGGGTTGAGTGAGTGGGTCAACGGCGAGGTCATTATTCATATGCCGACCACAGAGGAGCATCAGCGGGTCGTTGATTTTCTCAGCCAGCTGCTGGGACTGTTTGTGCGTGCGCCGCGTCTCGGCATTGTGCGCGGTGCGCCGTTTGCCATGCGCGCGCTGCCAGACGGTCCCGGACGGGAACCGGATCTGTTCTTCCTGGCGGAGGAGCATAAGGAGCGACTGACCCGTCACGAACTCGCTGGACCCGCCGATCTGGTGATTGAGGTGATTTCCGACGATAGTGTGGCGCTTGATCGCGACGAGAAGTTCTATGAATACCAAGCGGCTGGCGTGCGCGAATACTGGATCATCGACCCGCGTCCCGGACGCCTGCGCGCCGATTTCTACGTCCTCGACGCGCGCGGTCGGTATCGCGCCGTTCCGCCAGACGACAATAATATCTATCGTTCGACGGTTCTGCCCGGTTTCTGGCTCGATGTGGAGTGGTTGTGGCGCCCCGATCCGAACCCGCTCGCCGCTTTGGGACGGATCGTAGGAACGGAACAGGTCATGAGCGCAGTGCAGGATGAGGTGTAAATGCGCATTCGCACACTGACGACTGGCGCCTGTGAAAGCGAAGTGGCGCGCGCGGCGCGAGCAGTGCAGGAGGCGCGGCGGCGGCTCGAGGATGCCGGGTATATAGTGCAGACGCTGCGCCTGGCGCTCGATACGAGCAGGACGAACTACGCCGCTGATGTGGTGACCGCGGCGCGTGATGCTGAGGCGCTGGCGCGCAATGCCGGGTTTGATTACGTCTCGATCGGGCGAGTAGCGACCGACCGTCTGGCGTCGCTGGTGGAGGCGCTGGCGGCGACGGAGATTGTGTTCGCTTCAGCGCGCCTTGCCGGACGCGATGGCACTGTGGATGCGCTGGCAACCGCAGCCGCGGCGCGCGTCATCGCAACGCTGGCGTCGACGACGCCGAACGGGTTCAGCAATCTACGGTTTGCGGGGCTGGCGTCAGTAGCGCCGGGATCCCCGTTCTTTCCGGCAAGCTACCACAGCGGCGGCGAACCATGGCTCGCTGTCGGTCCAGAAGCCGCGTCGCTGGCAGTGGAAGCGGCGCACGAAGTTGAGGAGGATGGCGCTGACTCATCGGTTCAAGCAGTCGCTGTCAGAACCCATCGCTTTATCGAAAACCTGAAAACGCGGATTGCAGATCACGATGCGCGCATTCGCACAGCGCTCAACGGTATTGACGGGGCGTATGGCGTGTATGTCGCGGGTTGCGACTGGTCGCTCGCGCCGCATCCCGACATCACGTGCAGCATTGGCGCTGCCGTCGAGCGCGTCCTCGGCGCGCCGTTCGGCGCACCCGGCACGTTGGCGGTCATTCGCGCCTGCACCGATGCCATTCGCGCTGCGGGAGTAATCCTGATCGGGTTCAGCGGGGTGATGCTGCCGGTGCTAGAGGATGCCACCCTCGCGCAGCGCAACGCCGAAGGGCGCTATGGCTGGCGCGACCTGCTGGCGTTCAGCGCCGTGTGCGGCACGGGACTCGATACTGTTCCGCTGCCGGGGGACGCCTCGATTGAACAAATCGAAGGCATGCTGGCAGAAGTTGCAGCGCTGGCAGGCGCATTGCGCAAGCCGCTCACTGCACGTTTGATGCCCATCCCCGGTTTGCGTGCTGGCGATATGACCGCATTCGACTTTCCGTACTTCGTCAATACGCGGGTTATGGCGATCTGAGGCGTGAGATGCGAGGCAAGAGGCAAGAGGGGAGAGGCGAGACGCTCAGGTGTAGACTTTTTGGGATGCGAAGCAGGTTTGCCGCATCCTGACGCCCTTTTCCCCTCATCCCTCTGCCCCCTTTCCTCCCAAGGGTAGCGTTTTTCAGGTGCGAGGGGCGTTTTCGGCATCCCGACACCTGTTTTCCCCTCATCTCCCCTGCCCCCTTCTCCCACAAGGGGAGAAGGGGGAGTTTGTACATCCTAACGCTCAAAACGGGCGATGCAACACAAAGGCTGGCCAATAGTTGTGAGCTGCCCCCTTCTCCCATCCCCCTTCGCCCCCCCGCATGCGGGGGTCGGGGGAGAAAGGGGAGTTTGCGCGTCCTGACGACCAAAACGGACGATGCAATGAAAGGGCTTGCCGAAGAACCTACACTTGTGATGAGAGGCGAGAGGGGTTGAACGTTGAAGGTGGGAAAGCGTCTCCGCGCTTTGTTGCCATTTGCTTATTCGCTTACCTATTCGCTGACCACGGAAAGGCAAGAGGCGCCTGACCACCCGGACGTTTCCGCTGTGTGTTGCCATCCGCTTCTTCGCTCACCCGTCCACCGATCGCAGAAAGACGCGCGGCGCCCGACCACCCGGACGTTTCCGCTATTCGTTGCTATTCGCTTATTCGCTTACCCATTCGCTGACCGTAGAAAGGCGCAGGGCGCTCGACCGCCTGGACGCCGTTCGTTGCCATTCGCTTCTGTGCTTACCCTTTCGCTAACCGTGGAAAGGCGCACAGCGCGAAGACGGCAGGAGGAAACGCAGACGACCTTTGAGGTATACGCCACCCATGTCGCTATGCCAGCGGTCATCGCTGGCGGAAAGGCGCGTTTCCTCTGAATCCATGTCGCTGCGACCTCAAAAGTCAGCGCCAGCGGCGCATGGGGCAAGGGACAGCAGGCCAGGAGATGGGAAGGCATTGCATGTCTCAAATGACGATGGCAATCTACGATGGCTCGTTCCTCCGAATTCAGCGCGCGAGGACTGGTACAGCTCGACCGCGCTCGCACCGCTCTCGCGCGGGGCCTGTGAGAAGGCGAAGGACTGTGGGATAGGCTTCGAACTCGCGCAGCCGCGCGTATTCCTTAGGCGAGATAAGGACGCCAAACGCCTTTCTCTCCGCGCCGTGTTAAGAACAATCGCCGACTGCTGCGCTTAAGTGAAGAAAGCCGATTGTGCGCTTCAGCAATTGGGATTGTGATCTCGCGGCCTCCAGTTGTCTGAATAGTACACGATAGGAAGCGAATATGAATCCTCCTGATGATACCGTGTTGCCCCTGACCTGCAAGCCATGCTATGATCGCCGTGGCGATTCGCCACGTCCTGCTTTGGTATAATCACATCGTGCATGGCTCCCTGAATTGAGGGTGTTCCCGGTCGAGCAAGATCTTCGCGCTCTCAAGGCAGCGCGACCCATGACAGGCGGGCGATCATCACTCGTCACTCATCACTTGTTACTCATCACTCATCACTCATCACTCATCACTCGTCACTATGATCAGGCGCAACGCCCGCGCTCCCCGCCTGAACAGCTACTGATGAGAGGAGAAGAGAAAGGAGATGACCACGACACGGTACATTCCTACCCGCACCGGTATGACCGTTGATGCCTTCAAGCGCGCATTCCTTGATAACCTGTACTACATTCAAGGCAAAGACATCAGTTCTGCCACGCCGACCGACTTCTATATGGCGCTGGCGTACACAGTGCGCGACCGGATGATCCACCGTTGGCTGGAAACCATTCGCGTCTGCGAACGTTCGCGCGCTCGCACCGTATATTACCTGTCGGCGGAATATCTGCTGGGACGCCAGTTGGAGAACAATCTGCTGAACGAGGATCTGACAGAGATTGCGCGCGAGGCGCTTGCGCAATTGGGATTGAAACTGGAAGCATTGTGCGACCTGGAACCCGAACCCGGACTAGGCAACGGCGGTTTAGGGCGACTGGCGGCGTGCTTTCTCGACTCGCTGGCGTCGCTCAATTATCCTGCCGTCGGCTATGGCATTCGCTACGAATACGGCATCTTTCGCCAGACATTTGTGGATGGCTGGCAGGTCGAACAGCCGGATCACTGGCTGGCGCGCACCTATCCGTGGGAATTTCCGCACTTTGATATGCGTGTGGAAGTAGGTTTCGGCGGGTATACCGAACCGTGGACGGACGAGCGCGGTCACTACCGCGTGCGCTGGAAGCCAGCGCGCACGGTCTTCGGCGTTCCGTACAACATCATGGTCCCCGGCTACGGCACCGATAACGTGAACACCCTGCGTCTCTGGAGTGCGCAGGCGGTTGAGGCGTTCGACCTGCGCATGTTTAACGCTGGCGACTACATCCGCGCTATTCAGGACCGCGCGCTCTCCGAGAATATCACGCGGGTGCTCTACCCCGACGACACCACGCCGCAAGGTCGGCAGTTGCGCCTGGAGCAGCAGTACTTTTTCGTCGCCTGTTCACTCCGCGACATTCTCCGCACATTCCGGTCGCAGGAGAGCGATTGGGAACGGCTGCCGGAGCGCGTCGTCATTCAACTGAATGATACGCATCCCGCGATTGCGATTGCCGAATTAATGCGCTTGTTGCTAGATGACGAGGGGTTGACGTGGGAACAGGCATGGGGCATCACATCGCGCTGCTTCGGGTACACCGTCCATACGCTGCTGCCGGAGGCGCTCGAAGAGTGGCCCGTCGAACTGTTCGAGCGCCTGCTGCCGCGTCATCTGGAGATTATTTATGAGATCAATGCGCGTTTTCTGGCAGAAGTGGCGCAGCGCTACCACGGTGATGTGGAACGTCTGGCGCGGATGTCGATCATCCGCGAGCAGCCGGAACGTCGCGTGCGAATGGCGCATCTAGCGTGCATCGGCTCATATGCGATCAACGGCGTCGCTGCGCTGCACAGTCGCCTGCTGCGTGAGCATACTCTGCGTGACTTCGCTGAGTACTGGCCCCACAAGTTCTCGAACAAAACCAACGGCGTGACGCCGCGACGCTTCCTGAAACTGTCGAACCCGCGTCTTGCCGACCTGATCTCTGCGCATATCGGCGATGGGTGGCTGACCGACCTCGACCAACTAAGGCGTCTTGAGCCGCTGGCGGACGATCCGGCATTTCGCGCCGCCTGGCGCGAGGTAAAACAGCGCAACAAACAGACGCTCGCTGCCGATATTCAGCAGAGCTTGGGGCTTGCCGTCGACCCAACATCGCTCTTCGATGTCATGGTCAAACGTCTGCACGAGTACAAGCGGCAACTGCTCAAGGCGCTGCACATCATCACGCTCTATCAGCGCATCCTTGAACATCCTTCGCTTGACGTCCTGCCCCGTACCTTCATTTTCGGGGCGAAGGCGGCGCCGGGCTACTGGATGGCAAAGCTAATCATTCGCCTGATCAACGGCGTCGCCGACGTGGTCAATGCCGATCCGATCGTCTGTGGACGGCTGAGGGTCGCGTTCCTGCCCAACTTCAACGTTTCACTGGCGGAGCGCATCTACCCGGCAGCCGATCTTTCGGAGCAGATTTCGCTCGCTGGCAAGGAGGCGTCGGGCACGGGCAACATGAAGTTCGCCCTGAACGGTGCGGTGACGATCGGGACGCTCGATGGCGCCAACATTGAAATCCGCGAGCGCGTCGGCGCAGAAAACTTCTTCCTCTTCGGGTTGACGGCGGATGAGGTATTTGCGCTCCGCAACGCCGGTTACCGTCCGCGTGACATCTACGACCGCTCACCGATGCTGCGTGGTGTGATCGACATGATCGCCGCCGGGCGCTTTTCGGGCGGCGACCGTGAGATGCTGCGCCCGCTCGTAGACTATCTGATCAATCACGATCCGTACATGCACCTGGCAGACTACGAGTCCTACTGCGCGACGCAGGAAGCGGTCGATGCCGCCTACCGCGATCAGGACCGCTGGACGCGCATGTCGATCCTGAACACGGCGCGTTGCGGCTATTTCTCGTCGGATCGCACAATCCGCGAGTACTGCGAGGAGATCTGGAGGGTTCATCCGGTGCGCGTTCAGTTGCCGGGATAGATAATGAGACGATAGGTCAGAGGCGAGAGGCAAGAGGGTTCAGGCAGGAAGGTTAGGCGTTGTACGAGGGACGCGCCAGTGGCGTGCCCAGGCAGGGGCGCACTGGTAGCCCGCCCAGGCGCGCGATTGGGCGTCGCGCCGCGGAGCCAGCTTTAGGCGCTGGTGGCGCGCCCAGGTGCACGATCGGGCAACCGTGGGACATTGGATGTTGCGCGTTGGAGTCGCAGATATGAAGGCGCAGGTCTGGCGTCCCTCTGCGCTCCCTGTGTCTCTGTGGTTCAAACCGGAGAGCGGGTCTCAGACCGGCCCCTACCTCTGATACCATACTGGAAAGGATCAGGCATTTATGGACGTACTCGTATACGATGCTCACTCCTATGATCGAACCTTTCTGGACGCTGCCAATCAGGGGCGGCATCGTCTGACATATACCGCTGCGCAGCTCGACCTGCATACGGCGACGCTGGCGCAGGGGTTCCCGGCGATCTGCTGCTTTGTGAACGACCAGGCGACAGCGGAGGTGATCGAGCGCCTGGCGGCTGGCGGCACCCGCCTGATCGCGCAGCGCTCCACCGGTTACAACAATATTGATCTGGTCGCTGCGGAACAGCACGGTATCACGGTTATGCGCGTCAGTTACTATTCGCCCTACTCAGTGGCGGAGTTTGCCGTCGGTCTGCTGCTTACGCTCAATCGGCGCATCCATCGCGCCTATAACCGCACTCGCGAGTTCAATTTTCGTCTCGCGGGCCTGCTCGGACGCGACATCCACGGCTCAACCGTCGGCGTGATTGGCACTGGCAAGATCGGCGCAGCGTTTGCGCGCATCATGCATGGCTTCGGATGCTCGTTGCTTGGCTATGATGTGACGCAGAATCCCGACTGCCTGGCGCTGGGGATGCGCTACGTCTCGCTCGAAGAACTCCTGCGCTCGTCGGACATCGTCAGCCTCCACGTGCCGCTGTTGCCGGAAACGTATCATCTCATCAACCGTGAGACGCTAGCGCTGATGAAGCCAGACGCCTTTCTAATCAATACCAGTCGCGGCGGTCTCATTGATACCGATGCGCTGATCGAAACGCTGCGCGCTGAACGTATTGCCGGGGTTGGTCTCGACGTATACGAAGAGGAAGAAGGAATATTCTTCCACGATCTTTCTGACAAAGTGATCACCGATGATACGCTGGCGCGCCTGATGACCTTTCCAAATGTGCTCGTCACCGGGCATCAGGCGTTCTTCACCCGCGAGGCGATGACCACGATTGCGGAGACGACGATCCGCAACATTACCGACTTCGAGGAAGGGCGTGAGAATGAGAATATTTTGCGACCGAGGAGGTAAGGCGGATGACTCTGACGGAACTCCCTGAGTGGCGCGCACTGGAAGCGCATTATCACTCCGTCCGCGATGTCCATCTGCGCCAGTTGTTTGCCGACGACCCCAACCGCGGCGAGCGCATGAACATCGAAGCTGCCGGCCTGTTCTTCGACTATTCCAAAAATCGGGCGACCGATGAAACGTTGCGCCTTCTGATTGCGCTGGCAGAGGCGCGCGGCTTGCGCGCCCGAATCGATGCGATGTTCCGCGGCGAGCGGATTAATGTCACTGAGAACCGCGCTGTCCTGCACGTTGCGTTGCGTGCGCCGCGCGACGCAGTGATTCTAGTAGATGGCGTGAATGTGGTTCCTGAGGTCCACGCCGTGCTTGATCGCATGGCGGCGTTCGCTGAACAGGTGCGCAGCGGCGCCTGGACCGGATTCACTGGCAAACCGATCCGCAACATTGTCAACATCGGCATCGGCGGTTCCGACCTGGGACCGGTCATGGCGTATGAGGCGCTGCGCCACTACAGCGACCGCCATCTGACGCTGCGTTTCGTGTCGAATATTGACGGCAGCGATTTTGCCGAGGCGACCCGCGATCTCGATCCGGCGGAGACGCTGTTCATCGTGGCGTCGAAGACCTTCACAACCCTCGAAACGATGACCAATGCGCGCACAGCGCGCGCCTGGCTGCTGGCGGCGCTCGGCGACGAGGCTGCGGTGGCGCGCCATTTCGTCGCAGTCTCGACGAATGCCGCCGAGGTGACAAAATTCGGCATCGACACAGCGAACATGTTCGGCTTCTGGGATTGGGTCGGCGGGCGCTACTCAATGACTTCGGCGATCGGTCTTTCGACCATGATTGCCATCGGTCCTGAACGTTTCCGCGAGATGCTCGCCGGTTTTCATGCGATGGACGAGCACTTCCGCACCGCGCCGTTTGACTGCAATCTGCCGGTGATCCATGGGTTGCTGACTGTCTGGTATGTCAACTTTTTCGGCGTTGAGACGGTCGCCGTTCTTCCTTATGACCACTACCTCAAACGTTTCCCCGCCTACTTGCAACAACTGACGATGGAGAGCAACGGCAAATCGGTGACGCTAGCGGGCGAACCGGTGAGGTATCAGACCGGGCCGATCTACTGGGGCGAACCTGGCACAAACGGTCAGCACTCGTTCTACCAGTTGATCCACCAGGGCACACGATTAGTGGTCTGCGATTTCATCGGTTTTGCCGAAACGCTTAACCCGCTTGGCAATCACCACGATCTGTTGATGGCGAACATGTTTGCGCAGGCGGAAGCGCTAGCATTTGGCAAGACGTTCGAAGAGGCGCTGGCAGAGGGCACGCCGGAGCGGCTGGCGCCGCACCGCACCTTCCCTGGCAATCGTCCGTCGAACACGATCTTAGCGGAACGATTGACGCCTGCAACCCTCGGCGCGCTCGTGGCGCTCTATGAGCATAGCGTCTTCACCCAGGGCGCCATCTGGGATATCAACCCCTTCGATCAATGGGGCGTTGAGTTGGGCAAGGTATTGGCAGGGCGTATCGCGCCAGAGTTGATGAGCGATGCTGCGCCATCACTTGCGCACGACAGTTCAACGAATGCGCTCATCCGGCGCTATCGCGCATGGCGCGGGCGACGCTGATGACCATTCCCCATCATGTGCTACAATGAGGCCTATGAGTGGACGAAGCGTTTCTACCGTTCATTCGCCGCATGTTCTGGATTTCATTTCGCACAGTGTCGCGCAGACAATGCGCATTGGCCAGCGCCTAGGCGAATTGTTGCGACGCGGTGATGTTGTAGCGCTTCGGGGCGACCTCGGCACGGGGAAAACGCACCTAATCAAGGGGATCGTTCTGGGTCTCGGATCGACCGATGTGGTCAACAGCCCGAGTTTCGTGCTGATCAATCAGTATCGCGCCGGTGCGCAGCACGGCAGGATGCCAATCTACCACGCAGATCTCTACCGCATCGAGCGGCTAGCGGAACTGCCTGGCATTGGGCTGGAAGAGGCGCTCGACGACGATGGCGTCTGCCTGATCGAGTGGGCGGAGCGTGCCGAAGCATTGTTGCCAGACGAGCGGCTCGATGTGCATCTCAGCCATCTGAGCGAGACGAAGCGCGTAGTGCGCTTCACGCCGCACGGTCGGCGATATGAAGAGCTGGTCGATACGCTGAAGAAGACGGCGTTCACCTGATGCTATGCTGCTTGCGATTGACACATCGACGGCTGACGCTGGCATCGCCTGCTACGATGGGGAGCGCGGCGCGCTCGGCGAATGCGTCTGGCGCGCCGGGCGCGACCATACGGCGCAGCTCCTGCCGCAGATTGATCTGTTGCTGCGCCATATTCGCTGTTCGCGCAGCGATATTCAGGCGGTCGCCGTAGCGTTGGGACCGGGTAGCTGGAGCGGATTGCGAGTTGGGATGAGCGTCGCCAAAGGGTTTGCACTCGCGTGTGACCTGCCCCTTATCGGTATTGGCACGCTCCAGGCATTGGCGTACCAGCACCGCGTTTCGCACCTGCGCGTTGTTCCGATCATTAGCCTGGGCCGCGGCAGAGTGGCAACACTGGTCAAGGAGGCATCGGAACCGCAGAATGTCACCCTTGCTGACCTTGCGGCGATGATCAACGAACCGGCGCTCTTCTGTGGCGACATCGACGCTGAGACCCAGGCGACGCTGCGCCGCCTGCTGCACGACCGCGCCCGCTTTCCTTCGCCAGCGGCGAATGTGCGTCGCCCTGCCTACCTGGCGGAACTGGCCTGGATGCGCCTGGCAGCCGGAGAACGTGACAGCGTCGCCACACTCGAACCGATCTACCTAGGGCAACCGGTGAGGGCTGTTGGCTGAGGATGCAAGAAATGTCGCCCTTCCGGCGCTGCTCGAATAACGTTGATGCGAACATGCAAAGGTGTGAAGCAGCGCACTCAACACGCCTTTCCCTTCCCTAGCGTTAGCCTGTCTGAGAAACCCTGCTAGAAACGTCTATATGCGCAGACGGAGGAACACGTCATGCCGCTGCAAGCACTCCAGATCACACTGACCGATCAGCGCATAACGACAGAGCATCTGCCGAGCGAGATCGAGCAACGCTTCCTTGGCGGGCGCGGCGCCGCTACTTGGCTGCTTGCGCATCGTGTTCCTCCGAAGATCGGTCCGCTAGCGCCTGCCAATCTCCTTATCTTTAGCGCTGGACCGCTTGCCGGCGTCACGTTTAGCGGTTTTACCGTTACGACACGTTCGCCAATAACTAATTCTATTTCTCATGGATGGGCTTCGGGGCGATGGGGATCGCACCTCCGCCGCGCCGGTTACGACCTGCTGATCCTCGAAGGGCACAGCCCTGATTGGTGTTGGATTCAGATCAACGGATCGCAGGTGGATATTCGACCGGCGGCGCACCTCCTCGGTCTTGATACGCAGGCGACGAATCAAACGCTATGCCGGGAACTCGGCGATGAGTACGCCGTGCTCTGTATCGGACCAGCCGGAGAGGCGGGAGTCTCGTACAGCGCAATCGTCGCGGAAGGCGCATTCGCCGTCGAACCGGCGGGTGCTGGCGCAGTCATGGCGCGCAAACGGGTAAAGGCGATCGCGGTGCGCGGCACGCAACCCTGCCCGGTTGCCGACCGGCAACGCCTCGAGCAGGCGCTGGCCAGCATCACGCGCCGGATTGCCGCCAGTGACGTCGCTGCGGGTTTTCGCCAGTACGGCAGCCTATACTATGCGCAGCGCGCCGAAGAACTGGGGGCGCTGAGCGCGCGCAACGGGCAGGATCATTCTATCCCGCACGCCAGTGCAATCAGTCGCACGGCGCTGGCGCAGCGTGGTCGGCGGGAACCGCGCGGTTGCGAAGGATGTCCGCTCGCGTGCTATAGCGCGTACATCCGCAAAAATGGCGAGCCAGTCGCCTACCCCGATCTTGAGGCGCTCGCTGGCTTTGGTTGGCAGTGCGGATTGACGACTCCTGATGCGATCATTCTGGTCAATGATCTCTGCCTGCGCCTGGGCCTCGACGTGTCGGAAACCAGCGCAGCGCTGGCGTTCGTCATGGAGTGCCGTGAGCGCGGGTTGATCCATACCGGCAATCTGACGTGGGGTGATCTCGAAGCGGTGGTCAGCGCCATTCGCCGCCTAGGGCAACGTCAGGAAAAGCGCGACATCCTTTCACTGGGCGTCGGTGAAATGCGGGAAGTCTACTACGGAAGCAGCGCGTTTGCGCCGCAGGCGCGTCAACTTGCGTTTCCTGGGCTTGACCCACGCGCATTGCCAGAAATCGCCCTTGCAAACGCTACGGCGCCGATTGGCGGCGACTACCGTTACGCGATGATCTATGAGCCGTTCCTCGTCGAGCCGCCGGTCTGGCTTCCTGCCGATCCTCATAATCCCCCCTCGAGCGTCGTTCCACGCCTGATTTGGCACGAACGATTTGCAGCGGCAGTTGACGCAGCAGGTCTATGCCGCCGTCTGGCGCTGCTGGCGTATCAGATCGCCCCTGCCGAACTCAATGAACTTCTGGCAACGACGCTTGGACGAGCATTCACCAGTGTCGATGTGGCGCGGATCGGAGAACGGATTGTCACGCTCGAACGTTTGCTGGCGCTGCAGTATGGCGCCGGACGAGATGCGCTGCCACATCGCTGGACGGAAGAACCGCTCGAAGATGGACCGGCGGCCGGGAAACTGCCGCGATTGAACGAGATGCTGGCGGAATATTACCGTCGTCATGGCTGGGACGAGCAGGGACGACCCTCGGAAGCCCGGTTGGCGGAACTGGAGATCGCGCCGCCTGCCTGATCTCGCGTTCCACGTGTTGCAACCTGATTGCAGTTTCCAGCGTCTCACCAGCTGAACATCCCGCTGCACGCCGGAGAACTACGGTATGACGCTCCATGTCGATGATGTCTTTGCGCCCCTCGACCATGATCACGTTCTAGAGCGCCTGGCCGGGGGCAATGAGACTGAAGTGTACTGGACTGATGACCGTCGCTATGTTGTCAAACTCAAGTATGATTTAGGAGGAAATCTAAGTCAGGCGCTGCAATGGGCGCGGTGGATGCGCACTGTCGCCGACCGCTACACGGCATGCCTAGGGGAGCGCTACACAATTCCGAATTATTTCATCGTGGCACGCGGCAGCGACGGGCGCATCTATCCATTGACAGTCCAGCCTTTCCTCCCCGACGCTCAGCCCCTTGACGCGCTTGACTATCGCGCGCTGACGCCTGAGCAGCGCGCGCGTATCGCCCTCCAGCTCAGTGAAATCCTGCGTCGGGCACACGCCTTCTATCGCACAACCGGCAGCATGCCCGATCTGTATGGACGATCTACCAGCAGCAGCGATGAGCGAAAGCGCATGAAAGCGCTCGACCGTGTGCCGCAACGACTCTGGAGTTTTCTCGTCGAGCGCACGATACTGCGGTCGCACAACCTGATGCTGGCGCCTGGTTCAGAGCCGCGCATCGTGCTCATCGATTACGATCCTGTGCGCAAAGGTCGGCTCTACCGCTTGATCTATTTCACCGTCCGCCGTATTCTGCTGCTACGCGACCTAGCGGCGCTTGCGTGGCTGCGTTGCGGTGCTGGCATCGAGCGGAAAGAGCGGGATCGGTCGCCGACACTGCATACATCCACGTCACCGCCTGATCCGTTATGACGCGATGAGATCCCATGGCTGGTCGTAAAGTCAGCCGAAATGTGCATGTTCGCACCTCTGAGGCGATGCGAAGGTGAGACCTCTCTTGATAAGGCGCTCGAAACATGACCAAAAATTGTGATCTTGCCACATTGTCGCACTGAAAGGCGTCTGGTATAATATCAACACGAGCGGCTGAAGGAGACAGTTGCCTGCGTCCGCCGTCGTGCCGCGCAAGATCGATCAGGAGCAGCGCTCCTAGAACGTGAACGATTATGGGAGATAATCGCTGGCTGAAGAATAGTTTCGTTTACCTCATCATTCTTGTTGCTGCGTTAGCGCTGTTCTTCAATTACTTCAACAATGCGCAGGGTCAGCAAGAGGAACGGGGCATCTATCAAGTGCTCGCGGACGCCAAGGCTGGCAGAATTGAGAAGATCGAGGCGCAGTCGGGCAACACGGAGATCCTGGTGACGTACCGCGACACCAGGACGAAAGTGCGGTCGCGCATTGAATCGAACGACAGCATTACCAGCCTGCTCGTTCAGGCTGGAGTGCCGCTCGACGCAGTGAATGTTGAAGTGCGCGCCGCGCCGGCCTGGGGCGGGTTGCTCAATGTCTTCACGATTCTGCTGCCGGTGTTGCTAATGATCGGCTTCTTCGTCTTCTTCATGCGTCAGGCGCAGGGCTCGAACAATCAGGCGTTGTCATTTGGCAAGAGTCGGGCGCGTATGTTCTCCGGCGATAAGCCGACAGTGACATTTGCCGATGTTGCCGGGCAGGAAGAAGCCAAACAGGATTTGACAGAGATTGTTGAGTTTCTTAAGTTCCCAGATAAGTTTGCAGCCCTTGGTGCACGCATTCCGCGCGGTGTGTTGATGGTCGGCCCTCCTGGAACCGGCAAGACGCTGCTGTCGCGCGCAGTTGCCGGAGAGGCAGGAGTGCCATTCTTCTCGATTTCTGGCTCGGAGTTCGTTGAGATGTTCGTGGGCGTCGGCGCCAGTCGTGTGCGCGACTTGTTCGACCAGGCGAAGCGGAATGCGCCGTGCATCGTGTTCATTGACGAGATCGATGCGGTCGGTCGGCAGCGCGGCGCCGGGCTCGGCGGATCGCACGACGAGCGCGAGCAGACGCTCAATCAGATTCTGGTTGAGATGGATGGCTTCGATACGAACACAAACGTTATCGTTATCGCTGCCACCAACCGACCGGATGTGCTCGACCCGGCGCTCGTGCGCCCTGGCCGCTTCGACCGCCAGGTGGTGCTCGATGCGCCAGATGTGAAGGGACGCATTGAGGTACTTAAGGTGCACACCAAGGGCAAGCCGCTTGCCGACGACGTGCAGCTCGATGTGATCGCCAAGCAGACACCCGGCTTCTCCGGCGCCGATCTGGCGAATGTCGTGAATGAAGCGGCAATTCTGGCAGCGCGTCGCTCGAAGAAGAAGATTAGCATGGCGGAGTTGCAGGACGCCATTGAGCGTGTGGCGCTTGGCGGTCCTGAACGCCGTAGTCGTGTGCTGACCGAGCGGGAAAAACTGCTGACGGCATACCACGAATCTGGTCACGCTATCGCTTCGGCTGGCATGCCGAAAGCCTTCCCCGTCCAGAAGGTGACGATCGTGCCGCGAGGACGCGCGGGCGGCTATACGCTCTATCTACCAGAGGAGGATAGCATTCGCTACACAACAGCGTCGCAGTTCGCTGCGCAGCTTGTCTCGGCGCTCGGTGGGCGCGTGGCGGAGGAGATTGTCTTCGGTCCCGATGAGGTTTCGACTGGCGCGGCGGGTGATATTCAGCAGGTGACGCGCATAGCCCGCGCTATGGTGACCCGCTACGGCATGAGCCCGAAGCTTGGTCCGATCGCGTTTGGTGAGCGCGAGGAACTGATCTTCCTTGGACGCGAAATTACTGAGCAGCGGAATTACAGCGACGCTATAGCGCGTGAAATCGACAACGAAGTGCATCGCATCATCTCGGAAGCATATGAGCGCGCACGTCTGATTCTGACGCACAACCGCGAAGTGCTGAACGATATGGCAAGCGCGCTGATCGAGTATGAAACGCTCGACGGTGAACGGTTGAAGGAACTGCTTAGCCGTGTGGTGAAGCTCGACGAAATCGAACGCCGTCTAAACGGCGGGAATGGCATGCTAGAGACGTCACCGACGCTGAATGTTTCGTCAACGCCGCAGGCGTAGCACCAGCGGGTCCTGGCTGAACAGGGGAGGCTAGAAGCCTCCCCTGTTTCGTTTGCGGTGTGCTATAATGCCAGAAAGGCATCGTCATTGTGTTAGTATGCGGCGGTGGAGAGTCTGGTTATGTCTGGTCACTCGAAATGGCATTCGATTCGGCGCACAAAGGAGGTGCTCGATCAGCGGCGCGGGCAGCTTTTTACCAAACTGGCGCGCGATATTACGATTGCAACGCGTGAAGGGGGCAGCGGCGACCCTGATGCCAATTTCCGCCTGCGCCTGGCCATCGAGAAGGCGCGCGCCGCCAATATGCCAATGGAGAATATTCAGCGCGCCATTGACCGCGGACTGGGCAAAGGTGGAAGCGACGCCAGTATGCTCGAGGAAATTTACTACGAAGGATACGCTCCGGGCGGTGTGGCGTTGCTGATCGAAGCGGCGACCGACAATCGCAATCGTACTGCGTCCGATGTGCGGGCAACAATGACGAAGAATGGCGGCAGCCCCGGTGAACCTGGTTCAGTGAGCTGGATGTTTGAGACCAAAGGGTTGATCACCATCGATCTTTCGGTCAAACGTTTCGATCCGGACGAAGTCATGCTTATGGCGATCGATGCTGGCGCGGAAGACGTGCAGATCGAGGACAATATCGTTGAGGTGTATACTGACTTCAAGCAACTTGCCGCAGTGCGCCAGCAACTGATCGCTGCCGGTCTCCCGGTAACCGGCGCTGAAAAGACAATGATTGCCAAAACGACTGTGCAGCCCGATACCGCAGATGCGCTCAAAGCGATGAAACTCATCGAGAAGCTCGAAGATCTCGATGATGTGCAGAAGGTCTATAGCAATCTTGAGATCACGAGAGAACTGGTTGAGCAGTTTGTGAGCGGGTGACGCTTGGTCGCTACACGCACAATTGGCATCGATCCCGGCACTGCCCGGATGGGTTGGGGGGTCGTCGAAGAAGTTGGCGGAACGTTGCAATTGGTCGGTTGCGGCGTGCTGACGACGCCTGCGGGAGTGTCGCAGGCGTCGCGTTTGCTTCAACTGTACAATGACCTACGCGGTTTGATCGAGCGGTATCGCCCTGCTGCCGCTGCTATCGAAGAACTATTCTTCGGCAAAAATGTCAATACGGCGCTGACCGTCGGGCAGGCGCGCGGTATCGCCCTGCTGGCGTTTGCCCAGGCAGGCATCCCTGTTCACGAATATAAGCCGTTGCAGGTCAAACAGGCGCTGGCAGGGTATGGGGGCGCTGACAAACGTCAGGTGCAGGAAATGGTCCGTCTGACGCTCCGCTTGTCCGCGGTTCCGCGCCCCGATGATGCCGCCGATGCGGTGGCTGTGGCGATCTGCCATACGTATGCCGCACCAATGATCCGGCGGATTGAGGAGAGTCGGTAGATTCGTGCTTTGCGCGCACGAAGCAACGTGTGAAGTGACTGCCACACCCTGGTTCAATCCTTTCGATGCTCCTGAACTAGCGTCTGGATACGAAGCCTGGTATGAGACAGAAGGTCGTGCTGCAGATCAGGCGGAACGACGCCTGATCCGGTGGTTGTTGTCCGGTCTGTCTCGAACGCAGACATTGCTGGAGATTGGCGTTGGAACCGGGCACTTTGCACGCTGGCTGGTATTGGAGGGGTTTCGCGTCGTCGGTGTGGATCGGTCGGCGCCAATGCTTGCCGAGGCGTGGAAGCGCGGCGGCGTGCCGCTGGTGCGCGCTGATGCGGCATCGTTGCCATTCGCGGACGACGCCTTCGATGCTTCGCTGCTGATTACAACGTTGGAATTTGTACCTTCCCCGGAACGCGCGCTCCAGGAGGCGGCGCGTGTGGCGCGAGAGGGGGTCATCCTGGGAGTGCTCAACCGCTGGCATCCCATGGCCTGGCAACGAAAGCGCAGCGGGTTGCCTGTCTGGCAGATTGCACACTTCTACTCTCCTCCCGAACTGGCGCGGTTGGTACGCGAGGCGCTTCCGCGATCCATCACCGACATCACTTGGCGCACAACGCTTTTGCCGGGTCCCTTTATGCAATCTCGCTCTTCTCTGCCGCTTGGCGCGTTCATTGGCATGCGGGTGGCGCTGTCCAAGCAAAAGGGGTAAAAGATGATGACCCACGAGGATCATCCTGTCGGTCTGACGGCACAGGTGAGTTTGTACCCGCTGCGTCAGGAACATCTCAGCCCGGCGATTGATGCAGCGCTGGCACTCTGGCGCGAGCGCGGATTGGATGTGCAGCCGGGCCCAATGAGCACCTTGATCGCTGGTCCGGAGGAAGTGGTGTGGGAAGCGTTGCGTGCAGCGTTCGCTGCGGCTGCCGCCAGCGGTGAGACGGTGATGGTCATCACGGTGTCTAACGCCTGCCCGTGGCCACCGCCATCGCAGAAACGTCCCTGATAAGGGCTTGTTTGGGCATGAAGCGGGTTTTTCCGCGTCTCGACACCTTTTTGCTCTCATTCTCCCGATCCCAGGTGTAGCGTTTTTGGGCGCGATGGATGTTTTCCACGTTTTGACGCCTGTTTCCCCCTCATCCCCTCTCCTCCTTCTCCCACGAGGGGAGCACGGGAGTTAGAGCGTCCTGTTGCCCTTTTCCCCCTCATCCCCCCTACCCCCTTCTCTCACCAGGGGAGCAGAGGGAGGCTCTCATGTGTAGGCTTTTTGGTATGCGAAGCAGATTCGCCGCATCCCGACGACTGTGATCCCCCTTACCCCCACCAGGGGAGCAGGGGGTGGATGGGGCGTCCTGGCGCCTGAAACAGACATCATCACAAGGGGATTGCCAATATGCTCGTGAGAAAGGGGAGGGAGACGTCTTGACGCCTGAAACGGGGCGAGCACGCCTTTCTGAATCATCGCTTTTTCCGCATCAGGAAGCCATTGTCAGACATGTGGACAATGCACAGGCGCTATGCAAAGAGGGTAAGGTGAAGCCTCTCGATGCAGATCGGCAATGCGATCCAGAAGCGTGTCAGAAACATCTCTTCACCTGCGAGTTTCCCACACCTATACTCCGCCCACGGCCAGCGCACGCAATTCAGGCAGCGGCTGGTCTTCGCGCGGCATTTCGTGCAGCGCCGACTGGCTGCGCTGAACGATAAGGCGGAGCAAACGCACAGTGCGCTGCGCGTCATCCGACAGAGCGGCTTCCTCAAGATCGGCGATAAGTGCGAGAACATCAGGTGGCACGAGACGACTGGCGTGCCGGGCGATGAAGATTTTGTCGTGGCTGGTGCGATCATACTGTTCGCCGGGCAAGAACAACTCTTCAAAGAGTTTTTCGCCCGGACGCAGCCCGATGAAGGCAATATCAATGTCGCGCCCGACCTGTAATCCGGAGAGTTCGATCATATCGCGCGCCAGGTCAAGGATTTTGACCGGCTCGCCCATGTCGAGCGTAAACACCTCGCCGCCTCGACCGAGCACTGCTGCCTGCAACACCAGTTGCACCGCTTCAGGAATGGTCATGAAATAGCGCCGCATCTCAGGATGGGTGACGGTCACCGGTCCGCCTGCTGCAATCTGCTGCTTGAACGTCCACACGACACTGCCGCGACTGCCAAGGACATTGCCGAAGCGCACCGCCATGAATGCCCGCCCGCTGAGTTTCGCGGCGTGGTGAACCAGCAATTCGGCAGCGCGTTTGCTGCTGCCCATGATGCTGGTCGGATTGACGGCCTTATCGGTCGAAATCATGACAAAGCGTTCAACGCCGGTCACGATCGAGGCGTCGAGCAGGTTGCGCGTTCCCAGCACATTATTGGTGACCGCCTCGACCGGATTGGCCTCCATGAGCGGCACATGCTTGTGCGCTGCAGCGTGGAACACAATCTCTGGGCGGTACTGCTCGAATATGGAATGGATCCGTTCGGTGAAGCGGATGTCGGCGATAACCGTATGCAGAAGGGTTTTACCGCGCGCGGCGCCTGATCCATTGATCGTGGGGTCTGGTTGATTGCGAGCGTCATTCAGCCATTGTTGCAGCTCGTTATGAATAGCGAAGACGCTATTTTCGCCATGCCCGAGAATTATCAGATCCGACGGTTCATAGCGCAGCACATGGCGGCAGATTTCGCTTCCAATCGAGCCGCCGCCGCCGGTGACCATCACGCGTCGCCCGCGTATCAGGGCGCTTACCGCCTGCATATCAGTTTTGATCGGCTCACGCCGCAGCAGGTCTTCAATCTGCACATCACGAATATGGTTGACGCTGAAGCGGCCATCGACCAGTTCGGCGAGGCCAGGAATGATTTTCGCGCGCACGCCAGCGTGCTCGCAGATCGCCACAATTTCGCGGATCGTTTTTCCAGGAGCGCTTGGCATGGCGATGATCACTTCATTGATGTTATGGTTAGCGACCAGATGAGGAATGTCGTGACGATTCCCCAGCACCGTTACACCGTTGATCCGCACGCCGCGCTTGCGAGGATTGTCATCGACAAAACCGACCACGACGGTGTTTCGTCGCGCAGTGCGCATGCTCTGCACAATCATAGCCCCGGCCTCGCCCGCTCCCATGATCAGCACCCGATTGTTGCCGTACCGGGTGTGACGCGGGGGCGATGGATGAAAGCGAGCGTGCGCGCTCAGTCGCGGTAGCGCCGTCAGCGCCAGTGCAGGCATTAGAAAGATCAGCGGAACGGAGAGCGGCACCACTGGCAACGTTCCGATTAGAACGCGGCTGAATATTGCAAGGCTCTCAAGAATGATCCCGGCGAGCGCCAATGCAAACGCCAGCAGGCTGAACTCGTATAATGACGCATAGCGCCAATACTGGGCATACACTCCTGTGACGGCGAAGATGGAGGGAACGACGATAACCGCCGCGCCTGCAAACAACGCAAACGATGCCCAGTATTCTCCGAGATTGAGGCGCTCGAGGCGCAAGGCATACCCGATGAATGCAGCAATGATCAGCGCTAGCACATCTATCCCATAAATGTAGAAGGCAGGCGTAGAACGTTGCATGCCATACCTCCTCTCTAGCACGCCCAGGGCGCGACGCCAAATCGCAGCAGATAGTAGAACGTCTTGAGCAGTTCACCTGGCACAATCCAGCGACCCTCAGGATTGCGCCACCAGTCGGCAGGGGTATAGGGCGGGTTGCGCGGACCGTCGTAGATGGCAACGACCCCTGTATCCGCAAGATGCCGCTTGATCACGCACATTGCGCGCCGACTGTGGGGCCAGTCGGTCACGATCAGCACACGCTCGACCTTGCGTTCCTGCGCCATCCGCGCGATCTCGCGCCCGTCGGCCCACGTGCTGTCGGTGATAAGCGGCACAAATGCTGAAGCGGGAACGCCTTGCTGGATTGCCAGACGCCGCGCCTTCTGGACAACCAGCGAGCCGTCAGGCGTTTCGCCAGTGCGCCAGATTTCGCGCCCGTATCCTTCCCGGTAGAGATCGATAGCGTGCTGGTCGCGCATTGGAAATCCGCCGCCCAACACCACAATCACATCGGCGGGCGCCGGACTCCCCGGCAATGCCAGCAGACCGCCAAGTGCGGGCAGCCACCAGCCAGCGCTGCCTGCCAGGATCGCAATCGTCACGAGGGCTGCGCCGCCGATGCGAACGAACAGACGCCTCGACCGTCTTGTCCAGCGTTCAGGCGCCATGCGCTGCGGCGCGGTGTCGTGATCCAGCGAACGGACGTTCATAGTGCGTCTGCCATTTCCTCGCGTACAATTGATCGCTCCAGACTCTCACGCAATCGCTGACAGACCATGTCCACCTGCGACTCGGTCATCACGCTGGAGAAGGGCAATGCCAGCGACATATCCCCCAAACGCTCGGTGATCGGGAAATCGCCTCGCCGGAAACCGAACCGTTTGCGATAGAACGGTTGCAGATGGATCGGCGTAAAGTAGGGACGGCTGGGAATGCCTGCCGCTGCCAGATAGCGCATCACAGCGTCACGACTGGCGGGCGGTTTGATTCGCACCACATAGACGAACCAGCTCATCCGGGTCGTCGTGGCGCTGATGATCGGGCGCTCGATCAGCTCGATGTCTGCCAACCGCTCGTTGTACCAGGCAGCGACCCGTTCGCGCTTTGCCAGCAGTTCATGAATGCGCTGCATCTGGACGCATCCTAACGCTGCGCTCAGTTCATCAAGCCGGTAATTGAAACCGAGACGGGCGTGGTTCAACCATGCGTCGAAGACATCGCGGCCCTGATTGCGCAGACTGCGCAGCAACGTCGTCCATTCTTCGTTGTTCGTCACGATCATGCCGCCTTCGCCCGTCGTGATCTGTTTATTTGGGTAGAAGGCGAAGACCGCAATGTCACCCAGCGTTCCTGCCGGACGACCGCGGTACTCTGAACCCAGAGCCTCGCAGGCGTCTTCGATCACGACCAGGTTACGACGCCGGGCGATAGCGACGAGAGGCGCCATATCTGCTGGCTGACCGAAGGCATGCACCGGCAGGATTGCCTTGACCCGACCATAGCGGCTGTTGCGCAGCGCTGGCGGCAGCCAGCGGCGCGCAGTCATTCCGCCGCGCGATAGATCGCTGATGGCAGCGTGCACCTGCTCTGGGTCGATGTTGCCGGTGATTGGATCGACATCGACGAAGATCGGAATGCCGCGCTCGTACAGAATGCAGTTGGCTGAGGCGATGAACGAGAACGGCGTGGTAACGACCAGATCATACTCCGCGACACCAGCAACAATGATGCTCAAGTGCAAACCGCTCGTGCCGGAACTAACCGCAACGCCGTAGCGTGCGCCAACAAACGCCGCAACGCGTTGCTCGAACTGTTGCACGTATGGTCCAATGCTCAACACCGGCGTATGCAGAACCTGCAGAACGGCCTTGCGTTCTGCGTCGGTCAGATCGGGCGATGACATTGGCACTGCGTCCATACTGTCGTCCTTTATGCTGATTGCCTACCGGGTTGCGCTTCCCTCTGGCTGCGCCTTCGGTTCCATCACTCACGTCGAGGCCTGACCACCCAACTCTCGCACCTGCCCCGCGTCTGGCGGCGGCAGCATCCGATATGCCGGGAAGTACTCCGCCTCGCGTGGCAGAGCGCATCCGTAGTACTCCGTCCACGCCTGACACAGATCGGCATACAATGCTGGCTGATGTATGCGTCGATAGATTGAAAACCGCAGGCGCAGCGGCGAAAAACTCGCTTTGAATTGGAAAATGCCATCATTCGGCCGGTAACCGCCGCCCAGAATCAGACGGCGCTTCCCATGGCGCTGTCCCCATTGAATAGCGGCGTAGATAATTGCATGCGACGCCCGACAGTGCTGATAGTCCTTATCCAAACCGGCCAGGAAATCGTACATTTCTGCATCGTCATAGAGATAGAGCGCCATAGCAACGACCCGATTGGAACATTCCGCCATCAGGAAGAAAGAATGCTCCAGCAACTCCTCGTAGAACGACCAGAAATACTCAAATGAAAAAAAGTAACGCTCCAGGGCGCGACGCCGCTTCATCGTCTTGGTATAGATGTGGTAGCATTCCATAACATCGGCCGTGTTCTGCGCCATGAAGACACGAACTCCTTCGCGCTGCGCCCGTCGAATGTTATATCGGGATTGATCTTCGAGGGATTGCTGCCACAGAGCCTTCTCTGAAAGCGTCAGATCAACTGCCACGATATCACGATCATAACGAACATCATCGGCGCACAACAGCCCGGTGTAGCGATCAGAAGGATGCAGATGCATAAATTCCGCTACAATCCGCTGCTCCTGACAAAATCGGCGCCAGCCTTCAATAAAGGCGCGCTGAAGTTCAGGCGTCACCGTTCCTAATCCGATCGGGCCGGTATATTCAGGCGTAATCGTATCCCAGTACGACGCATAGTGTCTGGCAAAGGGCAGATTGCTCACCGGGCGCAGAAAAAACGGATAGACGATTCGTCCTTCGTCTGACGCCACAGTGAACAATCGTGCCGGATAGCCAGTCTGCCGCTGAACGATCCTGGCATATCCGACGCTGCCAAGCACGCTAATGCGCGCTGGCAGCGCCTCCTCCCACGCTTCCCGATCGTCAGCCGTGTACACCCGTTCCTGCATTCTCCCCTCCTTCGCTCTCCTGATCGGGGCCTACTGACCGATGGTGATCGCCGCGTGCTCCTCAGCGCGCAGTTCCAGCGGCGGCATACGCAGGTACGCTGTCGTGCGTCGCTTGCGGGCAAAATCGTTGAAGGCGCGCCGTACCTGCACTGGAGTCAGGTTCAGCGCTTCTGCCACATCCACCACCGGCACATGGCGCTCCTGCGCGTACCAGAGCAGATCCATCGTTTCAAACGGCAGCCGGAAGAAGAACTCCTGCTGTGTGGTTGGGGCGCTGTAAGTGTCGGATGTGGGCGGGCGACGCTGGATAACTTCTGGTACGTCGAGATAGCGCGCCAGTTGATAGATCTGCGTTTTGTACAGATGCACAATTGGGCGCAGATCGGCGCCGCCGTCACCGTACTTGACGAAGAACCCCTGATCGTGCTCATTCTTGTTTGGCGTGCCGACGACCGCGTAGTTGCGCAGTTCAGCGTGGTAGTACGCCATCGCCATGCGCGCTCGCTGCTTGAAGTTCGAGGCGGCGACGATCTGGGCATATTCGCGCGGCGGCAGGCGTTTGCTCTTCACCTCGCCATTCGGCGTGATAATCTCCAGTGAAAAGACATTCAGCGTATCGGCTTCGAGCAGGTTCTGCGGCAGCACTATCCGCATCTTGTAGCCAAGAGCGGCGTCGTACTCCGGGAAGATCCGTCGCACGGCTTCGTCGCGGCGGCGGTAACAGCCAAACCCTTCGAGCACCGGCGTGAGGTCTTCCAGAATCGGCTCGACGCCATAGTGCCGTGCGACCATCTCTGACAGATGCACCGTCTGCGGGTCGGAGTCGCGCTCTGGCATCATCAGCGCAACCACGCGCTGCGGGCCGAATGCACGGACGCAGAGCGCCAGCGTTACCGATGAGTCGATCCCGCCGCTGATTCCCAGCACAACCCCCTGACGATGCAGGGTTCTGACGACATGGTATTGCAACCAGTTGATGATGCGCTCTGTCTCAGCAGCAGCATCAATCTCCAGAACGCGTGTGTCAAACCCCATAGCCTCCTCCCACGGCTATGCCGCTTCTGATGCAGAGTTTCACGTCGTCTGCATCGGAGATTGGCGGCGGCTGACGAAAACCGCGAATAAACTGCTCGACCAGCAGTTGGGTCGAGAGGATCCCCACCAGCGCCATATCCTCAGTTTCGCTCAGACGGACGCCGGATTGCGCTTTTTCCTTCAAATGCGCAACTGCTGTCGGTTTGAACAGACCGTTCGCCCGGATGCAGTCCGGCGAGAGGAGATGCTGAACGTAGTCCAGGCGTGCGTCGTTGAAGAAGCTCCGATGAATTGGCGCCCGGTACGGTTGCTTGGGACGCTGCCAGATGGCGTCCGGCAGCCAGGCGCGACTGACCCGGCGCAGGATGTATTTCTCGGTGAGACCGCGTAATTTCAGACGCGGCGGCAGGCGATTGGCAAACTCAATCACGCGATGGTCGAGGAAGGGGAAACGTCCCTCAACGGCATGCGCCATCAGCATCCGATCGCCCTGGGCGGAGAGGAGATACTGCGAGAGAAAGGTGGTGATCTCCAGATATTGCGCCTGATGGAGCGGATCCCACGAACCGAACGTCTCCGGATAGCGCGGCGCACGATCCGTCGGCTGCGCCAGTGCGTCGGCGGCCTGGCGCACCTCGTCGCTGAAGAAACGGCGCGTGCGGCTGGTGGTGCGCCAGCGTGGACGATGCGAGTAATCCGGCGCGGCTGTATCGATGAGCCCTTCGCTGAAGAATGCTGCCACGTATGCAACATTGCTATTCGCAAATCCGGCGATCCAGGGGTAGAGACGGCGAAATAGCAGCGGCCGTAGATGCGACGATGGCTGGCGCGCCCAAAATCGCCGCACCTTCGCCTCCTTGAAGATATCGTAGCCCGCCAGAAACTCATCAGCGCCTTCGCCGGTCAGCACTACGCGATAGGAATGGGCGCGCACCAACTGGGAAAGGATGAACAGCGGCGCAGGCGATGTGCGCAGGATTGGCATTTCGGCATGCCAGATCACCTCCGGAAAGACGCGCCCGATGTCGGCATGCGTCACAAACGCCACCTGATGGTCAGTGCCAAGACACTGCGCCATCTGACGCTGGAACGGACTCTCATCGAACTCAGGATCGCTGAAGGCAATCGAAAACGTGTCAAGACGATTGCTGGCGTACCGGCGCACAATCGCCGCGACAGTCGAGGAATCCAGCCCGCCGCTGAGGTACGCCCCAACCGGCACATCAGCCCGCAGTCGGATCTTTGTAGCGTCGATCAGCAGCTCGCGCAGCTCTTCAACATACTCCTCCTCGCTGCGTTCCTTCTCGGGAACGCTAAACTCAAGGCGCCAGTACGGTTGAACATCGATGTGCCCGTGTCGCGCAATCAGGTAATGACCTGGGGGCACGTCAACGATGTCCTGAAAAATAGTTCGTGGTGAGAGAGTTCCCCAGAAGGTGAAAATCTGCTCCAGCGCCACCGGGTCGATCACGCGCCGCACGCGCGGCTCAGCCAGAATCGCTTTGATTTCTGACGCAAAGATCAGTGTTCCGTCGACGAAGGTATAGAACAGCGGGAGAATGCCAACCCGGTCGCGCGCCAGGAAGAGCGCTTGCTCGCGCGCGTCCCAGATGGCTATTGCAAACTGTCCGTTGAGATGCGCAAGGCACGCCGGACCGTACTCCTCATAGAGGTGCAGGATCACCTCAGTATCGGTGTTGGTCGTGAAGCGGTGCCCGCGCGCCTCGAGATCGGGGCGCAGTTCCACGTAGTTAAAAATCTCGCCGTTGAACACGATCCAGTATCTTTCGTCTTCGCTGGCGATCGGTTGCTGCCCGCCGCTCAGATCGATAATGCTCAGCCGCGCATTGCCCAGACCGGCTCGATTGTCGAGATAGATGCCGAACTGGTCTGGACCGCGATGCCGGATCATGGCCAGCATCTGCCGCAGCGTTGCTTCGGCAATTGGATGATCGCCCCGAACGTTGACAATCCCCACAATTCCGCACATTGAGAGACTCCTGTGTTTGCGACGACTCGACGGGCTGAGCAGAGACGTTGCACTGGGTGGAGACGTTGCAATGCAACGTCTCTGCCGCATCCCGTCACCCATCCGTCTTCCCGGCCAACTCCCGACGCGCAATCTTCCCCGATGTGTTCACTGGCAGTTCGTCGCGGAACTCTACGTACTGCGGCACCATGAAATCTTCCAACCGTGCGCGGCAGTGCGCCAGAATCTGCTTTTCGGTCAGATCAGGGTTCTTTGTGACAACAAACGCCTTGATCGCCTGCCCGAGGATTGGGTCGGGCACGCCGACAACCGCCACTGCCGCCACTCCCGGCAGTTCGTAGATCACGTTCTCAACTTCTTTGGGAGCGACTTTCTCGCCGCGACTTTTGATAATGTCGTCCTTGCGTCCGACAAAGTAGAGATACCCGTCTTCGTCCATACGGAACAGGTCGCCGGTGTAGCAGACGCGCTCACCCGGCAACGGACCAGGACGGTACCGTTGCGCCGTCGCTTCCGGCGCCTCCCAGTACCCGCGCATGACATGTCGACCGCGCACTACCAGCTCGCCGACTTCGCCGGGTCCCAGGCGGTTGCCCTGTTCGTCTTCCAGCCAGACCTCGGTGCCAGGAATGGCGATGCCTACTGAGCCGGGACGCCGATCCAGCTCTTCTGGCGGCAAGTAGAGAGTGCGCTTGGTTTCGGTCAAGCCATACATTGAGTAAATGCGCACCCATGGGAACTTCCGACGCAACTCCAGCACGTGGCTTGGCGGCAGCGCAGCGGCGGTATTTGTCATGTACCGGATGCTCGAGAGATCGTACTGGCTCAGGTCCATCTGCAGCAGCATCGCATAGATTGTCGGCACGCCGGGGAACCCGGTAACCCGCTCTTCCTCGACGCGTTTGAGGATTGCCGCCGGATACGCAAACGAGCGTTCGAGCACCAGCCTGCCGCCAAAACGAACGGTCATCAGGAGTTGATAGAGACCGTAATCGAAGGAGAGCGGCAGCATGTTGATAACGACATCGTCCTCGACATTGTGCAGGTACTCGATAATTGAACCGCTGACGAAGACCACGTTGCTGTGATCGCTCATAACGCCCTTCGGCTCGCCAGTGCTGCCCGAGGTATAGATCAGGCATGCCAGATCGAGATCGATGTTGACGCGCGGGAGGGGCGTTGCGTCATACTGCGTCTGCACCTCGTCGAAATCGATGAAGCGAGGATGCGCCAGACGGGTCTCGGCGCGCTGATTGCAGAGCACGCCAACCTGCAGCGATGGCGCGTTTTGCAGCAATGCCGAGAGTTGAACATCCCGGATCTGTGCATCGGCGATAATTGCCGAGGCGCGGCAGTTGTTCAAAATGGAGGTCAGTTTGTCCTGTTTGGTGGTGTGGTTGATGACCACGAAGACGCCCCCCGCCTTGAGCGCAGCGAAGATTCCAACCACCGCTTCGACCGAGTTGGGCGCGAAGATTGCCACCCGGTCGCCGCGTCGGACGCCGCGCTCGACGAGTGCATGCGCCAGGCGATTGGTCATCTGATCGAGATCGCGGTAGGTCAGCCGCCTGCCGTCGCAGACGAGCGCCACTTTATCCGGCAGGCGCGCGGCGCTGTTGGTGAGAAAATCATGGACGAGCATAGGTTTCTCCCAGGGCAATTGAGGAAAGCGGCGCGCTGACAGCGACGGCTTCCTGCGCGCCGTTCGCAAGCTTGCGCACGACATATTCCGAGAGCTTCTTCACCGAGTCAAAGTTGTCGGGGGTCAGTTCATGATCGGCGACACTAATGCCGAACTGCGTTTCAATGAACGAGACCAGTTCGATAACGCCAAGCGAGTCCACAATCCCCCGCTCGAGGAACGAGTCGTCGTCGCTGTAGACGAAGCCCTCGTCGCCAAACAGCAGATTGTGGGTAATGTAGCTGCGAATCTGAGATGAAATATCCATCGCAGTGAGCTGCATACCTGGTATCCTCCTTCATGTGACAATCTCGCGCACGAGCATGAACGCTTCCGCTGCCATCAGACCGGCAGTGCTGCCGCGTACCTGCGCCAGCGCCTCCACGGCGCGCAGCGAGCGGGGATGGGGCGGCTGTTTGAGTTCGTTGCGAAAACAGGCGAGCGCCTGGAGTTTGAGTTCCAGAACATCGCTAATATCCACAAACACGGTCGGTTTGAAGGCGCTCTCCTCAATCGGCGACGCCCAATCGGTCTCCGAGAGGGTTTCGTAGCAGAGCAACCGGCGAACGGGACAGCGGTTGATCGGGCGCGCCGCCACCAGCGTCGCTAGGTAGACGGCTTTGTGATCAACATGCAGGTCGCCGCCGAAGGGGGTATAGACTACATCGGCGCGCACAGAGAAGATCACCTCGCGGATCGCGTCCGCCAGTTCGTGCCCCGGCACCATGTCGAGCCGCGGCGCCGGGAAGTTGAGAAAGAAGATGCCCGAACCGCCAAGCAGCTCGTGCGCCTTCTGTGAGTCCTGCCGATCCTCTTCGTCCCGTTCCGGTGAAAAAATCTCCGGAGCGCCGCGTGTGACAATCAGGGCATAGACCGGATCACCTTGCGCGACATGACGCGCCGTGACCCCGCCGCATCCAAGCACCTCATCATCGGGATGCGCTGCTACCACCAGGACATTCATGCCACTCCTCCTCGTTCTAAAACACATCGCTCAACAGCAAACTGAAGCGTATCGACGGAGGGTGATCTGTCAACGGCGCATAACACAGGCGCAGGCGATAATCGGTATGGCGTTCCATGGTCGCCGGATCGAGACCGATCGTCCGAGCGTGCACGCCAGTCATGCGCACCTGCCGCGCACCAGCATATGTCGCCAGCGCTCCTAGGTCGTCTGCCGCCGCCTCCGGTCGTTCGGTTAGCACATCGAGCACAGTAAGCGTGGTATCGCACTCGATTTTGTAGATGACAGCAAGCCGACCATTCACCAGTTCGGCGTGGTACGGGCACGCCAGACTGCGCCACTGCCGGTATGTCTCATCGCGCGGAGGTCCTGCCTCATCGGTCAGGCGCAAGTGCGGCAACGCTACGATGCTTCGCGGCGGACCGCTCGGCTTTGTCGGGTGCCAGTTGTACAGTTCGGTCTCGATCAGCGTTTTCCACCCGAAAGCGCGCTGAAACAGCGCATATGAATTCTTGTTCGGAAACCCCAGGATAAATGGCGCTCCCTCAGCCCGCGCCGCTTCGGTCGTCGTCGCTACCAGCCGGTAAAAGGCGGGAAACCCGCGATACTCGGGGTGGAGCATCAGACTCATTGCCAGATAGTAGCGGTATGCCTTCCCATTGGCATCCGTCAGGACATGCGGCACGAGCGCGTGATGCCCGACCAGTTGATCGCCGTTCCAGCCCAAAGCTACAATGGCATCGCCGTATGGGTTGGCGAAATAGAATTGCGACCACGCAATCCTGTCTGGACGATAGCCAAACGTGCTGCAAAACAGACGCTCGACCGCCTCGAACACCGACTTCGCCTCACGGGCGGACCGGATAAGCGTGACACGCATACCTCACTGTCCTTACGACTGTCTGACGTGATGCGCTTCGGATGTATTCCCCTGCGTCTGAGCCAGTACACCAAGAAATTCGGGAATCTGACCGTTGGCGCTGCGCTCGACCCCCTCGCGCGTCAGCACCACCCGCATTGTGCCGAACAGGATGCGCAGATCGGTCCAGAGGCTAATGTGATCGACATACCAGACATCGTGCGCCAGAATTTCGTCCCATGTCTGATTGCTGCGCCCGTGGAGCACCGCCTCACACGTTATGCCGGGCAGCACGTCGAGACGCCGACGCTGTTCGGGGGTATACCGGTCGATGTATCTCATCAGCAGCGGTCGCGGCCCGACCAGGCTCAGCTCGCCGCGCAGGACGTTGAACAACTGCGGCAGTTCGTCCAAGCTTGTGCTGCGCAGGAATTTGCCAAACGGCGTGAGACGCTGCTCGTCGGGCAACAGGTTGCCCTGCGCGTCGCGCGCGTTGGTCATGCTGCGGAACTTGTAGAGTTTGAATGGTTTCCCGTCCTTTCCAGCGCGCTCCTGGGTGAACAACACCGGTGATCCCATCTTGATGCGGATCAGCAGGGCAAGGATCGCCATGAACGGCGCGAGCAAAATGAGCGCTGGAACAACCAGAATCAGGTCCAGTGCACGTTTGCCGTATCTGCGATACATCAACAGTCCTCCTGTGTTATGCATGTCTCACAATGCCTGCCCCTGAGCGGCAGGCGCCAGCTTCGGCATGCTCAGCCAACGTCGATCACCAGACAGTCAACGTATGGTTCAAGGGCGACAGGAACTGCTTAGATCGTTGGCGCCGGAACGCGTCGCTCGCTCAACGCCGCTGCGTATAACTGGTCGTGCAGCGCAATAATGCGCTGCAGGTCATACCGCTTCGCCTGTTCAAGTCCGCGTTCCGCCATCGTGCGCGCTGCTTCGCGGTCATCGATCATCCGGCGCATCGCGTATGCCAGACCCGCGATGTCGCCAACTGGGACAAGCAGGCCGGCGCCTTCTTCGAGCAGATCGCGCACACCGCGAATGTCGGAGCCAATCACCGGCACGCCAAGCGCCAGCGCCTCCAGAATGCTGCGCGGCAACCCTTCCTGCCGCGACGGCAGCACAAGGGCCGTCGCGGCCCGCAGCAACGCCGGAATATCACGTCGGTAACCAAGAAAATGGGTTCGTCCTGCAATGCCGAGGTCAACCGCCAGGCGGCGCATCGGTTCCAGCAGCGGTCCGTCTCCTGCCAGCGCCAGGTGCGCATCATCCCGCTCCAGGCGCGCAAATGCTCGGAGCGCATCAGCGTGGCGCTTGCGCGGGATGAACTCCGCAATCATCAGGAAAAGCGCTTCGTCGGGCGCGACACCCATACTCCGGCGCAGCGCCGCCACCTCCGCCTCAGTAACGCTATTTGGAGAGTAGCGGGTCAGATCGACGCCAATCCCAGGCATATACCAGACCCGCTCCGGCGGTGCGAGACGGTAGCGGATGGCTGCCTGTTCGTCGGTGCGGTTGATGACCACCTGATAGTCCATCCAGGCGCTCGCCAGTTTTTCCAGCGCCAGAAACGCAAGGTTCTTGTGCCACGGCATGCTCTGGTCGAAGTTGAAGCCATGCGCCGTGTAGATTACCCGGACGCCGGTGCGCCGTCGGACGTTGCGCAGCGCGTAGCGCGTGACGAATGCCGCCACCGAGGTGTGCACATGCACAATGTCGTACTGCTCGCGCTCGACAATCTGCCGGATGCGCTGCGGCGTTCCGATCAGGTTCGCCGGACTGAACGGCTGACGCGACCAGGGCAGGGTCCAGATATGATCAAATGCAGCACGCATTTCGGGATCGATCGCCTCATTGCGCGTCATGGCGTCAACCTGCCAGCCGCAGGCGCGGTAATGCCGCGCAAAGGGCAGCAGAAACGCTGAAATTGTTGCTGGCACTGTGGTGACTATCAACAACCGCGGCATAGGTCACCTTCCGCTGTGAACCTGAACCTTCTCATCACGGCGGGCACGACGCCGTTCCTGCCGTCCAGGCGATGTGCAACGCTCGGCGAGCCAGGCTTCGGTCTGTTCACGCACGTACCGGAAGAACGCCAGTCGTCGTTCACGCAGTCTGGACTCGGCGAACGCCCGCGCGCGTTCGAGGTTGCGCGCCGAAGCCTGCGTCATCCGCTCCGGGCTGGCGAGCATCTCGCGGATGCGCTCCGCCAGCGCCGGTGCGTCGCCAGGAGGTACAAGGTCCTCCGGCGGCAGCAATTCAGGGATGCCGCCGACGGTGGAGCCGATGCAAGGCAGTGCGCGCGCCATCGCCTCGATCATGGCGCGCGGCATGCCTTCATGGCGCGACGGCAGAACGAACAGGTCGGCTGCGTCGAGTGCGGCGCGCACCGCCGCGCCAGCCGTTACCTGCCCGCGAAAGACGACCCGATCCGCAATTCCCAGCCTGCGGGCGCGCTCTTCCAATTCCGGGCGGTGTTTGCCATCGCCCAGCAGAGTAAGCGTCAGATCAACGCCGGCGCGCACACACAGCGCAACTGCGTCGAGCAAGACATCCGGCGCTTTGTACAACTGCCCCAGCGAGCCGACGAAGACAAGGCGAAACGGGGCGCCGGGAACGCGCAGCGGGCGCGGCGCCGAAACAATTGCCTCGTCGGGCAGTTCAACGTCCGACGCTGCCACTGAGAACGATGGGCACGGATACCGTCGCTGCAGGGCATGTTCGGTGACGTAGCACGCAGCCGCGGCGTGAGCACACTGTCGCCGCAACTGATATGGGAAGAGCCAGCGGAAGAACGGGCGTAGCGGATGCCGGACCGCGCCAGGCGCAAAAACGTTGTACGGATCGCTGACCACCTCAACGCCATACGGACGCCCTTCCCGTCGGAGGGAAGGATAGAGCAAACTGGCGATCTGCGAACTGACGCGCAGAATGACCGCATCCTCTGCGCCGATCACGCCACGCACCGCAGCGAGAATCTGCGGCAGACGCAGCAGATACTGGCGCGGACCTACGTATTCAGGAACTGCGGCAAAAGAGACATGCCGGCCATCGGCGCGCTGCCAGTCGGGCGCTGCTCGTGGCACGTCGCGCACCCGCGCAACGACGCGCACCTGATCGAACACCTCCAGATACCGCTGCCAGAAGCGATACGGGAACTGTGTCTGCGTCCATACCACGCCATCCGGCGTGCGATCAAAATGATGTTCAAGCGGCACAACTACGCGCATATGTTTCTCCTGTTACAGGTTACTGCTCGGAAGCGGGCAGGCGCGACACCGACGACAGCGAGAGGACGGTGATGCCGAGCGGCACCGTAATGTTCTTGATCACGTCGAACACAATGTTCTCCAGATCACAGGCGAGCATATAGAAGCAGAAGAGCGCCAGAAACGGATAGAATAGCAACCGCGCATCACCCGGCTTCAGCCCGAAGAGCCAGCGCCGCACCGAGCAGTTCGCCAGCCCAAAGGCGATGAATGACACCGGTGCGGCCACGATGCCGAAATTCAGCATGGCTTCGCCAGCAAGACCGTAGAGCTGCGTTGCCTCAAAGTCGATCGGAATGTATGACCCTCTGCCATGTAGCGCCTCGGTGCCTTCGAGCGTCTTGCTCGGCATACGTTCAATGACTGATCGCGGAATGAGCACCGCAAATGCAGCGACATAGGTGCGTCCCAGGGCATATTCATAATCGCTATCCGGGCGCGCCAGGCGGTAGAGCAGGAACGCCTGCACATCGCTGCGCCCCAGATCGCCAAGCAGCAGCGTGGTGAAATCGCGGCGGGTCTCGCGCTCCAGTTCAACGCGCGCGGTCGGGTCTTCAAGCAGGCGCATCACTTCAAGTCCAGCATTCTTGTAAAATCCATAGACATACATAAATGTAATCAGAAAACCTAATCCAATCAGCACAACTTTGCGTGTTATCGGCCGAATCCAGAAGTGGATCAACCCGACTGCCCAGAATAATCCCCAGATCGTGTTATTACGGCTTCCGCGCAAACCACCGAAGTAGATTTTCAATGCGAAGTAGATCAGGAGTACGATGCCAAGAATGAGCCAGGAACGGTAGATCGGCGACTTATGATCTCTTGCATACAGAACAAACATCATAAAGGCAATAATCGGAAAGCTCTCTGAAATCATAAAAATCTGACCGTAACCTCGAAGACTCAGCAGGATTGCACGTTGATCAGTCGCCTCTTCGATAAAACCCTGAATCCCTCCCATGCTGAGATAGACGTAGCTTTGAATGAGAGCGGTGACTACGAGCGCTACAGCGCCCAGGAAATAGAACCGTTTGCGGTCAATATCCCAGAACGTAGTGATCCGACGTTCGCGCTGAGCATAGACCAGGCGCACGCCACGGTAGACGATCAACCCCAGGAGATTCAGGAGCGCCATCCAGCCCAGCCATTCCCGTCGTTCGGCGGGAGGCTCGACGTAGATCAGCCAGTACCCGGTGGCAACAGTCAACAGCGGCGCAAGGAAGAAGAAGAACCAGCCAAATGCGCCGGACAGGCCAATCGGATCGAACAGGTCAACCCGGCCCCGCACCCAATCCACGGCGTCGATGCCGATAAGGATGCCCGACATCACGACCGGCACAATGAACCAGTGCCAGAACTGATCCGATAGCGCCATGAAGATGGTGAGCGTCAACGCACAGACGTAAACGGAAATGACCAGGCTCTCAACAGAGCGTCCCGACGCTATCCCAGCGGAGTGCCGCGATGACGAGTTGTGCACCGTTACGGCCATTGGCGTTCTCACCATCTCACTGGTTGAATAAAACACTCCTGGTCAGCGCCGCCTCGTCTGAGTCCACCGTTGACGAAACTGGCGGCAGCGCACGCAGCGCGTGCTCAACGATCAGCAATCCACCAACCGCCTGGACTACCGCGGTGACCATGGTCGCCAGCGCCGCGCCGGTCAATCCGAACAACGGGATGAACCAGGCGCAGGCGCCGATGGTCGCAATCGTCATTGTCAGGAAGAGCAGGGCTTGCGCGCGTAAGCGCCGCACTGCCGTCATTGCATCGCCGACGAACCAACCGACATAGCCGATACCGGCTGCAATCATGACCAGCACGAAGATGTGGTTGTACGCCCCGTACTCAGGCCGATAGATCAGCGTCAGAACCCAGTCGCCGATCAGCCACGCGACCAGCACGCCAGCGCCGCCCAATGCCAGGGCGATAGCGACGAGCGTGTACAGCAGCGTGCGGAAGGCACGCGCATCATTGCGAACATAATGCTGCGCCAGACGTGGATTGGCGGCGGCGGCGAGCGCGCTAATCACCGTTATGCCAGCCGCCTGAATGTAGGCAATCGCAGCGAAGATGCCCAGGCTCTCCGCGCCCAAGATGCGCTCAACGAAGTAGCGCGGAATCGCCGTACTGAGCGAGACCAGCAGAATTCCGAAGCCGAGCGGAAGCGCCATCCATGCCAGCCGGGCTGCGACCGCCACGCGCTCACGGAGCGCTGACGACATATGGAACTTCGGTGTATGGCGCAATGCGTACAGACCTTGAGGAATGTCGTAGAATGCTAGCACTGCCGCCCACGCACCGGCCATCCCAACCACGCCCCACACGACTGACCCGCTGAGATAGACGCCGATGGCCAGCGTGAGCAGCGACACGACGCCTTTCAGCATCATCCCTGTGGCAATCCGGTCCATCCGCTCAAGGCGCTGGAGTAAACCGTAGAATATGTCGCTGATCGACTCGAACGCCTTGGCGCATCCAACCGCAACAATGGCTGCGCCTGTCTCCCACGGATACCCGACAGCCAGCGTGACTCCCGCAGTCACCAGCAGCGCCAGCGCCGTCGTCGCCAGGCGAACGCCCAGGTAATCGCCAAACTGATACTCCTGCCGCGCATCTGTCGCCTGAATAGTGCGCAGATGCAGGTTCAAGAACATATATATCGGTCCAGTAATCGCCAGACCAAGGGCGAATACGCCAACCATTCCCGGCGAACCGAGTTTCGCCAGCGCCATCAGCATGCCCCACTGACATGCGGCATACACCACATTCCCGACGAATGTCCAGGAAAAGTTGGCGCGCAACGAGAGGCGCATGAACGACTGATTGTGACGCTCCCCGGGCATATCCTTCCCTGTTTTCCGCACTGATCGCCTCTACCGCGACAGCCGCCAGCGCCGGGACGGCCTAGCGCGAAGGCTCGATCCTGATAATGCGCGCCGCGTGACCATCGAGCGAAAATGCATCTGTGATCAGATAGTTGTGCGAGACCTTGAAAGGTATGTCTACACCCGTATCTGCATCAATGAGACGTTGAGGCGCCTTATCGAACCCTATTGCGCGCCAATCGATAGTTAATACCGTCGTTGTTGCATTCTCTGCTGTGTTGTACATCGTCAAATAATCCTTGCCAAAGCGTTCGATAAGGATGCCATTCGTGGCAAATGCGTATGGAACCGGCTGCCAACCGGCGACATTCAACGCATGAACGGTATGCAGATGACGCTGATATGCCTGCATTGCTCGTTGACCGGGCGGATCGCTCCATAAATATCGATCTTGCTTAGGACCATACCTGTCGATGTTGATATAGATTCCTTTTGCGGTGTAGAGCGGAAGATAGCGGCGAATCTGATCCAGAAATTCGTCATCACGAGTTGCACGATCGAAAGGAACCGTGAATGTGACAGGTCGCTGATTCGCCGC
This sequence comes from Roseiflexus sp., assembly GCA_025062325.1. Lineage (GTDB taxonomy): Bacteria > Chloroflexota > Chloroflexia > Chloroflexales > Roseiflexaceae > Roseiflexus. The sequence continues at coordinate 56,187 of JANXAL010000084.1, forward strand.
CATTCGTATCCGATTGATCAGGCGCACTTTGTTCGCCAATGTCTCATCGTAAAACTCGTCGACTAATCGTCCGTCGCGTTCAATTTTGACAAATTCCTCTACGATATAATCCGATTCCTGATATAGAATTCCGCTGATCGGCGCGCCGCTCGTCGCAATCGGCGCATCGTCGGGCAGCGAGGCGCGCAGCGCGCGTAGAAACCCTAGCGTTGTCAAATGTTCGAGCGCCACGACGCGACCGGTCGCGCGGTCGTAGCTGAGCGGCAACGACGCTACGCGCAGCGCGCGCGGGTTGAAATCAGGGCGCAAATAGACCCCGACAGTGTCCACGGCGACGCCGTGATAGAGATTTGTTCCCTCTTCGGGATGCGTATCAAGGTATGCCGGACCATAGAGGCCGTTGGCGCGCTTGACCACTTCCAGGTTCAATTCGCCAAAGTTGCGCACAATCGTGGGAGCGGATGTGGTGCGAGGCTCATTCGACAACACTGCATCAATGCCGGGGTCAGGATTGATGCCGTCGAAGAGGCAACGGCGAACCCCTGGTTCCCACGGCACTTCAATGATCATCGAGGCGAAACTTATCGAATTGAGCCAGCGTCCGTCCGCGTCCTGCAGCAGCGACGCTTCAAATGGCGCAGGCAGACGAAACTTGCCGATCAGAAAGTTCGGTCCGTCGCTGACCGTCATCTGATACGCCTCGACGCGCTGCCAACCGCTGCCCCGCTCGCGATCAAGCACTGGCCCATACATCTTTCCGCTGCTTCGTTGTCTGGTGCAGGTCGCAAATGGATACGAACCGGTGCACGTTTCAGCAAACGGCTGCCGCCCCTGATCAATATCCCTATACAGAGCAAGGCAGGCGGCAATATCCGTTTCCCAGGACTCGTCGCTTCCTCCAGTTGCGGGGTAGACTTTCAGTCGCATACCCCGGTCGTAGTACCCATGGGGCCAGATATAGACCAGGTCATCGACGCCGAAACGCCGGTTCTGCGCCTTGTACCGTCCCCAGACGGCGCCGATCCGATAGTCGTGCGGGTTGGGAAAGGCGTCGTAACTGTACTCCTCCAGCACAACCATGGTCGTTTTGCGCGGCAATCGGCCAATGTGCGCTTGAGGATAAATGGCAATATATTTCGCGTATGCTGAGCGCAACCCCCAAGACGGTTCATCCGGCACGAAGAGTGACAGCGCAAAGGACACTGTGTTCTTGAAGCGAATGTGCTCGTTGTAGATGCCGAGATGGAAACATGCATCATACGAGCGACGCTGCGCATCGTAACGAACATAATATGTCGCCGGTCGGTCAGGATTAATAGAAAGCGCCAGACCCAAATGATCATCGCTAATAAGATTGATTCCGTTCAGGTTTATATCGAGATCCGTTTTCATATGAAATGTGCCATCTCCGAACGATCCGATATCTATCAATGGTTGAAGGACCGTTTTGTACGGATCTCGCCGTTCCACGATCTTTTCGCGGTCATCGAGATGGTGGTACCAATACTTACCAATAAGATCGATAGGAATTTGCAGACAGGCTTCGAGAGCACGAGACGGTGTCGAGAGATCAGTATTCGTGATGGTAACCGCAAGATCGATCCGATTCGGATGCTCCGTCCACGTCTCGACGACCTGCAGCGCAGAGGCGCGGCTCTCGCGGGTAATCACCAGGGCGTTGGCGCTCCGCTCCGAGCGTACAACCGATGCACTGCGAGGATCGAGCATTGTCTGCCCCCAGGGATCGAAGAGATGGACGGCAATGGTGTCGCCTGCCAACGGAAAGGTGCGCTGCTGGACTTCGATGCGCGTGAACCGGTTTTCCCGGCTGTCAAACATCAGCGCCAGCCCATCCCTTGTTCGCAGCGTTATTACCCTGGTCGCCGCATCCGGAAGCATCTCAGTCAATGCCGCAGTAGCCGTCGGCACGACAGTTGGCGATGCGGCGACTAGCGTTGCTGAAGCAGCGGCTGGCACACCGGTAGCCTGCGGTCTGATCGTGGGCGCAGTCGCGCTTTCCGATCCGCACGCGGCAATCACTGCGACCAGCAGCGCTACACTGGCGATCCATCCCCCGATTTTCAGCAGGACTGGATTCATACGTTCACCGTCATTGACCAGAGTGCTGCGGCGTGATCTGCACCTGCGCCGTCATATTCCAGCGCAAACGCTCATCTACGCGATCCGGGGTAATAAAGACGGTGTACAGCGTCACGTCTCCGTCCTGACTGGTTCCCAGCGGCTTGATGCCAGTCACTTTGCCGGGAATTTCGAGGCCCGGCATTGAATTCAGGCGGATGATGGCAGGATCGCCTTCGCGCAGGCGCGTGACGCTCAGTTCGCTCAGGTTGGTGGTTTCGACACGCCAGGTGCGCACATCGGCCAGGCGTACTGCAATGAGCTGCGGATCGGCAACCTCACCAGCCTTAATATTGAGCGACGCGACCACGCCCGCTATCGGCGCACGCAGAATTGCGCGCTCAAGTGCGAGTTCTGCCTGCTTGAGCGCCACCTCCGCTTCCTCAACGCGCGCACGAGCCAGGGCAGCCTCCGCCGGTCGCGCGCCTGCCAGCAATCGCTCCAGCTCGGCTTCGGCGATTGCCACTTCCGCTCTGGCGGCCTCGATAGCGCCGGCACGCTGTTCACCCCGAAGGCGCGCCAGATCATCCTCTGCCTGGGCGACAGCCGCACGCGCTGCAGCAAGTTGGTCTGGGTCAGGACCGGTCAGCGCACGATCAAGACGCGCTCTGGCTGCTTCAACGCGAGCTTCGGCAGCGGCGATGCCGGTTCGCTCCGCCTGGAGTGCGGCTTCATACGCCACCCGCGCCTGCTCGAGCGCTTTCTCGGCATTTTCCATTGCCAACCGCGCGCTGATTTCCCGTGTCCGTTGTTCGGCTGTCAGTGGTTCTGAGCGCGCCTGGTTTTCATCGCGAACGCGAGCGTACTCAGTTTGACGGTCGCGCAGCAGATTGGCGGCCTGTTCCATCTGCAAGCGCAGCGTCGTCTTTTCGAGCGCCAGGCGATCGCGGGTCGCTTGCAGATCGGCTTCCGCTTGACGCAGTTCAGCACGCAGTGCGCGCACATCTGCCGGATTTGGTCCTGCTTCCAGGCGTGCGAGCACAGCCCGCGCTGCATCGAGCCGCGCCTGAGCGGCAGCTCTCGCGTGCGGCGTCACGGCGCCGCTTACTTCGCGCAATCGCGCCTGCGCGCGCGCCAGGTTCGCCTGAGCACGCTGAATATCGGCGGGCGTCGCTGTGCTGGCAAGCAATTCATAGCTCGCCTGCGCCGCTGCCAAATTGGCGCGCGCCTGAGCGAGGCGCAGTTCTAATTCGCTCGTGTCCAGGCGCAGCAACGGATCACCGGCCCGGACCATGTCGCCCTCACGCACCAGGACTTCGCGTACAATTCCTCGCTGTTCAACCCGTAGATCAACATGACTGGCAGGCGCCACAATGCCGCTCGCAACGATTGGGTGCGTCGCCTGCACAGCAATCGGCGGCGGTGCGCTTTCTGCTGAAGCCTCCGCCCTTGATGGCGTCGCTGTTCGACTATATGCAACCAGCGCGCCGCCTATCAGGAGGACGATAGCCAGCGCTCCAGCAGCAATTCTGGATATGGGCAACACCCTAGCACCTCCTTCCGTGTGCCGACAATATTCCTTGATCCGACACTTTCGCGTCGCTAGAGTCAAGCCTTATGAAGGATGCAGGCGTTCTAATCAGAAGATTGGGACGACGCAGCAGGCGGTGACGGCAGCGGGGCGTCGTGCGAATGGCTCAATGATGCGAACATGCGCTTTCCGGGCGCATGCCGCGACACGACTGTCAACAACGGAGCATGGATCAGAGGGACTATATCGTGATCTGTCACGCCAGTCAGCACAGCGCCTAGGAGATGGATGCGCGCCTGATCCAGGATGGTGCGCGCCGCTGCTGCAGCGGCGCTCTTGGTCGCCTCAGCGCGTATTACAAGGAGTGCAGCATCAATGCTTCGCGCCAGGATCAGCGTCTCGGAGGCGCTGAGGAGTGCGGGAGCAGCAACGATGATCAGATCGGCATGCTGATGCAGTTCGCTGATGCTCTCACCTAGCCAGCGCGAGTTGAATAGGACAAGGGGATTCGTTGTCGGTTTACCGCCAGGGAGCAGCATCAGATTGGCGACCGACGTCGGCAGCAGATAACGATAGACAGGCAAATACCGAGCAGACTCGAGCATGTCACGCAAACCAGCGTCCCCCTGCAGATTGAACCAGGAATGCAACGTCGGTTGGCGCAGATCGCCATCGACCAGAACGATGCGCTGACCAAGTTGGGCACAGACGGTGGCCAGGCGAATAGCCACCACGTGAGTATCTGCCAGCGGCTCTGCGCTTGTCACCATGAGCGAGCGCGCCGGATGATCGGCCAGCGCGTTGCGCAGGCGCACTGCCAGCATACGGTACGCCTCTCCAGACAGGGCATCTCCCTCGTCAACCAACTGCTGCGCATCACGGGCCAGTGAACGGGCATTGACGCCTGCCAGAACCGGCGCCCCAACCACACGCTCAGCTTCGGCGCCGTCTTTGATCGACTCATCAACATATTCCCGCACCAGCGCGATGCCGAACATGCTAAGCAATCCGAAAATCAGGCCCAGCAGCGTATTACGCAACACCTTCGGACTTGCCGGGACAGGATCGGGTTGGGCAGGCTCCGCGACGCTCAGCCCACGCTCACCGCTCGCATACGCGCCCGTGAGCAATTGGCGATCCTGTTCCCGCAGGAGCCGCACCAGTTCATTAGCGATGTCAGCGGCGCGCTGGGGTGATCGATCATATGCGGTCACAACAATGAGCTGGGTGTCACGAATGGTCGAAACCCGCACGTTCCGCATCAACCGTTCGGGAGTCGTTTCAAGCCGAAGGTTGGCAATGACCGTCTCATACAGCGGTCGCTTCTTCAGGAGTTCCGCGTAGGTGCGCGTTAACTGCTGACTCATCAGCACAGATTCGTAACTTGGCGCTGCTAGTCCGCGATTTTGATTGACGAGCAACGTGGTTGAGGCCTGATACATGGGCGCTTGAAGCACACTGATGATCAGTGCAAGCAGCCCCACGAATCCGCTGCCTGCAACTATCATCCGCCACTGCCTGCGCATTAACCGACGCACAAATCGTACGTCCATTCCATCTCTCCTCCTGCACACAACACCGCGCCAGAGCTGATAGCACATGTCACGGTCGCCCCTCGGCGTGGGGATGAGCGAACTGTCACGAACCAGACGGTCGGGGTCTGCTCCAGGGTCATACAGTCCTGCGTCAGACCTTTCGGTCAGACGACCGCTTAACCTGGACTCCTGATCCGGCGCGCTGTAGGGTTACTGGACGAGGGAAGGAAGCCGTGCTCGATGAGGGAAGAAAGCAATTGTTGTCTGCGCATTACTGTAGCAGAGGAAGATAAATAACATCTTGCTGCTGTTCATCTCAATCGTGACATTTTTTTAATTTCAGAGGGGCGATTCGTTTAAAACCTATTAATTTTCGGTGTAAATGTGCGAGTCTGTAAGGTAATTTTTTGCTCATATGCGCACCCTTTATTCCAAATTCATGAGCAGGCTGTCAAGTGCAAGGCAACCTTTCTCCTGATCATGACGGGGTGTATGGCGATAATTTCCCTTTCACGTTGATCAATATGAATAAAATGTCATCATAATCGTATACATGCGGTTATCGCCAGATAACCTGCTCTATGCAATGCTGCACCGCAAAATCTCCGCAGCGACGGCGCCGTCCCGCCGTCGCGTGCGACGCTGGCAACTCATCGTCCCTCGCCCCTGTCTCTCACTGTCGGTGCGTGCGGAGGCGTATAAACGAATGACAGTGAATGACCCGCGCTCATCCCTCGTCGCTTGCCTCCCGTTTTTTGAAAAAAATGAGCACCTTTTCCGCACTTCGACGCCTTGTTTCCTCTCACCTCTCGAATTCTCTTCCCTCACAAGTGTAGATTTTTTAGCAAGCTCTTACGTTGCATCGCCTGTTTCAGGCAACAGAACGCCCCACCTCCCCCTTCTCCCCTTGTGGGAGAAGGGGGCAGGGGGGAGCCCACAAGTGTAGATTTTTTAGCAAGCTCTTACGTTGCATCGCCCGTTTCAGGCAACAGAACGCCCCACCTCCCCCTTCTCCCCTTGTGGGAGAAGGGGGCAGGGGGGAGCTCACAAGTGTAGATTTTTTAGCAAGCTCTTAGGTTGCATCGCCTGTTTCAGGCAACAGGACGCCCCACCTCCCCCTTCTCCCCTTGTGGGAGAAGGGGGTAGGGGGGATGAGGGGAACAAGGGCGTCAGGATGCGGCAAACCCGCTTCGCACCCCGAAAAGCCTCCTCTTGAGAGCCGCCCTGTCCTCCAGGACTCGTGGTACTATGGAACGCGCAATATCAGACATGTACGACAACGGTCTGCTGATGAGACCCGTCTTTCCAGCAATATGTATCATTGTTCTTGTCGCTGCGTGCAGCCAGCCCTCTGCGCCGCCTTCACCCACGCCCGCGCCCGCTCGCACGCCGGTCATCCGCCCAATAACGTCGCCTGCCGATCCGGGGCGCCTGGCGCAACGCGCTACACCGCCGCCAGATACAACGCCGCTCCTGGCAGCGCGTCTGGAGCAGGTCGAAAGGGCGCTGATGCGCGCTGAACCGCTTATGCTACTTGAAGGTCTTGATGACGCGCAGGTAGCGGCGTGGCGCCTCGCTGTCGCCGACGAGCGGGTGCGTCAGGCCCTCTCAACCGCCGACGGGCGCCTGGTGCGCTCTGAGGTATTCGGCATTTATCGGCTCGGTCCGGCAGATGATGCGCTGGCGAGTGATGAATGCCAGAACCGTGCCTGCTATCGCGTCGAACTCTATGACTACGCGCGCAACCGCACGGTGATCGCAATTGTTGCGCCGCAGGCGCAGCGCGTTCTTCGCGTGACGGCGCTTGATGACACCCAACCGACGATCGTGCCGCGCCACCTGCTCGACCTTGCCGCGCAGATCGCCCTGGCAGCCCCCGAAGTGCGCGAAGAACTCGATCTGCCGCCGGATCAGAGCATGATCCAGCAACCGCAGATGAAGGTGCAGTTTCAGGCGACCGCCTGCGAACGTTCGCGCCATCTCTGCACCGCGCCGATCTTCGTCTGGGGCGACCGGGCGCTGTGGGTGATCGTCGATCTGGTCGATTACACGATCATTGGATTGCGCTGGACTGACCTGGGCGCCTCGAGCCGCCGTCCCGTCACCGAGCAACGTCTGCAGGACGATGTAGTGATGGCGCGCTTCTGCGACCAGAAAACCGACTTGCGCCGCGATGGCTGGTCGTTGCGCTATCTGCTGACTAGCACTGATGGGCTGCGCATCGAAGATGTGCGCTTCAACGACACGCCGGTGTTGCGCAGCGCCAAACTCGTCGATATTCACATCAGCTATTCGCAGCAAGAAGGGTTCGGCTACAGCGATGCGCTGGGATGCCCGGCATTCTCGGCGGCTGCGGTAGTCGCGTGGGACGGTCCGCAGATCGAGGAGATTCGTTCCTCAAGCGGCATTGAGGGCTTCGCGCTGGTGCAACGTTTCCGCAGCGAGTTCTGGCCCACGCCGTGCAACTATGCGTATCGTCAGCGCTACGAGTTCTATCGGGACGGCAGTTTTCGCATCGTGTTCGTGAATGAAGGGCGCGGTTGCGGCAACGATGGGATGTATCGTCCGGTTATGCGCATTGCCCTGGCGGACGACCAGTACACGTTTTCTGAATGGGACGGCGCCAGCTGGCGTGACTGGACAACCGAAGGATGGCAGGTACAGCGCGACATCACGCCGTACACGCCGGAGGGATTTCAGTATCGGATCATCAATGCCGCCGGGCGTGGGTGGTACATTGCACCGGGGCGAGGGCAGTTTGGTGATGGTGGACGCGGCGACAACGCCTATCTCTATGCCGTGCGCGGCGACGCTGACCGAGACGAGGGTGAGAGCGACCTGCCAACGCTCGGCGATTGCTGCAACACCGACGAGCGTCAGGGACCGGAGCGGTTTCTGACGCCGCCCGAGTTGCTGGAGCGCGCGCCGCTCGTCATCTGGTATGTGCCGCAACTGAAGAACTCGGATACGCCCGGCGCCGAATACTGCTGGGCGGATTCTGTGCTGAGCGAAGGGGTCTTCGTGCCGCGCATCTGGCCCTGCGCCGCTGGCCCGCTGTTTGTACCGATGGGAGGCGGATGATGGGGAAACGACGACGCCCAGCCACATCTGGAACACGACGCGCCGCCGTTGCTCCGTCGCCTTCCGCAAGACGCGGGGCGCTGCTGCTGGTTGCGGGGGTTGCTGCGTTGCTGACGATCGCCAGCGCCGGGTGGTGGATAATGCGCGGCGTGGAAAACTCTGTCCTCACGACGCCAACGCGCCCGGCAACCGTGATTGGCGGCGTCACCGGGTGTCGGAGCATTCCGCGCTTTGCCGCACGGCTGGGCTACGCTGATCGGCTTGGCATCAGCACCAGCGAACGCATGTACAAGGGGCTGGTCATCTTTGACGGGCGCGTACCGGTGACTGCCGATCCGACAGAACGCGACATTCACCAGGAACCGTCGTGGGACGACGCTGGTACGCTGGGGCCATTCGTCATTGATCGTGACGGGCATATCTATACGGCTGCTGTGCCACGCACTGCCGTCAGCGACAATCCGCCCGGCAGCCTGAATGTGGTCTATCGGATCGATAGCGAGACCGCAGAGATGCGGCCATTCGTCACCCTGCCAGGAGCGGCAGGGTCGAGTGACAATCCGTTCGGCGTTCTGGGGATGACCTACGACTGCGACACCCACGCGCTGTACGTCAGCACCGTCGCCGGTTCGACGCGGCAGGCGGAACAGGGGCGGATCGTGCGGGTAGATCTGGCGAGCAGAGTGATCAGTGATGAAGTGATCGGCATCGATGCCATCGGGCTGGCAGTGTTCCAGGGGCGCAGCGGGAAGCGTCTCTACATCGGGCTGGCGCGCAGTCCTGAGATCGGCTCGGTTGCTCTGGACGCCGACGGTCACGCCACTGGCGAGTTGCGCATCGATCTGGAAATCGACGAGCGTCTGGCGAATTTTGCCGAACCGCGAGTGCGGCGGATCAATTTCGATCAGACGAATATGACCCTGTTCGTTGTGCCGTTTGCCTTCAACCTGCGCGCCGTCTCTGAGCAGCAACAGGTCGTGCTACGGTATGGCTACGATGCCGAACGCGACACATGGGTTCCTTTCCCCGAACATGCGCCGTAGGGTTGCTCTCTAGCGTGCGTCGGGCGAGCATGATACATCAGAAATAGAACACGGATTCACGCAGATGCAACGGACTCACACGGATCCAGAAATAAGGGGGGCACCGAGCCGTGCTAATTCAGTCGCGATCCGTGTGAGTCCGTACGCTTCCGGGCGCCGCGCCAACGCACGGCGTGAGTGTCGAATTTCGAAAGTATGTGGACTTCCTGACTATTCATGTCCATACTCGCGGGCGCTGGCCCGCATTGCCGTCCTCTGGGAGCGCCCGCGTCCATCGCTCTTCATCGTCACAATAGTGGCGTATTTCGTTGCGTTAGCTGGATCGGAACATGCCACGGGTCGCGCAGGAATGTCAGGCGGTCGCCGGAAGGCGTTGTATCGATGGGTGAGACGTGGGTTGCGCCAGCGGCGACCAACCGCGCAATATCACCTTCCATGTCGTTTGTGTTGAACGCCAGGTGCAGCGCCAGCGGCGAAAGCGAGGCGTAGTCGGGCACAGGAGCAGCGGGGTTGCGGTAAATTTCGATCAAACTGCATCGAGCCGAGTCGGACAGGAAGTAGATTGCGTTAGGCGTCGGAATATGACGCACGATCTGCATCCCCAGATGAGCGACATACCACTGCGCCATAGCATCGGGGTCTGCAACATTCAGGGCAACATGTTCAAGTCGCATAGGCCCACCTTACCATACTGAAACTGCCGTGCAGTAAGTATACCGCATGCGTTTTGGGATGCTGAACGACAATGTCAAATAACTGGCGCTTTTCTGAAAAATCTGACGATTGATTTCCAGCATTTCGCGTGGTAGTATAGTACGACCAGTCGTACATAAACGCACATACGTCATAGCAGGACTGGCAGCGGTCAGAAGAACTAACGGCGTCCTGTACGTTCTGGCAGGCGATTATTTTCGCACCGCGAAACAGGCAGCGCCGATCCGAGTCGCTGCGCGGTTGGAGTTACTGCGAGGAGCGTAAGCAACGCAGCCATTTCCTTATCCGGCAGAGAAATGGCTCGTCTGCAGCGATACCCGCCATCTGGCGTCCAGGGAGCGCCAATAATAAAGCTGACCAGGTTCTATGCTGCATGTGACGTATCTGCTTGGCGCAGCACTTTCCATCGCGGCGCTTATCATCACAATCCGAGGATGTTCACCTGCTGAGGCGCCAGCGTCTGGCGATTCGTCGCAGGCAATCGTTGAACTGGGACGTCGACTGTTTTATGACCGTCGCCTGTCGGCAAACGGACAGATTGCATGCGCCACCTGTCACCGTCAGGAACTGGGCTTTAGCGACGGACGGCCCGTCCCGATTGGCGCTGCCGGCGTGTTGTTGCGTCGGAACGCGCCAGGACTGTTCAACAGCGGCGAGTTGGCGTCATTGACCTGGGCAAATCCCGATATTCGGTCGTTAGAGCAACAAATAGCCCGCGCGCTCTTTGTCACCGACCCGCCTGAGATGGGGGTTGCAGGATATGAGATAATCGTGATTGACAGATTGCGCGCTGATCGAGGGTATATCCGCCAATTCACCGCCGCCTTTCCTGCGGATGCTGATCCGTTCACCTGGTCGCGCATTACTGAAGCACTGGCAGCCTTTGTTCGCTCATTAGCCGCGCGCAACACACCATACGATCGCTATGTTTACCACGGTGAGCGCGCCGCATTAAGCGAGAGCGCACGGCGAGGTATGGCGCTCTTCTTTTCACCGGGTCTGGCGTGTGGCCATTGCCATGTCGATATTGCGCCGCCGCATCGCGCCACACCGCCGCGCTGGTCCGATCTAGCATATGTGGCGACAGGCGTTGGACAGAGCGCGGATCGCGGCCTGGCGGAATACACTGAGAACCCGGCGGACGCCTACCGGTTTCGTGTGCCGCCATTGCGGAATGTGGCGGTGACTGCGCCATACATGCACGACGGGAGCCTACCCACCCTCGAAGCTGTTATTCGCTTCTACGAATCGGGTGGACGCCAGGGCGCTGGCGCGGAACCGGAGCGCGCCGCTGCTCGTCATCCGCTGATCGCCGGGTTCGTGCTGAGCGATGAGGAACGCCGTGATCTGATTGCGTTCCTCGAAGCGCTGACCGACACAGAGGCGCTGCAGAACCCTGCATTTGCCGATCCGTTCCGAGTTAAGTGAGCGAACCCCGTCTGTTCGCTCGATCTCCCGGCAAACCATACAGGAGGACGAACCATGAAACGTTGTTTGACGCCCGGACGGCGCTCCCTGGTGCTGATAGTCAGCGCGCTCATCGTTGCGCTGATCGTCGCAGCCTTGCCTGTGCCAGGCGGCGTTCAGGCCGCAGGCATTATCAGCGGCAATGTCTTCCGTGATTTTGACGGCGATGGCGTGCGCGATACGCACGAACCGGGCGTCGGCGGCATTACCGTCACCGCCTATGATCCATCGGGAGCCGTGGCAGGTATCGCGGTCAGTTTCGCCACGTTGTGCCTTGGTCCTGGAAACCCGATCGCAGAGTGTACCGCACCGAATACGCCAGCGATCGGAAGTTATGCGCTCAGTGCCGCTGGTACAGGGCCATACCGGATCGAGTTTAGCGGATGGCCCGCATATATGCGTCCCGCAGTCCAGGGCGCCAGCAATAATACCAGTATTCAGTTCGTGCCGGACGGCAACTCGTCGAATATCAATTTTGCGCTGCACAATCCGGCGGAGTATTGCCAGCAGGGACCAAACCTTGTGACGAGTTGCTATACGAACGGTGATCCGCAGGGCGGCGGCACAACTGCGGGTCGGCCTGCGATTGTCCAGGTGCCGTTTGAGCCAGCAACGACCGGTCCTGGTGAAAATGTGTATCTGGCCACCAGTCAACAGGTCGGCGCGATCTGGGGGCTGGCCTATCAGCGTTCCAGCCAGACGCTGCTGGCTGCAGCAGTAGTGAAACGACACGTCGGTTTTGGCGCAGGCGGCATCGGAGCCATCTACCGCATTGATCGCAACCGTGTCACTCCTCCCGGTGTCCTGATCGATTTGAATGCTGCAGGATACCCCCCCGGCGTTGCTGTTGGTCTCGATCCGCGCGGCCCCGGCGACCTGGGCATCAACGAAGCCGATCCCAGCCGTGATCCAGCCGCGTTCGACGCGGTCGGCAAAATCGGGATCGGCGGCATTTCGCTCTCGGAAGATGAAGACACCTTGTGGGTGGTCAACCTGACCGCCCGAACGCTGCTTGAGATTCGCATAGGCGTTCCGCCGGTTACGCCGACACCTGCAGATATCACTGTCCATCCGCTGCCGACTCCTGCCTGCCGCGATGGTGTGTTTCGTCCGTGGGCTGTGAAAGCGTATGCTGGTCAGGTGTATGTCGGCGGCGTCTGTTCAGGAGAGCTGCCCTACGCAGGGAAGAATACTGACACGACCGATCTGACGGCGCATATCTACCGCCACGATCCCAACGGAGCGCCAGGGAACTTCACCGAGGTCTTCTCATTCTCGCTCAACTATCCGCGCGGTCGAGCCTCGAATGCAGGTCCTGGCAATCGGGCGTCCGCTGCCTGGTTGCCCTGGATCAATGAGTGGAGCGATATTGGTCCGCCTATGCCGTTGCCTGGTCAGGGTCCCTATGGGCAGACAATTTACCCGCAGCCGATGTTGACTTCGATCGATTTCGACGTCGACGGCGCCATCCTGGTCGCGTTCAATGATCGTGGAGGCATGCAACTGGGAAATCGCAACTACAGCACGATTGTCACCGATACAGGCGAGTACGAGGGCGTTGCCGCCGGCGATCTGCTGCGCATATGCGTCAACCCCGCTACGCCTTCCGGCTATAGCCTGGAAAATGCTGGCGCGTGTCCCGGTGGTCTCATCGGCGGCTCGACGGACAATCGCCAGGGACCGGGCGATGGCGAGTTCTACAACCGCGATGAGTACGGCGCAGCCCACGATGAAGTGACCATCGGCGGCATGGCGGTGCACTACGGTCAGCGCCGGATTATCAGCACCGCTTACGATGCGTTGCCAGCGGACCAGGGCGGTGAGGTTCGCTCTGGCGGGCTGCGCTGGTTCAATGCTGCCAATGGCGCTCTCACCAACGCCTATACGATCTTCGGCATCGATCAACCGATCGGCTCGCCGCCGGGCACGCGGGTGCGGCGAGCAACGTTCGGCAAATCGGCCGGGCTTGGCGACCTGGAGACGTTCTGTGATCAGGCGCCGATCGAGATTGGCAACCGCGTCTGGCTCGATGCCAACCGCAATGGCGTGCAGGACCCCGGCGAGCCGCCGATCCCTGGCGTGACGGTGGAATTGTGGCGTAACGGCACGCGGATCGGCGTGGCGGTGACCGATGCTGAAGGCACGTACTACTTCCGCAGCGGCAGAGATCCGGTTGATGCCAACCTCGAAGACAACATCATCCACGACGGCGGGATCGGCATTCGCACCCGCACCGGGACGCCAGGAGGCGCGTCGGAGTACGAGATCCGCATCCCAAACATCACCGGTCCAAATCAACAACCGGCATTGACCAACCTGACGCTGACATTCGCAAATAACGATGACACTCCGAACGGCGACAGTCGCGACTCAGATGGCGTGGCGGTTGGGAATAACGCAGTGTTTGTCATCCCGTATGATAATCACGCGGCTGCCGGGACGAACAATCACACCTATGATTTTGGATTCTTCGAGGGCGTTCCCACGGCAATCGCGCTCGCATACTTCACTGCTGCCTGGGAAGGTGGAACGCTGACCGTCCGATGGGCGACAGTTCTGGAGCTCAATACTGCCGGTTTCCGTCTGTTGCGCAGCGCCACCGGACGGATTGACGATGCAATCGTGGTAACGCCGGCGCTCATCCGCGCACGCGGCAGTCCCGGCGGCGGCGCGACGTATGAATGGCGCGACCCGACGGCGCAACCGGATGCATCTTACACTTACTGGCTGGAGGAAGTCGAGACGACAGGACGGGTCAACCGGTATGGCCCGGCAACGGCGCGGGTACAGGCGACGTCACCGCCATTCCGGGTTATACTACCGATGATAGTCCGGTAAAGGATACCGATATGTTCACCGAACAGACGCCGATTCTTGGCAGACCAACCGCCAGCGTCGCACAACTGGCAGCCTTCATCCTGGCGCGCCCACACGGCGAATACACTGTGCACGACATCGAGTCGATCATCGTGCCAACCTATTGGCAGTTGTGCGTCGAGGTTGGTATCGATCCGACGCTGGCAGTGGCGCAGATGATCCACGAAACCGGCAACCTGACCAGTTTCTGGGCAGCGCGACCGCAACGCAACCCGGCAGGAATTGGCGTCACCGGTCAAAGGCGAACGACTCCGCCGCCGAATAAGGAGGGCTGGGCGTTCAACCCCCAACGGCAGCAGTGGGAAGCTGGGGTTAGCTTTGCCACGTGGGAACACGATGCGATACCGGCGCACGTCGGGCGATTGCTGGCGTATGCGCTTCCCATCGGCGCCGAGAACCCGGTGCAGCGCGCTGCCATCGAGCGGGCGCTGCGCTATCGGGCGTTGTCGCCACGTATGCGCGGATCAGCGCCGATCCTCAAGCAACTCGGCAAGGCGCACAATCCAACCGGGCAGGGGTGGGCAAGCCCTGGCGTTGATTACGGGGCAAAGATTGCCGCTATCGCTACACGAATCGTCACAGGCACATAACTACGGCGCACGCACGCCAAGCACGACGGTCATATTCGGGTCGATCCACTCGCCAGGCGCAGGAAGCGTGCTGACGACGGCATACGGCGGGTATTCATCGAAGACATCGGGAATGCGGTCGCGCGTCTGATAATCGACATAGACGTTGAAAATGCCAAGCGCTGCCAGTTGCTCCTTCGCCTCGTTCTCGCCAAAGCGCCGCAAGTCCGGCATACGCACGGCGCCTGGCGCAGGCGGCGCATGTGGAATGAGCATTTCTGCTGTACACGCGGGAATGGCAGAAGCGACGATCGGTGCAATCGCTCGGTCGCCAATCGAATTCCGCATCCCCTCCCAGGTGTAGACAACCTGTTCATTAGGATCAGGCGGCGGCACGTTCCAGGTCAGAATGGTCGTTATCCGCTCTGGAGCAATATTCCGCCCCTCGCCAGGAGTGCAGAACCATTGTCCTGCAACCGCAGTATCGGTAATGAGACTAGTTGTTTCGATAGGAGCGTCGCTCAACCGTACCACCTTCACTTCCGTGAAAATATCACGACAGAGTTGAGCCTTGTCAGAACTCGGAGCGGCGCCAGCGGGCAGCATATCCGGTGCAAACAGTTCTTCGTTAGAGATATGGTACGGCCCCGGCAGCGGGCAGATGGGTTTGCGCACCAGCCATGAAGGTTTCGCGAAATCAAGGGGCAACCGACCATCAGGGTACGGCTCGGCGAGCAGACGCTGGAACTTCGGATTGGCAAACAGTTCTTCCATAATATTGTGCCAAATAACGCCGCCGCCGGTCAGACTCTCAACCTTCTTCGTCGGTTCATTGTTGTTGTTGCCGGTCCACACGCCAACTGTCACATACGGCGTATACCCGATGGCCCAGGCGTCGCGCCAGTCGTTCGAGGTGCCGGTTTTGACCGCAGCGGGACGGGAAAGCTTCAGTTTGCTGTTCAACCCCCAGATGGGAGCGCGCGCCGTATCATCACTCAACATATCGGTGATGATCGCTACGTGATCCGGGTTGAGCGCGTGTGGGCGAAGCGTCGGTCGAAACTCTTGCAGCGTCCGTCCCCTAGGATCAACAACCTTGAGAATGGCAACCGGCGGGTAGTAGCGTCCGCCGCTTGCCAGCGTATTGTAGGCGGCAGTCAGTTCCAGCAGCGTGACTTCGCCGCCCCCCAGGGTCAGCGCCAGCCCGTAGAACCCGCTGCCGCGCTGGAGAGTCGTAATGCCAGCACGACGCAGCAAACTGATCGTTTCGTCGACGCCAGCGTACTTCAACGCCTTAACCGCTGGCATGTTCAGCGAGTTGGCAAGCGCGGCGCGCATGCGCACCGGTCCGTTCCAGCGACCGTTGTAGTTCTGCGGCTCATACCACTCGCCCGCCATGAGCGGAAACTTCGTCGGCACGTCCCAGATGACCGTCTCCGGGGTCATCCCACGCTCCATCGCCGCCAGGTAGGTGAAGGGCTTGAGCGCCGATCCAGGCTGTCGCTCGCGTACAGCGACGTTGACCTGCCCATCAAGCACATTGCCAGTTTCGCCGGGGGTCTTGGTCGGGATCGTTTTGTTGTAATCGATACTGCCGACCATTGCCAGAATCTGGCCCGTGTTCGGCTGAAGAATGACGACCGCTGCATTGTGAATGTTGCGCGCTTCCAGCTCCCGGATGCGCTCAGCAGCCTTTTCCTGCGCCATCCGCTGGAGATCAAGGTCGATCGTTGTGTAAACTGACAACCCCATGTTGGCGAAGTGCGGACCATACTCTTCCTCTAGCAGACGGCGCACATAGAAGACGAAATGCGGCGCATTGAGCGGCACATCCTGGCTGGCGAACGTGAGATCGACCGCTGCGGCGCGGCGCGCAACCTGATCGGAAATGATCCCTTCTTCTACCATCTGCCGCAGCACAGCGATCTGCCGCCGCTTTGGCGGCGGCGTACCCGCTGGCAGACGGTACGTCGGGCTGAGCCACCCGTCTTCCAGACGCACACCCTTGAGTACGCCGCCATCGAGATAGTTGAATGGATCGTAGACGTTCGGCAGTTGCGGCAACCCTGCTAGCAATGCCGCCTGCGGCAGGTTCAGGTCCTTCGCCGGGATGCCGAAATAGACATTAGATGCCGCTTCGATGCCATACGCCAGGTTGCCGTAGTAGATTTCATTGAGATACAGTTCGAGAATGTCGTTCTTCGAGAACTGCTCTGAGAGTTCCTGCGCCAGAATGATCTCAATGATCTTGCGCTGATAGCGGTTCTCGTACCGGCGCTCCTCTTCACTTAGAACGACGTTTTTGATCAACTGCTGCGTAATAGTCGAAGCGCCGCCGGTCTCTTCGCCTGCCTGAAGGCTAGTCAGCAGCGTGCGTGCGATGCCCAGATAATCGACGCCGCGATTCTCGAAGAAAGTGCGATCCTCAATGGCGACGGTGGCGCTGATCACGTAGGTCGAAATCTGATTGAGCGACACACGGGTGCGTTTTCCAGCGCCAAAGAACTCATAGAGAAGCTGGCCATTGCGATCATAGAGCCGCGTTGTTTCAAAACTCTCACGGTTTTTGATCGCTGCCAGGCGTGGCTTGAGTGAGGCAGCGAGATCGTGGTAAGCGCTGTATGCCGCCCCGACGACGCCTAGCGTCACCAGGACGCTCAGCGCGAGGAACGCCAGCATTAGGCGCGCCAGCACGCCACCCATCCGTATGTCTGGCTCAACGGTGCGACCACGCCGCAGCATCCCCGGCGGCAACGGCGCGCGCCCCAACATTCGGGAACGATGGTTTCGACGCATGCTCTTCATACCCCCGATTGTAGCACATCGCGCATCTGTCGCAGATGCTATAATCGCTGTCGTGACAGACGAAGGGTGAACGCCAGAGTGCGAGAATGCCCAAGGTGCGTCGTTTTCACGCCAAGGCTGTGCGCTCTGGCGGCTGCGCGTTAGCCTATTCGAGAAACGCTACATTATGGTCGCTGATCGGCAGCTTCTCTGGCGAAGCGCGTTCTTCGTTCAGGGATCCATAGCCATATGGGTGGCGACGCTTGCCGCCGTGATGGCACTGCATGCGCTGCCCCTACGCGCTGTGTACGACATCGGCAGCCAGCCTGCGCCGATTTCCGGACTGCACGGTTCGGAGTATAACGCCGCCATGTCATATGCCTACTCGCGGGGTCAGTCGCTCATGCTGGCGCCAATGGTCGGCGCTGGCGCCTATGAAGTTCTGGTGCGGATGGGCAGTCCTGGTGAGCGCGATCCTCTGCCGACAAGCATCGAGATCGGCGAACGCAGTATTGCCATCGGTCATGTCAGGTCGATACGGGTGTTCCGTTTCCTGGCGCCTGCCGATGTAAGCGGCGCACTGGCGGTGCGTCTGACCAGCGCTACGATCCAGCCGCCAGATGAGTCTCGTCGGCTAGGTGTGCTGTTCGACCGTCTGGAGATACGCTCGAAAGGGTGGGCGCTGCCTGCGCTGCAAACGCTGGGTGTTGCGCTGACCTTGATTGGCAGCGCCTGGATCGCCGTGACCCTGCTGGTTGATGACCGGCGACTGGCGCTGGCGCTGCTAGCGCTGGCGTCACTGGGAACGGTGTGGGTTGTCTGGGTGCTGCGGGGTCAGAGCGCCTCGCCGGTCCTCTGGAGCGTCGCAGCAGCGGTCGTCGCCATGTTTGGCGCACTGGCGGCGCGTCCTCCGTCCTGGCTTGTCCGGCAGACCTTGCTTGCAGTTGCGTTGCTGGTTGGCGTGTGGCGCGTGGCGCTCTGGGTAGTCGCATGGGTGGCATTGCAGACCGGCGCCTGGCTCTCTCCGCTGGCGCAGTTGACTGTGAGCGATGTCAAAGCGTTGTCCGCTTGGTCTATCCCGCCGTATGTGCCGTTCGATCAAGCCATCGGCACAGCCTGGTCACAGTGGGACTCGCGGTTGTATCTGAGCATTGCGACCCTGGGATATCAGCATCCGCCGGAAGAGTATACAAACATGGCCTTTTTGCCATTTTATCCGCTCCTCATCAGGATGGCTCTGCCATTCACAGGAGGCAGTGCGATCGCCGCCGGGTTGATCGTCACGCACAGCGCCCTGTTTGCCGGAGCGCTGATCTTTGCTGATGTCATCAAGCGTGACTTCGATGCACAGACTGCCTACCGCACGATTGCAACGTTGCTGTGCTTTCCTACGTCTTTCTTTTTAGGGGCAGTGTACGCAGAATCGGTAGCGCTGGCGCTGCTGGCGCTCACTCTATGGGGATTGCGCCGCCAGCGCTGGATGCTTGCAGGCATTGCCGGGTTCTTCCTGAGCCTGACCCGTCTGCCCGGCGTGCTGATTGCGCCAGTGATCGCGCTTGCCGCACTGGAACATGCCGGCTGGCGACGATCGCCGCTGACCTGCGCGTATCTGGCGCCGTTGTTGCCGGTGTTCGGGCTGGGGTTGTTTATGGCATACCAGTGGTGGCGCTTTGGATCGCCGCTGATTTTTATGCAAACCCAATACGACATCTGGGATCAGCGTCTGAGTCCGCCGTGGGTGCAACTCTCGATGATGATCGAGACGATCATTACTGGCGCCAATCACTGGAGCGGTCGCTGGCCCACGCGCGTCTTGCAGCTCGTCGTCTGGCTGGCGTTCGCCGGATTGACGGTCATTGCGCTGCTTCGCCTGCCGCTGATCTATGGTCTGACGACGGTCATGATGCTCGCGCCCGCATATCTGACGAATGTTTCTCACTCACTTCCGCGCTACGTCCTGCTGGCGCTGCCCGCATTCATTGCCGCAGCGCAGCTCATTGAGCATCACCCTCTGTTGCGGCTGGCGACGCTTGCAGCGCTTGTCCTGCTAGTATGGGCGACCGCCTTGTTTGTCAACGGTTTCTTTATGGGTTAGCAGGAACGCTATGCGTCTCGAAGATCTGGTGGGTCGCCGTATTGATCGGTATGAGGTTACCGCTTTACTGGGGCGCGGCGGCATGGCGGCGGTCTATCGCGCGCGTGATGCGGCGCTTCAGCGCGATGTGGCGCTGAAAGTGCTCTATCCCCAATTCCTCGCCGATGCCGCGCTCGTCGAACGATTCCGGCGCGAAGCGGTGCTTGCCGCCCGCCTCGACCATCCCGGTATTGTTCCGATCTACGATATCGGCGAATTCGATGGGCTAGCGTTCATCGCCATGCGCCTGATCGACGGCCCCTCACTCGCGGACGTGCTGAGGGTGCGCCAGCGCCTGACAATTGATGAGACCATTGCGCTGATCGATCAACTGGCTGATGCGCTCGATTATGCCCATGCGCGTGGAGTCGTTCACCGCGACATCAAGCCAGCGAACATCCTGCTGGAGGGGTTGGACATTTCGTGGGATAAACGCGATCCCTCCGTGCTGGAACAGGTGCGCCTGACAACGCCGGGTATGCGCGCTATTCTAACCGACTTTGGCATTGCGAAGGCGCTCGATGCGCCGGGCGCCACCACAACCGGCTTGCTGGTCGGCACACCGGAGTACATGGCGCCAGAACAGATCCGCGGTGACACGCGCATCGACGGGCGCGCCGACGTGTATGCGCTGGGAGTGGTGGCGTTTCGCTGCCTCACCGGGCGCAGTCCATTCGAGGGAACGACGCAGGAGGTGCTGCTGGGGCATCTCGAAGGCGCTCTTGTTGATCCCTCAGCGCTTGTCCCAACCATTCCGCGATCGATCAGCGCTGCGATCCGCCTGGCACTGGCGCGCCGACCAGATGACCGCTATCGCACTGCCGGAGAATTCGCCCGCGCACTGCGATCCGCAGCGCGTCTGGATGCTCCGCCGCCTCACCCGGCAGCCGCTGCGCCGCGACCAACGCCGGATATGGCGGGTGTCGCACCTGATGCGCCCACCGGCATTGGCGATGTGCGTCCGCTGGCGGCGCGGGAAGATGCGTCGCCGCCGATACCGCCAGCAACAGGTGCAGCAGCGCTGCCGCGTCGTCCCTTGCATCCGGCGCTGCTGGCGCTGCTGGCGCTTGGCGCGCTGCTCCTCGGCAGCGGCGGCGCTGTGCTGGCAGGCAGGCTGCTGATTCCGCCGACTCCAACAACCGTGCCGCCAATCCTTGACACTGCACCTCCAACGCCGACATCCACACGAACGCCAACTGGAACACCTACTCTAACCTCGACACCGGAACCGACCGCCATCCCTACTGATACGCCGACCGTCACTCCTCCCCCCACCGATACCCCGGCTCCGCCAACGCCGACCGCGCGCCCGACGGTTGCACCGACAGCAACGCCAACCGCAACACCGACTGAAACGCCAACAGCCATACCGACTGCAACGCCAACGCCGTCAGTCACGCCGTCACCGTCTTTGACGCCAACCGAAACGGCGACGTTCACGCCGAGTGCAACGCCAACGCCGACTCCCTGCCCGATTGCGCCCATCCGCGGCTTTGGCGAAGTCTGGAACAAAAACGCATCTGTGGCGCGTCGCCTCGGCTGCCCGACTGACATAGAGCGCGGCGGCGATCGCACACTCATCGAGCAGCGCTTTGAGGGCGGCAGCATGACCTCGTTCCTGCCGATCGGCGACATTTACGTCCTGATCGGGTTTACCCGCGGCGAATGGCAGCGCTTCCCCTACCCGGCGCCGCTGCCGCCCGACGCGCCAGCCACACCGACGCCGCCAGCAGGCTTGCAGACGCCAACGAACATCTTTGGCATCATCTGGGCGACGAACCCGGGAGTGCGCCAGAATCTTGGTTTTGCCTTGCGTCCGCAGAGCGATCAGATTGAAGGCGCATATCAGCCATTCGCTGGCGGAGTGATGATCTACAGCCGCGAGGGGTTAGGACGTGGAAAAACGATCTACGTTCTGTACGCCGATGGCACATTTGAGCGGTATGATGACACGTTTGCGCCATAAATGACAGCAGAGATACGGCGTGAACGAGACTGAACGTCCCTCATTCGATGCTTAACGCTCAACGGCTATGGCAAGTTACTACGACGATGTGTATGAAGTCGTCTGCCGCATCCCTTATGGGCGGGTCTCAACATACGGGCGGATTGCAGCGATCATTCCGGTTCCGCGCGGCGCGCGCGGCGTCGGCTGGGCGTTGTATGCGCTTGGCCCGGCGCAGACACGCGACGTTCCCTGGTGGCGCGTGATCAACGCGGCAGGTCGCATTAGCAATGAGTACCACGCTGCGTTGCAGCGGGCGCTGCTGGAAGCCGAAGGCGTCGTCTTCGACGAGCGCGGCTATGTCGATCTAAAAACATACCTGTGGGACGGAACCCCGGGCGGAGGTGAAACAACCGACAATCGGAGAGGAGAAGACGTATGAGATCGATCACGTTGCTGCCGATGCCGCAGTCGCTGACGTTCTTGCCAGGGATATACGTGGCAACGTCAGCACAGCGCATTTTGCTCCAGGGCGCTGCACCGGAAAATCTACTGTTCGCAGCGCGTCGCCTGCAACACGCGCTGCGCACTCACGCTGGCGTCGAGTGGGAACTGACTGCCACACCAGAGGGTCCTCCAGGTGAAATCGGCGCGACTCTGCGCGTCACCGCTGAGAGTGTCAGCCACCCACAGGGGTATGTTCTGACGATCAAGGACGATGGCGTTCTTGTCGAAGCGCCAAATCCTGCTGGCATCTTCTATGGCGTCTGCACGCTGATCCAGATTGTGGATCAGACCGGACGCACCTTTCCGTGCCTACATATCAGCGACTACCCTGATTTTGCCGCGCGGGGAGTGATGATTGATATCAGCCGCGACAAGGTTCCCACGATGGATACTCTCTTCATGCTGATTGATATGCTGGCGGGTTGGAAGATCAACCAGGTGCAGCTATACACCGAGCATACGTTCGCCTATCGGAACCATCCTGACGTGTGGGCGCGCGCCTCACCGCTGACTGGCGAAGAGGTCCTGACGCTCGACGCATACTGCAAGGAGCGGTTCATCGATCTTGTGCCCAACCAGAATTCGTTCGGGCATATGCATCGCTGGCTCGTCCATCCGCGTTACGCGGCGCTCGCCGAGATCCATGGCGAGTTCCGGACGCCCTGGGGCGTGATGCAGGGACCCTTCAGCCTGGCGCCGGAAGATCCAGGCAGCCTCGAACTGGTGCGCAGCCTGTACGATGAACTGTTGCCGCACTTTTCGAGCCGGTTGTTCAACGTTGGTTGCGATGAGACGTTCGATCTCGGCCAGGGGCGCAGCAAAGACGCCTGTGCACAGCGCGGCGTCGGACGGGTCTACCTTGATTTTCTGCTCAAACTCTACGACATGGTGAAGCAGCATGGACGCACCATGATGTTCTGGGGCGACATGGTCAATAACCACCCCGAACTGATTGGCGAACTGCCACCTGACGTGATTGCGCTCGAATGGGGATATGAAGCTAATCATCCTTTCGACCACAACTGTGCCCGCTACGCTGCGGCAGGCATTCCTTTCTATGTCTGCCCCGGCACATCATCGTGGCAGAGCATCGCTGGACGCACCGACAACGCCCTAGGCAATCTGCGCAACGCAGCAGAGAATGGGTTGAAGCACGGCGCGATTGGCTACCTGATCACCGATTGGGGCGATATGGGGCACTGGCAGGTGTTGCCGATCAGTTTCCTAGGATTTGCCGTTGGCGCTGCGTTTGCCTGGGCATACGCCGTTAACCGCGACATGAATGTTCAAGAGGCGGTCAGTCGCCATGCGTTTACCGACCCGACCGGCGCGATGGGCAAAGTTGCCTACGATCTGGGGAACGTGTACCGCGCTGTCGGATACGAGCCGCCGAATTCGTCGGCGCTGTTCTGGGTGCTGCAATCGCCGCCGGTTTCCAATCCTCCCGCGCTACCGCCGCTTGACTTCGACCGTGCGCTTGAAGCGATCGATGCTGCCATCCAGCCCGTCGCCGCCGAGCGGATGACCCGCCCCGACGCGCCGCTTATCCTCCAGGAGTTCGATAACACGGTGCGGTTGCTGCGGCACGCTTGTCGCTTGGGGCAGTTGCTGACCGCTCCCGATGGCGTCGGCGCACTGCCGCGTCGCCGTTTGCTCTCCGACGACATGCGCGAAATTATCCGCGAATATGAACGCCTCTGGTTAGCGCGCAACCGCCTCGGCGGGTTAGTCGACAGCGTAGCGCGGCTGGAGCGCGTGCGCGCCCGGTACAATCCTTAGGAGCAGACGCTATGATGATAGACGATGATGTGTTCCGCCACTAATGTTGTGTCACTCGTTTCGGGCATTAGGATACCCTAACTCCCCCTTCTCCCTTGCAGAAGAAGGAGGCTCACAAGTGTAAATTTTTCCAGCAACCCCTTTCATTGCATTGCCTGTTCTAGGCAACAGGATGTCCTGACTCCTCCTTCTCCCCTCGTGGGAGAAGGGGGCGGAGGGGATGAGGGGAAAACAGGCGTCAGGACGTGGCAAACGCACCCCAAAAACGCTCCACGTGTGAGGAAGGGGGTAGGGGGGATCTCACAAGGGTAGATTTTTCGGCAAGCCCTTATGTTGCATCGCCCGTTTTGAGTGTTAGGGTGCGTAAACTCCCCCTTCTCCCCTTGTGGGAGAAGGGGGCAGGGGGGATGAGGGGAAAACAGGCATCACGACACGGCAGACGTGCACCGCACCCAAAAACCTCCGCTTGTGAGGGCGAAGCGATAAGGACAACTCAAAAAGCCTACTCTTGTGCGATTTCTCGCCCTTTGTCCTACTCTGATCCTTTGCTATTACTACTCCCATTCAAGATGGCTGTCACCTTCCCTATCAAGCGCTCGAAATCAATTGGCTTTGCAATATAATCGATGCATCCCACCTCGAAGGCGCGCTGAATTTCGTGCGGCGTCACATGGCCGGTGACAGCAAGCACTGGAATGTGGCGCAGATCGTCGCGCGCCTTGATCTGGGCAGTCGCCTCCCATCCATCAAGCACTGGCATCGACAGATCCATCAGTATGATGTCAGGACAATGCGCCTGCGCCAGTTCGAGCGCTTCTTGCCCATTGGAAGCGCTCACTGTTTGATGTCCGACAAGCTCCAGCATCCGGCACAAAATATCTCGATTTTCAAAAAAATCATCAGCAACCAGGATGGTCGCCATAGAGGCCTCCACACTACGCGCTCAAGGTGGTGGTTGACGGCAGTGACAGCGCTGTAGTAGCGTGATCTGCTTTATGCTGAACCGCACTTTGTACGCTCTGGGTAAAATCGAGACGAACATCAGCAGTATGCGCACTGCTCAGGACAGCCGGCAAACAGACGGTAAAGACGGATCCTTTGCCAACCTCGCTTACGACAGAGATATCTCCGCCGAGCAGGCGACACAACTGCTGACTGAGCACCAGTCCGAGGCCAGTACCGCCGTATTTGCGTGACGGGTCAGTCTGATGCACCTGGGTGAATGGCTGGAACAGACGCGCCATCTGATCCGGCGAGATGCCGATACCTGTATCAGCGACGCTGAACCGCACCCACTCGCCATCAGCGCGGCATTCACGTGTGATGGTCAGAGTCACAGTGCCATATTCAGTAAACTTGACAGCATTACTCAGCAGATTGAAAAGAATCTGCCGCACCTTGCCCGCATCAGACTGCATGGCGCCAATGTTTGAAGGACACTCGAGGGTCAGAGTATTGTGACGGTTGCGCGCAAGCGGCTCGATAATCCCCACTACCTCATGCGCAACTGTACTAATGTTGAACGTATCGATCTCAACGTTCATCTTGCCTTGCTCGATCTTCGAGAAGTCCAGAATATTGCTGATGAGGGTAAGGAGATGCTTGCCTGCTGATCGAATACGTTCTAGATCCGAGAGCATCTCGGATTTTCCGCGCATTTGTGCCTCAAGATATAATAATTGCACATATCCCAGGATGGCATTCAGTGGTGTGCGCAGCTCATGGCTCATTGTCGCCAGAAACATACTTTTTGCGCGGTTAGCCGCCTCTGCCGCCGCCTGCGCACGATGCGCCGCTTCCTCTGCTTGCTTGCGTTGCACGAGGTCTTCCATCAATCGTCGTTGCGTCTCCAGGCTTGCCGAGAGCTCAGCGTTGCGCTCTTCGAGCAATAGGCGCTGCTGGCGCAGACTGGCGACCATCAGATTGAAATTATTCGCCAGCAGAACCAGTTCATCGCTGCCGCGCAGCGATACCTGCTGACTCAGGTCGCCGCCGGAAACGGCAACGGTCGCATCGCGCAACGCGCGAATGCGCCGCGCGATGTTGCCAGAAAGGGACAGACCGATCACCGCAGAGACGAACACCGTCAGGATGGTCTCGCTCACGATAACGAACCGCGACGTGGAATACGCTGTTTCGACGCTCTCTCGCGCCGCCTCTGCGCGCGCCTGACTCTGCACCCGAATCTTCTGAATGTTTGCCTGCAGACTGCCATACAGCGGCGACAGTCGACCAAATGACGGATGTACGTTCCCGGTGTTGCTGTGGCGGTTTGCTGGCAGAAATTGACGGTGGGTTAGATCCACATAGCGCTGCCAATCCTGTTGCACCTGTTCAAAGATCAGGCGTTCCGTCTGATCAGGCCGATAACTAGCGCTATACTTGCGGAAAATGCTGTCCATGCGCGCTTCGAGGTCCAGCAGCTCCTTCTCAATGCGCTGCTTATCAGCAGGAGCGGCATTGAGGATGTACTCCATCTGCCGAGTGCGATAGTTCAGGAGCACATCATTCATCGCGTTGGTCAGATCGATCGAAAGGATCGTCTGATTGACAACAAAGTCCGCTTTCTGGTTCATAAGACTCATCTGATGGAGGGCAAAGCTGCCCAGCACCAGCATGAGAACCAGGTCAACACCAAGCGCTGCCAGCAGTTTGGTGCGGATCGATAACTTCACTGCCCCTCCAGGATGAGCAATTCCTCTATCGAAATGCCTACTGGAACCGGCTTGCTGAAGATTGAACCGGTCTTGCGATTATCGACACGCTGTTGGACTAACGCATAGGCGCGCTGTGGCAACGGAATGTAGCGCGCATCTTGCACCAACCGCGCTGCATGATCGAGGTAGAACCTGATGAATGCTTGCGTTTCGGGTCGATCAAGCCGATCTGCGCGCACATAAATGAAGAGCGGGCGCGAGAGCGGCGTGTATGTGCCGTCGGTAATTGTCTCAACTGAGGGTGATACGCACCCCCGGCCCGCATCGACAGCCACGACGCTGACTTTATCCGCATACTCCTGGTAGTAGGCGTATCCAACGTACGCGATGCCATTTACCTCTTCGATAACGCGCTGCATGAGAATATAGTCGTCTTCGCTGCCGATGTAATCACTGCGACTGGCATCTTCCTTGCCAACAATGGCAGCGGTAAAGTAGTCGTGCGTGCCGGAGTCCACCCCCGGTGCGTAGAGTTTGAACGGTTGATCAGGCCACTCAGAGCGTATCTGTCGCCATGTTGTAATGACCCCTTCCGACTCAGGCGCCCACATCCGTTTCAGTTCATCGACAGTAATGCACTGTATCCAGGTGTTTTCTCGATTGACGATGACCGAGATGCCATCGAAGGCAATCGGCAGTTCAACAAACTCGATGCCATTAGCGCGGCAAATGTCACTCTCGTCCGGCTTGATCGGTCGTGAGGCGTTGGAAACATCGGTAATGCCCGCGCAAAACTTCTTGAACCCTCCGCCTGTGCCGCTGACCCCGAGTTGAACATTCACATTTGGCGCCACCTTCGCAAATTGCTGCATAGCGAGTTCAGTGATCGGGTACACCGTACTGGAGCCGTCGATCACAATGTCGCCGCTCAGATTGGGCAGTGTCGTCGGTTCTGGCGTAAACGTGGCAGTTGGTTGAAGAGCAACGGTTGGCGGCGCAACAGTTGGTCTGGAAGTCGGTACGGGAGATGGCGAAGGGACGGGAGTCGGAGAAGCGGCGCTAGCACATGCCGAGATGAGCAGAACGATTAGAATCACACAACTGCGATACAGCCTGCTGAGCACAGTTCCCCCTCACTGCAGGGCGCAGTCGCATTCTGGTCCCAGCAGCGCGGCTGCGCGCACATTCATATGCACGAACATGTTGTATCGCTCGTGCGCCGCTTTGTACAGCTTTTCACGAGAGGTGGAAACCTCTCTTCCCTAAAGTATACCCGATCTATATTAATCCGCTGTATCACAAACATTAAGGAATGGTTTAACACAAGTGAGTGGTACGACGCCTCATCGCACGCTCGCCTGCAGATACAGCGCCGCATTCGCTAGCGCATAGATCACTGCGATTCCCAGCGTGTCCCAGGCGATAAACAGGAGTTTACTTCCACTTCGATAGGTCAGTCCCACAATTGCGATTGCTGTCATCACCATTGCCGCCAGTACAGCGATGATATGCGACGTCTCAATCGCTACCAGCAGCGGACCCGGCGTATAGAACAGATCATCGAGCGCCAGGATGTTGATATTGAACAGATTGCTGCCAAACACATTGCCGACTGCCATATCGATAGCGCCGATCCGCAGCGCTGCAATCGAGACAACCACCTCGGGCAGCGACGTCGAAAGCGCGACGAAGAGCGTTCCGAAGAATGTCTGCCCCAAGCCCGTCGCCTCCGCCAGCGTCTCGGCAAGCCCAGGCAGATAGGTCGCCGCACCAACGATCAGAACGGCGTTGAGGGCAAACAGCCCATAGACGCGCGCTGCCGATGGATGGCGCGCCTCAGTTTCCGTAGCCATTTCGGCAACGAATTCCGCTACCATGCGCCGCTGCTCATATGTGAAGATCGTGCGCATTGCCAGCAGGTAGATGGCAATGAAGAGCACGCTTGACACACTTACCCAGCCAATGACGGGCAGCATGTCTCCTAGGACGATGCTCAATCCTACCAGTCCGAGCAGGATGACGCCGAAGGATGCTGCCAACACCTGCCCCTGGTGCACCCGCGCCGAGATCGGCGCCGGACCATGCAGCGCATCAAGCATGGCGATGATCAGCAGATTGAACATACAACTGCCAGCAATATCGCCCATTGCAATATTCGGCACGCCAAAGATGGCAACCGAACTGAGTCCGGTTATCAATTCCGGCAGCGACGTCACCGATGCCAGCAGCACCACGCCAATCCACGTGCGCCCCAGACCGGTCATATCGGCGATCACATCGCCATAGCGCGAGAGTTGCGCGCCAGCAACCAGGATTACGGCGGCGCACATAATGAAGAGCAGCCACGTTAGCAGCATTGTCTTTCCTCTGATGCGTGCGCGTTTGGACGGTCCATGCGCCTAATGCCGCCATTGTACCAGAGGTTGCGGATGGAGCCATTGCATCTGGAATGCCAGGGACGATCACATGCGAGGTCGGGTTTGCTGGCGCGCTTCCGCGTTGCATCACTCGTTTCAGGCTTCAGGATGACCGAACCCCCTCCTCCCGTCGGCGGGAGAAGGGAGCCAGGAGGACGTTAAAAGACCGCACAAAAAGATGGGATGATATGCCAACTAAAGTTGATACCACAAAAATATAAGACAAAAACACACATAAAGTCAGAAATAACAAATGCTGTAGCACAACCATTAACGCATCGAGATGCTCTGAAAACGAACGACTTCCTGATCTGCGTAGAAGATGAGCAGCGCACAATAGACGGGCGAGGCGACAGCATGATAAAACCCGGTTGTACATCGTGCGCACGATCATCGTCACACTATTCGTGGTATACGTTCAGGAGGAGTTCCGACTCTATGCCTCACATTCATCTGGTAGATAGCGACACCGTATCGCTGAGCATCACTGCTGCTCTGCTCGAGCGTGCCCACTACCATACCAGCACGTCAAGCAGCGGACGCGATGCAGTGCGCGCCGTACTCAGCACTATGCCCGACATGGTGATACTCGAGGCAGAACTGAACGATTACGACGGATTCGAGGTGTTGCGCCGCATCCGGCGCAGCCTGGACACGCCGGTCGTCTTCTACAGTCAGCGGGCGCGCGCTCAAGACCGCATCATGGGCCTGCG
The DNA here is from genome assembly GCA_025062325.1 of Roseiflexus sp. Taxonomy (GTDB): domain Bacteria; phylum Chloroflexota; class Chloroflexia; order Chloroflexales; family Roseiflexaceae; genus Roseiflexus. The sequence continues at coordinate 86,019 of JANXAL010000084.1, forward strand.
CCTCGGCGCCGATGATTACATCGCCAAACACACGCCAGCGTCCGAATTCGTCGCGCGCGTCGGCGCTGTGCTGCGCCGCTGCCAGCAGGCGCGACGTCCGCCGCTCGAGCGGTTGAGCTGCGGCGGCTGGGTCCTCGATCCAGCAGGGCAGATCTGTGTCGCCTCCGACCGCCCGGCAGTCGAGTTAACCCCGCGCGAGGTGCACCTGCTGTCGTTCCTGATGAAACGCAGCGGTCAGGTCTGCACGACGAGCCAGATCATTCAGCATATCTGGGGATATACCACGCGGCAGTCGCGCAGCATTGTCGCCACCTCTGTCTGGCGATTGCGCGCTAAGCTTGAACGTGACGCCAATCGGCCTCGCCACATCCTGACGGTGCGCAATATCGGGTATACGTTCGTGCCGTGATTATTCACGGGGGAGAACGTCAACGCATAACCGAATGGAGCGACGAAACATTCAGGCTAGCGCACTCGTTCGTGGTATTCGTTGACGCCGCTCCCTCTCTTGTAGGGGTCAATTTTCCAGTACACCGCTGCGTTGTATTGCCCGCTTCGAGCATCAGGACGCCTCGATTGCCCCTTCTCCCATGGTGGGAGAAGGGGACTGCTCACAAATGCAGATTTTTCGACAAGTCCTTCATGTTTGTTGCATCGCCCGTTTCGAGCGTTGGGACGCGCAAACTTCCCCTTCTCCCCCCAACCCCCCGTATGCGGGGGGCGCAGGGGAGTGGGAGGGGCTCACAAGTGTAGATTTTTTGGCACGCTCTTATGGTGCATCGCCCGTTTTGAGCATCAGAATGCGCATACTCCCCCTTCTCCCCTTGTGGGAGAAGGGGGTAGGGGGGATGAGGGGAAACAGGGCGTCAGGATGCGGCAAATCCGCTTCGCATGCCAAAAAGCCTACTCTTGAGAGGGGGTCAGGGGGAATGCGAGGACAAAGGGCGTCGGGATGCGGCAAATCCGCTTTTCAAGGGTTTCCCCTAACCTTATCATTTTGAGCGACTGGCAGAGTCCCACACCCCGATAGTGAACAGCGGCGATCAGTTTGCGTGTTCCGCAGGGAAACGGTATTATACGGGCGCTCAGAAAAGATGGACGCTGCGTCTGCCAGGAGAATAGCGTTGCCCGGATACAAAGGTTGATGAGATGTGGCAGCGCCGCAACATACGTTTGGGTAACGCCTCTGAACGTTATGGTAGACCGCTGCCCAAAAAATGCTCTGCGTTCTGGCATCAACCTTTCCGGGAAATGCTATGGAGCGTCCGTCAGCAGATTGCACCCCGACGTCACTGTGGACGTTATGGACGCGAGTGCCAATGCCATGATCGCTGAACACGAGATTACTGTCAGAGTTCCCTTCGCCGGTCCCGATATTCCCAGCGATGTCGTAATCAATTCGTGCGTTCACTGTGGGCTGTGCCTGCCTGCCTGCCCGACGTACCGCGAAACCGGGCTTGAGCAATTCTCGCCGCGGGGACGCATCTACCTGATGAAAGCGGTTGCCGACGGGCGCATCGGCATGGAGAGCGGGGTCTTCCAGGAGCAGATGAGCGCCTGCCTCAACTGCCGCGCCTGTGAAGCCGTCTGTCCCAGCGGCGTGTTGTACGGTCAGATCCTGGAAGCGTCGCGCACGCAGATCGAGCAGGCAAGAGCCGAAGGGCGCCTCCCGCCGCATCCCTGGCACATCCGTCTCCTGCGCTTCGGCGCATTCGGTGTTCTCTTTCGCCGTCCAGGGCTGTTTCGCCTTTTCTCGCGTCTGATGTGGCTCTATCAGAAGAGCGGCGCACAGACGCTAGCGCGGCGCAGCGGCGTGCTCCGCGCGCTGAAACTCGATGAAATCGAAGCGCTTCTTCCGCCGATCTGCGACCGGTTTACCGTTCCCGAAGGGCAGGTCCTCCCGGCAGAAAGCAACGAACGTTTCACCGTTGCGTTGCTTACCGGCTGCATCATGTCTACGGCATTCGCCGACGTCCATGAAGCGACCATTCGTGTGCTGCGCAAGAATGGCTGCACCGTCATCCTGCCGCCGGATCAGGGGTGCTGTGGTGCGCTCCATGCCCACGGCGGCGACCTGAACGGTGCACGTGACCTGGCACGTCAGAATATTGCGGCATTTGAGGGGCTGGGTGTCGATGCCATTATCGTCAACGCCGCCGGGTGCGGCTCAACGCTCAAAGAATACGGGCATTTGCTCCACGATGACCCGCAGTGGGCAGAGCGCGCTGATCGTTTTTCTGCAAAGGTGAAAGATGTGACGGAGTTCCTGGCCGCGATTGACCTGAATACTGCCGATATGCGCCCGTTGAACCTGACGGTAACGTACCAGGAGCCTTGTCATCTTGTCCACGCGCAGCGCATCAGCGCCCAGCCGCGCCAACTGTTGCGCGCCATCCCCGGCGTCACCCTGCGCGAAATGCAGGAGTCGTCGCTCTGCTGCGGATCGGCTGGCATTTACAACATCACGCAGCCTGAGATGGCGACTCGCCTCGGCGAACGCAAGCTGAACCACGCGGAAGCCACTGGCGCAGAGGTCATCGTCACCGCGAACCCTGGCTGCCACCTGCAACTCGAAAGCGGGCTGCGGCGCCGCGGCTCGAAGATGCAGGTGCGCCATATTGTTGAGATATTGGACGAGGCATATGAGCGGTGACGGGGAAGAGGCGCGAGGCACAAGGCGCGAGACGCGAGGCGCGAGGTGTGAGGGGACGCGGGGCGCGAGGCAAAAGGGGCACGAGGCACGAGGCGCGAGGCACGAAGCGCGAGGCGCGAGGGGACAACGGAGGAAAGTGAGATGCTAGACATTGCATAAAGGCTGCAGGCGCGATAGATAAAGGCGGGAAGGTGGAAGGTGCGAAGACATTTCTAACCCTTAACCCCTAATCCCTAACCCATATGATCACCACCATCGCATTTGACGCCGACGATACGCTCTGGCACAACGAGAACCTCTATTCCATCACGCAGGAGCGGTTCAAACGCTTGCTTGCGCCCTTTCAGGATGTTGCAACAATCGATCAACGGTTGTATGCGACCGAAATGCGCAACCTGGCATTCTTCGGGTACGGGATCAAAGGGTTTACACTATCGATGATCGAAACTGCGATTGAGGTGACCGACGGACGCATCGGGGCGCGCGAGATTCGCCAGATTATCGACTTTGCCCGCGATATGCTGCGCGCGCCAGTCGAGTTGCTGCCTGGAGTGCGCGAAACAATCGCATCGCTCAGCGACTCGTACCGGCTTATGATCATTACCAAGGGCGATCTGTTCGACCAGGAAAGCAAGATTGCGCGCTCCGGCATCGCCGATTATTTCCAGCACATCGAGATTGTCAGCGAAAAGACGCCGGATACCTACGCAGCCGTGATGAAACGGCATGGCATCGAGCCACACCGCTTCCTGATGGTTGGCAATTCGCTGAAATCTGATATCCTGCCGGTGGTCGAAGTCGGTGGAAATGCCGTCTACATTCCGTACCACCTGACCTGGGAGCACGAACGTGTGATCGACGAAGGAGCAATCGCTGGAAGATACGCGACGTTATCGCACATCAGCGAACTACCGTCCTGGCTGGCGCGACTGCCTGCCGTCTGAACTCTGTTCAGGATAACCCGTGCCTTACACTATTCTGATGCTGGCATCGACCAGCTTTTTTTCGGACTACGGCAACCACGTGCGCATCTGGGAGGAGGCCAAAGCCGTTCAGCAACTCGGGCATCGGCTGGTGCTGGCAACCTACCACAACGGCGACGACATGCCCGGCCTTGATATTCGTCGCTCGTGGGATGTTCCGTGGATCCGGCGCGCCGTCGTCGGATCGTCGCGCCACAAGCTGTACCTAGATGTCGGGCTGGCATGGCGCAGTCTGTGCGTCGCGTTGGAGATCCGTCCAACTCTCATTCATGCCCATACCCACGAAGCGGCCTTCATCGGACTAGCGTTGAAGCGTCTGCTAGGCATTCCGCTCATCCTGGATTATCAGGGGAGCATGACTAGCGAAATGCTCGATCACGGCTTTATCAGGCGCACAAACCCGCTTTTTCCGTTGCTGACGCGCCTGGAACGCTGGATCAATCGCAACGCCGACGCCATCATCACATCGACAGTGAATGCTGCGAACCTGCTGCGCCGCGATGGTTCGGTGCGTCTCGACCGGCTCTACACGGTTGTGGACAGCGTCAATACGCAGCGTTTCCGTCCCTTCGACGGCTCGCCAGAGTGGGAAGCGCAGCGTCGTGAGCTGCGCCGACAGCTCGGGATTCCGCTGGATCGGCGGATTGTAGTGTACATTGGATTACTGGCGCCATACCAGGGAACGCATCATCTGATCCAGGCGGCGCGGATCGTCACCGCTCATCGGCCGGATGTGCATTTTCTGATTATGGGGCACCCCGACCCGGCCAGTTACCGCGCCTACGCTGAGTCGCTCGGTGTGGGAAGTCATGTGACCCTGCCAGGACGCATCTTCTACCGCGACCTGCACGCCTACCTGGCGCTCGGCGAGGTGGCGGTCGCGCCAAAAATGAGCCGGACGGAGGGAAACGGCAAGATTGGGAACTATATGGCGATGGGGTTGCCAGTGGTCGCCTTCGATACGCCGGTAGCGCGCGAATTCCTCGGAGATTGCGGCATTTATGCTGCCTATGGCAGCGTCGAAGACCTAGCGGCGAAGATCGAACTGGCGCTCGATCAGCCGGAATGGGCGCGGGAGTTGGGCCGACGCGTGCGCGAGCGTGCGGTGCGCGACCTCTCCTGGGAACGCGCAGCGCGCCAGATTGAGGAGATTTACCGTACTGTCGTTCAAACGTCGGCCACCTCACGCATATAGGCTATCAAGCCCTCACATCGCGTCGTATGTTTTGAGCGTCGGGACGCCCCAACTCTCCCTTCTCCGCTTGTGGGAGAAGGGGGCAGGGGGGGG
>JANXAL010000068.1 GCA_025062325.1 Roseiflexus sp.
TTTTCTGGCAATCCCTTACGTCGCATCGCCCGTTTCAGGCAACCAGACGCCCCAACTCCCCCTTCTCCCCTTGTGGGAGAAGGGGGAAGGGGGGATGAGGGGACAAAAAGCGTCAAGATGCGCCCCCGCCCCCTTCTCCCCTTGTGGGAGAAGGGGGAAGGGGGGATGAGGGGACAAAGAGCGTCAAGATGCAGCAAATTCGCTTCGCGCGCCAAAAAGCCTACACCTGAGAGACCCATTCCCCCGGCGGGCGCCAGTGGCATGCTGCCGCGGGCGCGCCGCCGGCGCGCCCCCACACATATTTCTCGCATCTCTTCATTCATTCTCCTGAGTCATTGACAACTCCTCTCTCCGTCCGTACCATGCGAATACACGCTACAAAACGCTGATGCCTCATCCATATGCGCCCCAGGCGCTCATCAGAACACGATCATGGGCGATCCCATCATTCTCTACAACGGTCCTGTCTATACGCTCAACCCGGCTCAACCGCGCGCTCAGGCGGTTGCTGTGCGCGATGGGCGCATCGTTGCCGTCGGCAGCGAAGGAAAGGTCCGCGCAGCAGTCACCGGTCGCGCTGAGGGAATCAATCTCCATGGTCGCGCTCTCATTCCAGCGCTGACCGACGCGCACGTTCACCTGATTGCGTATGCGCTAGCGCGTCGCAATGTCCGGCTTGACGATGCCACAACTCTTGACGAGGCATTGCAGCGGATCGCTGCGGCAGCCGCGCGCCTGCCGGAAGGCGCCTGGGTGCAGGGGCGCGGTTGGGACCATTCGCGCTGGGGACGCTGGCCCACCGCTGCCGACCTTGACGCTGTCATTGGCGACCGACCGGCGTACTTCTCGCGGAAGGACGGCCATTCCGCCTGGGTCAGCAGTGCTGCGCTGCGCCTGGCAGGCATTACGGCCGAGACGCCCGATCCGGTCGGCGGCGCCATCCAGCGAGAACGCGGCGAGCCGACCGGCATTCTGCTGGAAACCGCTACAGATCTGGTGCGTCGCCATATTCCCGAACCAGGGCAGGAGGAGCGCCTGGCAGCCGTGCGTGAGGCAATCGCCGAAGCGCATTCCTATGGCGTGGTCGGGATGCATCTTCCTACCAGCACGACCCCTGGCGATGGCCGGACGACCCTCAGTGACCTGCAAACGCTGCGTGAGCGTGGGCACCTCCGTCTGCGCTGCCTAGTCTATCTCGGTCTCGACGGTCTCGACGCGGCGCTGGCATTGGGGCTGCACAGCGGCCTTGGCGATCGCTGGATTCGCATTGGCGGCGTCAAGATGTTTGCCGATGGATCGCTCGGCTCGCAGACCGCCGAGATGCTAGCGCCATACGAGGGGAGCAGCAATCGCGGGATCGCCGTGCTGTCGTCCGAGGAGTTACGCAACGCCGTGCGTCGCGCAATCCATGGCGGCCTGGCAGTGATGGTGCACGCTATCGGCGATGCCGCCAACCGCAGGGTGCTCGACGCTATCGAAGCAGCGTTGCCCGGCGCACCGTCGCTCCTCATTCCCAACCGTATTGAGCACTGCCAGATAGTGCACCCCGATGATCTGCCCCGCTTCGCGCGCCTTGGCGTGATCGCCTCGATGCAGCCCATCCACTGCACCGCCGATATGGAGATGGCGAATGTGCTGTGGGGGAAACGCTGCGCTTATGCCTACGCCTGGCGCTCGCTTCTCAAGGCTGGCGCAACGCTTGCCTTCGGCTCCGACGCACCAGTCGAGTCGCTCAACCCCTGGCTCGGCGTCCACGCCGCAGTGACCCGCCAGCGGCCAGATGGCACGCCGGACGGCGGTTGGTATCCCGAACAACGCCTGACAGTCGAAGAAGCGTTGCGCGGATTTTGCCATGGATGCGCGGTTGCTGCCGGCGCTGCTGGTGAGCAAGGGATGATAGCGCCCGGCATGCTCGCCGACCTTGCGATTCTGTCTGCCGATCCGTTCAAAATCGATCCATCGGCGCTACATACGATTCGCGTCGTCATGACCCTCCTCGAAGGAAACGTCGTGTGGGAACGGTGACGCCTGTGACGGCATCATCGAAGGATACGTCTATGAAGAATGCCGATACCCTGCATCAGGCAATCGCAGCGGCGCGTGATGGCCGCCGTGATGAGGCGCGTGTTCTGCTGATGCGCACGCTGGAAGCGGATCCGCGTAACGAGCGCGCCTGGCTCTGGCTGTCCGGGGTCGTCGATGATCCCAACGATGTGAAAATCTGTCTGGAAAACGTGCTGGCGCTGAACCCATCCAATCCGCGCGCCCGCCAGGGGTTGGAATGGCTGCACGCGCATATCGGTCTTCCATTGCCGTCATTGCCGTCCCCAGCACAACTCGGCAGCGGCATTGAACGTGAGATCGACGCCAGCGCGCTTTCGCTGACCCGTCTGCGCGCCTATCAGGCGACGCTGGCGGATGTTGCAACTGCGCCAGCGCCGGAGGCGGCGATCCGGTCCTCTCCAATGCCAGCGCCTGCGCCCGCTCGCCAGAGCGCTCAGACGCTAGCGCCGGGGTCGGCGCCTGTCCGCCAGAGCGTTCAGGCTGCGCCAGCGCCTGCACCTGCTCGTCAGAGCGTTCAAGCTGCGCCAGCACCAGCATCGGCGCGCGCCGCCATTCAGAGTGGCAGCCCCGCCGCCAGTCGCACGCCAACGGCAGCCTCCTCGCGTCTGGCATCCATCGCAACGGACGACAACACAATCCCCTGCCCTTACTGCGGCGCGCCGACCGTCGAAGCGCAGCGCCGCTGCACGCAGTGCAACGGGAGTCTGCTAGTACGGGCGGCTCTGTCGGATGAACGGTCGCCAATCGTGCAGACGCTGGTCTGGCTGTGGCGCGGCGGCGCAATTGCAACTGTGCTGATTGCGCTCATCTTTCCTGTTCTGGGGGTGTTCCTCTACCAGGAAAACCAGGCGTATGGCTTCCCGATCGGCATTCTGATCCCGGCGGTCATCCTTGCGCTGGTCGGAATGGTTGGTTTTTCAGTCGCTCAACAACTGGCGCAACGCTCTGTTTGGGCGCTGTATCTGGCAGCAGGATTGACAATTATCGGGTTGATCGGCGCCCTTGCGCTGGTCGCTCGCCCCGATACAATCACCAATACGCTTGACCAACTGACTGGTGCGACGCCTCTTCCCTCCGATTGGTTGGCGCCGCTGCAATCCGGCGCCAGGCTCATTGGCATAGGCGCAATTGTAACGCACATTACTGCAATTGCGCTCACTGCTGTCGGGCACAACGACATCGTCGGCAAGCTAGAGCGGTTTCGCCACGTGCTGAAGCCCTCCGATCACGTGACGCACTACAACAATGGCGTCGCCCTCAAAAATCGCGGGATGTGGTATGCTGCGTCGCTCGAATGGGAATGGGCGGTCAAGAAAGCGCCCTATGACGCAACGTATTTGCGCGCTTTAGGATTGGCGTACGCCCGGCTGAAACAGTTTGATAAGGCGCGTGCAATGCTCGACCGTGCACTCCAGGCGTCGCCCAATCAGCCTGGTTTGGCTGAAGATCGGGCGCTGATCGAACGCCTGGCGTCACAGAACGAACATTGAGACGGAGAAGTAGGACCTATGCCTGGCAATACCTTTGGACAGGTTTTTCGACTAACGACTTGGGGCGAGTCGCACGGACCGGCGGTTGGGTGCGTGGTCGATGGATGCCCGGCAGGTCTCGAGATTTCGGAAGAGGACATTCAGCGCGAGCTGGACCGCCGACGGGTCGGGCAGAGCCGGGTGACCTCGGCGCGCCAGGAAGCTGATCGGGTGCAGATTTTGTCGGGCGTGTTTGAGGGGCGCTCGACCGGCGCACCTATCAGTATGCTGGTGTTCAATACCGATGCGAAGCCGGGACACTATGAGAACATTAAAGACCTCTACCGTCCTGGTCATGCTGACTACACCTGGGATGCCAAGTATGGCTTCCGCGACTGGCGCGGCGGCGGGCGTAGCAGCGCGCGCGAGACGATCGGGCGTGTTGCTGGCGGCGCGATCGCGAAACGCCTCCTTGCCCAGTACGGCATTTCGGTGATCGCCTGGACAGCGCAACTCGGTGATCTCAAAGCCGAGGTGATTGACGAGAGCGAAATCGAACGCAATATCATGCGCTGCCCCGATGCACGCGTCGCGGCGCTCATGGTCGAGCGTGTCGAACAGGCGCGCCGCAACCTCGATTCGCTTGGCGGGGTGGTCGAAGTGCGCGCGCGCGGCGTGCCCCCTGGTCTTGGCGAACCGGTCTTCGACAAGCTGCAGGCGGATATTGGCAAGGCAATGTTCAGCATTCCGGCGATCAAGGGCGTTGAGTTTGGTGAAGGATTCGGTGTGGCCTATATGACCGGCTCTGCTCACAATGATCCCTTCATCCGTCGCGCCGACGGCACGATTGGCACTGCGACCAACCACCACGGCGGTATTCTCGGCGGTATTAGCACCGGCGAGGAAATTGTGCTGCGCATCGCTGCCAAACCGCCTGCCTCGATCGCCCGCCCGCAACGCACTGTTGACCGTGAGGGGAATCCGGCAGAGATCGAAATCCACGGGCGCCACGATCCGACTGTGCTCCCGCGCCTGGTTCCGATTGCCGAGGCGATGCTGGCGCTGGTGCTGGCTGATCACCTTCTGCGTCAGCGCCTGGCACGGGTAGATAGATGGTGAAGAAGAGACAGGTGAGGGCCTATGACTGAACACCCTGTCCGCGAAGGCGACCTGCTCTGGTCGCCGCCTCCGGAAATGATGCGCGCCAGCCGTATGCAGCAGTATATCGACTGGCTGGCGCAGACGCATGGGCTAACGTTCAATGATTACCATGCCCTCTGGCAGTGGTCGGTCACCGACCTGCCCGCTTTCTGGCAATCGATCTGGGACTTCTTCGATGTCCAGGCGACCACGCTCCCGCAGACGGCGCTCGCCGATGCGCGCATGCCCGGAGCGGTCTGGTTTCCCGGCGCAACCCTCAACTACGCCGCGCACGCTTTCCGTTACGCCGATGCGGAACGTCCCGCGATCATCTTCCAAGCTGAAGGCGGATCGCTGCAGACAGTGACGTGGGCCGAGTTGCAGCGCCAGGTTGCTGCGGTCGCTGCCGGTCTTCGGGCGCTTGGCGTGCGCCAGGGTGACCGAGTGGCGGCGGTCCTCCCCAACGTGCCGCAGGCGGTCATTGCTTTCCTCGCCTGTGCCTCGCTCGGCGCTATCTGGTCGAGTTGCTCCCCTGAAATGGGAGTCGCCAGCGTCGCCGACCGTTTCCGACAGATTGAACCGCGTATACTGCTCGCCGTCGATGGATACCGCTACGGCGGGCGCGCCTTCGACCGTCGCGCTGCGCTGGCTGAACTGCGCGCCGCATTGCCCGGCGTCGAGCGCGTCGTGCTGGTTCCCTATCTCGATCCGGGCGCTTCTATTGATGATACTGTTCCCTGGAGCGAACTGCTGGGCCACGACGCATCCCTCCAGTTTGAGCCGGTTCCGTTCGATCATCCGCTCTGGATCCTCTACTCATCGGGCACAACCGGTCTGCCGAAGCCGATTGTTCAGGGGCATGGCGGCATCCTGCTCGAACACCTGAAATCGCTTGCGCTGCATCTCGACCTTCGTCCCCAGGATCGCTTCTTCTGGTTCACCACCACCGGCTGGATGATGTGGAACTTCCTGGTCAGCGGTCTGCTGGTCGGCAGCACCCTCCTGCTGTACGACGGCAGTCCCGCCTGGCCCGATATGAACGCGCTCTGGCGGTTCGCCGCTGATGCCGGCATGACCCTGTTTGGCACGAGCGCCGCCTACCTTACCGCATGCCGGAAAGCCGACATCACGCCCGGCGAGACGTTCGACCTGACGCATCTGCGCACCATGGGTTCGACCGGTTCGCCGCTGCCGGTCGAAGGATTCGCCTGGGTCTACCAGCGCGTCAAACGCGATCTCTGGCTGGTCTCACTCAGCGGCGGCACCGATGTCTGCACCGCATTCGTCGGCGGCTGCCCGCTGCTGCCGGTCACGGCTGGCGAGATCCAGTGTCGCTGTCTGGGCGCGCGCGTCGAGGTCTTCGACGAACAGGGGCGCTCCATCGTCGGCGATGTCGGCGAACTGGTCGTCACTGCACCGCTCCCTTCGATGCCGCTCTTCTTCTGGGGCGACGCCGACGGATCGCGCTACCGCAGCAGCTACTTCGATATGTACCCCGGCGTCTGGCGTCATGGCGATTGGGTCAAACTGACTGAACGGGGCACGCTGGTCATCTATGGGCGCTCCGACTCGACGATCAACCGGCACGGGGTGCGCATGGGCACGAGCGAAATGTACCGCGCCGTCGAGGGTGTTGCAGAAGTGCGCGACAGCCTGGTGATCGACCTGGAGAACCCCGACGGCACGGCCAGGATGTATCTGTTCGTCGCTCTCGAACCAGGCGTCACCCTGGACGATGCGCTGAAAGAACGAATTCGGGCGCAGATCCGCACCGTGCTGTCACCACGCCACGTCCCCGATGACATCATCGCCATTCCCGATGTGCCACGCACGCTGAACGGCAAAAAGCTGGAAGTGCCGATCAAGAAGATCCTGCGCGGCGTTCCGCCTGAAAAAGCCGCCAACCGCGACGCTATGGCCAACCCGGAAACGCTTGACGCATTTGTGGAACTTGCAGCTCGACTCCAGAGGTAGCGCGTGGTCATTGGACTGATTGGCATGGCAGGCATCGGCAAGTCGCGCTGGGCGGCGCGGCTGGCGGAGGCCGGATTCCACGCACTGCACTGTGACGACCTGATTGCGGAGCGATTACGAACTATCTACAACGTCGATACCGTCACCGTCTACGATATTGGGCGCTGGATGGGGTTTCCATACGAGGCGCACTACGCTGAGCGAGAACGCATCTACCTCGCCTGCGAACACGCGGTGATGGAAGACGTTGCCGAACGTATCGCTGGTGAAGAGAACATCGTTATCGACACGACCGGCAGCATTGTCTACCTCGACGCCGCGCTCCTGGAGCGCATCAAACGCCGTGCAACGATGGTTTACCTGGCGGACGACGCCAATCTGCGAGCGCGATTGTTGGAAGACTACCTGGCGCGCCCCCGCCCAATTGTCTGGAACGGGATGTACCAACCGCGCCCCGGCGAAACCCCCAAAGCGACGCTGGCGCGTTGTTACCCGCAGTTGGTGCGTGCCCGCGCTGCGCTCTACCGGCGGATCAGCGACATCGTGATCGAACCGCAGTATCACCGCAATCCGGCGTTCACCGTCGCCGATTTTCTTGCGATGATCAAGGTGAGAGCGGATGCCGCCTAATTTGGCGTGACTCCGACACCCGGCGAGGGAAGCTCACAAGCGTCGATTTTTTTGGCACGCCCTTCTATTGCATCGCCCGTTTCAGGCAACCGGACGCCCCGACTTCCCCTTCTCCCCCCGCATGCGGGGGTGCAGGGGGGAGAAGGGGGCCTCACAGGTGTAGGTTTTTTCGGCAAGCCCTTATGTTGCATTGCCCGTTTTGGGCGTTGCGATGCGCACACTCCCCCTTCTCCCCTGGTGGGAGAGGGGGGCAGGGGGATGAGGGGAAAACGGGCGGCAGGAGGCGGCAAACCTGCCTTGCACACCAAAAAGCCTACGCGTGAGAGGAGAAGAGGGCAGGGGGGATGAGGGAAACAAGGGCGGCAGGAGGCGGCAAACTCATTTCGCGCCCTAAAAAGCCTACACTTGAGAAGGTGAGGGAAGGGATATCACTTGCATCCGCGAGATCAGAACTGCGACCTGTGAACAGTATCCGGTCGTTCATTCAGACAATCCAGAAATCAGGGGACCAACCATCTCGCAACGTTCCGGTCCGCCTGACCCCCTGCTGGCTCACCGCAAAAACAAAGAGCCGTTGACGTTCGCCGCGTGGAGACACCCATTATCTGATTGTGTGAGGCAACGGCTTCTCCGCCGAAAGTTCCGCCTGCTGTTGATCGAAAACCTGGCGCGCCTGATCGAGGCGGCGTGCGGCTTCCGCCATCGCAAGCGCTGCGCGGTTGGCATCCTCAGCGCGAAAGCCGCGGTAGAACGCTAGCATGTGGTCGAGCGCCGTCAATTCCATCTCTAACCCCTGCAGATAGAGCGCGTGCGCTCCAGCAAGCGCTTCGGGCGGCTCGAGCGCCGCGATCACAGCGTAAGCCCGCTCGATCTCGTCCCGCAGCCGCTGCGCCGATGTCGCATGGACGATCGATGAGCCGCCGGGGCGACTCGTTGCGTTACGATACGACTCGACTGCGCCGCGCAAGCGGGCGCGCGGCTCTTCCAGTCGGCTGAGGTACGCCAGTATCGCCGCCTCGCGCTCCGCAGCCAGTTCCGCTTCGAGGATCGTCGATACGTCGGACGATAGTGCATCAGCGTTGTTCATTAGTTGCGTCTGCGTCTCAGCAGTGCTCATCCGCTGCTCTAGTTCCGCTGCAATCAGCGCCTCATTGCGTTCCACCGCCGTGCGCAGCGCATAATTGAGCGCAAGTGTGAGCAAGAGGAGCAGCACTGGCATACTCCAGAGCAATGCGCGCGCTCGACTCATCTCCTGGCGCGCGTGACGCCAGCCGACCCACCAGGATTCAGCGTGGTCGGACAGCGGCGCCGAAGTCGGGATCAGACGGCGGAATGCGTTTGCCGCGCGCATCCGCCACGAAATCGGCGCTTCCGCCGCACCACCCATTGGGGATTCGGCTGAGGCAGCCAGCGGTGTGACAGGCGCTGCGCACGCCAATGGAGCAGTGATGGCAATATCGTCATCCTGCAGCAACTGGCGGCTCTTCAGCCATGCCAGCCCACGCAGCGCACGCTCATTGTGCGGGTTGATCGCCAGCACCGAGCGCAGACAGAATGCGATCTCCTTCGGATCGTCGAGCACGCCGGAGAGCCATAGCCACCCCATTTCGTGCTGCGGATCGAGTTGCACAACCCGCGATAATAGCACTGCCGCCAGGCGGCGCTGCCCGCCGCGCGCCGCTGCCATGCCGCGTACAAAAAGTCGCGCCGCCTCGCGTTCGTTCGCTTTGATCTCCGATTTGATCATTAGTGCTCCGGCAACAGACGACTCAACACCCGCTGCGACTCATACGGGTCCTGCAGCAGGCGCGCGCGAATGACCTCCCAGTTGCGCGGGTCTTCGCCGCCGAGCCGCCAGATCGCAATGCCTGCCAGATCGAGTTCCTGCACCAGACGCAGTTTGGCGTCGAGACCGCTGCTCGTGGCGAACCAGACCTCGCGCTGCCCCTCGGTGCGCGAACTGTAGGTGATCCAGTTTTCCTGCACCAGACCGTTCTGATTACTCTCCATCAGGTTGACCGACAGACGGTGCGTCTGAATGATCTCGTTAATCATCGCCCACGTTTGCCCACGGGCATTGCCGCTGCCGTTGCGGGGCCAGTTGTAGCCGTAGAACGGCACGCCGATCACCACTTTCGCCGGGTCGACGACCGTCACTGCATAGCGCGCCACCCGTTCCACCCAGTATACTGGCGCTACCGGACCGGGACCGCTGCCGCGCCAGTGGTAATCGTAGGTCATAATACGCAGTCGGTCGACCACCTGACCGATGACAGCCCAATCCTGGAATCCCCCTGACCCGCAATAATCGCAATCTTTGGCATGGACGGCGACCGTCAGCAGTTTGCCGTGCGCGTGGAGCGCGTCCGCCAGTTCCAGAATGAAGGCGCTATAGTCGTCGCGCAGGCTGTTGCTGAGAAACTCATAATCAACATCAATCCCGTCGTAGTCGTAGGTCAGAACTTCATCGACGATCTGCTGTACGTGGTACGACCGCAGGCGCGGGTTGCGCAGGATGGCGGGAACGGGATCCTCGCCGGCGACGATATTGTGGACGGTTGGAATGACAAGGACGTTTTTGCTGTGTGCCAGTTCAACCAGTGTACGGTCGCGCGCCTCGCTTCCAAACCGCAGCGCGCCAGTCGGGGAGGGAGAGTACCAGAAGGGACTGATCTCATCAAGAATATCGGCATTTGCCTCAAACGACTCACGATTTTCGGAACCAAACGAGTTGGGGAGCCAGGCAGCGATATAGCGCCCGGTTTTCGGATGAAGCCAGCCATCCCCGGGCGCCAAGTCACGATCGACTGCTGTCGCATCGTTCGTCTGAGTAGCAGGGACGAGCGTTGGCGCAGGCGCCGATGTGGCATCGGCAGGCGCAACTGTTGCCGCAGGGACCGGCGTGGGCGTAGGAAACACCGGCGGCTCAGCGGCGCGCCGGGCAAGATTCACCGTATCAACCACCAGTAGCGCCCAGACGATCAACGACACAGCGTAGATCGAGGCTGATAGCGGCGATGAAACCAAGTGTCGCATGACCGGATGATAGCGAAGGATGTTCGCTCAGTAAGCGTCCAACTCCTGGAGCCGTTCATCGCTGATGCCAAAGAAGTGGGCAATTTCGTGCAACACGGTGCGCCGCACCTCTTCGCGCAGCGCCTCACGGGAAGGGAAATCGCGCACCAGCGGCGCCTGAAAAATCGTGATCACGTCCGGGAGAAGCGGTTCGCCTCCGGTGCGCTCGGTAAGCGGCACGCCTTCGTACAAACCATAGATCGTCTGCCAGGGGCGCAGGCCCAACGCGCGCCGTTGCTCGCGGGAAGGGCGCATTGCGATGCGCACTTCGACATTCTTCAAATAGCGGGCAAACTCTGGCGGTAACGAGTCGAGCGCTTCAACAACGATTGCTTCGAAAGTTTCGCGGTCCATATGCGTCCATCGCCCGAGAACAACCTTCTCAGGGCATTATACGCAGGCGATGGAACAGGCGTCAAGAGTTTGTACCGCATACGCGGCAACTTGATGATGAATGAAGCGACAGATGTGGACGGCGACAAGCATTAGGATGCAGCCACTGATCGGTGCGCCGGATGGTCGGCGAGCACCTCGGCGAGACGCATCAATCCTCGATGCTGTAGCGCCTTTACCGAACCCACCGTGCGTCCAAGCGACTCGGCAATTTCGGCGAGGGAGCGATCTTCATCAAAACGCAGCCGCAACACCAGGCGCTGATCGCGGGTCAGCACACGCATCACACTCTGAAGTTCGTGGTAGGCGATGCGGGAGATGACCGCCTCATCGGGCGGTTCGAGCGCCTGAGGCGCGCTCTCGTCCAGCGGCACCGATGGCCGTCGCCGCGCCTGACGCAGCATATCCATCGTTCGCGCATAGGCAATACGGTAAAGCCAGGCGGAGAAGGGCCAACCGCGATCCTCGTAGCGATCCAGTCCCTCCAGCATCTTGACAAACACGTCGCTACAGACGTCTTCAGCTAGAACCGGATCGCCCAGGCGCGACGCAACGTACCGACGCACCTGCGGCGCATACCGCTCGTACAACAGGCTGATCGCCTCGGCGTCGCCAGCCTTGGCGCGCGCAATGATGTGCGCCTCGCTCTCGTCATAGCCATCGGTTGGTGTCGATCCGTATGTCATGGTACGCCTCTTCACAGTGCATCGGCATGCCTTGCTTTGGTTGAGGTCGGGGATGTGCTGCGAGCTTCTGAAAGCAATGCCAGTGTATGCCGCGAAGATGAACGAGGCGTGTCGCGTCCATGGCCGACTGCGCCTGGCAAGGATGCGGAAACGTGAAAAACACTACTGCTTCCTACCGTGTATATGTGCTTTGCTACCCCATTCCACTGCCCGATTTCCAGACAGGAGCACGTGTTTTGATAGAGCCAATCCAGACATTTCACAAATACGAACTTGCTACGGGTGGTCATAGATAACGCTACGGCATAGGGTCGTAATAAATGTTCTTTCACGATGTCCTTAACTTATTCCCGGGGAAAAACAGGATTTACCAATCGTTAACACACTTTTAGCACAGAAGAGTTAAAATATCAGCTACTATAGACGAAATCGGAAGCTCTTAGCGTCTTCCTTTCGGCATTATGCGCAGGTGATACGGCTGACGGGCGGCGGTGTGCAGGAGATGTCTGGCAGAAAGCGAGCGTGCAAATGCGGGATCACTACATCAAACAACTGCAATCGGTTCACGATGACCTGCTCCGCATGGGGAGCCGCGTGGAGCATCAATTGGCTGACGCCATCAAGGCATTGGATCGACTCGATGTTGTGCTGGCGCGCGAGGTGATTGCGCGCGATCGCGAAATCGATGCCGCCCGTACAGCAATCGACGAGCGCGTCTTCGAGTTAATCGCTACCCAGCAACCAGTTGCCACCGACCTGCGCAGCCTGCTAGCTGCTGTCGCCATCGCCGGTGAATTGGAGCGCGCCGCTGATTACGCCAAAGGGATCGCCAAGAAAGTCGAGCGCAGCCTGCACACGCCAGCAATTATCGAGGCGCCGGTAGAACTCCATCGTCTGGGAACGCTTGTGCAGAATATGCTGCGCATGTGCCTGGACGCTTTTGTCCAACTCGATGTGACACTGGCGCGCTCACTAGGTGATCGGGATCAGGAAGTCGACGTGCTGGAAGACCGAGTGGTCGAGATGTTGAAGAACGTTGCACGTCAGGATCCGCACAAACTCGATTGTGCCCTGCTCTTGATCGATACTGCTCACGTGCTTGAACGTCTCGCTGATCGAACGACCAACATTGCAGAACGGGTCATTTTCATCGCCACCGCAAAGTCAGAGGAAATCAATCCATGACAGACATCGTTCGCGCACATGTCTTTATCTCAGGTCGCGTGCAGGGGGTTAACTTTCGTGCTAGCGCCCGCGCCTACGCCCGCGAGGTCGGCGTCTCCGGCTGGGTGCGGAACCTGGAGGATGGACGGGTCGAAGCCGTCTTCGAGGGTCCACGCTCAGCAGTGCAGAAGATGGTAAGCTGGTGCTATAGCGGTCCGGCGCACGCCCGCGTCGATGCGGTCGATGTTCACTGGGAGAAGCCAACCGGCGAAGAACATGGGTTCTCGATTATCTGGTAAGATGTTCATCTGCAGCATTTTCCGGGCAGGTTGACGCGAAGACGCAAGGACGAAAAGTCTTGCAATATTATGCGCCTTTGCGCCTTCGCGTCGTTGCATCAGTCTTTCTAAAATCCCCCTGGAAGACGTCGAACGCCCCTCCGACAGAAGCCAAAAGAAGATGAAGAAAATACCTGGACGCTGCGGTCTGCAGCCCTAGCTGAGGTCATGAAAGCCCCTTTGGGCTTCTACGTCCTGAGCGAGGGCTTGAGCCCGCAGCTCAGAGGACGCGCGGCTCGGTAGCACGGGTTTACGGATTCATTCAATCCTCATCTGGCAGCGTTGGCCAAAATCACAGAATCGCTGGCATCATCCCTCTTCCAGCCTGCCGCACCGCCACCCACATTGCACCTCCGAACAGGACTGTCGGACGCTTTTCTGGTTGGCGCTCCGCTGCTATCGTATGCCCAGCGATACGCACACCGTCCGATCCGAAGGGGAGCCTGCAATGAGCGACACATCTTCTGCCGACGCCAGCATGTACCGCGCCACAGCAGTCGGCATTCTCGACTTTTCGCCCGCGAATCGCCAGAATCCCTCCCGCCGCCCCCAGTTGCGAATAACGGGACCGCTCGGCGGCGATTTTCGCTTGCCAGTCCGGGTAATGCGCGAGATCCCCGGGCGCGAACTGCTCGACTCTGCACACCACGGTGTGCGGCTGCTGGTCGAAGGACGGCTGGAGTGGACCACATCTTCTGATAACGCGCTGCCTGCGCCGACGCTCGTTGCCAGCGCGGTACGCCCGGTCACTCCCGACGACGAAGATGGCTGCGACATCCACATGTGCGGTGAGATCACCGGACCTGCGCGCATCGGACGGCATCCGCTTCGCTCCAGCGTCGCGCTGGCGCAAGTGACGGTGCGGGTCCAGATACCGCGCACCCGCGCAGGGAGTCGCGCCATCCTCACCGAGACGGTGCGCATTCCAGTCGTTATCCCCCTCAACCATCCAGGCGCGCCTGCTCTCCTGCGCCCCGGCAATCGCGTCATCATCGAAGGCATGCTGGAACAGGCATTGCTGCCGCGCAGCGGGCCGGATGTTGAGCAGACGCTCGCAGACCTGGAAGCGACAGCCAGCCAGCGTGCGGCGTGGGTCACGACACCGGAGGAAGCACGCGCTGTCGAGCGCGACCACGCTCGACGGCGGTGGGAAGCGACTCACACCATTATCCATCGGGTCGTCGCAGGATACGTCGAATTACTGCACGGCGCGCCCGCAACCATCCGTGAGGCGCGCGAACTACGCCGCGTTGCAATGCAACGCCGTGCGCAACGGCGGCAGGCATCATAAATGGTGGTAACCGGCGGTCGGTCATCCGGGCCGCCGAGACCAGGCCAGCCCACCTACTCCCCTCTTCCACCAGCGAGAACGTCGGCTGGCTTCGTATCACCGGCCCGGCGGGGCCGGCAGCGGGAACCCGCTGCACTGCACCCTGACAACGCCCATACCACGTCTCGCTTTTCGACACGCATGCATGCGCAGTTGCGCATCTGCTTTCGGAAAGAACCTCCTCGGCGCGCCACGCGCTAGCTACGTTCGTCCCATTGTCAGTCGCCGGTCAGTGCAGCCATGACTCATTGTGCGTCATTCACACTCCTGCTGCGCCATCCGGCGCTCATGACATCACTAGGAGGAAAACGCTCTCTTCACTCTCTATGTGACGCCGCGTCACCACCGCTGCTCGGCAGCGCGACGCCGCACTCATCGTCTATATCCATTCCCGCGCAGGGACACACCAGCTTTCTGGACGTGTCCCGCGCGGGACGTCACGGAACGTTGGCGTGCTCTGCGCTCCTGAATTGCACCAGGAGACAGCAATGCTTCACAACGTTCCAGTCCTGCCCACGACGTTCAAGAACCGCTTCATTCTGGGTTACCCGGATCGTCGCATTCGGACAGCGATGAGTCAGCCGGCGTACCCGCTGTTCTTTGAACTGATCTGTCACGGTTCGTTGCCTGATAAGAAAGGCGAGACATTTGCGGTTCCATATGTAGAAGAAGCCGGTTCGCGGATAAAACCGCTGAATGCAGAGCAACTCTACGAAATCATTGTGACCCATCCTGCGTATATCCTCGGACAACCCGTCCGTCTGATCATGTGCTACGCAGGATACGGACCTAACTCGCTGGCGCAGCAACTCGCAGATCTCCTGGGAGCGCACGTGCTGGCAGCAGACAATCTTGTATGTGCATATACGCTTACTCCTCTCAATAATGGTCGCTGGATCATGTTCAAGCCGCGCCTGCAATGATAATGATCATGCTGTAGGTACAGGAGCGCGGTTGCGCCCCTGTACCCTTCTTGCTTTATACCGAGCCGTCAGCGAATAGCGAAGCGAGTACGTGAACGGCACGAATAAGCACATGCAGCGGCAAAACGCAAGGGCGGGCGTGCTCTCCCCGCAGCGCGCTGTCGGCAAATGGAGAAGCGAATGAGCGAGCGGACACGAATGAGTGAGCGCTGGCCGCTTGCCCTTCGTCTCGCGCCTCTGGCCGTCAGCGAATAGGGAATTCAGATCAACGAACGGTCACGAATGAGCAATCATTGGCTGCTTGCCCTTTACCTCACGCCTCTGGACTGACGCCTCCCATCCATAGGCCCTTCAGCGCGAGCATAGAGATACGTATTTTCAACACCTTACCTCACGCCTCTGGACCAACGCCTCTCACCTTGTCTAAACTGACGCAGCAAACCTGAAATACCTGAACCTTCAGCGGAGGAGTTCACATATACCTCTAACGCTAATGCCAGGGCTTTCTCCACTGCCCGGAAAATACGCTGCCCTGGCGACCGGCTGGCCCGATGACTGCTATCCTTCTCATTCGGTTCAACACAGGTTACGTTCCAAGAGCGCCTCCGCAAACGCTGTACGCAGAGAGATCCATGCACCTATGCCGGGCTTTCATCGATGCCCACTCTGCCACGCGTAGCGCATGGAAACATGGTACGGCTCTGGGCGGGTTGCGCCAATAATGGCGAAAGCTGGATTTCCCATTAGTGACTGCCACATGCGCTCACAAGGACACCCCTCACGAGGGTCGATTTCTCCGGCTGACCCTCGCGTCGCATCGCCCGTTCCAGGCATCAGGACGCCCTGAGTCCCCCTTCTTCCACGAGGGGAGAAGGGAGCAGGGGAAGCTCGCAAGTGTAGATTTTTCCGGCAAGCCCTTCCGTTGCATCGCCCGTTTTGAGCGTCGGGATGCGCAAACTCCCCCTTCCCCCCGCATGCGGGGGCAAAAAGGGGGGTGGGAGAAGGGGAGCAGGGGGGATGAGGGGAAGAGGGCGTCAGAACGCGCACACGCCCCCTTCTCTCCCCAACCCCCGCATGCAGGGGGCGCAGGGGGAAGCCCTTGAGCAATCGATGCACGTCCTCCCCCAACCCCCGCATGCAGGGGGCGCGGATGCAACGATCCACGCGATGGTACGCGAGCGGCTTCCCCAACCCCCGCATGCAGGGGGCGCAGGGGGCGGGAGAGGAGGGAAACAAGGATTCTAGGACACCCTGACTCCCCCCTTCTCCCCTTGTGGGAGAAGAGGGGCAGGGGGGATGAGGGGGAAAGGGCCTCGTCCGCGGAAACAACGCCTCGCACCCTAAAAACGCTTACAGGGGAGACGCTCATCCAGCACTGTTATCGCCAAGATCGCAGGTGGCGCGCTTCCTCACGCGCGTCCTGCACGACTGTCATCACGTTCGAGTTACTGTGGACGACGCGGGAGGCGCCGCTGCGCAGGCACTGCACGAGATCTATCGCGCAATCGCGCAATTTCCCTCGAGGGGTAGAATGCTGCACCAATTCGACCAATAAGGAGCTTCAGCAGCTCACGCCGCAGCGCGTGCCAGTTCTCGACCGGCAGCGCGGCGGGCGCCGCGTGGGTCGGGTGATACCGCTCAACGACAAAATCGCCGACAATGCGATCAATGACATCCTTCTGATGAGGAATGCGTTCCCGGATCAGCATGGCATACTCATACGGCGTCGCATCAGGCGGCGCTGCAATGCCAGCCCATTCCGCCAGGCGCGTCAGGCGCGCATAGGCGGCGACAACCGGTGACAGACCGCGCACATCCCAGTGCAGCCAGAGAAACAGAGCGCCGATCAGCATCGGTATGAGCGCCAGCGCCCCGCCCACGATGGCAGCCAGATGCAACTGCTCCTGCGCACGTCGCACTTCGACCTCGCGTTGCAATGTGCTGTCGCCGCCAGCGGCAGAACCGGTGTTACGCTCGATCATCGCGCGTAGCATAGCTTCCGGGTCGCTCAATACGCCCCCCAATCCGTTGGTGATCCCTGGTCGTTCCGTTTCACTAGCCGGAGGAAACGCCGGACGCACCGGGACGCTAGCGTAAGGCGCAGGCGTCGGCTCGAAACGCTGCCAGCCGTAGCCTGGGAAATAGATTTCAGGCCAGCTATGAGCAATATGCTCTCGCACCAGGTACACCTGCCGATCCGGGTCGAATTCGCCGCCAGCGTATCCCTGCACCCACCGTGCCGGCACGCCCTCGGCGCGCAGAAGCACGACCATCGCCGAGGCAAAATCGTCGCAGTAGCCGCCTGGCGCATCGAACAGGAACCAGTCGACCCAGTCGCGGTCTTCTGGCGGGATCGGACGCTGATCGTTGTACGGCAGCGTGCGCAGATACTCCTGAATCGCCAGCGCCTTGTCGTAAGGCGTGACTGCGCCAGCGTTGCGGACGATGGAGGCTGCCAGCGCGCGCACCCGTGGCGGCAACGTCTCGGGGAGCTGGAGGTACGCCACCCGCACCCATTCAGGGTAGACGGTTCCGCTTTCACGTAGACTCTGCTCATCGACTGTGGAAAGATACGTGGCGACGGTATAGGTTTGCGTCGCCTCCAGCGGCGCTTCGGCGACAACAGTGGCAATTTCGGTATAGTTGGGCAACAGTTCGCCAGATACCGCCAGGTATCCGTGCTGGATCAACACCGGCAGGCTGGTGGACGCCAGCGCGCCGCCGACCATCACCAGCCTCTCGGTGCGCGTCTGCGCCAGTTCAATCGTCGTGGTCACCAGGGTACGACCACGCAGTTCGGGCTGTTCAAGCCGGACGCCAGGCGCCAGCGGCGTCTGCGCCGCTTCCGCCGTCGCCACTCCTAGCGCTGCGCGCGCCCGCTCACCGACCATATTCTGCCACATGCGACCAGTGTAGCGATCGAACGCCGCAGCGCGCCAGTAACTGTACTCGGCAGATCGCACCGTCATAACCAGCGCCGTGCCCACTTGACGGGGACCGCCAACCTGCGCGTTACGGGTCAGGAACGCACCGGTTGATCCTGGCGGCGCGTTGATCGTGCTGAACGCCTCTTGCCACCCCTCGCGTAGTGCCGCGATAGGGGCGCGAAGTGTGCGCCAGAGGCGTGCCAGATGTTCATTGTCTGGTCGGTTCGGCAGAAAGGCAGTGATGATCACCAGAACCACGAAGGTCAGAAACGCAGCCAACAGCACGCGCGCCAGCAGAAAGTCGGGGAACTCAACATGCGAGGATCGCCAGAGACGCCGACGGCAGTCGATGTGCTGGTAGGCGAGCAGAAGCAATCCAGCTATCAGAAAAACAAAGAACAATCCGGTCGGTTTGGGCCAGGCATAGGTGTAATTGATCAGAATGATGCTTGCCTGCAGCGCAAGAGCAATCCAGGCGCGCTGATGACGAAAGATGAGCCATCCTGTTACATACCCAATCCCCCAGATTATCAGTGCCAGGATCAGGACGAAGAGTACGATATCCTCGCCGCGCCCGCCTGCCTGGAGCGTGCGCAGCCAGATGAGCGTGCGCAGCGCAACTTCGGCAGCAACATCGCCCCATGTTGTCAGGCGCTGCGCCTTTGCCGCGCCGAACTCAGCCGCCGTTTGCGCGCGGACCATCGGGCTGATCTGCTGAATGACAACGACGCCCCCAAGGAGCGAGGCTAACGGATGCGCCAGCCAGGGAGGCAGCCAGACGACCCGCGCAAAGAGCGTGCCCACGAGGAGCGCTGCCAGACCAATGCCTGTCAGCATCGTGAGACCGTCCGCCCAGTTTGCGACTTCAAGACTGCGCGCCATGCTCCAGGTGATGACAACGGCAAACAGAAATGGGAGCACAAGCGGTCCCAGCTCAAGCCGGGCGAACCAGGAACGGGGCGGGGTCTCGTTTGGAAGAGTCGCAACCGAAGAACTCATAGCCCAAAAACCGCCGCTGCGTTGCGCCACGTCGCCTGGGCCAGATCTTCGAGCGCCATGCCGCGCAGACCAGCAATTCGTTCGGCAATCAGACGTACATACGCAGGTTCGTTCCGTTTCCCTCGGAAAGGATGCGGCGCCAGATAAGGACTATCGGTTTCGATCAGAATGCGATCAAGCGGCGCGCGCCGCGCGACATCGTGCAGAACGACAGCCTTCGGAAATGTGACCGGACCGCTGAACGAGAGGTAGAACCCGATGTCCAGACATGCACGCGCATACGCCCAGTCGCCAGAGAACGAGTGCATGATGCCGGAGAGACCGCGCGCCGCGTCACGCAGCACGCGGATGGTATTATCGTGCGCATCACGGCTATGAATGACCACGGGAAGGCGCAGATCGCGCGCCAGATCGAGTTGAGCGCGGAAACACGCCTCCTGCACAGCGGCAGGCGCAGCATTCCAGTAGTAGTCGAGACCAATTTCGCCGATGGCGATCACCTTCGGCTGCTTCGCCAGGGCGCGCACCTGATCGAGCCAGTCGTCCGGCAGATCGGCGACACGGTTGGGCTGCACGCCGACGACCGCATAGATCGGTTCGTGTTGCGCTGCCAGCGCAACCGCGGCACGCGACGTTGCCAGATCGTAGCCGATTTCGACAATTCGCACCACTCCTGCCGCGGCGGCGCGCTCCAATACAGCGCTGCGATCCGCATCGAACTGTGCAGAGCCCAGGTGAGCGTGGGTGTCGATCAAACGCAGTGTGTTCACGTCCGTATTGTACCACGCACCTGATGCCGTTGCTGCCAAAACCAGGAGCCGTGGTACAATAGTGCTATGTGCGGTCAGACACGTATTATGGTTGTTGAGGACGATCCGACCATTGCCAGCCTCATTGAGTTCGTCCTGCGAGGAGCTGGCTATCAGACGCTTCTGGCAGCGACGGCTAGCGACGCTCTTACCCTGATTGAAACCAGCGCCAGTGATCTCGTCATCCTAGACTGGATGCTGCCGGATATTCCGGGAGTCCAGATTTGCACGGCGCTGAAGGAGCGTTCTGGTCAGGGATTTCTGCCCGTTCTGATGCTGACTGCCAAGGGCGAATTGTCTGACCGGATCAAAGCGCTCGACTCCGGCGCTGATGATTATCTGACCAAGCCATTCTACATTGAGGAATTGCTGGCGCGAGTGCGGGCGCTGCTTCGCATTCGCGCAGCCGAAAGCGAACGTGATGCCGCAATAGCAGCGCTTGCAGCGCAGAACGATGCACTGCGAGCCGCAAACGAACAACTGCGCGCTATGCAGGCGCAGTTAGTGCAAAGCTCAAAACTCGCTGCGCTTGGAGAACTGGTCGCCGGCGTAGCGCATGAATTGAACAATCCTCTTGCCATCATTCTCGGCAACGCTGAACTCCTGCTGCCACAACGCGATCCCGACGACCAGCGATCAGTCGAACAAATTATTGAGAGCGCCAAGCGCGCGCGTCGCGTGGTTCAGAGTTTGGCGACATTCGCCCGTCGCGGGCCGATGACCAAAGAATGGACAGCGCCAGCCGATCTGATTGAGCGCGTGCTCGATCTCAAACGTGCAGCGTTGCGCTCCGCTGGCATCGCGCTTGAAGTCATCTGTCAGCCAGATCTACCCATGCTAAGGGTTGACGTGCCGCAAATGCAGCAGGTGTTGCTCAATCTGCTGCTCAACGCGGAACAGGCGCTGTCAGGCAGACCCTCACCGCGAGTACGGTTGAGCGTCTCCCGTGGACACGCCGAGCCGCCGCCGCTGCTGCCAGCGCGCGCGTCTGAAGATGACGGCGCATTCGTGCGGTTCGATGTGGCAGATAATGGTCCAGGCATACCGGCGCACATCATCGAGCGACTGTTCCAGCCTTTCGTCACCACCCGTCCTCCCGGTCAAGGATCGGGACTAGGGCTGGCTATCGCTTATGGCATCGTCACGCAACATGGGGGTCAGGTGCTGGTGTCCAGCCAGCCGGATCAAGGAACAACGGTGCGGGTTGCATTGCCGATCGATCCGCCTGAAGGCGCGACCTGGTAGGAACAAGCGAGGATGGTCACGCTACTGCATAACCAGGAGTGTACACGTTGCCCTGCGCTGGTCGCTAGCCGGCGGCGCATTGTGCATGGCTGCGGTGATGCAGAAAGCGGCATTGTGTTCATCGGCGAAGCGCCTGGCCGGTACGGCGCCGATCAGACAGGCATTCCGTTCTGGGGGGATCGATCCGGACGGGTGCTGCGCCGGATGCTAGTGCGGATCGGACTGGCGAGCGATGAAACTGCGAGCGCAACCCTACGCTGTTTTATCACGAATGCGGTACGCTGCTGCCCGCCGGGAAATCGCATGCCGACGCCGGACGAAATACGCGCCTGCCGTGAATGGCTGCACATGGAACTCGACATTATCAAGCCATATCTGATCGTTCCGGTCGGGCGCATTGCCCTGCGAGAAGTCGGAATGCGGTATCTTGGGCGTGATCCGGGTTCCATCCGCGCGCTGCACGCAACCGTACTCCGTAGTAAGCGCATCACTATTCTTCCACTCATTCATCCGGCTCGCATCAGCCGTGCTGACATACAGGCGTTCGTGACGGCAGCGCAGCCGCTCATTGACGAGAGGAACGAACCATGAACTTCGATCTTTCTCCCGAACATCAGCGCATTCGCGCAGAAGTGCGGCGCTTCGCCGAGCAGGAGATTGCACCGCGCGCCCGCCACGTCGATGAGACGGGCGAATTTCCCGCCGAAACGTTCCGTAAAATGGCAGAGCTGGGGCTGATGGGGTTGCCATTCCCCGAAGAGTACGGCGGCGCTGGCGCCGACAGCATCTCGACTGCGATTGCTATTGAGGAGATTGCGCGCGCATGCGGTTCGACGGCGCTGACCTATGCGGCGCACCTGGGACTAGGGTGCGCGCCCATCGCCATGTTCGGCACCGAGGAGCAGAAGCGACGTTTCCTGCGCCCTGCAGCCGAAGGACGATTTTTGGGCGCATTCGCGCTGACCGAACCGCACGCGGGATCTGACGCCGGCGCCACCCGCACGACCGCTCGCCTCGAGAACGGAGAGTGGGTGATCAACGGCTCAAAGATGTGGATCACCAACGCATCGATTGCCGGTTATCTGATCGTTACCGCTGTAACCGATCCCGGAGAACGGCATTCTATCAGCTCCATTATCGTGCCCGCCGGAACGCCGGGTATGAGTTTTGGCAAGCCGGAAGCCAAAATGGGATTGCGCGGATCGATTACGAATGCAGTGACATTCGAGAATGTCCGGGTGCCCGAAGAGAACCTGCTGGGGCGACGCGGGCGCGGATTGCAGCAGTTTCTTGCTGTGCTCGACGGCGGACGGATCGGCATCGGCGCTATGGCAATCGGGCTGGCGCAGGCAGCATTTGAGATTGCCTCCGCTTATGCGCGTGAGCGCACTGCCTTCGGCAAACTGATTGGCGCCTTCGAGTCGGTCTCGAATATGATCGCTGACATGGCGGTTGGACTGGAAGCGGCGCGCTTACTGGTCTATCAGGCGGCATGGCTGAAAGATCAGGGGCGTCAGTACAGCCGCGAGGCAGCAATCGCCAAACTGTATGCTTCGGAAGTCGGCGAAAAGATCTGCCGCGACGCAATTCAGGTGCTCGGCGGGTATGGATACAGCAGTGAGTATCCGCTCGAACGCATCTATCGCGATCAGCGGTTGCTCACCATCGGCGAGGGAACGTCGGAGATTCTGCGCGTCGTGATTGGGCGGCAGATCTTGGGTGAGTTCGTTGGGCGATGAGGGCGTTGGACGTTGAACGTGCGGCGGATTTGCCGCGTCCTGACGCCCTTGTTCCCTTCATCCCTCCTACCTCGCACGTGGAGCGTTTCTGGGGTGCGATGAATGTTCTCCGCATTCTGACGCCCTTTCCCCCTCATCCCCCCTTGCTCCCTTCTCCCACCAGGGGAGAAGGGGGAGCCAGGGTGTCCTGATGTCTTTTTTTCCCCTCATTCCCCTACCCCCTTCTCCCACCAGGGGAGAAAGGGGAGGGTGCGCATCCTGACGCCCTTTCCCCCTCATCCCCCTTGCTCCCTTCTCCCACCAGGGGAGAAGGGGGAGCCAGGGCGTCCTGATGCCTGAAGCAGACAGTCAGCACGAGGGGATGGCTAGAAAAATCGACACTTGTGAGATCCCCCCACCCTCTTCTCCCACCCTCTCAAGTGCAGGCTTTTTGGCGTGCGAAGCGGATTTGCCGCATCCTGGCGCCCTTTCCCCCTAATCCTCAACTCCCTGCCCTAGGATCCACCCCTCGACGCGACGAATGACCTCATCTTCAGGTTCACCGGCGGCACGGCGTCTGAGCACGACGTTGAGCGCGCCGAACAGCCCTACCGTCGCGTCGAAATCGTCATCGCCGCCGGGCGCCGCGCCAAACCCATCATCTATTGCGCAGCGCAGGGCAGGTTCAAGCACCACCTCCGCCGCATCCGCCCACGCCAGCAGCGCCGCTCCTACGGCGGCGCGGGTCGCTTGAGCGCGTTTGCTGCCGCGGAGTGTGATACTCAGGTGATGGTAGCACTCGCCGGGGTAGACTTCGGCCACGACCAGGCGCCCCGCAGCGATCAGGTCATCCAGATGCCCATCGAAAGGCCAGAGCCAAGGGAATCTCGCATCCTGCCGGGCATATGCGCGGCGCGCCGCACCCAGCATGTCGCGCCAGCCGACAATCGTCGCCTTGCCCACCTGTTGCGCGCCGAGCGTCCAGAAGATTGGCGCAGCGGCGCGCCGCGCGGCGGAAGCGAGGTCGCAGCGACGGCGCAGATCGTTGATGGTCGTCATACCGAGCGCCTGAATCAGGTGCGCCTGCCTCGCCCCACCCGGTCGCAACGGGTAGAATGGGCGCTCGATGCTGATCTCGCACGGTCGGCTGGCAACGTCATAGAAACGCGCCCATCGCCCGGACCCTAACTCCGGCAGAAGCGCCGCAAAGTCGGCAATCCCAGCGACAGCCGCGTAGCGAAGTGGAAGCCCAAGTGGAAAATCGACGCCGAACAGGATACCTCCCCTGGGCGCAAGCGCGCGCAACCGCGCCAGCAACGTGTGTGGCTCGCCAGCCGGACCTGGCGCATATGCTATGAACCGTCCATCAGGCTGACGCAGTGCATACGCCAGGCGTCGCCGCGCTGCGGTCACTCCCCAATCAGCATGTGCAACCAGAACAGGAAAATCAGCCATCGCGGGTTGTCAGGGAAGAGTGACAGGCGCGGCAGTCAGCACCCAATCGCGGTAGAAGTCGCCGAGATCGCAGGCGCAGGCGCGTTCCGCAACAACGCGCACATCGTCGCTTGATGCGACACGGTAGCGAAATGAGGCGTAGTAATCGCGCAGAAAGCGATCAAACGCTGGCTCGCCAATACGGATGCGCAGCGCCTGAAAGAAGAGCGCTCCTTTTGCATACGCAATCGCGGTATAGTTGCCGCGCAACGCCGAAACCGGACGTCTCAGCGGCGCATCACGGCCTGCCTGCCGTGCGCGCAGGTAGGTCGTGCGGAACCCGTCGAGCTCGCGTGCTGCCGCTGTCGCACCGTGGATTTCTTCTTGATAGATCACCTGCGCAAACGAGGTTAATCCCTCGTCGAGCCACGCCTCATTTTGCACATCATTGCCCACCAGACTGTACCACCACTGATGCGCCACTTCATGTGCTACAATGATCTCCAAACCCTCGCGCTCACCCGCATACAAGAGCCGGTCAATCATGATCAGCCCAGGGTACTCGACGCCAAAGAATTTGCGCGCATCGATCTGCACGATGTCGAGTTCCGTCAGCGGGTAAGGTCCAAACCGGCGATTGAACACGCGCAGCGCATTAGCGGCAGCGTCGAGCGCCGCGCGTCCGCCTTCGGCATGCTCGGGACGGAAATACGACGTGATGCGCGTCCCATCAACCTCAGTGGAGATCGCGGGAAAACGGGTGAGCACAATCGTGAAATCACGTTGTGGACCGCTGACAAAGCGCGTTGTTCGAAGAGCGCCATCGTTCTGGCTTTCGATTGCGGTTCCTGTCGTCACAGCAGTCCATGCGGCAGGGATGGCAAGTGTCACATCGTACAGCGCCGTGTCACTGGTGACAAGGTCGCCGCGGAAGAGAGGCGTCGTCAACTGCCAGGCGCCCTCGACCCGCCGCGCCGCCATGGGCAGCGCCGATGCCAGCGCCAGCACGCCGCGTTCGCGGTTGAAGGCGGCATAATACCGTTGACTGGCGTCGAGCGGAGCGGTGGCGCTGAAATCGAGCAGAACTTCAACGGCAGCGCCAGATGGAAGAGGTGTTGGCAGATCGAGCCGCAATAGGAACCGGTTCGACTCATAGTGCACCCGTACTGACGCGCCGTCGACGGCGGCGCTGTGAATATCGAGGCGTCCCCCAAATTCTGGCAGATTGGGGAACAGATAGAAGTAAATGCGATCAAGCGGATCGGCAGCGCGATTGGTGTATTCCAGACGCAACCTGCCCGCGATGGTGCGCTTCTCGGGGTCAATACGGGCGCTTACCGTGTAGCGATCCCACTGTTCCGCGGCATCAAGGTCAGCGCTAAAGGCCGGAAGGAGCGCTGCCTCCTGACGCTGCACATCGAGCGGCGCAATCAATGGGTCGTCGACGTTCGGCGCTGCGTGGATCGGCATGGCGCTGAGCCATACCACAACGACGATCAACGCCAGAGGAACAGACCACGCCCGTGCAATCGATAATCGCTGCATAGACGCATTATATCATTTTGTCTGGAACTGCCAGGAAACCCATTACGGTACTGTTGGCACAACAGGATCGTGCTATACTGTCGGACCATGACGACACCCGAAGAATTGAGACATATTCCACTCTTCGCCGCGCTGGATGATCATACGTTGGCAGACACAGCGCGCTTCATCGAGTCGCGCACCTATCGTCCCGGCGAATACATCGCTTACGAAGGCGAGCGACCGGCCGGAGTGTACTTTGTGCAGCGCGGCAGAGTGCGATTATCGCGCACTGCGCCGGATGGCCGCGAGCAGGTGCTGGCAATGGTCGGCGCCGGTGAAAACTTTAATGCTGTCGCCGTCTTCGATGGCCATGGCAATCTGACCACAGCGCGCGCAATGAGCGCAGTTCACTGCCTGCTCTTACCGGGAGACGCCCTGATCACCCTTATTCGCCGTCATCCCGACCTGGCGCTGGCGATGCTGCGCGAAATGGCGGGGCAACTGCGCAGCCTGGCAGTGCTGGTCGAAGATCTCGCATTTCGGTCGGTGCGTGAGCGGCTGGCGCGTGAACTGTTGCGCGAAGCGCGCGGAGGCGCCGCCGAACTGACCCACCAGGAACTCGCGGAACGCACCGGCACCGTGCGCGAGATTGCCGGGCGGGCGCTGCGCCAACTGGCGCAGGAAGGACTCGTGCGGTTGGAGCGCGGGCGCGTCGTGGTGCTCGACCCGGACGGTCTGGCGCGAATCGGAGATGGGGGGTGACGCGAGAGGCGAGAGGCGCAAGGGTTGCAGGTGGAAGGTGGGAAGGTTGCAGGTGGAAGGTCGAACATCCTAACCCCTAATCCCTAACTCCTAACCTCCCCAACAGAGAAGCGCTCCTTGCGGAGCGCTCCCCTCACGTGCTGCAAACGACGTATTACAAACCGAAGAATGCACGGTTCTTCTCAATGTAGCTTTGCCATTGCTCCGGTACCGAGTCATCGGCAAAGATCGCCTCAACCGGACACTCTGGCTCACAGGCGCCGCAGTCGATGCACTCTTCAGGGTTGATGTAGTACTGGTCCTCACCTTCGTAAATGCAGTCTACCGGACAGACTGCCACGCACGAGGCGTCTTTCACACCGATGCACGGTTCTGCAATGATATACGCCATATCTGTCTCCTTTAGCGTCAGGAAGATATTCCATCACCGACATCATAACACGCTCGTTTCAACTTTTCTGTGACTTTAGTTCCACAACAAAGCGCGTCGTAGCGCTTGCGGAGACGTTGCGCTGCGACATCCGCCAACCTGCCGTCTGACCTGCACCTTCCGGCTTCCCCGTGTGCTATAATGCGAGACGGACACCAGTGCACGGAGATGCCTGCCAATGGCGCGTTTTGATAGTCGCACGTTTCTGCTCATCTTCGGCGCGGCATGCCTTGGCGCGGTTTGGGCGACATATCAGCGCAGCACGACTGTTCCCCCCTATGGCGAAGCGCAGATTCCGGCGTTGATCTGGACCGTGTTCGCCACGCCGTTTGCGATGTTCTGGGGATGGTTTGTAGCGCGTCCTAAGGAACGGTGGTGGGCGGCTTTCGTTTGCTTTTGCATCTATTTTCTTTCCGCATTTGTCGCAGCGCGCTACGAAACATGCGTTATTGTGCATGGGTCGTTTAACCTGGCCAGTTGCTTCGTCGACACGGCGCAGGCACAGGTGCTTGCGAACGCCAGCGGTCACCGCATTTATTTCGAGTCAATCGTCACGATACACCTGATGGCTGCACTGGTTACTGCTTTGCAGCGCGCGCTGAAACGACGTACAATGCATGATGCGTCGCTTCGTCCGACAGGTGAAGCAACCTGATGTCTTCCGTGATGGTTTCGTGTGATGCATCCCTGGTTTGTCTACACGGCAGCGGTATCTGACGCTGTCAGTGCCGGAGGTTCTCCATGACCCGAGCGCATGCTGGGGTACGCCAGCGTATCGAAGCCGATGAGCGCGCACGCCTGTCGCCGCTGGCAGCGTTCAGCGACAGCGCCCGACGCGCGCGTCCTGAAGAACCGTCGCCGGTACGGAGTAATTTTCAGCGCGATCGTGATCGCATTCTGCACTCAAAACCGTTTCGCCGCCTGAAGCACAAAACCCAGGTATTTATTGCGCCGCAGGGCGACCATTACCGCACCCGTCTGACCCATACGCTCGAAGTGACACAGATCGCGCGCACAGTTGCACGCGCCCTGCGCCTCAATGAAGACCTGGTCGAGGCGATTGGTCTCGGGCATGACCTGGGGCACACGCCCTTTGGTCACGCGGGCGAAATGGCGCTATCGCAGGCGATGGGGCGCACTTTCCGGCATAACGAGCAGAGCCTGCGGGTCGTTGATGTGCTGGAACGGAATGGCGCCGGGTTGAACCTGACCGATCAGGTGCGTGAGGGCATTTATATGCATTCCAAGGCCCGGCAGGATATTACCATGCGCGCCTGGGGCGCCGCCAGCACGCTCGAAGGGCAGATCGTCAAACTGTGTGACGCCATCGCCTACATCAACCACGACATTGATGATGCCATTCGCGGCGGCTTGATCCGTCCCGAAGACCTGCCGCGTGATGCAATCGAGGTCCTGGGCGAAACGCACGGTCAACGCCTTGATACAATGGTCTGCGACCTGATTGACCATAACTGGTGGGCGACTGGAGAAGAACCGCCGCCTGACCCGCCGGAACTGTCGATGAGCCCGGATGTGCTGAAGGCGACCAATACGCTGCGGGAGTTTCTCTATCAGCATGTATATCTTGGATCAAAGGCAAAGGCGGACGATGGCAAGGTCCATCTGATGATCGAGTTGCTCTACCATCACTTTCTGAAATATCCAGAGCAACTGCCCGCCGATCTGCTCCGGATCAACCAGCAGCGCGGCGAACCGATCGAGCGCGCCGTCGTCGACTATATCGCTGGTATGACCGACCGCTACGCGCTGAAGGTGTTCAACGACCTGTACGTGCCGCGCACATGGAGTGCGTGACGCGTAGCGTCCTCTCTCCGATGACACAGGTATGTCCGGTATTACCGATCAGATCAAAGAGAGGATCGATATTGTCGAGTTCATCTCGGCGTATGTGCCATTGCGGAAGGCAGGGCGCAGCTACGTCGGCTTTTGCCCATTTCACCCTAACACCCGCACGCCAGCGTTTCACGTCTTCCCCGACACGCAAAGCTTTCACTGTTTCAGCTGCAAAGCATCGGGGACGATCTTCGACTTCCTGATGCGCCGCGAGGGATTGGATTTCCGCGAGGCGCTCGAGCGCCTGGCGCAGCGCGCGGGCGTACAGTTGCGTCCGCGCACCGAAGCCGAAGAGCAACTGGACCGGTTGCGGTCCCGCCTTTTGGAGGTGAATGCGGCTGCGGCGGCATTCTTCCGCCACATGCTGGTGAAGTCGCAGCGCGGCGAGACAGCGCGCGCATACGTTGCTAAACGGCGCATTGACGACGCGACCAGCGAGGCGTTCCTGCTTGGCTACGCTCCCGACGACTGGAGTTTGCTGCTGACCTATCTGACTGAACGGCGCGGTTTTTCGCCCGAAGAGATCGAAGCGGCAGGTCTGGCAATCCGTCACGAAACGCGCGGGTATTATGACCGGTTCCGCAACCGGCTGATGTTCCCGATCCGCAACGCGAGCGGCGACATCGTTGCGTTTGGCGGCAGGGCGCTGGAAGACGTGCAGCCGAAGTACATGAACTCGCCGCAAACGCCAATCTTCGACAAAGGAAAAGTGTTGTACGGACTCGACCTGGCGCGCGATGCGATCCGCCAGAATGACGCAACCGTGATCGTCGAAGGGTACATCGATGTCATCATCGCCCATCAGTATGGTTTCCGCAACGTTGTTGCGCCGCTCGGCACGGCGCTAACCGCTGATCACGTGGCGCTAGTGAAGAAGCTGTCGCACCGGGTGTATCTGGCGCTCGACGCCGACGCCGCAGGCGTACGAGCGACGCTCAAGGGGTTACAGGCGCTCCAGAGCCAGCCGGAGGGAGAATTAACCGCGGTGATCTCGCCAGAGGGAGTGATTGAGTTGCAACGCCGCCAGGATGTTGAGATCAGGATTCTGACTCTTCCCGAAGGCAAAGACCCCGATGAGGTCATTCAGGAAGACCCAGACCAATGGCGCGCAGCGCTGGCAGCGGCGCGTCCGGCGATGGATTTCTACATCGAGATGCTGACGTCCGACCTTGATCTGTCGAGCGGTCGCGGGAAGGCGGAAGCCGTCGAACGGATCGCTCCGTTGCTTACTCAGATCGCCCATCCGGTCGAGCAGGCGCACTACATCCAGCGCCTGGCGCGACTGATCGATGTTGAGGAACGGTATATATTTGCAGCGCTGGGAAGCAGGGCGCGCCAGGAGGGACGGCGCCGTTCGCCGGATCAAACGCGCACGGGCCGTGTTTCAGCGCAACCATCTGCTGAGGCGACACCACAACCCGGTGAAGCAGCGTCATCACTTCCGACCCAGGAAGAGTATTTGCTAGGCTGGCTCATCCGTTATCCGGCGGCCCGCGCCGCTGTGGAGGAAAAACTTCACCGCGATCTGACGTCGTACCCAGCGCTGCGATCGCTTATGAGCGGCACGGTGGACGAGTTGTTCACCCGCGACGAGATCCGCGCATTGTGGCGCGCTTGGATCACCGCTCCTGCTGGCAGCGACCCGGATATGTGGGCAACCACCCTGTATGCGCCGCTGGACGCAGTGGCGCGGCGCGTACTGGGATTGCATGCGCCGCAACCTCAGGCGTATCGGGTTGTCAACGATGCAATGGAATGTGCTACAATCCTTCAGCGTGACAGTGCAAAACGCTGGCTCGTCCAGATTGCGCGCATGCAGGCGGAGACGACCAGCGAGACGGAGCGGGAGACCCTGCTCGACCAGTTGGTGCAGATCAAACGGTTTATCGATATGCTGAGCATCCCACGCCGCAGTTCAGCATACATCGATCTGCACGCCTTGCACGGGCTCTGAGAGATGCGGCGCCGGGTGATTCGCTGCCGGGCACAGCAAGCGCGGCTGACGGCAGAGCTGGCATACGCGACAACGGCTGCGCACATCTGCGGTCAGGTCTTCTCAGCGCTGCAAACACGAGAAAAGAGTTTTGAGTCACGCTGATTAGGAAGGCAGTGGTTGCCTGCGGAGGTTTCGATGGAAAAACCGAACGAGCCACTTCTGGACGATGATCTCCTACTGGACGATCTGGACGATGACATTGCTAGCCCTGCCCGCGAACCCGAAGAAGAGCCGCAGACGATTACGAGCCTGAATGATCTGCTGGCCATAGGCAAGCAGCGTGGATTTGTCACCGAGGGCGAGATCGCGCAACTCCTTGCGGGCAGCGATGCCGATAGCGACCGTCTGGCGGAGATTCAGCAGGCGCTTCAGTCGGCGGGTATCGCCACGCGCGACGAGATGATCGCTGGCGGTGCGGATGTCGATGTCCGCTTCGAGGAAGAGGGTGATTTTGATGATCTGAGTGTTGAAGGCATCAGTATTAACGACACAGTGCGTATGTATCTGCGCGAGATCGGGCGGGTGCCGCTGCTGACCGCGCGTCAGGAGACTCTGCTGGCGCAGAAGATTGAGATCGGCGAATACCTTCAGTCGTATCGCACCCAACTGGCGGCAGACTGGCGCCCTGAGCAGATCGATGCCGTCGGTGTACAAATGTATCAGCGCCTGCACAAAACCTGGCCCGTCGTTGAGGATGCCATTCGGCTGCTCTATGCGGTGGTCGATCAACCTCTCCCTGATCCGCTGACCCCCGGATGCCTGCGCGATGTCTCCGCCATTCAGGAGCGCATGACCTTTGAACAGCGTCAGTTGTTTGATAAGCGCCGCAATGAACTGATCAAACAGCACCGCATGACAGCGGAGCAGTTCGATCAGACTTTCGCCCAGGCGACGATTATCTTCTCGCTCCTGCCGGCTGCTGTTCAACAACGGCTGTCGACATCCACTGAGTGGCCCTCCGTCGAGGAGGTTCAGCAGATGTGCGCTGAGGTGCGCGATCAACTCTGGCGCGACTGGAACCTTGCCATTGAGCAAGGCAAGACGGCGCGCGAGGATCTCACCCAGGCCAACCTGCGCCTGGTGGTGTCGGTGGCGAAGAAATATATCGGGCGGGGATTGCAACTCCTCGACCTGATCCAGGAGGGGAACGTCGGCCTGATCCGGGCGGTCGAAAAGTTCGACTACCGCAAAGGGTTCAAGTTCTCGACGTATGCGACCTGGTGGATTCGCCAGGCGATCACCCGCGCTATTGCCGACCAGGCGCGCACAATTCGCATCCCGGTGCACATGGTCGAGACGATCAACCGCCTGATGCGCGAAAGCCGCCGTATGCTCCAGGAACTGGGACGCGAACCAACCGACGAAGAATTGTCGCGCGCGCTTGGCATTCCGGTGGATAAGGTGCGCTCGATCCGCAAAACGTCGCTCGAACCGGTCTCGCTTGAAACGCCGGTTGGTCAGGAAGAAGACAGCCAACTCGGCGATTTTATCGAAGACTCAAAAGTGCTCGCTCCTTCCGACGCTGCCAGTCATCAGATGCTCCGTGAGCAGGTTGAGCAGGTGCTGAATCAACTGACCGAGCGCGAGCGTCGCGTGCTTCAATTGCGCTTCGGTCTCGAAGACGGCCACAGCCGCACCCTCGAAGAAGTCGGCAAGGAGTTCGGCGTCACCCGTGAGCGTATTCGCCAGATCGAGGTGAAGGCGCTACGGAAGCTGCGTCACCCTCGCCTCGGTAAGAAACTGCGCGATTATCTTGAATAGAGGCGTATCAGGTTCCCTAGCGCCGGGCGCCTTCCCGGCGCCGGATGCCCCGGGGTATGCCCGTGTACGACTTCGAGGAGCTAGACTTCTATGAGCTGCTTGGCGTGTCGCGTTCGGCGTCGCCGGAGGAGATTAAGCGCGCATATCGGCGCGAGATTGCCAGGTATCATCCCGACCGGTACGTGAATGCCAGCCCTGAAGATCTGGAGTATGCGCGCCGCCGCAGTCAGTTGCTGACCGAGGCGTATGCAACGCTGAGCAATCCGTCTGCGCGGAGCGCCTACAACCTTGATCGCCGCCGCCAATCCGGTCGGAGTCCGTCACGCACTGCACCGCCGCCGCCTCCGCCAACCCAGCGCGACCATCAGGCGGAACTCTACCAGCAGGCGCGCAACCACTTCGAGGCGGGACGGTACGTGCAGGCGATTGCGGCATTACGCCAGTTGCATCAGATCAATCCGTTCTACCGCGATAGCGCTGCGCTGCTGGCGGACGCTGAGTCTCGGCTGCGGGATCGTGCTGCTGAAAAACGTCTCGCTGCAGCGCCGATTCCACTGCGACATCTAACCCTGATTGCCGGAGCGGTGGTCGTTCTCGTGCTGGTTAGCGGTGCGATCTGGCGGTTGGGATCACAGCACTCGCTGCGATCTGCCGATGCCGGTGCGGGGGTGATTGTGACACCGGATACCCTGCCATCACCGGTGTCAGTCGAAGCGACACCGCCGATGCCGTTGCCAACCGTCCTGCTGGCGGCGCTAACGACCTCGCCCGTACCGTCGCCACCCCCGCAAGCGACAGTCGCACTGCCGACGCTGACGGTGCAAGAGTCATCAGACCCGCTTATGCCAACGCCGCTTTCACGATCACCTGAAGCGGAAGGCGCTCTGCTGCTGCGCGACGATACGTTTGACCGGGGATGGGCAGCGGTGCGCCGCACGACATGGAGCGTCGGACCGCGTGATGGACGGTATCGCGTCGCTGCCGAAGCGCAGGTCGGGGTAATCTGGAGTTATCGCAGCGTCTCGAGCAGTAATATCCGCATGAACGTTGATGTTGAAGTCGTTGAGGGCAAAGGGGGGGTGATCCTGCGGTTTCGTGACGAACAGAATTACCTGATCTTCGTCGTAGCGCCGCAGACTGGCGATTTTCTTCTTGAGCAGATGCGGAATGGAACGCCGACGACAATCGCCAGCGGTACACGCGACGATCTCCGGTTTCCCGACAGACTCTTCCGCCTCGATGCCCGTCTCCGCGCTAGCCAGATCAGCATTGCTGTCAATGGGAAGGTCGTTGTCGAGACCGATATTCCCTCGCTGCCAACTGCTTCACGCTTCGGAGTGGCCGTCGTTGCGCGAGAAACGCGGAGCGAAGCCTGGTTCGATAATCTGGAAATTCGAGCGTTGCCCTGATGATACGTCAGCATACGAGCCTCATCCGTCCAACCAGGCGTTCGCCCGCCTCAAGCAGGCGCCGGTTCTTCCTCGTGTTCGCTGCACTGATTATTAGTAGTTGTGGTTTGGCGAACGACCCACAACCTGCAGCCCTGCCGCCGGTCACTGCGGAGGGCGAACAGTTGCGCGCCGGAGGACGAGATTTCGAGGTGCGCGGCGTTAACTACATTCGCCCGACCGGCGACGATGAACGTCGGTGCTGGACGCTTCAGTTCGGCGCCGACGTGAACTGTCCCTGGCGCATGTCTGTCATCGAAGCTGACTTCGACGCTATGCGCGCGCGGGGGGTCAATACCGTGCGCATCTTCCTCAATTACTATGTCTTCGGCGGTCAGCGCGAAGCCGACGCATCCTACCAGAAGAGCGACGCCCTGCGGCATCTGGAGGAGTTCATTGCTGCCGCAAATCGGCGCGGTCTGTATGTCTTGCCGGTGCTGCTCGTCGAGTATCCTCAGGATCGATTTGGACCAGAGTATTACGAACGGGCGCTCGAATGGCATGTGCGACCGCTGGTGCGTCATTTCGCCAGCAGACCCGGCATCCTGGCATGGGACCTGTTCAATGAACCGGATATTGGCAGCCCGGTCGATGTGCGTTGCTGGGACTGGGACAATGCCGATTTTCCGCTCTGCTTCCCGCTCGCCGAGGAGCGCCAGCGGTTTGTGCGCGTCGTTCACGATGAGGTGAAGCGCCTCGATCCCGAACGGTTGACGACCGTGGGCATGGCTTTTGCGAAGAGCTACTTTGAGCCAGCCGAAGCGACGATCCGCATGGCGGACGTGGTCGATTTTTACACGTTCCATTACTACGACAACGAACCCTATGATAGTGGACGCTACCGGCAGCACTGGTACTATGGCGAAGGGTTCCCCGCCGACCTGCGCCGCGCCATTGACGAACTCCACGCGCTTGGGCTGCAAAAGCCGGTGGTGGTGACCGAACTCGGATTTCCGACCGGCCCGGGCGCCACGCGCACACTCGACGATCTGCGCCGCGACCAGCGGATTGCCCTGCAAACCATCCGCAACGCGCGCGGCGCGGGGGTTGTGCTCTGGTCGTTCCAATCGTCGCCAGAAGAGTTGCTTGGCGACCTGTTTGTACGTTGAAGGTTGAAGGTGCAAAGGTAGAAGGCAGGTGACTCGCTCTGCGTCCTCTGCAGCTCTGGGGTTCATTCACAAGCGCAAATCTCGGAAGGTGTGAAGGTTACGGGTTGAAGGCGGAAGGGTCGGGTGATGCGCTCTGCGTCCTCTGCAGCTCTAGGGTTCATTCACGAGCGCAAACCTCGGAAGACGCGAAGCGGAAGAGGTCGAGGCAAGCGCTCTAACCCCTGACCCTCAACCTCTAGTTTCCAGTTCTCGATACTCTCGTGTCCACATCCTGTATCATCATCGCTGGCGGCTCAAGCCGACGCATGGGGAGCGATAAGCGTCGCCTGCGGCTATGGGGCGAGCGCGGCCCGACGCTGCTGGAACACATGGTTGCGCAGGCAGCCCGTTTCAGTGACGATGTGATTGTCGCCTTGAACGACCCGGAAGCCTGGAGCGGATTACCGGCGCGTCTGGTGTGCGACGAAGTGGAGCAGGGCGGTCCGCTCGCCGGGCTGGCTGCCGGTCTCGCGGCGAGCCGTTACGAGTATGCGCTGGCGCTGGCGTGCGACATGCCGCTGGTGCAGGAAGCATTGATCGATGCACTCCTGGCATATCCGCGCCCCTACGATGCACTGGCGCCGCTCCGGTCCGATGACGGCGCGCGCGCGCCGCGCAATCGGCTGGCGGCGGAGCCGCTTTTGGCGATCTACCGACGCACATGCCTCCATGCCATCCGCGACTGCCTGCAGCGCGGCGCGCGCGCGCTCGTTGAACCGCTGGCGATGGTCGATACCCGGCATCTTGCGCCAGAGGTCTGGCGACAGTACGATCCGCAGGGGTTGTCGTTCATCAATGTCAATCGACCGGAGGATGTTGTGCGGGTGCGGATGATTCTTGCTGGCTAGAGCAGAGGGCGATGATGCCGACCATCACGCGCTTTCGATCAGCCGCGCCTGTCGCAGGCGCGTCTCTCGGTCTGATTGGCGCATTGGCGTTGCTGTGGATCACGCGACGTGCGCCGCTCACCCTGCCGCCGCTGGCATACTTCGACGCGCTGGGAGCGTTCTTCGTCTTTGCTGTGTGGTGTGGAACGGCGCTCTCGTCGGCGCTGCGCGCGCCAGCGGAACGGGGGTGGCGTTTCTGGCTGACGGCGCTGGCGCTGACGGTCGCGTTCGTTACGTCGTTGACTCCGCTGGTCGTCGCGGCGTATGTGCTGCTGGCGCTGATGCACCTGCCGCTGGCGCGGCGCGGCGAACTGCTGGCTGCGCTCCGCAGCGCCGTCATCCCGCTGCTGGCGGCTGCGGCGCTGGCTGCGGGGTACGGCGCACTGGCGCTGCGCGGCGTAGTGCGCTTCGATGCGCCGCTGGCCGGCGCTGCGCTCGACTCGCTCGTCTTCTGGTTCGTCCTGCTGGCTGCCGCGATCCCGCTGCTCCCGTCCGGCTCGCTGTCAGGAGAAACAGGACCTCCGCCGACCCGTCCGGCGATCAAAGTCGCGGGCGACGGAATGCGAAGTTCGCCTGCGCGGGCTAGCCTGGACCTGTTCGCCTTTGCCTGGCTCTACCCGCTCACGCGGCTGTACACTCTCAGCCCCTGGAACGAAGGGTGGTCATTCGCAACACTGACGCTCGGCGGCGGCGCGATGATCTGGTTGACGCTTGGCGCGTTGACTGCAGCGGCGCGTTCGCAGCGTGCGGAGAACAACCGCCGCCGATTGATCGCGCTGGCGCTGGCGGGAATAGGTCTCAGCAGCGGCGCCGGTCTGGCAGCGGGATGCTACGCGGTGCTCGTCTACCTGGTGCTCATCGTGAGTGACAGTACAGGATCAGAGTCAGAGTCGACCACAGCAACCGTATTGGGACTGCCGCCGTCTGTACCATCCTGGCTGCTCTCCGGGGCATTTCCGCTGACCGCGCCATTCATTGCTACGTGGATGATCGTCGGCGCAGGCGCGGCTGGCGGCGTTACGATGCTGACCGCCGTCGCCTGGCTAACGATGCTGGTCAGTGCGCTGCCAGTGGTGAGCGACCTGAAGGCTGCCGAGTCGCGTCGCCGGTGGATTGGCGGCGGCGTCAGCCTGGTGCTCGGCGTGGCATCGCCGCTGGTTGTGCGCCTCCTCATCCAGCCGGTGATCGAACAGTTGCAAGGCGGGTTGAGCGTCTACGGCGATGTCAATGTCTGGCCCTGGGTCGGGCTGGCAATGGTCAACTCAGCGCGCACCGGCATCACGGCGCTGCCGACCGTCGGCGCCGCCGGGTTGATGGTCGTGCTGAGCGCGATGGTCTACCTGCTGGCGCGGTTGCTGCGCTCGACGCCTCCATCCAACCCTTCTTCCCCTGCTCCAGCAGCATACGACGAGATACTGCAGGATCTGCGCCGTGCCGTTCCCTGGCTTAGTGAGTCGGCAACGAAGGCGTCGGACCATGACGACTGCTGAGTTGCTGTCGTTTCTGGGGCTGGCATGGTCGCGGCTGTTGGTCTTCCCTGGCGGCGCATGCGTGCTCATCGCCGTGTGGCTTGCGGAAGCGTTCGAGCGACGACGCGCGCAGCCTGCACTTCTGTTCTTTCCAACATCATGGCTCACGTCGCCGCTCACTGCAAGCGCCGTCGTACTCCCGTGGCTCGGCGTGGCGTTGCTGCCGCTGCCAGGTGCAACAGCGCTGTCGCGCCCCGTTGACCTGGTTGCCGTCGTCGGGCTGCTGGAGTGGCCCCGTCTGCTGGCAATCACTGCCGATCTGCAACGGGGCGACCGCACGCGGGGCGTGCAAAGGCTGGCAGCGGCGCTGAACGGCTATCCGCCCCTGGTTCTCTCGCTTCTCCTGAT
The DNA here is from genome assembly GCA_025062325.1 of Roseiflexus sp. Taxonomy (GTDB): domain Bacteria; phylum Chloroflexota; class Chloroflexia; order Chloroflexales; family Roseiflexaceae; genus Roseiflexus. The sequence goes on from JANXAL010000068.1 coordinate 38,009, forward strand.
GTCACTGAAAACAGGAACACTGGAGGTTGCGGGGTTGCTGCGCGTCCCTGAGATCGGCGCTCCTCTGCAGCACACAGCGTGGTTCTGGCTCGGCGCAGGGGCGTTGATCCTTGCCTTGCCGCCGCTGATCGAGGTCGGACCATTCGCGCTCGACACGCTTGACGAATTGCGCCCCGGTCTACGTTTGCGGACGCTGGGGTTCATCCTGATTGCCGCGTTGCCGGGTATGGCACTGTTGACCCGCGATGACGCCGAGGACTGGTGGCGTATTGCGTTGCCGCCGCTGGCGCTCGGCGGAGCGCTGTGGGTCTTTCACTCCAGCACGCGCCAGCAGTCGGCGCTGCGCTGGGCGCGCATCTATGCAGGACTCGACCTGATCCTTCTGCTGGCGTTGCTGGCAGCCGGGCTGCTGGCGTTGCAGGCGCGACTGGCGTAGCGGCTAAATAATCAGCGTCGTTGCGTGCTTAATATCCGGTTCCTCGCGCAGGCGCGCCAGCACATGCGGCGGCACCGGGTCATCAAGACGCAGCACCATCATTGCCTGTTCGCGCGGCGCCAGTCGGCCCACGTCCATGCTAGCGATGTTGACGTCCGCCTCGCCGAGGAGCGTGCCAACCTTCCCGATCATGCCAGGGCGGTCCCGGTGATAGGTGAAGAGCATTGGACCAGAGGGCACGAACGTGACCCAGAAGCCGTCTGCCTCAACAACGTATGGTTCGCCGCGCAGGATCGTTCCGGCAAACTCGCGCGGGCCATCACTCGTTTGCGCGCGCAATACCAGCAATCCTGAGAAGTTTCCGGCGTCTTCAGTCGAAAATTCAGTCAGCTTCAGCCCTACTTCACGCGCCAGGATCGGCGCATTCACCGGCGTCACTCGCTCTTCACGGGTGCCAGCCAGCAACCCCTGCAAGACTGCCAGCCGCACCGGCGTGGTATCGACGGTCGCCAGTTCACCGCGATATTCGATCTCGAAGTTGCGCACTGGATCGTGGACCAGACCAGCGCAGAGCATGCCGAGGCGTCGCCCCAGGTCGATGTAGGGCGCGACAAGACCACGGTGCTCTGGCGGGATGTAGGGGGCATTCACTGCATAGTGCGGCGACCCGCCCGCCAGCGCCACGAGGACCCCCTCAGCGACGTCAACGCCGGTCAGCGCCTGCGCTTCGACGGTGGAGGCGCCCAGGTGCGGCAGGGTGATCACACGCGGATGCCCGACGAGGGGATTGCCAACTGGCGGCTCGGTCGAGTAAGTATCGAGCGCGGCGCCAGCGATATGCCCGCTATTGATCGCTTCAAGCAGCGCCATCTCATCCACCACGCCGCCGCGCGCCGCATTGATCAGGTAAGCGCCGCGTTTCATCTGCGCCAGGCGCTCTGCATTGATCAGGTTGCGGGTCGAGTCGATCAGCGGCACGTGGAGTGACACGATATCCGCCTGTGCCAGCACCTCCTCGAGCGGCGCAAGGGTTACGCCGAGCTGCGCAGCGCGTTCGGTCGAAACGACCGGATCGTAGCCGACGACGTGCATTTCCAGCCCACGCGCGCGACGCGCCACTTCAGAACCAATCCGCCCCAGCCCGATCAACCCTAGCGTCTTGCCGCGCACCTCGAAGCCCATAAAGCGATTGCGTTCCCACTTCCCCGCGACGACCGAACTGTGCGCCTGCGGGATGTGACGCGCCAGGCTCAGGATCAGCCCGATGGTCAGCTCCGCTACGGCGACGCTGTTCGACGCCGGGGCGTTGACGACCATAATCCCCTGGCGGGTGGCAGCGTCAAGATCGATATTGTCCACCCCGGTTCCGGCGCGCCCCACAACGCGCAGACGGGTTCCTGCCGCCAGGACATCGGCAGTGACTTTGGTGGCGCTGCGGACGATCAGGGCGTCGTATTCGGGAAGGATGGCGATCAGACTGGCTTTGTCGAGATCGGTGCGAACATCGACATGCGCGGCGGCGCGGAGCCGGGCAAGCCCTTCCTCGGCGATCGGCTCAGTGACAAGAATGCGGTCCATTGGCGTGTCTACGCTCCTGGAGATGTGCAGACCCGATACCGGCTCGGCGATGAGGCAGTCGCTCCGCTGCGACAGGGTGATATTATAGCATAGATAATGCGGTGCGTTATATTCATCACTCAGCAAACAGCTCAGCCAGGACTGCCAGCACCTGTTGCTGTGTGCTGCGATCGATCCGTCCGAGGTGTTTGATCAGCCGACGCCGGTCAATGGTGCGGATCTGATCCAGTACAATATACGCATCGCGATCCTCGAAGCGGCAGGCGACGCGCGTCGGATATGCGCGCGATTTGGTGGTCATTGGCGCAACGATGACTGTTTGAATGGCATCATTCAATTCATCGGGCGAGATAATCAGACAGGGGCGCGTTTTCTGGATTTCGGCGCCAACCGTCGGATCGAGCTGGACGAGAAAGACGTCAAACCGCCTGACTACCATTCCCACTCAGTCTCCTCCCAGGTTGTCAGGCTGGTATCAGGCATCAGGAGCCGATCATCGCCCTGCTCTGCCATTTGCCGAAACGCTTCCGCCCAACCCGCACGCGGTCGTTTGCCGCGCCGAACAATTAGATGGTCGTCCCGGACTTCGAGTTCGACGACGTCGGTCAACTGCAATTGTTCAAGCAACGCCGCTGGAATGCGAATACCCTGAGAGTTGCCGATTCTGACCAGGCGGGTCTGAATCACATTTGCCATATCCACCTCCTGTGATTACATTGTACTTACTCTTCCATGTCTGTCAAACTGGAGAGGTCGCTTGTTTTGGCTGTCAACGAGTGTTTCTGCTGTCCACGAATGGGGAAGCGAATAAACGAATGCTGGCGCAGGACTAGGCTTCGTGCTTGTTGCGGTCAACGAATAGGGAAGCGAATAAACGAATGATCAAAAGCTCGCCCTATGCTTCGCGCTGCTTGCCTCTTGCCCTTGCTCAGGTCAGGCAAGCCCCTGCGAGGTCGCCACGGGCGAGTCATCGGCTGCGCGGGGCAACCGCATGAATTTCGTTCGCCATCGCGCTTTTCTCAGCGTCCTGGAGCGGCGCCCGGCGCGCGGATCAGCCCTGGAGGGGCTTTACGTTCTCAGCGAGGGCTATGAACATTTACAAAATAATCCGGTATTCGCGCTGCGCCTGACGGTTGATGGTTTTTGAGGAAATAATCCGGTACCGCCGAATCTAGCCCGCGCAGGCGGGCTTCGCTTTCCGTAGCCCGCGACTTTAGGCGCCGGGCGAGCGGGCTAACACACCACGCTTGCACCCCGGTATTGCGTCCCTCTTGACCTGCCGTTTCCCCTGATCGTATAATCAGCAGCAATTGAGGACGGTATCAACTAAGAAAGGCACCGCCTACGCTGCTCCTCGAAGGGATCGCTGAACACAGCGATGAATTTGTTGCCATCTTCGGGCGCGCGCCAGAAACCGGCGAAGATGCAACAGCAGCCCAGGCTAGCGGGGCGATCTTTTTTGACGCTGTGCCGACAGGGTCGCCGACGCTGGAACTGGATGTGATGAATCCGCACTTCCCCGATTACTACCAGAGCAAGGAACCGCCAACAAATTGGCAAAGCCCGATTCCGGTCTATTTCCTCACCGTAGCGCCAGGGACGGAGTTCGCATTTGCTGTTGGATGGCGCGGCGCGCAGGTGGATGGAAAGTTGCGCAATAAAGCCGTCCAGTGGCTCAAACGCGGGTTGACCGAATTGGGCGCTGGCGCAAAGACCAATGCCGGGTATGGGTATTTTGCCAGTGAAGCGCCATCCGCACCATCGACGCCTGCGCTTCAAACGCAAGCGGCATCCGCACTATCATCGCCAGCCGAGCCGCCGCAGGGCGAGCTTAGGCGCAGCGAAGGGGAGACTCATTTGGGAGTCGCATCGCCGCGAACAGCGTATCTTTGTTCAGGACGGGAGCCTCAAACTGCCAGTCCTCCAGGAACGGCTCGGCAAACAGGATTACAACAACCTTCCGGGCAACAAGCAACCGGTCGTCTACGAATACGACGAGGTGGACGGGAAACGACGAGTGGGGAAGGTTCATCGGAAGTCATAGGAGACGCCGCTTATGATCCTCGTACAACTCATTGGCGGACAGCCGCTGCCAAACTTGCTGCCACCCTTGCACTTGAAACCCGCTACAACGATCCTGGTGTATACGCCTCAAACTGAGCTGATCAAGCAGCGCCTCGAAGCATTGCTTCGTGATAGCAGTCTACAAAGCGATTCGATATGTTGCGACGCCTACGACATCCCTGCGATTACTGAGGCGCTGGATAACAAATTGAGCAATTACAACGAGGACCTCGTATTCAACCTGACAGGGGGTACGAAAGCGATGGTTCTGGCAGCGAATCAGATTGCTGCTAGAAAGCAGGCTGATTTGGTGTATCTGGAAAGCGAGCGAGGGCAGAGCGTTCTCTACACGTATTCCTATGACGAACAATCCAATCTTCGCTCGAAGGAGAGGAAGATTTTGCCAGAGCTTGTATCAATTGATCAGTTTCTCGACGCTCATATCGGCAAAGGTCAATGGCAGGCAACAGGACCCTCAAAAGATACCGGAGGTCTTTTTGAACAAGCCGTTGCTAAAGCGCTCAAAGGTTTGCCGAACGCAGAAATAAAACAGGGGGTTAGGTTTCTTGGAAGTGGAAACCGACCCCAGGCAGATATTGATATTGTGGTGCGTTGCGGCAATCAATTCGCCAGGATTGAGTGCAAGTCGGGCGGCAAGATAACCACCCTTGACGCTGCCAAGCAGCTAAACCTGGTCACCGAATTGCTCGGAACGTACACCCGCAAGTTTATCGCACTCACTGGAAAACCGAATGACGACCATCTAGCGGTGTATGAGGCGACACGAACGACGGTGATTGAGTTGAGCAGCTTCGATGGCACTCATCTAAGCGATGCAGATAAAACGAAACTAGTAGGGGTTATCAAACAAGCCCTTTCTTGTGCGTGAGGTCCTTATGCTCCTCCTCAACTACGCCCATCCGATCACCGACGCACAGCGCGCCCAGATCGAGGCGCTGACCGGTCAGCCGATCACGCGCCTGCTCGACCTGCCGAGTCAGATCGACCCGCAGCAACCGCTGGCGCCGCAGGTCGTTGCGCTGGTCGACGCGGCAGGGCTGACGCCGCAGCAGTGGCAGAGTGAGTCGATCCTCGTCAATCTGCCGTCGCTGAATTTCAGCGCCGCCGTGCTGCTCGCTGAACTCCACGGGCGCATGGGGTACTTCCCGCCGGTCCTGCGACTGCGCCCCGTCCCCGGTGCGACGCCGCCGCGCTTTGAGGTGGCGGAGATTCTCAATTTGCAGGTCATCCGCGATGAGGCGCGGGGGCGGAGGTGAGGGTGAGGGGTGAGGGGTTAGATTGCTTGCCGTTGCTTTTTGCCTTTCCCCTTTGCACTTCTAATGTTCGCGCCCGGGTAGGCGCCACAGCGCCACAGGGGGTTCCGCGCGAGTCACGTGCAACTTTCCGCCTTCGCACCTGCGACCTCTCCACCTTGTGCCTCTATGCCTTTGTGTGATAGAAACCATTCACGCGGGCGCTCACGAGGGATGCCCCTACCTCACACATAAAATATCCCGGCATTCCTGGGCGCGGCGGGCTGAAGCCCTTGCTGAGGTCATGAAAGCCCCTTTGGGGCTTCCACGTCCTGAGCGAGAGCTTTAGCCCGCAGCCCAGAGGACGCGCAGCTCGATAGCACGGGTTTACGGATTCATTTCTTAATCCCCCATACGAGGGTAGATTTTTCCTTCGCCCCCTTACGTTGAGTCGTCTGTTTCAGGCAACGGGATGCCTCACCTCCCTCTCTCCCTCTTAGGAGAAGGGGATCTCACAAGGGTAGATTTTGTCAGCAAGCCCTTACGTTGCATCGCCCTTTTGGAGCGTTGCCTCCCCCTTCTCCCCCCAACCCCCCGCATGCGGGAGGCAACCTGGACAAGCGTACCTGCTGACGACCGCGGGCTCCCCAACCCCCCGCATGCGGGAGGCAAAGGGGATGGGAGAACTTACAAGTGTCGATTTTTCTGGCAATCCCCCCGTGCTGACTGTCTGTTTCAGGCATCAGGATGCCTTAACTCCCCTTTCTCCCCTTGTAGGAGAAGGGGGCAGGGGGGATGAGCTCGCAAGTGTAGATTTTTCCGGCAAGCCCTTCCGTCGCATCGCCCGTTTTGAGCGTCGGGATGCGCAAACTCCCCCCTTCTCCCACCAGGGGAGAAGGGGGTCGGGGGGATGAGGGGAAAACGGGCGTCAGAATGCGGCAAACCTGCTTCGCACCCAAAAAGCCTGCACTTGAGAGGGAGGGATGAGGGGGAAAAGAGCGTCAGGATGCGGTAAACCCGCTGCGCACACTAAACAGCCTACACCTGAGAGGGGCGGGAGAAGGGGGCAGGGGGGATGAGGGGAAACAGGCCGTCAGGACGCGGAAAACATCCATCGTACCCAAAAACGCTCCGCTTGTGAGGCAGGGGGGATAAGGAGAAAACAAGCGTCGAGACGCCGAAAACGTCCATCGCACCTGAAAAACTCCACTTCCTGAGACCTCAAAGGTCGAGCGTTCGTTCAAAGTTCCGCGCCCCACACCCTGCCTGATTACGGTACAATGTGTAGAAATACGACCTCGTATCGGGTGGTGATTGGAAAAGGGGAACATATTCATGCACCTGCGGTTTGTTTTGCTGATCGTCGCGCTGCTCCTGAGCGCGTGTACGGTTCCGTCTGCATCGAATCCGACGCCGACGCTGGCCCCTGGCGCTGAAGCGTTGCTCGGTGCGCCGACGGCGACGCCGGTTCCGGCGCCGACGGCAGCGCCGGGATCCACGGCTGCGTCCACTACGACGCCAGCGCAGTCTGCTGCGCGCTACGAGACGGCTAGTTGTGAGTTTCCGCCGCCTGGCGGCGTTTCAGTCGAATGCGGCTGGCTGACCGTTCCCGAAAATCGCGCAAAACCCAATAACGGCAGAGAGGTGCGCCTCCACGTCGCCATTTTCCGCAGCACGCGCCCCAACCCGCCGCCCGATCCGATTGTCTATCTCGAAGGGGGTCCCGGCGTCGATGCGCTCGAGCGCCTGCCGCTGGTGTTCGATATCTGGTTCCGACCGTTCCTCGCCAACCGCGACTTTATCCTGTTTGATCAGCGCGGCACCGGGTATTCGACGCCGTCGCTGGCGTGCCCTGAATTGACGAAGTTAAGCTTCGACATGCTGCCGATGGATATTCGCGCCGACGAGAGTTCGCGTCTCTGGAAAGAAGCGGCGCTTAAGTGCCGTGAGCGTCTAGTGGCAGAAGGCATTGATCTGACACAGTACAATACGTTGACCAGCGCCGCCGATCTGGAGGACCTGCGCCTGGCGCTTGGCTACAAGCAGTGGAATTTGATCGGCAGTTCGTATGGCACGCGCCTGGCGCTGACAGCAATGCGCGAGTATCCGCAGGGCATTCGCAGCGTGGTGCTCGACTCGGCTCGCCCGCTGCAAATCAAAGAGTCGCAGATGCCAGCCGATGCCGAACGTGCGTTTCAAACGCTGTTCCGTGGCTGCGCTGCCAATACCGATTGCAATACGTCGTATCCTAACCTCGAGCGGGTGTTTTACGACCTGGTAGCAAAACTCAATACGCAACCGGTAACGCTCCCCGGCGTCGATCCGCTCACCGGGCGCACCTATCAGGTGTTGATCAACGGCGATACGATGATCAGCACGCTCTTCCAGGCGATGTACTCGACCGAGATCATCCCGCTGCTGCCACGTGCGATCTATGATGCAGCGCAGAAGAATGAGTTCGGTCTGTGGGTGCGTCTAATTATGAACAACGTCTCGCAGAGCGACTACTTCAGTTATGGAGTGATGTATTCGGCGCGCTGTTACGAGGAGATTCTCTTCGAGACGCGCGAGGCGATGGTCAGGGCCGACGAACCCTTCCCGCATCAGCAGGACGTGTTCGATATGGCGTCGTTCTGGGATCTCTGCAACGCTTGGGGAGTCGGCGTTGCGCCGCCGATCGAAGATCAGCCGGTGCACAGCGATATCCCTGTACTTATTCTCGCCGGTACGTATGACCCGGCAACACCGCCGGACGATGGGAAAGCGGCGGTAGCGACGCTGCGCAACGGTTTCTTCTTCGAGTTCCCCGCTTCCGGGCATGGTGTCATTCTCGATGGCGGCTGCCCCTTGAGTATGGCGCTAGCGTTCCTCGACAATCCGCGACAAAAGCCGGACGCGACATGCCTGGCGCAACTTGGCGGACCAGCGTTCGAGGTCGAAGGAGCAGCAGTTCGGATGATCCCGTTTCGCGACAGCGAGATGGGGATCGCTGGTGTGACGCCGCAGGGATGGACAAACTTCGGACGGGGAGTGTATGGTCGGCCGTCGGGCGACGTGGCGATTGTTCAAATGCTGGCGCCGGTTTCGGCACTCGAAACGCTGGTGAGATTGAGTCGGCAGTTCAATCTGGATAGAGAGCCGGAAGCGGCGGGCGAACACCGCAGTGAGCGGTATACCTGGAAACTGTACACTGCAACGATCAGCGGTCAGCCAACCGACATCGCGCTGGCGGAAGACGGCGGTCGCACGTTGCTGGTGCTGATGATCAGCGAACCTGGCAATCGCAATGAAATGTATAAGCAGGTGTTCCTGCCAGTGCTCGATGCGTTGCGAATCATTTCGTAGAGGTTTCCAAGAACCAAGTATCAGGAACCAGGCTCCCTGAAGTAATCGTCACCACTGGCATTTCGCACCTGACCCGGCGGACGCGCCGCGTGAGACAAAGGTCTGAGGACGACCGGTTCGCTCAGTGGCGATGGTCACGTCTGCCGAGACCCTGGGTCGGGCGGGGTCCCCTCACAAGTGGAGATGTTCGGCAAGCCCTTGCGTTGCATCGCCCGTTTTGAGCATGTGGATGCGTAAACTCCCCCTTCTCCCGTGAGGGGAGAAGGGGGCTCACAAGTGTAGGTTTTTCGGCAAGCCCTCACGTTGCATTGCCCGTTTCAGGCGACAGGACGCCCTACCTTCCCTTTCTCCCCTTGTGGGAGAAGGGGGCAGGAGGGATGAGGGGAAAAAGGGCGTCAGGATGCGGCAAGTCCGCTTCGCACCCCGGAAAGCCTACACTTGGGAGGAAGGAGGCAGGGGGATGAGGAGAAGAAGGGCGTTGTAACGCACAAAACACACACGTATGTCCAAAAAACCTACCCTTGCAAGAGGGAGATGGAGGAAAAAAGGGCGTCAAGATGCGGCAACCCCGCTTCGCACCCCGGAAAGCCTACACCTGAGAGCGGGAGAACGAGGTGAGAAAGGCGTCCCAATACACCCAAAACAAGCGACACGACGCGAGGAGTGGCATCGAGACGACCGAATGCCGCGAACAGATACACGAATGAGCGCAGAGCATTCGTTCATTGACGTCCGTTCGGTTGTTCGTTGACAGTCCTCATCTGTCAACTAATCGAGGAGACAGCGCTCATATGCAGCCGATGCTTTCCCTTAACAACGTCGAAGTCATTTACAATGATGTCGTGCTCGTCCTCAAGGGGCTGTCGCTTAACGTGCCGGAAAAGAGTATTGTCGCTCTGCTTGGCTCCAACGGCGCAGGCAAAAGTACGACCCTCAAGGCGATCTCTGGTCTGCTCAAGCCAGAGAATGGCGAGGTGACCGATGGCGAAATCTGCTTCCTCGGTCAACCAATCCACAAAAAGGACGCCGCCGAGATTGTACGGATGGGCATCTTTCAGGTGCTGGAAGGTCGGCGCGTCTTTGAGCATCTGACCGTCGAAGAGAACCTGCGCGCCGGGGCGTATACTAGCAATATGCGCGATTTCAATCAGGATCTTGACCTGGTCTATACATACTTTCCTCGCCTGAAAGAACGGCGGAGGCAGATTGCTGGCTTCCTCAGCGGCGGCGAGCAGCAGATGCTCGCCATCGGTCGGGCGCTCATGGCGCATCCCAAACTGATCCTGCTCGACGAACCCTCGCTAGGGCTTGCCCCGCTTCTGGTCGAAGAAATTTTTCGGATTATCAAACAGATCAACAAGGAGCGCCAGACGACAATCCTGCTAGTGGAACAGAACGCACGTCTGGCCCTTGAAGTCGCCGACTATGCCTATATCATGGAGAGTGGCCGCATTGTGCTCGAAGGATCGCCAGATAACCTGAAAGACAATCCCGACGTGCGCGAGTTCTATCTGGGCCTCAATGAGATTGGACGCCGCAAGAGTTATCGGGAAGTGAAGACGTACAAACGTCGGAAACGCTGGCTCTCGTAGGAGTTTGCTCAGGAAGGCTGACGCGAAGGCGCGAAAACGCAAAGACGGGGTCGTATTGATTGCGAGGTCCTATGGATATCAATGCCTTTTACGCAGGCTTTGATCAGCGGGTGCGCGACATTGTCGCCTACGGATACGACCATTCTCCAGCGTTCCGGCAACGCATGGAGTCTGCCGGTCTGACGCCGGATGATATTCAGACGACGGCTGATCTCGTCAAGTTGCCCATTTTGCGGAAAGAGCAGTTAGTCGAGATTCACCGCCAGGGTCCGGGGTTAGGCGGCATGCTCACCGTTCCGCTTTCCGCCCTGCGGCGCATCTTTCAGTCGCCAGGACCGATCTACGACCCAGAGCCGGACGAACCGGACTCGTGGCGGTGGGCGCCAGCCTTCCGCGCTGCCGGGTTCGGTCCTGGCGACATTGTGCTGAACTGTTTCGGGTACCATCTCACTCCCGCCGGGGTTATGTTCGAGGAAGGCGCACGCGCAGTCGGATGTACGGTCATTCCGGCTGGCATTGGCAGTCAGACGCAGCAGATCGACGCGCTGGCTCACCTCGGCGTCACCGCGTATGCGGGACTCCCCAGTTACCTGAAGGCACTGCTCGAACGAGCTGCCGAACAGGGACACGACCCGCGCTCCTGGCCCCTCAACAAAGCCTTTGTCGCGGCTGAGCCGCTGCCCCCATCACTGCGGGCGCTCTTCGAGGAACAGTACGGCATCCTGGTCTACGACGGCTACGGAACCGCTGAAACCGGCAACCTGGGGTACAACGGTCCTGAGCGACAGGGATGGCATCTGCCGGAAGATGCGCTGGTCCAGGTCTGCGATCTGAACACCGGTGAGCCGCTGCCGCCAGGACAGACCGGCGAGGTTGTGGTAACGCTGTTCCGCCGAGATTACATCCTGGTGCGTTTCGCCGTCGGCGATCTGTCGGCGCTGATGGAACCCGGGGCGCCGACGGTCATTCCGACGCCGCGCCTGGTCGGATGGCTTGGTCGCAGCGGCGATAGCGTCAAGGTGCGTGGTCTCTTCGTCCATCCCCGGCATGTTGATGAAGCCATCCGCACCCTCCAGGGAGTGGCCACCTATCAGGCGGTCGTCGTCCGCGAACACCACCGCGACGACCTGATCTGCCGGATTGTTCCGACAACGGATGCCGACGAAACCGCTCTGAAACAGTCCGCTGAACAGGCGCTGTACGATGCGCTCAAACTCCACTGCCGCGTTGAGATTGTGCCTGCCCTGCCCGAAGGCGCTAAACCATTCGTTGACGAGCGCGCGTGGGAGT
>JANXAL010000078.1 GCA_025062325.1 Roseiflexus sp.
CGCCAAGCAATCTTTGAAGACGTCTGGACGCTAGTGCGCGACCGGTATGTGTACGAGGACTATGGCGGCGTCGATTGGGAGGCCGTGCGCAAGGAGTTCGAGCCGAGGATTGCCCGCGCTGCTTCGGAAGCGGAGTTCTACGCGCTTATTGAAGAGATGGTGGGGCGGCTTGGCGACAACCATACGCGCTTTGACACACCGCAGGAGGTGGCGGAAGAAGCGGCGCGTTTCGATGGTGAGTGGGCATATGCTGGAATCGGCGCCATCGTTCGCGAGCTCCCGGAGGGGATTCTCATCACCCGCCTCGCCCCCGGCGGTCCGGCAGAGCAGGCAGGGCTTCAGCCGCGCGACCTGATTATTGCCGTCAATGGCGTGCCGGTCAGCGATACGGTCACCCTTGGTCCCGGCGGCCCGGTCGCCGTCGTGCGCGGGCAACCGGGGACGCCAGTGCAGCTTCGGATCATCGATAACACCGGCGCAATCCGTGATGTCACAGTTATTCGCCAGGTCATTCCCCCCAATGCTTTTCCGACCGTCGAGGCGCGCCGCGTGCCGGGAACCGATGTCGGGGTGGTCCTGATCGACACATTCAACGTCTCCTCCCTCGACGAGCGTGTGACCGATGCCATCCGATCACTCTATCAATCCGGTCCGCTCGACGGGTTGATTCTAGATGTGCGCACTAATGGCGGAGGACGCCTCGATATGCTGCAACGCACCCTCGGATTGTTCCTTGATGGAGGAACCATCGGCAGCAGCAGCGGACGCGACCGCTCTTACAGTATCGATGTGCCGTCTGGCAAGACGCTGCCGCTGCTTGAGCAAACGCCAATCGTCGTGCTGACTAGCGATGAAACTGCCAGCGCTGCTGAAATGTTCGCCGCTGGCATGCAGTTTCGCGGACGGGCGCGGGTGGTCGGCACGCCGAGCGCTGGTAATACCGAAAACCTGATCGGGTATGATCTCGATGACGGTTCACGCTTCTGGCTGGCGGAACTGGTCTTTCGCCTGCCTGACGGTTCGTTGCTCGAAGGGAAAGGCGTGCAGCCTGATCGCATCGTCGAAGTTGACTGGTGGCGCTACCCCTTCGAAGAGGACCCGCAGATCCGGGTGGCGGTCGAAGAATTGCGCCTTGCCGGTCGATCCCGTTACGCAGCGGAGATGGTTGGACGTTGAACGCGGCAAAGGCGAGAGGGGTATGGATACCATTCTCAACCGAATCATCGCGCACAAACGCACCGAAGTCGAGCGACAGCGGATCAAAATACCCTATGAGCAGATGCGCGCTCGTGCAGAAGCCGCGCCGCCGCCGCGCGACTTTGGCGCTGCGCTGCGCGCCCGTCGCCCAATTGCGCTGATTGCTGAAGTCAAAAAGGCGTCGCCATCGAAAGGGGTGCTGATCGAGAACTTCGACCCGCCGGCGCTGGCGCGGCTCTACGCCAGCAACGGCGCCGCCGCCATCTCGGTGCTGACCGACATCCGCTTCTTTCAGGGTCATCTGAAGTACATGGAAGGAATCCGCGCCCTGTTCGACCGGGGCGCGGCGCCGCCGTTGCCATTGCTGCGCAAAGACTTCATTATCGACCCCTACCAGGTGGTGGAGGCGCGCGCCTATGGCGCCGATGCCGTGCTGCTAATCGTCGCCGCGCTCGACGATGCAACGCTGGCGACGTTGCTGGCGCTGACCGGCGATCTTGGCATGCAGGCGCTCGTCGAAGTGCACAATGAAGACGAACTCCGGCGCGCGCTGGCGGCTGGCGCGACCATTATTGGCGTCAACAATCGCGATCTGCACAGTTTCACGACAACGCTGGAAACAACCCGCCGTCTTGCGGCGCTTCTGCCGGAACAGAACCGCCCGCTGCTGGTCAGCGAAAGCGGGATCTTTACTGCCGAACACGTCGAAATGGTGCGATCCTGGGGCGCCGACGCGGTGCTCGTTGGCGAGGCGCTGGTCACTGCTCCCGATATTGCTGGCAAGGTGCGCGAACTGAGCGGATACCGATGAATGTTCGCAGCATCTCCGGTGAAGTTGACATAAAGATGCAAAGGAGCAACGTTTCGGTAGGGGTTGGTTCGGGCAGCATACTCAGATGCGCTGCCTGAATGCACTTTGAGGAGCCTGGTCCGCGCGCATCCGCCGCAATCCGTGTGTATCCGTGTTCCATCGTACCCTAGTATGGCTGATCCGAATGATCTCTGCTTCCTGACCGCCGTTGAACTTGCCCGGCGCATCCGCAGCCGCGAGGTCTCATGCGTCGAGGTCATGGAGGCGCACCTGCGCCAGATCGAACGCACCAACCCGCAGGTCAACGCAATCGTCACCCTGCTGCCGGAGCGGGCGCTTGAGCGGGCGCGCGCCGCCGACGCCGCACTGCAACGCGGCGAGGAGGCCGGTCCGCTGCACGGCTTGCCGGTGGCGCACAAGGACCTGGTGCAGACCAAAGGGGTGCGCACGACCTTCGGCTCGCCGATCTACGCTGATTTCGTTCCCGACGTCGATGACCTGATCGTAGTCCGCCTGCGCAAAGCGGGCGCAATTATGATTGGCAAGACCAACACCCCCGAATTTGGCGCTGGTTCCCAGACGTTCAACCCGGTCTTTGGCGCCACCCGCAACCCCTACGACCTCTCGAAGACCTGCGGCGGCAGCAGCGGCGGCGCAGCCGTCGCGCTGGCGTGCGGCATGATCCCGATTGCCGACGGCAGCGATACCGGCGGGTCGCTGCGCAACCCGGCCAGTTTCTGCAATGTGGTTGGCTTCCGCCCCTCGCCAGGGCGTGTGCCGTCCTGTTCAGACCGCGCCGCCTGGCAAACCCTCAGTGTCCTGGGTCCAATGGCGCGTACCGTCGAGGATGCCGCGCTCATGCTCAGCGCGATTGCTGGACCGCATCCCTGTTCGCCGATTGCGCTCCAGAAGCCGGGCGCGCACTTCCGACAGCCGCTCGAGCGCGACTTTCGCGGTGTGCGGGTGGCATGGAGCCGGAACCTCGGCGGGTTGCCCGTTGACCCACAGGTGACTGAGGTGCTCGAACGAGCGCGTCCAGCGCTCGAAGCGATCGGCTGCATCGTCGAAGAAGTCGAGCCAGATTTCAGCGGCGCCGACGAAGCATTCAACATATGGCGCGCCTGGGAGTACGAACAGAGCCTGGGCGAACTCGCCGACACCCATCGCCATCTCATCAAAGAGACAATCCTGTGGGAGATTGAACGAGGGCGCGCTCTAACGGGACCGCAGATCGGGCGCGCCGAGCGACTGCGCACCGCGCTCTACCATCGGATGCGCACATTCATGAAGACGTATGAATTTCTGGCGCTACCGACCGTCCAGGTTCCGCCCTTTCCTGTCGAGCAGCCGTATGTGACGGAGATCAACGGCGTCCCGATGCGAACCTACATCGACTGGATGCGGTCGTGTTACTACATTTCGATCACCAGCCTCCCGGCTATCTCTGTTCCTGCCGGATTCACGCGCGACGGCTTGCCGGTGGGGTTGCAACTGGTCGGAGGCTACCGGAAAGATTTCAGCGTCTTGCAACTAGCGCACGCCTTCGAGCAGGCGACTGGCCACTGGCGTTGCCGCCCGCCGATTGCTGGGATGGGACGCGGGTGAGCACGGATGCGACGGATGGGCACGGATTAATCCGTGGCGATCCGTATCATCCGTGTGTATCCGTGTGCTCGTCCGAACGGGACACAGGCGGCCACGGATGCGACGAATGGGCACGGAGCAATCCGTGGCGATCCGTCGTATCCGCGCAGATCCGTGGGCTATCGAAACAGGGTGGAGGGTGAAGGTCACGGGAGGCGAGACGAAGGTCCCGTTGTGCTCCGAGATCGGTGAAGGTCATCTTCGCCCGCCCCCCGCGTAACGTGATGTCAACTTTTTCGGTCTCTCTCATGCAGGCACGCTGATGTGGATCACCCGGTTGTTTCCTACGTCCATTTATGCTACATTTACGTACTGATGCGCACTGGTCGCTGTTGGGCGCTGCCAGTTCAGCAACGTGGGTCGGAGTGAGCACGTGACAGGACTCATCGCACCGAGAACCGCCGATCACCGGTCGTTGACCATCGAACATCTCTGGCAAGAGGCGGGCTTTACCCCCAATGCCGCGCAGCGCGACGCCATTTTGCACAGAGACGGTCCCCTGTACCTGCCCGCCGGTCCGGGTTCCGGCAAAACGCGCGTCCTGCTCTGGCGCACGCTCAACCTGATCGTCTTTCAGGGCGTACCACCGGAGAAGATTTTCCTTTCAACATTCACGGAAAAGGCGGCGCGGCAACTGAAAGAAGGGCTACGAACGCTCCTCGGTCTCGCCAGCAACTTCACTGGCCAACCCTACGATATTGCGCAAATGTACGTTGGCGCGGTGCATTCGCTCTATCAGTGACTCATGACAGACTGGCGCTTCTACAATGAACGTCAGCGCCGGCGATCGCCGGTTCTGCTGGACGACCTCGGGCAATACCTGTATCTGTACCGGCGCAGCCGCTGGGACGCGCTAACGGACGAAGCGGGCTTCAACGGCGACGCTGCGCGTGAGATCAATGCCCTGTTCGGCAGCAACTCCAGCTCCCGCCATGTCGCGGTGACTAACG
This sequence comes from Roseiflexus sp., assembly GCA_025062325.1. Classification (GTDB taxonomy): domain Bacteria; phylum Chloroflexota; class Chloroflexia; order Chloroflexales; family Roseiflexaceae; genus Roseiflexus. The sequence goes on from JANXAL010000078.1 coordinate 4,603, forward strand.
TCTTGTCGCTCTTCAATCGTTTGTCGGAGGAGTGCCTGACGCCTGACCAGATTGTGGATATGGCCGATCATCCGACCCTGGTCGCCCTGGCGCGCATGTATGCCGCGTATCTTGATGCGCTGCGGCCGTCGGGCAAATCGGCGATAACCGATTTTGCTCTGCTCCAGCAGGAGGCGTTGGAGGTACGGAGCAAACGGAACGAATCGCAAGCGGCTTGCCCGATTTGGGGGCGTGAAACAATCGTCTGATCAGCGCCTGTCACCGTTGCAGCAGAAGACACACGCACCATGAACAACCAACAGGTCTCTCTCCCTTCGCCTCGACAACATATCACCCGGATCCGGCGCGACAAATTCGGGCTGGATGAAGAAGGCCGACGAATCGCGGAGAATGCGCTGGCGGAAGATCTGCACAACGCGGTTGATCACCTCTCCGAAGGTCTGTACTCGAAGGATGTGCACTTCGTCCTTGAACTCATCCAGAACGCCGAAGACAACCGCTACAACGGCGGCGTATCGCCTGAGTTGCGCTTCCGGTTGCTGCTCGACGACCCGACTGCCACGCCGGGCGCGCGCGGCGCGTTGCTGATCGTGAACAACGAAGCCGGTCTGCGTCCCGAAGACGTGGACGCTCTCTGCGCCGTCGGCAAGTCCACCAAAACCAAACGACAACATCGGCGAGAAGGGGATCGGATTCAAATCGGTATTCAAGGTGACACGACGTCCCTTTCTGTTCTCGGCCGGCTACCAGTTCCACTTTGATCAAGATCCTGCAGCAGGGCTAGGGTATATCATTCCCTACTGGGTTGACGCCGTGCCCGAGGTGGTCGTGGAACAGGGCGACCGTACCTGCATCCTGTTGCCGATTGATGAAAAACAATGGGATCATGTGGTTGGCCACCTGAAACAGATCGCTCCTGAGACCATCTGCTATCTCTGGTCGCGTGATAGAGAGGAGTTCCGGCGTCTCAGAGCCGAGGGACTTCTTGAAGCAATCCTCGGCGCGCGCGAAGTGCGGGTTGAATGACTAGAGTTGCAGTATCATTTGGGCAGGGTCCGTGCCGATGACCCCAACGCGCTGGCATACTTCGACCGCGCTGCTCGCGCATTGTATCTCTCCGACACAGCCGATGAACTTGACCTGGAGATCGAGATTCCCTTTCAACTGGCGCGCGCTCTGTCCAGCACGGGCCGCTCCGACGACGAGGTGAAGCATGTTCTTGCCAGCATCCTGGGCAAAACCGATCAGCATGTTCAGAAACGCATCGAGCGGGAGGGCTGGCGTCTGCCCGCAGAAGAGCACAAATGGATGGAGAGACTGCTGTCCGATTATCTCAACCCGGCTCAACCTCCTGCCGACCAGCCTGCAGACGAAGTGACGACGCCCACTGCGCAGGACGACGGGCAGGAGCATACAGCGGCAGGCGCGCTGGCTGCTGAAACAAAGGTTCCGCCAGCAACGCCGCCCCCCGCGCCTGCGCCGTCTCTGACGCCACACCCTGCGTCTGCGCCGTCCCTGACGCCACACCCTGCGCCTGCGCCGCGCGCACTGCCGCCGGCGCCCGCCGCTCTACACGGTCAGGACAGCCCCGACGCAGCGCCCGGCAGCGATCAGCAGCGGGACAGACCCGATCTCCGCGAATCTCCCACTCCCGCAGGTTCAGGCGCTCAGGCGGGCAGGCAATTTTCGTCTCATCCAGCAACGTCATCGGGGCGCGACGGGGACCACGACGCGAGACCGCGCCGGTCAGTGCATGTGGAGTGGGAAGAACGGCGCCAGCGCTCGTCGCCGGTGATCGACCCTGACAAACGACGCGCCATTGAGCAGGCAGGCATTGAGGCCGTGATCCAGTACGAACTGGCGCACGGCCGCAGGCCGCGCCGCCCTGACCTCCATCATTCGGGGTATGATATTGAGTCATTTGAAGCGCATGCCCACGATGGCGATCCGCCTGACCGGTGCATCGAGGTCAAAGCGACCGAAGCGGAATGGACGGAGTGGGGCGTCGCACTGACTCCCGCCGAACTGGAAACGGCGCGTCGGCGGTTAGCGACCTCTTATCTGTACGTCGTTGAATATGCCCTGGACGATGAGCGACGCCGGATCTACGTTGTGGCCAATCCTGCCAACAAGATCACCGAATACCGCTTCGGGCGCCGGTGGCGCGAGGCGGCGGGTGAGGTCTGGTCGCCATATTTGAGCCATGATTGCAACAGTGGTCAGGAGACGCACCTATGATCCTCCCCAAACTTCGCCCGACCTTCACTTTCGACCAGGAGCGCATCGAGGCGCTCAAAGCCATTGCGCCCGAAGCCTTTGCCGATGGCAAGATCAACTGGGAGGCGCTGCGCGAGGCGCTCGGCGAGCATCTGGAAGATGAGGATCGCGACGCCGAGCCTTCGGCCTCTTCTGGCACGGCAAGCGCGCCGCGCGACGGCTGGCAAGCCTCCCCAGCGCCGGTACGCTCATCCCCGCGCCCGGCGAAGGGGTCAATGAGACAACACCCCAATCTGGAGTGCCTGACCTTGCACGAGATCACTCCGCCGCCGCGCATCTCGGCGCGTGTGCGCACCCGCGTGACTGACTGCAGCGGCACGCATGAAGCAGAGGTTGTGCTGCGCCAGGGTGACGATCTCTTTGCCAAAACCGGGCGACCAGAGCACCGGGGGGGCTATGTGGTGGAAAATATCGACGTTGGCGCTGGCTATGTCGAGTTCGTCAACGGCGAACGTCTCTATCTGCACGAAGGGATGGGATCGTCGCGGCCCGCCGTCTTCCGTGAGCAGATCCGCCAGACGATCCGCCGCCATATGGAGCGGCAGCGCGAGTTGCTGAACCAGGGGATCAAGGTGCTCTCCCTTTTCTTCATTGACCGGGTGGCCAACTACACAGATGCAGACGGTCTGATCCGCCGGTTGTTCGACGAGGAGTATGAGCGCATTGCCCCCAACTTCCCCTGGTTCCGCGATCGCCAGGCTGCAGAGGTGCGTCAGGCCTATTTCGCCCAGATGCGCCGTAAGGACGGCCGCGAGGAGGCGGTGGACACCGAAAGCCGCACGGCAGAGGAGCGCCAGGCGGAAAAACGCGCCTTTGAGCTGATCATGCGCGACAAGGAGCGCCTGCTCTCGCTCGACGAACCGGTCAGCTTCATCTTTGCCCACTCGGCGCTCAAAGAAGGATGGGACAACCCCAACGTCTTCCAGATCTGCACCCTGAACCAGACGACGTCCGAGATCAAGAAGCGCCAGGAGATCGGACGCGGTTTGCGACTGTGCGTCAACCAGGCCGGCGAGCGGGTTCACGGCGACGAGATCAACGTTCTGACGGTGGTCGCCAACGAAAGCTACCGCGAGTACGCCCGTCGCCTCCAACAGGAGTACGTCGAAGACGGCGACGCGCCGCCGCCGCTGCCCGGTAATGCGCGACTGAAACGTGAGGCGGTCCGCCGCGACGAGATCTACCATAACGAGCACTTCCAGCGTTTCTGGGAACAGCTCAACCGCCGTGTGCGCTACCGCGTCCATGTGGACACGCCTGCCCTGATCGAAGAGTGCGTCAATCGACTCAACTCCCAGCGCTACCCTGACCAGGTCCTAGTGGTGGAAAAAGGGCGCATCACCCTTGGCGCGTGGAAGGTCAGAGCCGAACGAGTCGAGAAAGGCAAAGCGCGCATCACCCTGAGCCTGTTCGACGAGGACGGGGAGGAGCGCACCGTCACCCTGACCGTGCGCCCCGGCGACAATATTGCCAGAGCGGTGAAAGACGACCGGCTGCGCAATCTGGGCGTCGTGGCGATCCAGGAAGAGGGCGCCGACTACCGTGTGGTCTTTACCCAATCAGGGCTGATGCTGGCAGCCGGGCAGACGCACGAATACACGCCAGAGGGATTCGGCGGCAAGACGCGTGAACGCCTCGTGTATGCACAGGACGAGCGTTACCCGATCTTCAACCTGATCGAACGCGCCGCACAGCACACCGGCCTCACGCGCACAACGATCAACACGATCTTCCGGCGCATGCATGCGGACAAGAAGCGCTTCTTCCTGCGCAATCCCGAAGGGTTCGCTACCGTCTTCACCAGTGAGTTGCGGAACGCGCTGGCTGACCACATCGCCGAGCGGATTAAGTTTGTTATCGAAGATGCGCCTGGTTCCTTCGACCGGGAAGCGCTCTTCCCGCCGCGCCGCTCCTTCCCGCAGAAGGAAGTAATCGAAGCCGGACCGAAAGGGCTATACGACCTCGTGCAGAAAGACTCCGACGTCGAAGCGCACTACGTCGAGGCAATCAAACAGGAAGGCGACGCTATCGTTTTCTACTTCAAGTTCCCACCCGGCTTCGAAGTCGATCTCCCGGCGCTGATCGGCGACTACAACCCCGACTGGGGCATTGCGCGCATTCATCGGAACGGCGCGACCGAAGTGCGCACCTTCGTTCACGAGACCAAGAGCACAACCGACATTGGCAAACTCCAATTCCCTCACGAACGGCGCAAAATCCGCTGCGCCCAACGCTACTTCGCCACCCTCGGCATCACCTATCGGACGATAGACCCGCAGCAGCGCGAGCAGTGGTGGGAGGCGGAACCGGTCCAGGCGCGATAGATGCGATGATCCTGGGGTCGTAAGAACTCACTCCAGAGGATGCAAGCGCTGCATGACCAACGCAGTGCGCATTCACCGCGTAATGGTACAGCACAGGCTCAAAAGTGGGAATGACGCGCTTACCGCGCGTTCATGCTCGCCACACCCGCTCCAAATATCAGCACGGCTGCGACAACTAGCCCAACAAGCGCGAGACAGCCCGATCCGGTGAATACGGCGACTGATCCCCAGCTTCCAGTGCTGCCGGTTCTTTGACGTGCGTGCTTGAATGCCGGGGAAATATACATCGGGACAGCCAGACACGCAGCAATCCCCAGTGTGGCAATCGGTAGAACGACGAAAATCGTCTCAAGCGCCCCTGGCCGATGAGTAGGAAAATGCCCAATCTAATGCGTCCTGCATGGACATGCCCGATGCCTGGGATCAAAAAAAGACTAAAATGATCTCCAGAACAAGCGCAGTGGCGGCAGCGCCTTCCACTTCTGGCGACGTCGGAGACATCAAATACGCCGGATGTGCCGGGTAGACAGGAAGCGCCTGATGTAGATACGGGGAGAAAAAAATAGCCGCGATCGCCAGACGGCGGGTCATTGGGTTGTTAAGGCGGAGGAGGGAAAGACATAGACGCTCCTTCACTCAAAGCTAAAGCGGCGGTGCGCGGCGTATTGTAAACAGCCTTGACCGCGACGCTGTCGCATTGATAGTTTACGGGAACGTAGAGGTTAGCAGCGGGCAACGCACACGAGAAATCTCCTCACTGCGCCAGATACCTCGCATGACGCGAAACGACGACTCAATTATTCAGTGCGAGGACAATAGCCGCTGTTCGCGCCAACGGTGCGCATTCCCTGTTATGCTGGCACACAAGCCGCTACCCGCGCTACTAACGACGGACGCTGCATCAATGCAGCATACCGCTGCAGGGAGGGGCGGGGTATCTCAATACGCGGTGCGCTAGCCGGGGCTGGGATGTCCAGGTATATGCTCAACGTGCGATGAAGCGCTGAACGCTCCAGGGGAAGGTGGAGGTAGCCATCAGCGCCGAGCGCTGGAGCAAGAAGGTCGAGATCAGGGCGGGACGAAAGGAAGATCACCGGAAGATGACGCGTCGCCTGGTCGGAGCGCAGGAAGAAGTAGATGTGCGGATTGTCGATCGCGTTGGTCAATTCGAACAGCACCACATCCGGCGCTGCCTGCCGTACTGCCTGACGGAGCGCATCGTTGAGCCGCGAACCGGGTAGGGGAACCAGAAGATGACCGCTGGAGGTCACTTCTTCACGCACCAGACGTACCAGCGACACCGTATCCGACAGGCAGACGACACGAGCCATAGATTTCCTCCTCGCGCAGCTCCTTTTCTGATTAATTACAATGCGGAAATGTGTCGGAAAGATACGGTGGTGCGCAGAAAGTGCTCTAGCCCTGCGAGCGGTGACCATGTTCCCTAGAACGGCAGCAAGATGGGTTAGGGGCCGAGGATGAGTTCACAAATATGAGTTCTTATGAGAGCGCCGCTCGCCTCCCCTCAATTTCTGCCCGCGATCGCGGTCATTTGACCCCAAGAGAAGGTTGCAATCTTTGGCAGTTTATGTAAGAATAGTAAGCAACAATGAACCAGTAGCCAGCTACCATTCACATTTCCGCATTCCAGAGTCCTGACGCAGCGCCGAGTCGTTCACAGGCGATACCGGAGTCGTACCGTATAGAAGGTCGCTAGGAACAGACATCCGGTGCTAACGCTTTACTCGTGGCGCTGCGGCAATGTAACAATGCGTTGACCGTTTGTTGGTTTGTGTCACGACACAGGGTAGTACTCTTCTCCGCCAGCGATTGCGCTAGAAGTCCTAGTGGCGTTAGCTCGGTCGGAGCGTCGCCTCGATAACGAGGGAACGCGGGTAAGATGTCGGATCATAAATTGTAGACGCATTCACTGTCTTCTACTACCGAGCGGTAGTCGCGGAACGGACGTCCTTCCCACAGTGTGCGCAGTAAGGCGTTCCGTGCTGCAGGTTTAGTCGTTCCTGCTTGCTGGCGTCGATCCAGGCGCCAATGGCAAGGCATATGACTGAGAGGAGCGCTAGCCTAGTTGGGTGATGTGCTTTGTCATTAGCATAACAGGACAAGGTACCGGAAAAGTTACAGACAGGTGAAGAGTTCTTTCCATACGATAGATAGTTCTTTCCTGCATGCTGCAGTGCGCGTCGGTACAATCTGCAAGGATTTCCGTGAAGTCGGGTACAAGCGTGTCGTACGCGGTACGTTGTGAGGAGGAGCGTGCAATGACCACTCTGGACGTCGAGACTCTCGATATGGTTTTGTCGACGCTGCGCGAATACGCCGAACGGAAGCTGACGCCCGAATATCTCCGCTATCTCGATCATAACGATGAATTCCCTGCTGAGGTCCTGAGGGACCTGTACGATCCCAATAAACTTGGCATTCATCTGCTGTTCATTCCTGAAGAGTACGGCGGTTTGGGCGGCGGGGCGTATGATATTTATCGTGTGTCGGAAGCGCTGGCTGCCATCGACCTCGGTATTGCCACCAGCGTCCTGGCGACGTTCCTCGGCACCGACCCGATTACCGTCGGCGGCACAGAGGAGCAGAAGAGATACTGGATGCGGCGTATTGCCGAGGAAGGGTTGCTCGTGGCCTACGGCGCCACCGAGCCGCAGGCTGGCTCCGATCTGGCAGCGCTAACGACCAAAGCAGTGCCGGTGGTCGAAGATGGTAAGGTGATCGGGTATAAGATCAGCGGGCGCAAGCAGTGGATCTCGAATGGCGGCGTCGCCAAAATCTACACGATCCTGGCGAATGCGCCAGGCGGCATCTCCTGGTTCATCGTTGAACACGATGCACCCGGCTTCACCAAGGGCAAACCGGAAGATAAGCACGGCATCCGCGCCTCAAATACGGCTGCGCTCTTCCTTGATGAGGTCTTTGTCCCTGCTGATCGGTTGGTTGGCGGCGTGGAAGGCAAGGGGCTGGCGCAGGCGGCGGCAGTCTTTGGCTACACCCGCCTGATGGTCGGGTCGTTTGGGCTCGGCGCCGGATGGGAGGCGATGCGTCGCGCCATCCGCTATGCTCAAACGCGCATTCAGGGCGGCAAGCCGCTCAGTCAGCAACAGGGGCTGACCCACAAGCTGATCGTGCCTAACGTCGCGCGTCTCGAAGCAGCGCGCCACTATATCGAATGGGTTGCCGAGACGATTGATAACGGCAATGATCAGCAGCAAACCGAGGGCGCCGTAGCGAAGTATATGGCGACTGAAGCCGGCAACAAGGCCGCCGAAGATGCTATCCAAGTCCATGGCGGCTACGGCTACACCAAAGAGTACATGGTCGAGAAGATCAAGCGTGACGTGCGCATTACCTGCATTTATGAGGGCACGTCCGAGATTATGGAGTGGACAGTCGCCCGCGACCGCTGGCAGTTGCACCTGAAGACCAAAGGCGCCTACTATAACGAGTGGGCGGCGCGCGTCGCACAGGTGCATCAGCGCGATCCGAACAGCGGCGCGCATACGGCGGCGCTGGCGATGTATGCCCTGGCGAATATCCTGGAGCGCGCGCGTATTGATCGCCTGACGCGCAATCAACACATTCTGTTCCGCCTCGGTGAACTGATCGCCTGGGCGGAAACAGCCGCGGTCTTTAGCGAACGGGTGAGCAGCAAGCCGACGGTGGCCTCCGGTCTCGACGTTCCGACCGAACAGGCGCTGGCGCGCATTTTCGCGCGCATGGCGGCGCACAAGGTCGCCACCGATGGTCTCGCCTGGCTGATCGGCGCTGGTCAGACCGATCCGAACTTGGCGAATACGCTCAACTTACCTGCTATCTTTGCTGCACAGGCGGGACAGATCGCAGATATGGACTTTGTCGCGGCGAAACTGGTCGAGGCATTCCCGGCAGCCTGAAAGGGAGAAGACGATGAATGACGCAGCAGAACGGGCGATTGCTATTGTCGGGGTGGGCGCAATCCTTCCCGATGCTCCGAATGCGCCCGCCTTCTGGAACAATATCCTGAACAAACGCTATAGCATTACCGAGACGCCGCCGGAGCGCTGGAGCATCGCGGATTACTATGATCCCGATCCCTCCGTGCCGGACAAGACCTACTCGAAGATTGGCGGTTGGGTGCGCGGGTTTACCTTCGACTGGAAGCGTTTCAAGATCCCGCCGCGCGTCGCCGCTGCGATGGACGAAGGGCAGCAGTGGGCCGTCACGATTGCGGCTGAAGCGCTCGCCGACTATGGATACCCTGAGCGGCCTCTTGATACTGATCGCACTGGTGTCATCCTGGGAACGGCGATGGGCGGCGAACTGCACTACATTACCCATCAGCGCATCGTGTTCCCCGAGTACGTCCACTTGCTCGAACGCACTGAAGCTTGGCGACGACTGCCGAAGGACGTGCAGGAGGCGCTGGTTGCGCAGTGGCACGCAGAACTCGACCGCACCCTCCCGCCGGTGACTGAAGACACCATGCCCGGTGAGTTGCCGAATATTGTCGCGGGGCGTGTGGCAAATGTGCTCAACATGCGCGGTCCAAACTTCATTACCGATGCTGCCTGCGCCTCAGCGCTCGCGGCGGTCGATGCGGCATGCGAACTCCTGATCCAGCATCAGTGCGACGCAGTGATCACCGGCGGCGTCGACCGCAATATGGGCATTAGCTCGTTCGTGAAGTTCTGCAAGATCGGCGCACTCTCCGCTACCGGCACGCGACCGTTCGGCGATGGCGCCGATGGCTTCGTGATGGGTGAGGGCGCCGCTGTCTTCCTGCTCAAGCGCCTGGCTGACGCCGAACGCGACGGCGACCGCATCTATGCGGTCATCCGCGGTGTCGGCGGGTCGTCCGATGGCAGGGGCAAAGGCATCACTGCGCCAAACCCGCTCGGGCAGATTCTTGCCGTCGAGCGTGCCTGGAAGGATGCCGGGCTCGATCCGGCGACAGCGACCCTCGTTGAGGCGCACGGCACTAGCACGCGCGTCGGCGATGTCGTCGAGGTCGAAAGCCTGTCGGCCTGCTTCGGCAAAGCGGAGCGCGGCAGCATTGGGCTTGGTTCGGTTAAGAGCAATATTGGGCACCTCAAGGCAGCGGCTGGTGCGGCTGGTCTGCTGAAGGCGGTTATGGCCGTCTATCATAAGATCCTGCCGCCAACCCTGAACTGCGAAAAGCCCAACCCGAACATCAACTTCAGCGCTACTCCGTTCTACCTGCTCACTGAAGCGCGCGAATGGGAGCGCCGCGGCAACATTCCGCGCCGCGCCGGGGTCAGCGCCTATGGCTTTGGCGGCACTAATTTCCACGTTGTCCTCGAGGAGTACATTCCCGGCATGATCCGCACCGAGCCGAAGGTGTACGCCAGCGCCGCCGTGTCGCAGGCGAGCGCTGCGGGAAGCGCGACCGTCGCTATGAGTGCAGCATCGTCCACGGTTTCTGCCAGCGCACCGCCTTCCGCCGGACCACGCCTGCGCTCTGAGAAGAAGCCGCTGCGCGGTATTCTGGCAATTGGCGCACCGACGCCAAAGGAACTCAAAGACAAGATCGACGCGATCTTCCAGCAGGTCGAAAGCGGTTGGACGCCGCCCATTGAGCCGCCTGATCCAAGGGAGCTGGCGCAGCAGGAGCGCGTGGTCATCGACTTTGGCGATCACGATGAGTTGCTCGACCGCCTGAAGAAAGCGCAGAAGGCGGCCGGCTTCGATAATCCCACCGCCTGGAAGGCGTTGCAGGGGCAGGGCATCTTCCGCGGCAGCGGTCCGAAGCCAGGCAAGATCGCTTTCCTCTTCCCTGGTCAGGGCAGCCAGTATGTCAACATGGGGCGGGAACTGCTCAGCGAACCGGCGTTTGCCGAGGTCATTAAGGAGAGCGACGCCGTGATGACGCCGATCCTGGGCAAGCCGCTCAGCAGCTACATCTATGTCGATGCCAGCGACCCCGCCGCGCTCAAGAAAGCTGAGCACGACCTGATGCAGACGGCGATCACGCAACCGGCGATGCTGACGCTCGATGCAGCGCTCTGCCGCCTGCTCAAGGAGTACGGCTTCGAGCCGGATATGGTCATGGGGCACTCGCTTGGCGAGTACGCTGCTTTGAACGCAGCCGGAGTCATGCCGTTCGCTGAGGCGCTCGAAGCCTCAGCCGCGCGCGGCGCTGAGATGAGCAAGGTCAAGGTTGATGACAACGGCTGGATGGCGGCAGTGATGGCGCCCCTCGATGTGGTATTGGACACTCTTAAAGAAATCGATGGGTATGTCATCCCGGCTAATATCAACTCGTACAATCAGGTAGTGATCGGTGGCGCCAGCAAGGCTGTCGAAAAGGCTATCGAGGTCTTCACTCAGAAGGGGTATCAGGCGCAGCGCATCCCAGTCAGCCATGCCTTCCATACCAAGATTGTCGCGCCCGCATCCGCCCCGTTGCGCAAACAGCTTGACCGCTTCCATATCTCGCCGCCGCGCATCCCGCTGGTTGCCAATGTGACCGGTGAGCTCTATCCAACGACGGTCGAGGAGATCAAGGATATTCTCGAAAAGCAGATTGCGTCGCCGGTGCAGTGGGTCAAGGGGCTTGAAACGCTCTACCGCGAAGGGGCGCGCTGCTTCGTCGAAGTCGGTCCGAAGAAGGCGCTCAAGGGATTCGTGGATGATGTGCTCGGCAATAAACCTGATGTGGTGTCGCTCTTCACGAACCATCCGAAGACCGGGACGCTCCAGAGTTTCAACCAGGCGCTCTGCGGTCTCTACGCGGCAGGGTACGGCCTCGTCGAGGAAGAGGGAGCAACCGTTCAACTGCAGCGGGGCGGCAGCGCTCAGAGTAACGCGACGACTTCCGCCGTCGTGACAGCAACGGCGCCCACACCGGTTGCCAGCGCCGCAGCGCCTGCGCCGGTTGCCAGCGTTCCAGCGCCTGCGCCGGTTGCCAGCGCTCCCGTGCCTGCACCCGCTCCCGCCAGCGCTCCGGCTGTTCCGCAGGCTGCTGGCGCGTCTGCAAGCCAGGCTGTCGAAGAGGCCACTATGGTCAATGGCATTCCGCTTGATACGCTCGGGAAACTGCTCACCCAGGCGCTGCAAGGGGCGCAAACGGTGCAACGCCAGCCTTCTGGCGCGCCGGTGTACGACCGCAACCTGCCGCCAACCGGCTCGATCGTCATCTCCGGCACCGGTCTTGGTCTGCCCGGCGCTGAAAAGCCGGTGATGGACGAGCAGAATGCGCTGCGCATCCTATACGGCGAGCAGTTTATCGATCTCATTCCCGAGCGCTTCCGCCGCCAGATGCTGGCGCGCAACATCACGCGCGTCGTCAAGAGCGAAGATGGCAGCGGCAGTTTCGAGACCCTCACCGAACCTGATGAGGTCATCCGCCTCGCCGGACGCCCCGGACCGTTCAATCTGACCGAGGAGTACGGCGTACCCGCCAAACTGGTCGAGGCGCTCGATTCGACAACGCAACTAGCGATGGCAGCCGGGCTGGATGCCTTGCGCGAGGCAGGCATTCCGCTGGTGCAGACGTATCGCCGGACGACGACCGGCAAGGACCTGCCGGATCGCTGGATGCTGCCTGAAGCGCTGCGTGATGAAACTGGCGTGATCTTTGCATCGGCGTTCCCGGGGCTGGATCGCTTTGCCGAAGAATTTGAGCGCTATTACACCTACGAGCACCGCCGCGAGCAACTGGAAATGCTCGAGGCGCTGCGCCAGGTGACGACCGATCCTGTGACTCTAGCAGAGATTGTCCGGCGCATTGGTGAGTTGCGCGATCTGCTGGAACGTGAGCCCTACGTCTTTGACCGCCGCTTCCTCTTCCGCATCCTGGCGATGGGGCATAGCCAGTTTGCCGAGTACATCGGCGCGCGCGGTCCCAATACTCACGTGAATGCCGCCTGCGCTGCGACTACTCAGGCAATCGCAATTGCGGAAGACTGGATCCGCAGCGGTCGCTGTCGCCGTGTCCTGGTAATTGCTGCGGACAATGTGACCAGCGATCACCTGCTGCCGTGGATCGGCGCAGGGTTCCTGGCAACCGGCGCTGCCGCGACCGATGACCGCGTTGAAGAGGCGGCGTTGCCCTTCGACCGTCGCCGCCATGGGATGATCCTGGGCATGGGCGCATGTGCGCTGGTGATCGAGAGCGAAGATGCGGTACGCGAACGCGGCATGCGCGGCATCGTTGAGGTGCTCAGCACAGAAACGGCAAACAGCGCCTTCCACGGTACGCGCCTCGATGTCGAGCACATTTCGAGCGTGATGAATAGCCTGATGACTGCCGCTGAACGCCGCTTCGGCATCGACCGCCGGGCAATCGCGCCATACCTGGTCTTTGTCTCGCACGAGACCTACACTCCTGCCCGCGGCGGCAGCGCCTCGGCTGAAGTCGTCGCGCTGCGCAAGACCTTTGGCGAGGCCGCCAATCAGGTGATCGTGGCAAACACCAAAGGGTTCACCGGACACCCAATGGGTGTCGGTGTCGAGGATGTAATTGCGGTCAAGATTCTCGAACATGGCATCGTGCCGCCTGTTCCGAACTTCAAGGAGGTCGATCCCGATCTTGGCACGCTCAACCTGAGCCGTGGCGGACGCTACCCGGTGCAGTATGCGCTGCACCTGGCAGCCGGGTTTGGTTCGCAGATTGCGATGACCCTGCTGCGCCGCATCCCCGGCAGTGTGGATCGCATCGAGAACCGCGCTCGCTACAATTACTGGCTCGATCAGGTAAGCGGGTACGATCACGCCGAAACTGAGGTGGTCAAGCGCGTGCTGCGTATCAAAGCGCAAGGAGCGCCAGCTCGCCGTCCCGCGCCGAGCACGTGGATACCTGGAACCGGCCCGACGATGCGCGCCGCTGCACCCGGTGATGGCGTATCATTCGCACCAGCAACGATTCAGTACGCACCTGCGCCGCAACCCACGCCAGTTGCACCGCCGCCAGCGCCGGTTGCGCCGCCGCCAACGCCAGCGCCGGTCGCACCCGCACCAACCAACGGTAGGGCTGTCGAAGCGGCGCCACCGCCGCCTGCGCCTACCCCTGCACCGGTTGCCGCAACGCCGCCGCCAGCGCCGGTTGCTGCGCCAGTGCCGCCACCCCCGCCAGCGCCCGCACCCGCATCGGTCACACCGGCGCCAGCGCCGGTCGCGCCGCCTGCGCCTACGCCCGAAATGGACGGCGTGACCGCGAAAGTGCTGCAGATTGTTGCCGAGAAGACCGGCTACCCGCCGGAGATGCTCGACCTCGACCTCGACCTGGAAGCCGATCTGGGGATCGACACGGTCAAGCAGGCGGAGACATTCGTGGCAGTGCGCGAGGCGTTCGGCATCCCGCAGGTCGAAAATCTGCGCCTGCGCGACTTCCCAACCCTGCGCGACGTGGTTGGCTTCGTCTATAAGCAGAAGCCGGAGCTTAAACCTTCTGCCGCGCCAGCGGTTGCTGCGCCTGCGTCGGCAGCCGCGCCGCCCGCTCCTGCAACCGCGCCAACCGTCGCTGTGCCGCCCGCACCCGCAGTGGCGCCAGCGGTCGCCGCGCCGTCTGCGCCCGCTGTTGATCCGGTCGCTGCCAAGGTGCTTGAAGTCGTGGCCGAGAAGACTGGCTACCCGCCGGAGATGCTCGACCTCGACCTCGACCTGGAGGCGGACCTGGGGGTGGATACGGTCAAGCAGGCGGAGACGTTCGCCGCCATCCGCGAGGCGTTCGGCATCGAGCGAATTGAGAACCTGAAACTGCGCGAC
>JANXAL010000111.1 GCA_025062325.1 Roseiflexus sp.
GGCGAGTAATTCGAGCGTGTCGGAAGAGAACAGCCCGCCTTCAATGCGGATGGCTCGCATGTCGCTCATGGTGTGAATCCTCCTGCCACGTCCCTGCCCCACCCTCAGCGCCCGGCGGCGCTCCACCCCCACCCCCCGCCCCTCCCCCATTGCGGGGGAGGGGGGAAGGCGCCCGCTGCGTCCCTGCCCTACCCTCAGCGCCCGGCGGCGCTCTACCCCCACCCCCGACCCCTCCCCCATCAAGGGGGAGGGGAGGAGGCGTCCCCGCATGCGCTGGCGCACCCCCACCCCCGGCCCCGCTCGCACCCCCACCCCCGGCCCCTCCCCCATCGAGGGGGAGGGGGGAGGGCGCCCGCTGCGTCCCTGCCCCACCCTCAGCGCCCGGCGGCGCTCCACCCTCACCCCCGGTCCCTCCCCCATTGCGGGGGAGGGGGCAACCGCACCCCCCCGCTCCCCTAGTGGGAGAGGGGGGCAGGGGGGGTGAGGGGGAAACAAGCGCCGGGGTGCCACTCCCGCCCCTCGCTCCCCAAAGACTCCACCCCTGCATCCCCCCTCGCCCCTGGTGGGAGCAGGGGGAAGGGGGGTGAAGGGGTGCCCGCGCCCCTGCATTCTCTGGCGCACCCCCACCCCTGGCCCCGCTCGCACCCCCACCCCTGCCCCTCCCCCATCAAGGGGGAGGGGAGAGGGCGCCCGCTGCGCTCCCGCCCCTCGCTCCCCAAAGACTCCACCCCTGCATCCCCCCTCTCCCACCAGGGGAGAGGGGGGAAGGGGGGTGAGGGAGCAACCAACCCCCCTCTCCCCCGATGGGAGCGGGGGGCAGCTCACAGGTGGAGATTTTTCCGGCCAGCCCTTCTGTTGCATCGCCCGTTTTGAGCGTCAGGAGACGCAAACTCCCCCTTCTCCCCTTGTGGGAGAAGGGGGTCGGGGGGATGAGGGGGAAAAAGGCGTCGGGACGCGGCGAACCCGCGTTGCACCCCAAAAGCCTCCACTTGAGAGGCGCCTGTGCTCCCAGGCGAGATGCCGAACGTCCTGTCAATCTATGAATACACCGGCAAAAGGTGCAAAGCCTCACGATCGTCTCATTCCGTGCTATACTATAAACAGTACTGACCAGTCAGTCGATGAGCAGGCGCATGGTTCACTCAGCCGAAAAGCGTTCCGACCAGAAGAGCACCCGCGAGCGCATTCTCGAAGCGGCGCTGGATATTTTCTCGTCAAAGGGGTACCACGACGCGCGCCTGGATGATATCGTCGAAGCGGCACATATCTCGAAGGGGTCGATCTACTTTTATTTCCCGAATAAGGAACGTCTCTTTCTGGCGCTCGTCGATCAATTCGCCGACCTGATCGAGCGGCGCGCCACCGAAGCCATCGAGCGTCAGCCGCGCGTCGGGATCGACCGGGTGCGCGCCGCGATCATGGCGGTGATCGAGACCTTCGGCAAGTATCGCCGTCCCGCCAAAATCCTGCTGGTGCAGGCCGTCGGATTAGGCGCGACCTTCGAGAAAAAGCGCCTGGAGGTGACTGACCGCTTTGCGGCGATGATCAAGCGCCATCTCGACGAAGCTGTCGCTGTTGGTGAAATTGAGCCAATTGACACTACGGTGGTGGCGCACGCCTGGATGGGGGCGATCTACAACCTGGTGATCCGTTGGGTGATGACTGGCGACCCGCCTGCGGAGCGGATTCCGCCAACTCTGGTGCCGTTGCTGCTGCGAAGCGTCAATTATCCAGTGGAGGAGAATTCGGGGTGACGCCGGATAAATAGACGAGAGGTAAGTGACGAGTGACGAGTGACGAGTGGTTCTATGCATCGCTAGGCTTTTGTGTGCGGAGTGAGAGACGAAAGGTGCGAGGCGAGAGGTTGCGAGACGGCAGGTTGCAGGTGCGAAGGGTAGCGTTGCACGTAAGAACGGTGCGGGTTAAGGCAAGCGATCTAACCCTTAACCCCTAACCCTCAACCAGTTTCAATGACCACATCCTTCCAACAACACTACGGTCGCCTGATCAGCCTGAGCATGCCGTGCCCCGGCGTATCTCCCGCCGATCTGCTGCGCCACGCGCGCGGTCAACCGCGGTCGTTCTGGGAGAGCGCCCGCGATGGGGTGGCGTTCGCCGGGATGGGGATTGCCGTCGAACTAATGGCATGGGGCGCCAACCGCTTTGTTGAGATTGAGCGACAGGCGCGGGCGTTGTTTGAGAACGCAGTAATGCTCGATGAACGCGAGCCGCTGGCAGCGCCGCGGCTCTTCGGCGGCTTCGCATTCCACGATGACTTCGTGCCTGATCTGGCGTGGGCGGATTTCCCGCCAGCGCATTTTGTGCTGCCGCACTATCAACTGGTGCGTGTCCGCGACTCGTTCTGGTTGACGCTGAACGTCCACGCGCCGCCCGGCGAAGACCCGCGCGCGCTGGCGTCCGATCTGCGCGAGGCGCTGCTGGCGCAGATCGATCATCTCCAGAGCGCGCCGCCGCCGCTGCCGCCGCGTTCACCGGCGCAATTGACGTATCCGATGTCGTTCGAGCAGTGGGCGCGCGGTGTGGAACGGATCGTCCGGCAGATCAACGCTGGCGCACTGAAGAAGGTCGTGCTAGCGCGGATTGCCGAGGCATCATTCGATGCGCCGGTGGATGTCGATAGCGCGCTGGCGTACCTCGAACAGCGCTACCCCGATACCTACCGCTTTCTCTTCGAGCCGCGTCCGGGGCGCGCGTTCTTTGGCGCGACGCCGGAATTGCTGGTGCAGGTAGACGGCGACCGGGTGACGACAATGGCGCTGGCGGGCAGCATCCGGCGCGGCGCCACGCTCGACGAGGATGAACGCCTCGCAGCGGCGCTGCTCGATAGCGCGAAGGATCGCCACGAGCATCAGATTGTGGTCGATGAGGTGCGCAACCGCCTGGCGCCATTGACCAGCCGCTTGGATGTGGGAACGACCGGGGTGGTGAGGTTGAGCAACATTCAGCACCTGCACACGCCGATCAGCGGTGTGCTGCGCGAGCCGCGCGGCGTGTTGCCGGTGGTCGCGACGCTCCACCCGACCCCGGCGCTCGGCGGTGAGCCGCGTGAGGTGGCCATGCGCCTGATCGCCGAGCTGGAACCGGCGCCGCGCGGATGGTACGCTGCCCCTGTCGGCTGGATTGATCGGCGCCTGGATGGGCAATTCGGGGTTGCCATTCGCTCGGCGGTAGTGCAGGCAACCCGCGCCTGGCTCTACGCTGGCGCCGGGATCGTCGCCGGGAGCGACCCGCGGCGCGAGTGGGAGGAAACGAACCTCAAGTTCCGACCGATGCTCGAGGGGTTGGGGGTTCAGAGGTGAGAGGTTTGAGGCAAGAGGCGTGAGGCGAGGGGTTGGAGGCTCACAAGTGTGGATTTTTTGGCGAGACCTTATGCTTTTAGGCGTCAGAATGAGCACACCCCCCTCTCTCCCCTTGTGGGAGAAGGGAGCCGGGGGATCTCGCAGGCGGAGATTTTTTGGCAAGCCCTTCCATTGCATCGCCTGTTTCGAGCGTTAGGATGCGCACCCTCCCCCGTCTCCCCTTCGCCCCCCGCATGCGGGGGGCGAAGGGGAGATGGGAGCAGGGAATTGGGGGATGATGAGGAAAACGGCGTCGAGATGCGGCAAACCCGCCTCGCACCCTAAAATCCTACCCTTGAGAGATGACGCTTGCAGGGCGTTGCACTTCAACACGCGCGTCCGCGTTCCAGTTGAACGTAACGAGGTTGCGGACGCATTCGACCCTTGAGATTTTCGGTGGTGATCGATTGATACGACGGAATTTTACGGTCGGAACGATCCCGACACCGTGGGCGGGTGAACGGTTAGACGAGCACAGGCAGAAATGTACACCTAACCCTTAATTCAGTTCTCGGTTCTTGGTTCTAACACATGCCCAATCGCAACATTTTCTACGCAAATACACTGGTCGATGAACTTGCCCGCGCCGGGTTGCGGTATGCGTGCCTCGCGCCCGGGTCGCGCAATACGCCGTTGGTGCTGGCATTCGCCCGGCATCCGGCGATCCGGGTCTTTTCGCACCTGGACGAGCGCAGCGCGGCGTTCTTTGCGCTCGGTCTGGCGCTGGCGACCGATACGCCGGTCGCGGTGGTCTGCACGTCCGGTTCGGCAGCGGCGAATTTTTTCCCGGCGGTAGTCGAGGCGCATCAGGCAGGTGTGCCACTGCTGGCGCTGACGGCGGATCGTCCGCACGAGTTGCGCGATAGCGGCGCCAACCAAACGATCGATCAGGTGAAGATGTTTGGCAGCTTTGCGCGCTGGAGCGTCGATGTGGCGCTGCCAGAAGCAACGCCGCCGCCGATTGTGGTGCGCAATCTGCGGACGCTGGCAGCGCGCGCGATGGCGATCGCTGGCGGCGAACCGCGCGGTGTGGTGCACCTGAACCTGCCGTTCCGTCCGCCGCTAGAGCCAACCCCGGTAGCAGGCGATATGACCGAGCCTCCGGCAGCAGCGCAGCCGCGTGATGATGGCGCGCCGCATACGCGCTTCCTGAAAGCGACGCCTTCCGCGCCGCCGGAGGCGGTCATCGAGCGGATCGTCGCCGCTCTGGAGCGGCACGAACGTGGTCTGATCGTCTGCGGTCCGCGTTGCCCTGGCGGAGCATTCGGCGACCTGGTAAGCGAACTGTCGCGCCGCACCGGCTACCCGGCGCTGGTCGACGGCGTGTCGGGGGTGCGCTTCGGCTATCCTGGCGTCATCGGCGGATATGAGACTTTCCTCTTCGGCGAGCATGCCTTTCCGCCGCCTGACGTCGTGCTGCGGTTCGGCGCGGTTCCCACCTCGACATGGCTCAACCAGTATCTCGACGCGGCAGCGTCGCCGATTGTCATCCATGTGCGCGCCAGCGGCGTATGGGCAGATGACAGTCATCGAGTGAGCCATTTTTTTGTGGCTGACGAAACCGCCTTCGTTCGCGCGCTGCTCCCGCGCCTGACTGAACGCCAGAGTGCGTGGATGCAGCGTTTCGCCGAAGCCGAGGCGCAGGTGTGGGCAGCCATCGAAGCCGGGATTGCCGAAGAGCCGTACTTTGATGGAGGCGCAGTGTATGACGTGGTCGATCTCCTGCCGGAGGGCGCATCGCTCTTCGTCGGCAACAGTCTGCCGGTGCGCCACCTCGATCAGTTCGGCAAACCGGGGATGCGGCGCATCTATGCGTTTGCAAACCGGGGAGCGTCGGGGATTGACGGGAACATCTCGACGGCGCTCGGCATTGGCGCAGGGCGACCGGACGCGCCGCTGGCGGCGATTGTCGGCGATATTACGTTCTACCACGATATGAATGGGCTGCTGGCGGTGCAGCGCTGCGGCGTTCCGGCGACGATTGTGCTGCTTAACAACGATGGCGGCGGCATCTTTCATCGCCTGCCGATCAGCCGGTTCGAGCCGGAGTTCACCGATTATTTCGTGACGCCGCACGGGCTCGATTTTGCGCATGCGGCGAAAATGTACGGACTGGAGTATGTGCGGGTCGGGGATCGCGAAGCATTCCGCAGCGCCTTCCGCGCCAGCATCGAGGCACGCGCTGCAACGCTCATCGAACTGCGCACCGATGCGCGCACCGACCTGGCGCGACGGAATGCCCTGATCCAGGCAGCCAAGACGCCCCGACGAGGGTCCAGGCGCGATACGTCATGATGGGAACACGGATTGACACGGATACAACGGATTCGCACGGATCTTCCTGTTGAGGGATCGATCCGCGCGAGTCCGTCTCGATCCGTGTCAATCCGTGTGCTCTCATGCACGATCAACTATGAGTATACGTCAACTATAAGCGTAAGGAGAACACCATGGCGCGTTTCACACCCAAACTCTCATCGCTGGTCGAGTGGACCGAAGTCAAGGAGTATGAGGACATTACCTTCCACATCGGCGGAGGCATTGCGCGTATTGCCTTCAACCGACCCGAAATCCGCAATGCCTTTCGCCCGAAAACGATCGATGAGATGACCGAAGCCTTCCTGACCGCCTGGCACAATCAGGAAGTCGGCGTTGTCATCCTGACCGGCAACGGTCCAAGCCCGAAGGATGGCAAATACGCCTTCTGCTCCGGTGGCGACCAGACGGTGCGCGGGCATGCGGGGTACATTGACGACCAGGGGGTTGCCCGGCTGAATGTGCTGCAACTGCAACGCTACATCCGCACCATGCCAAAGCCGGTGATCGCCGCTGTCGCCGGGTATGCGATTGGCGGCGGGCACGTGCTGCACGTCATCTGCGACCTGACGATTGCCGCCGACAATGCGATCTTTGGGCAGACCGGCCCAATTGTCGGGAGTTTCGACGCCGGGTATGGCGCGAGTTATCTGGCAGCAATCGTCGGACAGAAGAAGGCGCGCGAGATCTGGTATCTCTGCCGGCAGTACAATGCGCAACAGGCGCTGGAGATGGGGCTAGTCAACACGGTTGTGCCAGTGGACGAACTGGAAGACGAGGCAGTGCGCTGGGCAAAGGAGATTCTGGAGAAGAGTCCCATTGCCATCCGCTTCCTTAAGGCGGGCTTCAACGCCGACCTCGATGGTCAGACTGGCATTCAGGTGCTGGCTGGCGATGCGACCATGCTCTTCTACATGACTGAAGAGGGCAATGAGGGTCGGAAAGCCTACCTGGAGAAGCGCAAGCCCGATTTCTCGAAGTTCCCCCGCCGTCCATGATGCGCGACTGGCTCTCGGCGCAGGCGCTGGCGCGCCCTGACGGCGCGGCGCTGATCATCGGCGCAGCGACGCTGACCTACCGCGCGCTGCACGAACGAACGGCAGCGTTCGCTGCCCGCCTCGCGGCGGCTGGCGTCGAGCGCGGCACAGTTGTCGGTGTGCTCTTGTCGAACCGTCTTGAAGCGGCGCTGGCGGTTCACGCCGCGCCGCGCCTTGGCGTGACGCTGGCGCTGTTCAACACGCGCCTGACCCCGGTGGAACTCGATGGGCAGGTGCGTGCAGCGGAGTGTCGCGTGCTCGTGTGTGAGCGCGACACCCTGCCGACCGCGCTGGCAATTCCCTCCGCACCCCGCGTGCTGTGCGTCGATCCGGTCAATGACCAGCGTCTGACGCCGATCAACCGGCTTTCGGGGGATAGCGCTGCGTACCGCGAAAGCGACATCGACCTCGGTGCGCCATTTGCAATTATCTTCACCTCCGGTACAACGGGGATGCCACGCGGCGCGGTGCTGACGTATGGCGCATTCTTCGCCAGCGCCATGGCGTCGGCGTACCGCATCGGCGTGCTGCCGCATGATCGCTGGCTCTGCGCGCTGCCCATCTACCACGTCGGCGGGCTCAGCATTCTCTTGCGATCATGTCTCTACGGCACGGCCGTTGATCTCTGGCAGCGTTTCGACGCTCCGGCGATCATGGAACGGTTGCGAAGCGCGCCGGTCACGCTTCTCTCGCTGGTGCCGACAATGCTCTATCGCCTGCTCGAACAGCCCGGCGCTGCACCGCCGCCATACCTGCGACTCGTGCTGCTTGGCGGGGCTGCCGCACCGCCCGACCTGCTGGAGCGCGCATTGCGGGCGGGATGGCCCATCGCCACGACCTACGGTCTAACCGAGGCGGCGTCACAGGTAGCGACGGCGTTGCCCGAAGAGGTGCGCCGCAAACCCGGCAGCGTCGGGCGACCGCTAATCTTCAGCCGCGTCCGGGTAGTGGATGAACAGGGGCGCGATCAGCCGCCCGGTGTCTACGGCGACATCCTGGTGCAGAGTCCAACCCTCATGCGCGGCTACCTCGGCGCTGCGCCGCTCGACGCAGACGCCTGGTTTCCCACGGGGGACATTGGCTACCTCGACGCCGACGGCGACCTGTGGGTGGTGCAGCGGCGCAGCGACCTGATCATCAGCGGCGGCGAGAATATCTACCCGGCGGAAGTCGAGCAGGTGCTGCGCCAGCATCCGGCAGTCGCCGATGTTGCCGTGGTGGGCGTGCCATCGGTGGAGTGGGGACAGCAGGTTGGCGCGGCTATCGTCCTGCGCGACCCAACCGTGAGCGTTGAGGAGATCCTGGCATTCAGCCGCACCCGGCTGGCGAGGTACAAACAACCGCGCCTGGTTCGGGTCGTCGACGAGTTGCCGCGCACGGCGTCGGGGAAGGTGCTGCGGGCAGCAGTGGTAGAATTGTTACAGATTGCGGGGTGCAAGTAGGGGCGCGCCTGCAGCGCGCCCAAGAGCGCAGCCTTACACCCGGCAGACTCGTCGCCTCGGGCGGCAGCCAGGAGAACGCGGTCGCCGCGTGGTAACGGTCACATGCGCCAAGACCTTTGGGGTCGGGCTAGGTTCGCGCCGCTGGCGCAGACCGTTTCGAGCGCGACGCTCTGGGAAGCAATCGGCGTGCTTGGCGGAGACCTCAAAGGTCGGGTATGTCTCTCCTCAGACTCTTGAGGTCAAAACACGCCTGAACAGGAAGGCGGACACGTTCCATTCGTGAGGTTCCATCGCATCAATCGATCAGCGGCGAAGACCTCGAGGGTCGGGGACATTCCTGCCTGCACCTCGGGACGTTGCGGTGCAACGTCCCTACGGTCGCCCCCCGGACGTTGCGGTGTGACGCCCCTACGGACCGTCACCTGCAACCTTTGACCTCCAATCTTCGCACCTTCCCGCGTGCCACGTGCAATGGGCAACGCCTGCCATCCGGCGGCGGAGACATTGCGGTGCAACGTCTCTGCGTGAAACGTTCAACCTGTAACCTTCAACCCTGCGCCTCTCGCCGCTACGTTGATCGTGCCTTTCCCAACATTGACCCGATTGCCATCCCAATCAGCACATACACAGCCAGGGAGAGCGGAGCGAGCGGAATGGCGGTTGCCAGGTCATTGGTGAGGAGATTCACCGGAAACGCCAGATAGCCAATTGCGCCGTAGGCCGGATCAGCGCAGTACCAGGGTCCTGGCGCGGCAGGCGGCGCGATGCGCAACGGAAGGCACCGCAGAACAACCGCCAGGACGCCGCCGAGCGCAAGGACGCCGGTAATCAGACCGGCAATCGCTCCTCGTTTCGCTGCACTGCTCATCGGTATCGAGACCCGCATTGCGTCTCTGCGTCAGGCAGTTTCCGTCTGTCTACGGCCCCTGCCTCACGGCGCCGAATATCTCCGGCTCGCGCGCAATCTGGTCGCGGAGCGGCTGGTCATACCGGATGCTGACCACCCGGTAGCCGCGCGCGCGCAGTTCCTGGCGCACTGCCTCGTCGCTGGCGCGTTGCGCCGGATCGTCGTGGACGCTGCCGTCGCAGAAGACGCAGATATTCGGCGCGTAGAAGAAATCGGGGATGCAATGCGGTTCGGCGATGGCCTTCTGCGCTTCGTCCGGCAGGCGCGCGCCAAGGCGCGCGAGTTCGTCGAGGAAGCGCCGCTCCAGTTCAGAACGCTCATCGGTCTGCGACTGCAGCCACGCCAGATGCTCCTGGTAGTCGCGCCCGCCGATGCGGGGCAGAGTGCGCCCGCCCGCAATCTGGATCAGAAGATCACGGATGTGGTGGCGGTTGATCTGCAGCGCTTCAATCCAGTTCGAGAAACTCAGCAGGCATTCGTAGCACGCCGCGTGACATTCCGGCTTTAAGTCGCGTCCGTCATCGTCGAAGTGGCACTGTGTCAGCGCCTCGCGCGCCACCCATGCCAGCGCGTCTGCTTCTTCAACCAGCCGCCGCAACACCCCTGCGCCCCCCTCGCTCATTTCATAGAAGAGCAGCGCGCGCCGTTCGCCCCGACCGACGACCTCCCCGGCAATCTCACTCGACTCGATCTGAAATGCACGCTCGATGCCGCGCTGCAGCGCGTAGCGCAGGCTCGTCTCCAGACGCACGTCCCGTTCGAGATCAATGCCCGGCAGCCGGATGAGCAGGAGATTGCGCGTATCGCGCACCATCAGATGCACTAGCGCTGGATCGACCGGTTGCCGGTTGCGGGTCGCGCGCCGGCTCGCCGGAACGCCCTGATCGTCGGGGCGGAGCCATTCCCCCGTCTCCATATCGATGAGAAACCCGTCGGTGCGGCTCGCGCGCCACCCGCAGTTGATGCGCAGCACCGTCGCGGCTGGCGCGTAGGTCAGGCGCACAATCGGCGACCCATTGACGACCGTATCCGCTTCACGCACCCGCGCGCGACCCTCGGCGGTGGCATACGCATAGGCGTCGCGCAGCCGGTAGCCGCGGCGCTGCCGATGTTCTTCGTTCGCCGTAATGCGCTCGCGGCGCCGGGCAATGACATTCGTCATTTCGAGCAGCTCGAAGATGTTGCTGTTTTCAGCGTCGAACCGCACATTGCACGACGGGCAGAGATCGCAGGCGACGTCGCTAAAGGCGCCGCACTCCTTGCAGACCCGCACCCGCGACCGGCGCGAATCCAGTCCGCCCGGCGGCGCCCGAAACGCAATCACTTCCCACTTTGCTCCTTCGTGGTAGATGAAGTTGCCGGGGGCAAATTCGTCGATGGCCAGCGATCGGGGGCGCGGAATGAATTCGCCCTCATCGCCACGCGGCACCCACGCCCGCACTGGCAGTGCCGGGAAGTTGTACCCCGGCAGGAACCCTTCGCTCGCCAGATAGCGGTAGGGGTAGAAGTCCCCCTCTTCGCGCGCTACGTCCACCTGCAGCAGCAGGTTCAACTGGCGGCGCGCCTCGTCCTGCCGTCGTCGCGCGCGCTGCTGATCGTCGCGCGTGCGCGCCCGATCTTCCTCGATGCGCGCTGTGTCGCGCTGCTGAATAGCCGACCGATACAGATCGCGCCAGCGATCAAAGGCGCGATCAAACGCCTGCGGCGCTTCCTCGATCACCCGGTCCAGCCAGGCGTCGCTCCACCAGCCAGCATTCTCCAGCAGCGCAAGGTCGGCAGACAGCGCCGCGCGGATCTGCTCGCGCAGTTCGGCGCGGCGCTCATCACTGAGGCGAATAGACTCGATTACATTCAGGTGGAGCGGCAACTGCGGATCGTCAATGCTGATCACCTCCTGGATCGATTGACCCAGGGGCAGGCGGATATACGCCAGCCACATTGCGTGGATGTGCGCGCGCACCAGCGCTTCGCTCGTGATGTCGATCTTCGGCGCCTGCACGCTGCCAGCCACCATCTCGTCCCGCTGGCGGAAGAAGTACTGGTCGTGGTTATCAGTCGCGCGGCAGTAGGTGACGATCATGCCGGGCTGCCCCTGCCGCCCCGCCCGTCCGCTCCGCTGGGCGTAGTTCGCTGGCGTTGGCGGGACATTCCGCAAATGCACCAGCTCCAGGTCGGCGATATCGACGCCAAGTTCCATCGTTGGCGAGCAGACCAGATAGGGCAGGCGGCGCCCCAGATCGATATCCTTGGTCGTATCGGCGGCGCTCCAGCGGAAGCGGCGCTCACGCCGCTCGCGTTCGCCAGGGGCGACCACCTGCGCCGTGTGCTCGCGCGCCTCCAGTGCTGCCAGCGTCCCGGCAGTTTCGCGGTAGAACCGCTGAAAAAACAGGTTCGGGCGCCGATCCGGGCGGATGTACGCCTCATGCCCGCCCCGGCGGACGACCATTGGATCAGGCGGAGGCGGCGACCCATCGCCACGTTCCCAGATTAGGCATGCGGCGTTCAGTTGAAATCGCTGGTGGTCGTCCACCGGATCGAGCCGGGCGATCATGCCGTGACGCACCAGCAGATTGAGGAGATTGAGGAGGGTGGCACGGTAGGCATCGCCCGCGACTCCCAGGCGTGTGCGCAGAAACCGACCGATGGCGCTGCGTTCACCCAGCCCGATGGTGCGCTCGTCGCGCTCCCACGCCGGGCGCGGGGATTGACCGGGAACGACCGCGCACCCTGCCGTGCGCAATCCTGGGGCGTCGGGGTCGATTCCCCAGAACTCGTTCAGGTTCGTCTGAGCGCGCCGTCGCAACTGCTGCTGCCCGCTCTCCTGCAACAGGCGCGCATTGATCGCCAGTTTGCGGCGCAGATGGTCGAGGATGGCGCGCGCAATTTCCGCCCGCTCTGCGGCGCTCGCCTGCGCCAGCGGCGGAATGTTCTCCCAGAAACGATCCTCGCGGCACAGATCGTCCAGTCCGCGGTACGCGATGCGCAGCAGCCCCAATTGCTCCAGGTTCGGCTGCGCAATCTGCCAGCCGTACCGCAGATCGTCATAGAGCCAGTATTCAACCAGATCGGTAAAGACATTCCAGACCTCGCGCGCCGCCTGCGTTTCAGGGTCGAGGTGCGGGTTCTGCGCAATGTCGCGTAGCGTCAGGCCGCAGTGACGCACTACGCTGGCAGCCACCGTATCGGGCGTCAGGGGAGATGTTTCGTTCAGCGCGGCGACCAGCGCCGACCGCAGCACAGCCAGATGCACAAAGTCGTTGAAGTGACCCGCCTGCAACGACGCATCCTGACGATTGTCGGTGAAGGTGAGCAGTTTGTCGCGCACGGCGCCTGTGCGCGCCGCGTGGCGCAGCATCGAGACAGCCAGCGCCGTGGTGGCGCTCGACCGCCCCTCGCTCGACAGGGTTGCCAGTTTGGAGAACTCGCGCTCGCGCCTCGTGTAGAACTCGCCACACGTTAGACAGAGCGCAAATGGAGCGTGCTGGAACCACATCTTCAACGCGCCATCGCGCGGTGTCGCGCTGACTCTCCCGTCCGGCGAGACCCAGACCTCCTCCGGCGTTCGTCCGCGCCACGTTGGAAGGAGGCGTCCGCGCGCATCGAGCCATTCCTCCGGGATCTGATCGGGACTCCAGTCCGCATCTGTGGAGGTAAGCATGAGATATCCGACGGCGGGTGCGGATACATCATTATCGGCGACGTCATCATCGACCGGGAGCGGGATGAACCGTTCGCCTTCGTCGTCCTGGATGCGCAGCACGCGGTAGTAATCCTGCCCGCAGCGGCGGCAGAACACGAGCGGCGCCCACAGGCGATCGCCGTCCGCCTGCACCTGCCCATCGAGCGAAAAGGCGCGCCGATCGACGGGTTCAAGCGTGGCATAGAGCGCTCGCCCCTGCGAGATGAACTGGTGGAGTTTGAAGGCGAACGCCCGATTGCCTGCGGCGTGCGCCAGGCGGCTCCCATGCGTCAGTGCCGCCCGGAGCGCTTGCGCGCAGGTCGCTTCGTCCGCACCCGCATCCTGCGCCAGGCGTCGCGCCGCCTCTGTTAGCGGTCGCTGACGCGCCAGCCGCCCATCCGGTTCCTGGACAATCCCCAGGGCGTATTCCATCCAGCGCATGAGCGGATGATGACGGAACGCCTCCCAATCGTCGGGAAGCGGCGCGGTCAACGCAGCGCACAGTTCGTCCGGCGTTGGCGGTCCGCCTTCAGTGACCGGCGCTAGGGTTTCTTCGATGACGCGCGTGGCATCGAACGGATGACCGAACAGGCGCGTGGCAAAATCGGCGACCGCCTGGCGGCGTTCGTCTGCAGTGGCTTGGCGCCCGGCGACCATGGTGGCGGATGTGCCGATGTGGATGATGTCGGGCGCAGCGCAGCGCTCCTTGAGGCGGCGCACAAGCATGGCAACGTCGGCGCCCTGCCGCCCGCGGTACGTGTGGAGTTCGTCGAAGACCAGGAAGCGCAGCGCCCCTGGATGGACGAGGTTGCGGTCTTCAGGGCGCACGAGCATCAGTTCGACCATCACATAGTTCGTGAGCAGAATCTGAGGCGGATCGCGGCGGATTGCGTCGCGCTCTGCGTTGGGCGTCTCGCCAGTGTATTTCGCAAAGGTGATTGGAAAGGCGCGACCGGTGCGCCGGGCATACTGTTGCGCCAGCGTGTCCAGCGCCTGCATCTGCGAATTGACGAGCGCATTCATGGGGTAGACAATCAGCGCCTGCACGCCTGGCGGGCGCGCCGATTGCTGCGCGAGCGCACTCATGATCGGGAGGAAGTAGCAGAGGCTCTTGCCCGACCCGGTACCGCTGGTGACGACGAAACTCTCGCCGCGCCGCGCCGCGTCGAGCGCCTGGCGCTGATGGCGATAGAGGCGGAAGGGATCGCCCTGTGCAGTGCGGAAGAGCGCAGCCGCAAGCTGATGGATGGCTCCCGCGCGCGCCAAATCGTCAACCGTGTCGTCGAGCGCATATGCCGGGCTGAGCTGCACCAGCGGCTGGGGCCAGAGCGCCTGATCGTCGAACGCCTGATCCACGAACGCGCGCGCCCGGTCATCGGCGATCTGCAAGAACGACTGCACGAAGTCGCGGTAGTCGGCAAGCACGCTGGCGTGGAGATCGAAGATGGTGGCGGTCATAGCATCACCTCTCGCCGCGCAGTCGGCGCAGTTCCTCTTCAAGTGCGCGCAAACGCGCTTCGGCTTCGGCACGGGCCTGGGCTTCGCGTTGGGCTCGTTCTGCTTCGCGCCGCGCCCATGCCTCCGCCTCCGCCGCTTGCCGCACGACGGTCGCGTAGTCACCGAACGCTACGCCGCGCTCGTCGTAGCAGACGACGTGATCGCCCTCTACCCCCAGCCACAGATTGGCAATCATCAACTGCACCCGCCCTGCCGCGTCCGGCGGGTGCAGCCGATACGCTCCGGCCTCCAGCCGATAATCGAGCAGGCGTAATTGCCGCGCTCCGCTGCGGCTCACATTGTCCACAATCACATACTGCGCCACGCCTGCCCGCGCATAGTGCTCTACCTTGCGCTCCAGGTCGTTCTCGCGCGTCTCCGGCGAGGTGATTTCGATGATCAGCGCCGGACGCGCCCCCTCGACCGATACATCGAATGTGCTCCAGTCCTGACGTTCGCGGATGCCAGGAATGACCATCACATCCGGTCCGTGCGGGCGCAGGTCGGGGATGTCCCAGGCGATGCGCACGTCGCTGAGCACAATCGCCGCACCGGACGATTCCAGGCGGGCGCGCAGGACGGCGGTCAGATACATCCGGTCGGTCTCGTGGCGGTCGCTGTGCACGATGAAATCTCCCACTTCAGGGTGCAGCACGTCTTCGAGGGTAAGTGGAACCTGTTCCACGTGGTGGGGGTCGTCAGGGGTCGGGCGCGGCACGTAGCGCCAGCCGTAGCGGAAGGGATCATCGGCTGGCGGCGCGTCGGGCGCGGTTGCGGGGGCGGTCGTCTGCGTCATAGCGGGTCCTCCTTTGAGCGCCTGGTCGCCGGGTGTGGCGCGGCTGCCTGGCGAACCTGTATGGCGCTATTGTACCATAGCCGCACACTCGTGCGATGCGGGAGGGGAGAGACGAGAGGCGCTCCTGGAGGCGGGTTTTACTGGCGCGTCTGTGGCGCATTCCGGCGCGGGCAGCCCCCACACCCCCCGGCCCCCCGCTCAAGTGTAGGCTTTTTGGCATGCGAAGCGGATGTGCCGCATCCTGTCGCCCTTTTCCCCCTCATCCCCCTGCCCCCTTCTCCCACAAGGGGAGAAGGGGGAGTTTGCGTCTCCTGACGCTCAAACCGGGCGATGCAACAGAAGGGCTTGCCAAAAAATCTCCGCCTGTGAGCTGCCCCCGCTCCCACGCGGGGAGCGGGGAGCGTAGTCACCCCTCCCCCTTGATGGGGGAGGGGCCGGGGGTGGGGGTGGGAGCAGGGCAAGGGGTGGGGGTGCGCCAGAGAATGCGGAGGCGCCCGCGCCCCCGCCCTCCCTTACCCCCTCTCCCACCGGGGGAGAGGGGGGATGCAGGGGCGGAGTCTTTGGGGAGCGAGGGGGGGGAGTGGCACCCCGGCGCGGGTGTTGCCCCCCCCCCCCCCCCCCCCCCCCCCCCCCCCCGGGCCGGGGGGGCCCGCCCCCGCGCCCCCCCGCGCCGCGCCGCGCGCCCCCCCCCCCCCCCCCCCCCCGCGGGGGGGGGGGGGGGGGGGGGGGGGGGGGCGCCCCACACCAAAAACCCCCTCACCCCGCCCCCCGCCACGACCTCTACTTCGCCTACAGGCACAGGCTCAATCCCCCGCTCGCGCGCCGCCGCTAAAATCGCCTCCGCCAGCGGATGGCGCACCGCCTGCTCCAGCCCCGCCGCAAGGCGCAGAGCGTCAGCCTCGCTCACGCCGTCGGTCAACACGCGCGAGAGCCGTGGCATG